>NZ_CP072852.1:1968535-2624713 GCF_017948265.1 Rhodoferax sp. PAMC 29310 | reverse complement strand
GTGCGCGAGATGAGTATTCTAAGGCGCTTGAGAGAACTCAGGAGAAGGAACTCGGCAAATTGACACCGTAACTTCGGAAGAAGGTGTGCCTTTAGTAGGTGAAGTCCCTCGCGGATGGAGCCGAGAAAGGTTGCAAAAAATCGGTGGCTGCGACTGTTTATTAAAAACACAGCACTCTGCAAACACGAAAGTGGACGTATAGGGTGTGACGCCTGCCCGGTGCTGGAAGATTAAATGATGGGGTGCAAGCTCTTGATTGAAGTCCCAGTAAACGGCGGCCGTAACTATAACGGTCCTAAGGTAGCGAAATTCCTTGTCGGGTAAGTTCCGACCTGCACGAATGGCGTAACGATGGCCACACTGTCTCCTCCTGAGACTCAGCGAAGTTGAAATGTTTGTGATGATGCAATCTCCCCGCGGAAAGACGGAAAGACCCCATGAACCTTTACTGTAGCTTTGTATTGGACTTTGAACAGATCTGTGTAGGATAGGTGGGAGGCTTTGAAGCGGTGCCGCTAGGTATCGTGGAGCCAACGTTGAAATACCACCCTGGTGTGTTTGAGGTTCTAACCTAGGTCCATTATCTGGATCGGGGACAGTGCATGGTAGGCAGTTTGACTGGGGCGGTCTCCTCCCAAAGCGTAACGGAGGAGTTCGAAGGTACGCTAGTTACGGTCGGACATCGTGACGATAGTGCAATGGCATAAGCGTGCTTAACTGCGAGACTGACAAGTCGAGCAGATGCGAAAGCAGGACATAGTGATCCGGTGGTTCTGTATGGAAGGGCCATCGCTCAACGGATAAAAGGTACTCTGGGGATAACAGGCTGATACCGCCCAAGAGTTCATATCGACGGCGGTGTTTGGCACCTCGATGTCGGCTCATCTCATCCTGGGGCTGTAGCCGGTCCCAAGGGTATGGCTGTTCGCCATTTAAAGAGGTACGTGAGCTGGGTTTAAAACGTCGTGAGACAGTTTGGTCCCTATCTTCCGTGGGCGCTGCAGATTTGAGGAAGCCTGCTCCTAGTACGAGAGGACCGGAGTGGACACACCTCTGGTGTATCGGTTGTCACGCCAGTGGCATTGCCGAGTAGCTAAGTGTGGAAGAGATAACCGCTGAAAGCATCTAAGCGGGAAACTCGTTTCAAGATGAGATCTGCCGGGGCCTTGAGCCCCCTAAAGAGTCGTTCAAGACCAGGACGTTGATAGGCCGGGTGTGGAAGCGCAGTAATGCGTTAAGCTAACCGGTACTAATTGCTCGTGCGGCTTGACCCTATAACTTTGATCTACGACAAGTAGTTTCAAGGAAGTTATGCCAAGTTGACGCATTCAAAAATCCTGTGCGCAGTCATATGCACATAGGTTCGTTAAATCGATGAAGCTGATTAGCTCTATAAATTCGTTGTCCAGACCTGGTGTCTGGGTGACAAAAAGTTTAAGTCTGACGACCATAGCGAAGTGGTACCACTCCTTCCCATCCCGAACAGGACAGTGAAACGCTTCAGCGCCGATGATAGTGCGGGTTCCCGTGTGAAAGTAGGTCATCGTCAGACTAGCCAACCGGAAACGCCCAGTCCAACGACTGGGCGTTTTTCTTAGAGCTCTGAAAAGAATTCTGAGAAAAGCGCCAATAAGCGTGATAGAATAAAAGGCTTCGCTGATCACAGTGAGTCAAAAATCCGAGCAAGACGAGAGTCAAGTTTGGGTGGATCATTAAAAATATACAGCCGATAAGCGTGGGCGTTTGAAGGCGATTGCCAAGTTCTTCGGAACTAAGTCTTAATTGGCTTACAAACGCTCATGAAGTAAAAAAGATGTGAAATTCAGAAATGAAATTCACGTTGATTCCAATTTATGAGTTGCTCGAAAGAGCGAAAAAATCAAGATCGAACTATAGAGTTTGATCCTGGCTCAGATTGAACGCTGGCGGCATGCCTTACACATGCAAGTCGAACGGCAGCACGGGAGCAATCCTGGTGGCGAGTGGCGAACGGGTGAGTAATATATCGGAACGTGCCCAGTCGTGGGGGATAACGCAGCGAAAGCTGTGCTAATACCGCATACGATCTCTGGATGAAAGCGGGGGACTCGCAAGAGCCTCGCGCGATTGGAGCGGCCGATATCAGATTAGCTAGTTGGTGGGGTAAAAGCTCACCAAGGCGACGATCTGTAGCTGGTCTGAGAGGACGACCAGCCACACTGGAACTGAGACACGGTCCAGACTCCTACGGGAGGCAGCAGTGGGGAATTTTGGACAATGGGCGAAAGCCTGATCCAGCAATGCCGCGTGCAGGATGAAGGCCTTCGGGTTGTAAACTGCTTTTGTACGGAACGAAAAAGCTTTCTCTAATAAAGAGAGTTCATGACGGTACCGTAAGAATAAGCACCGGCTAACTACGTGCCAGCAGCCGCGGTAATACGTAGGGTGCGAGCGTTAATCGGAATTACTGGGCGTAAAGCGTGCGCAGGCGGTTATGCAAGACAGATGTGAAATCCCCGGGCTCAACCTGGGACCTGCATTTGTGACTGCATAGCTAGAGTACGGTAGAGGGGGATGGAATTCCGCGTGTAGCAGTGAAATGCGTAGATATGCGGAGGAACACCGATGGCGAAGGCAATCCCCTGGACCTGTACTGACGCTCATGCACGAAAGCGTGGGGAGCAAACAGGATTAGATACCCTGGTAGTCCACGCCCTAAACGATGTCAACTGGTTGTTGGGTCTTCACTGACTCAGTAACGAAGCTAACGCGTGAAGTTGACCGCCTGGGGAGTACGGCCGCAAGGTTGAAACTCAAAGGAATTGACGGGGACCCGCACAAGCGGTGGATGATGTGGTTTAATTCGATGCAACGCGAAAAACCTTACCCACCTTTGACATGTACGGAAGTCGCTAGAGATAGCTTCGTGCTCGAAAGAGAGCCGTAACACAGGTGCTGCATGGCTGTCGTCAGCTCGTGTCGTGAGATGTTGGGTTAAGTCCCGCAACGAGCGCAACCCTTGTCATTAGTTGCTACATTTAGTTGGGCACTCTAATGAGACTGCCGGTGACAAGCCGGAGGAAGGTGGGGATGACGTCAAGTCCTCATGGCCCTTATAGGTGGGGCTACACACGTCATACAATGGCTGGTACAAAGGGTTGCCAACCCGCGAGGGGGAGCTAATCCCACAAAGCCAGTCGTAGTCCGGATCGTAGTCTGCAACTCGACTACGTGAAGTCGGAATCGCTAGTAATCGTGGATCAGAATGTCACGGTGAATACGTTCCCGGGTCTTGTACACACCGCCCGTCACACCATGGGAGCGGGTTCTGCCAGAAGTAGTTAGCCTAACCGCAAGGAGGGCGATTACCACGGCAGGGTTCGTGACTGGGGTGAAGTCGTAACAAGGTAGCCGTATCGGAAGGTGCGGCTGGATCACCTCCTTTCTGGAAACTGCAATTTAATTTGAACGCTCACACTTATCGGTTGTTGGATGGTTGTCGCTGACGGGCATGGCTAAGGCTGTGCTCACAGGTGACCGGCTTGGGTCTGTAGCTCAGTTGGTTAGAGCACTGTGTTGATAACGCAGGGGTCGTTGGTTCGAAACCAACCAGACCCACCATTGTCGTCCAACGTCCTTCTGGTTTTGGGGGTGTAGCTCAGCTGGGAGAGCGGCTGCTTTGCAAGCAGTAGGTAGCGGGTTCGAGTCCTGTCACCTCCACCAATCTTCTTATCTGAGAGTGAATACTCAACACCAAAGTAGCTTTGAAGAAGGCTGCTTTGTTGTTGATCGAGATTACTTGATCAATCGGCTGTTCTTTAAAAATTTATAGAGTTTAATCAGCGTTGCTAGCGGAAAGTGCACATTCGTAAAGGTTTAGTGCACACCGTGCCGCTAGTGACAAATTTTTGATTGCGTCAAAATGAATATCAGACTTCACGTTTGAATTCGAATTATTTAAGTGAAAGCTTGGATACGGCATAACGCGATTGGTGAAAGACCAATCAAACATTCCTTGTGATAACTTTTAATCTCGAAAGAGATGTCAAAGTTATAGGGTCAAGTGAATAAGAGCATGTGGTGGATGCCTTGGCAATGATAGGCGACGAAGGACGTGATAGCCTGCGATAAGCTTCGGGGAGCTGGCAAATTAGCTTTGATCCGGAGATTTCCGAATGGGGAAACCCACCGAAAGGTATCGCATAGTGAATACATAGCTATGCGAGGCGAACCGGGTGAACTGAAACATCTCAGTAGCTCGAGGAAAAGACATCAACCGAGATTCCGAAAGTAGTGGCGAGCGAAATCGGAAAAGCCTGTTAGTGATAGCACGACTCTTAGCAAAACGGTTTGGAAAGGCCGACCATAGCAGGTGATAGTCCTGTATGCGAAAAGAGACGTGTGGTACTAAGTTAACGACAAGTAGGGCGGGACACGAGAAATCCTGTCTGAATATGGGGGGACCATCCTCCAAGGCTAAATACTCATCATTGACCGATAGTGAACTAGTACCGTGAGGGAAAGGCGAAAAGAACCCCGGGAGGGGAGTGAAATAGATCCTGAAACCGCATGCTTACAAAAAGTAGGAGCCTCGTAAGGGGTGACTGCGTACCTTTTGTATAATGGGTCAGCGACTTACATTCAGTGGCAAGGTTAACCGAATAGGGAAGCCGTAGAGAAATCGAGTCCGAATAGGGCGAATTAGTCGCTGGGTGTAGACCCGAAACCAAGTGATCTATCCATGGCCAGGATGAAGGTGCCGTAACAGGTACTGGAGGTCCGAACCGACTAGTGTTGCAAAACTAGCGGATGAGCTGTGGATAGGGGTGAAAGGCTAAACAAACTTGGAAATAGCTGGTTCTCTCCGAAAACTATTTAGGTAGTGCCTCAAGTATTACCGTTGGGGGTAGAGCACTGTTTAGGCTAGGGGGTCATGGCGACTTACCAAACCTATGCAAACTCCGAATACCGACGAGTACAGCTTGGGAGACAGAGCACCGGGTGCTAACGTCCGGACTCAAGAGGGAAACAACCCAGACCGCCAGCTAAGGTCCCTAAAATTGGCTAAGTGGGAAACGAAGTGGGAAGGCTAAAACAGTCAGGATGTTGGCTTAGAAGCAGCCATCATTTAAAGAAAGCGTAATAGCTCACTGATCGAGTCGTCCTGCGCGGAAGATGTAACGGGGCTAAGCCAGTTACCGAAGCTGCGGATTTGCAATTTATTGCAAGTGGTAGGAGAGCGTTCTGTAAGCCTGTGAAGGTGCGTTGTAAAGCGTGCTGGAGGTATCAGAAGTGCGAATGCTGACATGAGTAGCGTTAAAGGGGGTGAAAAGCCCCTCGCCGTAAGCGCAAGGTTTTCTACGCAACGTTCATCGGCGTAGAGTGAGTCGGCCCCTAAGGCGAGGCAGAGATGCGTAGTTGATGGGAAACAGGTCAATATTCCTGTACCGATGTGTAGTGCGATGTGGGGACGGAGAAGGTTAGCTCAGCCAACTGTTGGACATGTTGGTTCAAGCCTGTAGTCGTGCCTGGTAGGTAAATCCGCCGGGCTTAGATGAGGGGTGATAACGAGTCTGCTTGCAGACGAAGTGAGTGATACCCTGCTTCCAGGAAAAGCCACTAAGCTTCAGCTACACACGACCGTACCGCAAACCGACACTGGTGCGCGAGATGAGTATTCTAAGGCGCTTGAGAGAACTCAGGAGAAGGAACTCGGCAAATTGACACCGTAACTTCGGAA
Source organism: Rhodoferax sp. PAMC 29310 (assembly GCF_017948265.1). Classification (NCBI taxonomy): domain Bacteria; kingdom Pseudomonadati; phylum Pseudomonadota; class Betaproteobacteria; order Burkholderiales; family Comamonadaceae; genus Rhodoferax; species Rhodoferax sp. PAMC 29310. The sequence continues at coordinate 2,618,994 of NZ_CP072852.1, read as the reverse complement.
GAAGGTGTGCCTTTAGTAGGTGAAGTCCCTCGCGGATGGAGCCGAGAAAGGTTGCAAAAAATCGGTGGCTGCGACTGTTTATTAAAAACACAGCACTCTGCAAACACGAAAGTGGACGTATAGGGTGTGACGCCTGCCCGGTGCTGGAAGATTAAATGATGGGGTGCAAGCTCTTGATTGAAGTCCCAGTAAACGGCGGCCGTAACTATAACGGTCCTAAGGTAGCGAAATTCCTTGTCGGGTAAGTTCCGACCTGCACGAATGGCGTAACGATGGCCACACTGTCTCCTCCTGAGACTCAGCGAAGTTGAAATGTTTGTGATGATGCAATCTCCCCGCGGAAAGACGGAAAGACCCCATGAACCTTTACTGTAGCTTTGTATTGGACTTTGAACAGATCTGTGTAGGATAGGTGGGAGGCTTTGAAGCGGTGCCGCTAGGTATCGTGGAGCCAACGTTGAAATACCACCCTGGTGTGTTTGAGGTTCTAACCTAGGTCCATTATCTGGATCGGGGACAGTGCATGGTAGGCAGTTTGACTGGGGCGGTCTCCTCCCAAAGCGTAACGGAGGAGTTCGAAGGTACGCTAGTTACGGTCGGACATCGTGACGATAGTGCAATGGCATAAGCGTGCTTAACTGCGAGACTGACAAGTCGAGCAGATGCGAAAGCAGGACATAGTGATCCGGTGGTTCTGTATGGAAGGGCCATCGCTCAACGGATAAAAGGTACTCTGGGGATAACAGGCTGATACCGCCCAAGAGTTCATATCGACGGCGGTGTTTGGCACCTCGATGTCGGCTCATCTCATCCTGGGGCTGTAGCCGGTCCCAAGGGTATGGCTGTTCGCCATTTAAAGAGGTACGTGAGCTGGGTTTAAAACGTCGTGAGACAGTTTGGTCCCTATCTTCCGTGGGCGCTGCAGATTTGAGGAAGCCTGCTCCTAGTACGAGAGGACCGGAGTGGACACACCTCTGGTGTATCGGTTGTCACGCCAGTGGCATTGCCGAGTAGCTAAGTGTGGAAGAGATAACCGCTGAAAGCATCTAAGCGGGAAACTCGTTTCAAGATGAGATCTGCCGGGGCCTTGAGCCCCCTAAAGAGTCGTTCAAGACCAGGACGTTGATAGGCCGGGTGTGGAAGCGCAGTAATGCGTTAAGCTAACCGGTACTAATTGCTCGTGCGGCTTGACCCTATAACTTTGATCTACGACAAGTAGTTTCAAGGAAGTTATGCCAAGTTGACGCATTCAAAAATCCTGTGCGCAGTCATATGCACATAGGTTCGTTAAATCGATGAAGCTGATTAGCTCTATAAATTCGTTGTCCAGACCTGGTGTCTGGGTGACAAAAAGTTTAAGTCTGACGACCATAGCGAAGTGGTACCACTCCTTCCCATCCCGAACAGGACAGTGAAACGCTTCAGCGCCGATGATAGTGCGGGTTCCCGTGTGAAAGTAGGTCATCGTCAGACTAGCCAACCGGAAACGCCCAGTCCAACGACTGGGCGTTTTTCTTAGAGCTCTGAAAAGAATTCTGAGAAAAGCGCCAATAAGCGTGATAGAATAAAAGGCTTCGCTGATCACAGTGAGTCAAAAATCCGAGCAAGACGAGAGTCAAGTTTGGGTGGATCATTAAAAATATACAGCCGATAAGCGTGGGCGTTTGAAGGCGATTGCCAAGTTCTTCGGAACTAAGTCTTAATTGGCTTACAAACGCTCATGAAGTAAAAAAGATGTGAAATTCAGAAATGAAATTCACGTTGATTCCAATTTATGAGTTGCTCGAAAGAGCGAAAAAATCAAGATCGAACTATAGAGTTTGATCCTGGCTCAGATTGAACGCTGGCGGCATGCCTTACACATGCAAGTCGAACGGCAGCACGGGAGCAATCCTGGTGGCGAGTGGCGAACGGGTGAGTAATATATCGGAACGTGCCCAGTCGTGGGGGATAACGCAGCGAAAGCTGTGCTAATACCGCATACGATCTCTGGATGAAAGCGGGGGACTCGCAAGAGCCTCGCGCGATTGGAGCGGCCGATATCAGATTAGCTAGTTGGTGGGGTAAAAGCTCACCAAGGCGACGATCTGTAGCTGGTCTGAGAGGACGACCAGCCACACTGGAACTGAGACACGGTCCAGACTCCTACGGGAGGCAGCAGTGGGGAATTTTGGACAATGGGCGAAAGCCTGATCCAGCAATGCCGCGTGCAGGATGAAGGCCTTCGGGTTGTAAACTGCTTTTGTACGGAACGAAAAAGCTTTCTCTAATAAAGAGAGTTCATGACGGTACCGTAAGAATAAGCACCGGCTAACTACGTGCCAGCAGCCGCGGTAATACGTAGGGTGCGAGCGTTAATCGGAATTACTGGGCGTAAAGCGTGCGCAGGCGGTTATGCAAGACAGATGTGAAATCCCCGGGCTCAACCTGGGACCTGCATTTGTGACTGCATAGCTAGAGTACGGTAGAGGGGGATGGAATTCCGCGTGTAGCAGTGAAATGCGTAGATATGCGGAGGAACACCGATGGCGAAGGCAATCCCCTGGACCTGTACTGACGCTCATGCACGAAAGCGTGGGGAGCAAACAGGATTAGATACCCTGGTAGTCCACGCCCTAAACGATGTCAACTGGTTGTTGGGTCTTCACTGACTCAGTAACGAAGCTAACGCGTGAAGTTGACCGCCTGGGGAGTACGGCCGCAAGGTTGAAACTCAAAGGAATTGACGGGGACCCGCACAAGCGGTGGATGATGTGGTTTAATTCGATGCAACGCGAAAAACCTTACCCACCTTTGACATGTACGGAAGTCGCTAGAGATAGCTTCGTGCTCGAAAGAGAGCCGTAACACAGGTGCTGCATGGCTGTCGTCAGCTCGTGTCGTGAGATGTTGGGTTAAGTCCCGCAACGAGCGCAACCCTTGTCATTAGTTGCTACATTTAGTTGGGCACTCTAATGAGACTGCCGGTGACAAGCCGGAGGAAGGTGGGGATGACGTCAAGTCCTCATGGCCCTTATAGGTGGGGCTACACACGTCATACAATGGCTGGTACAAAGGGTTGCCAACCCGCGAGGGGGAGCTAATCCCACAAAGCCAGTCGTAGTCCGGATCGTAGTCTGCAACTCGACTACGTGAAGTCGGAATCGCTAGTAATCGTGGATCAGAATGTCACGGTGAATACGTTCCCGGGTCTTGTACACACCGCCCGTCACACCATGGGAGCGGGTTCTGCCAGAAGTAGTTAGCCTAACCGCAAGGAGGGCGATTACCACGGCAGGGTTCGTGACTGGGGTGAAGTCGTAACAAGGTAGCCGTATCGGAAGGTGCGGCTGGATCACCTCCTTTCTGGAAACTGCAATTTAATTTGAACGCTCACACTTATCGGTTGTTGGATGGTTGTCGCTGACGGGCATGGCTAAGGCTGTGCTCACAGGTGACCGGCTTGGGTCTGTAGCTCAGTTGGTTAGAGCACTGTGTTGATAACGCAGGGGTCGTTGGTTCGAAACCAACCAGACCCACCATTGTCGTCCAACGTCCTTCTGGTTTTGGGGGTGTAGCTCAGCTGGGAGAGCGGCTGCTTTGCAAGCAGTAGGTAGCGGGTTCGAGTCCTGTCACCTCCACCAATCTTCTTATCTGAGAGTGAATACTCAACACCAAAGTAGCTTTGAAGAAGGCTGCTTTGTTGTTGATCGAGATTACTTGATCAATCGGCTGTTCTTTAAAAATTTATAGAGTTTAATCAGCGTTGCTAGCGGAAAGTGCACATTCGTAAAGGTTTAGTGCACACCGTGCCGCTAGTGACAAATTTTTGATTGCGTCAAAATGAATATCAGACTTCACGTTTGAATTCGAATTATTTAAGTGAAAGCTTGGATACGGCATAACGCGATTGGTGAAAGACCAATCAAACATTCCTTGTGATAACTTTTAATCTCGAAAGAGATGTCAAAGTTATAGGGTCAAGTGAATAAGAGCATGTGGTGGATGCCTTGGCAATGATAGGCGACGAAGGACGTGATAGCCTGCGATAAGCTTCGGGGAGCTGGCAAATTAGCTTTGATCCGGAGATTTCCGAATGGGGAAACCCACCGAAAGGTATCGCATAGTGAATACATAGCTATGCGAGGCGAACCGGGTGAACTGAAACATCTCAGTAGCTCGAGGAAAAGACATCAACCGAGATTCCGAAAGTAGTGGCGAGCGAAATCGGAAAAGCCTGTTAGTGATAGCACGACTCTTAGCAAAACGGTTTGGAAAGGCCGACCATAGCAGGTGATAGTCCTGTATGCGAAAAGAGACGTGTGGTACTAAGTTAACGACAAGTAGGGCGGGACACGAGAAATCCTGTCTGAATATGGGGGGACCATCCTCCAAGGCTAAATACTCATCATTGACCGATAGTGAACTAGTACCGTGAGGGAAAGGCGAAAAGAACCCCGGGAGGGGAGTGAAATAGATCCTGAAACCGCATGCTTACAAAAAGTAGGAGCCTCGTAAGGGGTGACTGCGTACCTTTTGTATAATGGGTCAGCGACTTACATTCAGTGGCAAGGTTAACCGAATAGGGAAGCCGTAGAGAAATCGAGTCCGAATAGGGCGAATTAGTCGCTGGGTGTAGACCCGAAACCAAGTGATCTATCCATGGCCAGGATGAAGGTGCCGTAACAGGTACTGGAGGTCCGAACCGACTAGTGTTGCAAAACTAGCGGATGAGCTGTGGATAGGGGTGAAAGGCTAAACAAACTTGGAAATAGCTGGTTCTCTCCGAAAACTATTTAGGTAGTGCCTCAAGTATTACCGTTGGGGGTAGAGCACTGTTTAGGCTAGGGGGTCATGGCGACTTACCAAACCTATGCAAACTCCGAATACCGACGAGTACAGCTTGGGAGACAGAGCACCGGGTGCTAACGTCCGGACTCAAGAGGGAAACAACCCAGACCGCCAGCTAAGGTCCCTAAAATTGGCTAAGTGGGAAACGAAGTGGGAAGGCTAAAACAGTCAGGATGTTGGCTTAGAAGCAGCCATCATTTAAAGAAAGCGTAATAGCTCACTGATCGAGTCGTCCTGCGCGGAAGATGTAACGGGGCTAAGCCAGTTACCGAAGCTGCGGATTTGCAATTTATTGCAAGTGGTAGGAGAGCGTTCTGTAAGCCTGTGAAGGTGCGTTGTAAAGCGTGCTGGAGGTATCAGAAGTGCGAATGCTGACATGAGTAGCGTTAAAGGGGGTGAAAAGCCCCCTCGCCGTAAGCGCAAGGTTTTCTACGCAACGTTCATCGGCGTAGAGTGAGTCGGCCCCTAAGGCGAGGCAGAGATGCGTAGTTGATGGGAAACAGGTCAATATTCCTGTACCGATGTGTAGTGCGATGTGGGGACGGAGAAGGTTAGCTCAGCCAACTGTTGGACATGTTGGTTCAAGCCTGTAGTCGTGCCTGGTAGGTAAATCCGCCGGGCTTAGATGAGGGGTGATAACGAGTCTGCTTGCAGACGAAGTGAGTGATACCCTGCTTCCAGGAAAAGCCACTAAGCTTCAGCTACACACGACCGTACCGCAAACCGACACTGGTGCGCGAGATGAGTATTCTAAGGCGCTTGAGAGAACTCAGGAGAAGGAACTCGGCAAATTGACACCGTAACTTCGGAAGAAGGTGTGCCTTTAGTAGGTGAAGTCCCTCGCGGATGGAGCCGAGAAAGGTTGCAAAAAATCGGTGGCTGCGACTGTTTATTAAAAACACAGCACTCTGCAAACACGAAAGTGGACGTATAGGGTGTGACGCCTGCCCGGTGCTGGAAGATTAAATGATGGGGTGCAAGCTCTTGATTGAAGTCCCAGTAAACGGCGGCCGTAACTATAACGGTCCTAAGGTAGCGAAATTCCTTGTCGGGTAAGTTCCGACCTGCACGAATGGCGTAACGATGGCCACACTGTCTCCTCCTGAGACTCAGCGAAGTTGAAATGTTTGTGATGATGCAATCTCCCCGCGGAAAGACGGAAAGACCCCATGAACCTTTACTGTAGCTTTGTATTGGACTTTGAACAGATCTGTGTAGGATAGGTGGGAGGCTTTGAAGCGGTGCCGCTAGGTATCGTGGAGCCAACGTTGAAATACCACCCTGGTGTGTTTGAGGTTCTAACCTAGGTCCATTATCTGGATCGGGGACAGTGCATGGTAGGCAGTTTGACTGGGGCGGTCTCCTCCCAAAGCGTAACGGAGGAGTTCGAAGGTACGCTAGTTACGGTCGGACATCGTGACGATAGTGCAATGGCATAAGCGTGCTTAACTGCGAGACTGACAAGTCGAGCAGATGCGAAAGCAGGACATAGTGATCCGGTGGTTCTGTATGGAAGGGCCATCGCTCAACGGATAAAAGGTACTCTGGGGATAACAGGCTGATACCGCCCAAGAGTTCATATCGACGGCGGTGTTTGGCACCTCGATGTCGGCTCATCTCATCCTGGGGCTGTAGCCGGTCCCAAGGGTATGGCTGTTCGCCATTTAAAGAGGTACGTGAGCTGGGTTTAAAACGTCGTGAGACAGTTTGGTCCCTATCTTCCGTGGGCGCTGCAGATTTGAGGAAGCCTGCTCCTAGTACGAGAGGACCGGAGTGGACACACCTCTGGTGTATCGGTTGTCACGCCAGTGGCATTGCCGAGTAGCTAAGTGTGGAAGAGATAACCGCTGAAAGCATCTAAGCGGGAAACTCGTTTCAAGATGAGATCTGCCGGGGCCTTGAGCCCCCTAAAGAGTCGTTCAAGACCAGGACGTTGATAGGCCGGGTGTGGAAGCGCAGTAATGCGTTAAGCTAACCGGTACTAATTGCTCGTGCGGCTTGACCCTATAACTTTGATCTACGACAAGTAGTTTCAAGGAAGTTATGCCAAGTTGACGCATTCAAAAATCCTGTGCGCAGTCATATGCACATAGGTTCGTTAAATCGATGAAGCTGATTAGCTCTATAAATTCGTTGTCCAGACCTGGTGTCTGGGTGACAAAAAGTTTAAGTCTGACGACCATAGCGAAGTGGTACCACTCCTTCCCATCCCGAACAGGACAGTGAAACGCTTCAGCGCCGATGATAGTGCGGGTTCCCGTGTGAAAGTAGGTCATCGTCAGACTAGCCAACCGGAAACGCCCAGTCCAACGACTGGGCGTTTTTCTTAGAGCTCTGAAAAGAATTCTGAGAAAAGCGCCAATAAGCGTGATAGAATAAAAGGCTTCGCTGATCACAGTGAGTCAAAAATCCGAGCAAGACGAGAGTCAAGTTTGGGTGGATCATTAAAAATATACAGCCGATAAGCGTGGGCGTTTGAAGGCGATTGCCAAGTTCTTCGGAACTAAGTCTTAATTGGCTTACAAACGCTCATGAAGTAAAAAAGATGTGAAATTCAGAAATGAAATTCACGTTGATTCCAATTTATGAGTTGCTCGAAAGAGCGAAAAAATCAAGATCGAACTATAGAGTTTGATCCTGGCTCAGATTGAACGCTGGCGGCATGCCTTACACATGCAAGTCGAACGGCAGCACGGGAGCAATCCTGGTGGCGAGTGGCGAACGGGTGAGTAATATATCGGAACGTGCCCAGTCGTGGGGGATAACGCAGCGAAAGCTGTGCTAATACCGCATACGATCTCTGGATGAAAGCGGGGGACTCGCAAGAGCCTCGCGCGATTGGAGCGGCCGATATCAGATTAGCTAGTTGGTGGGGTAAAAGCTCACCAAGGCGACGATCTGTAGCTGGTCTGAGAGGACGACCAGCCACACTGGAACTGAGACACGGTCCAGACTCCTACGGGAGGCAGCAGTGGGGAATTTTGGACAATGGGCGAAAGCCTGATCCAGCAATGCCGCGTGCAGGATGAAGGCCTTCGGGTTGTAAACTGCTTTTGTACGGAACGAAAAAGCTTTCTCTAATAAAGAGAGTTCATGACGGTACCGTAAGAATAAGCACCGGCTAACTACGTGCCAGCAGCCGCGGTAATACGTAGGGTGCGAGCGTTAATCGGAATTACTGGGCGTAAAGCGTGCGCAGGCGGTTATGCAAGACAGATGTGAAATCCCCGGGCTCAACCTGGGACCTGCATTTGTGACTGCATAGCTAGAGTACGGTAGAGGGGGATGGAATTCCGCGTGTAGCAGTGAAATGCGTAGATATGCGGAGGAACACCGATGGCGAAGGCAATCCCCTGGACCTGTACTGACGCTCATGCACGAAAGCGTGGGGAGCAAACAGGATTAGATACCCTGGTAGTCCACGCCCTAAACGATGTCAACTGGTTGTTGGGTCTTCACTGACTCAGTAACGAAGCTAACGCGTGAAGTTGACCGCCTGGGGAGTACGGCCGCAAGGTTGAAACTCAAAGGAATTGACGGGGACCCGCACAAGCGGTGGATGATGTGGTTTAATTCGATGCAACGCGAAAAACCTTACCCACCTTTGACATGTACGGAAGTCGCTAGAGATAGCTTCGTGCTCGAAAGAGAGCCGTAACACAGGTGCTGCATGGCTGTCGTCAGCTCGTGTCGTGAGATGTTGGGTTAAGTCCCGCAACGAGCGCAACCCTTGTCATTAGTTGCTACATTTAGTTGGGCACTCTAATGAGACTGCCGGTGACAAGCCGGAGGAAGGTGGGGATGACGTCAAGTCCTCATGGCCCTTATAGGTGGGGCTACACACGTCATACAATGGCTGGTACAAAGGGTTGCCAACCCGCGAGGGGGAGCTAATCCCACAAAGCCAGTCGTAGTCCGGATCGTAGTCTGCAACTCGACTACGTGAAGTCGGAATCGCTAGTAATCGTGGATCAGAATGTCACGGTGAATACGTTCCCGGGTCTTGTACACACCGCCCGTCACACCATGGGAGCGGGTTCTGCCAGAAGTAGTTAGCCTAACCGCAAGGAGGGCGATTACCACGGCAGGGTTCGTGACTGGGGTGAAGTCGTAACAAGGTAGCCGTATCGGAAGGTGCGGCTGGATCACCTCCTTTCTGGAAACTGCAATTTAATTTGAACGCTCACACTTATCGGTTGTTGGATGGTTGTCGCTGACGGGCATGGCTAAGGCTGTGCTCACAGGTGACCGGCTTGGGTCTGTAGCTCAGTTGGTTAGAGCACTGTGTTGATAACGCAGGGGTCGTTGGTTCGAAACCAACCAGACCCACCATTGTCGTCCAACGTCCTTCTGGTTTTGGGGGTGTAGCTCAGCTGGGAGAGCGGCTGCTTTGCAAGCAGTAGGTAGCGGGTTCGAGTCCTGTCACCTCCACCAATCTTCTTATCTGAGAGTGAATACTCAACACCAAAGTAGCTTTGAAGAAGGCTGCTTTGTTGTTGATCGAGATTACTTGATCAATCGGCTGTTCTTTAAAAATTTATAGAGTTTAATCAGCGTTGCTAGCGGAAAGTGCACATTCGTAAAGGTTTAGTGCACACCGTGCCGCTAGTGACAAATTTTTGATTGCGTCAAAATGAATATCAGACTTCACGTTTGAATTCGAATTATTTAAGTGAAAGCTTGGATACGGCATAACGCGATTGGTGAAAGACCAATCAAACATTCCTTGTGATAACTTTTAATCTCGAAAGAGATGTCAAAGTTATAGGGTCAAGTGAATAAGAGCATGTGGTGGATGCCTTGGCAATGATAGGCGACGAAGGACGTGATAGCCTGCGATAAGCTTCGGGGAGCTGGCAAATTAGCTTTGATCCGGAGATTTCCGAATGGGGAAACCCACCGAAAGGTATCGCATAGTGAATACATAGCTATGCGAGGCGAACCGGGTGAACTGAAACATCTCAGTAGCTCGAGGAAAAGACATCAACCGAGATTCCGAAAGTAGTGGCGAGCGAAATCGGAAAAGCCTGTTAGTGATAGCACGACTCTTAGCAAAACGGTTTGGAAAGGCCGACCATAGCAGGTGATAGTCCTGTATGCGAAAAGAGACGTGTGGTACTAAGTTAACGACAAGTAGGGCGGGACACGAGAAATCCTGTCTGAATATGGGGGGACCATCCTCCAAGGCTAAATACTCATCATTGACCGATAGTGAACTAGTACCGTGAGGGAAAGGCGAAAAGAACCCCGGGAGGGGAGTGAAATAGATCCTGAAACCGCATGCTTACAAAAAGTAGGAGCCTCGTAAGGGGTGACTGCGTACCTTTTGTATAATGGGTCAGCGACTTACATTCAGTGGCAAGGTTAACCGAATAGGGAAGCCGTAGAGAAATCGAGTCCGAATAGGGCGAATTAGTCGCTGGGTGTAGACCCGAAACCAAGTGATCTATCCATGGCCAGGATGAAGGTGCCGTAACAGGTACTGGAGGTCCGAACCGACTAGTGTTGCAAAACTAGCGGATGAGCTGTGGATAGGGGTGAAAGGCTAAACAAACTTGGAAATAGCTGGTTCTCTCCGAAAACTATTTAGGTAGTGCCTCAAGTATTACCGTTGGGGGTAGAGCACTGTTTAGGCTAGGGGGTCATGGCGACTTACCAAACCTATGCAAACTCCGAATACCGACGAGTACAGCTTGGGAGACAGAGCACCGGGTGCTAACGTCCGGACTCAAGAGGGAAACAACCCAGACCGCCAGCTAAGGTCCCTAAAATTGGCTAAGTGGGAAACGAAGTGGGAAGGCTAAAACAGTCAGGATGTTGGCTTAGAAGCAGCCATCATTTAAAGAAAGCGTAATAGCTCACTGATCGAGTCGTCCTGCGCGGAAGATGTAACGGGGCTAAGCCAGTTACCGAAGCTGCGGATTTGCAATTTATTGCAAGTGGTAGGAGAGCGTTCTGTAAGCCTGTGAAGGTGCGTTGTAAAGCGTGCTGGAGGTATCAGAAGTGCGAATGCTGACATGAGTAGCGTTAAAGGGGGTGAAAAGCCCCCTCGCCGTAAGCGCAAGGTTTTCTACGCAACGTTCATCGGCGTAGAGTGAGTCGGCCCCTAAGGCGAGGCAGAGATGCGTAGTTGATGGGAAACAGGTCAATATTCCTGTACCGATGTGTAGTGCGATGTGGGGACGGAGAAGGTTAGCTCAGCCAACTGTTGGACATGTTGGTTCAAGCCTGTAGTCGTGCCTGGTAGGTAAATCCGCCGGGCTTAGATGAGGGGTGATAACGAGTCTGCTTGCAGACGAAGTGAGTGATACCCTGCTTCCAGGAAAAGCCACTAAGCTTCAGCTACACACGACCGTACCGCAAACCGACACTGGTGCGCGAGATGAGTATTCTAAGGCGCTTGAGAGAACTCAGGAGAAGGAACTCGGCAAATTGACACCGTAACTTCGGAAGAAGGTGTGCCTTTAGTAGGTGAAGTCCCTCGCGGATGGAGCCGAGAAAGGTTGCAAAAAATCGGTGGCTGCGACTGTTTATTAAAAACACAGCACTCTGCAAACACGAAAGTGGACGTATAGGGTGTGACGCCTGCCCGGTGCTGGAAGATTAAATGATGGGGTGCAAGCTCTTGATTGAAGTCCCAGTAAACGGCGGCCGTAACTATAACGGTCCTAAGGTAGCGAAATTCCTTGTCGGGTAAGTTCCGACCTGCACGAATGGCGTAACGATGGCCACACTGTCTCCTCCTGAGACTCAGCGAAGTTGAAATGTTTGTGATGATGCAATCTCCCCGCGGAAAGACGGAAAGACCCCATGAACCTTTACTGTAGCTTTGTATTGGACTTTGAACAGATCTGTGTAGGATAGGTGGGAGGCTTTGAAGCGGTGCCGCTAGGTATCGTGGAGCCAACGTTGAAATACCACCCTGGTGTGTTTGAGGTTCTAACCTAGGTCCATTATCTGGATCGGGGACAGTGCATGGTAGGCAGTTTGACTGGGGCGGTCTCCTCCCAAAGCGTAACGGAGGAGTTCGAAGGTACGCTAGTTACGGTCGGACATCGTGACGATAGTGCAATGGCATAAGCGTGCTTAACTGCGAGACTGACAAGTCGAGCAGATGCGAAAGCAGGACATAGTGATCCGGTGGTTCTGTATGGAAGGGCCATCGCTCAACGGATAAAAGGTACTCTGGGATAACAGGCTGATACCGCCCAAGAGTTCATATCGACGGCGGTGTTTGGCACCTCGATGTCGGCTCATCTCATCCTGGGGCTGTAGCCGGTCCCAAGGGTATGGCTGTTCGCCATTTAAAGAGGTACGTGAGCTGGGTTTAAAACGTCGTGAGACAGTTTGGTCCCTATCTTCCGTGGGCGCTGCAGATTTGAGGAAGCCTGCTCCTAGTACGAGAGGACCGGAGTGGACACACCTCTGGTGTATCGGTTGTCACGCCAGTGGCATTGCCGAGTAGCTAAGTGTGGAAGAGATAACCGCTGAAAGCATCTAAGCGGGAAACTCGTTTCAAGATGAGATCTGCCGGGGCCTTGAGCCCCCTAAAGAGTCGTTCAAGACCAGGACGTTGATAGGCCGGGTGTGGAAGCGCAGTAATGCGTTAAGCTAACCGGTACTAATTGCTCGTGCGGCTTGACCCTATAACTTTGATCTACGACAAGTAGTTTCAAGGAAGTTATGCCAAGTTGACGCATTCAAAAATCCTGTGCGCAGTCATATGCACATAGGTTCGTTAAATCGATGAAGCTGATTAGCTCTATAAATTCGTTGTCCAGACCTGGTGTCTGGGTGACAAAAAGTTTAAGTCTGACGACCATAGCGAAGTGGTACCACTCCTTCCCATCCCGAACAGGACAGTGAAACGCTTCAGCGCCGATGATAGTGCGGGTTCCCGTGTGAAAGTAGGTCATCGTCAGACTAGCCAACCGGAAACGCCCAGTCCAACGACTGGGCGTTTTTCTTAGAGCTCTGAAAAGAATTCTGAGAAAAGCGCCAATAAGCGTGATAGAATAAAAGGCTTCGCTGATCACAGTGAGTCAAAAATCCGAGCAAGACGAGAGTCAAGTTTGGGTGGATCATTAAAAATATACAGCCGATAAGCGTGGGCGTTTGAAGGCGATTGCCAAGTTCTTCGGAACTAAGTCTTAATTGGCTTACAAACGCTCATGAAGTAAAAAAGATGTGAAATTCAGAAATGAAATTCACGTTGATTCCAATTTATGAGTTGCTCGAAAGAGCGAAAAAATCAAGATCGAACTATAGAGTTTGATCCTGGCTCAGATTGAACGCTGGCGGCATGCCTTACACATGCAAGTCGAACGGCAGCACGGGAGCAATCCTGGTGGCGAGTGGCGAACGGGTGAGTAATATATCGGAACGTGCCCAGTCGTGGGGGATAACGCAGCGAAAGCTGTGCTAATACCGCATACGATCTCTGGATGAAAGCGGGGGACTCGCAAGAGCCTCGCGCGATTGGAGCGGCCGATATCAGATTAGCTAGTTGGTGGGGTAAAAGCTCACCAAGGCGACGATCTGTAGCTGGTCTGAGAGGACGACCAGCCACACTGGAACTGAGACACGGTCCAGACTCCTACGGGAGGCAGCAGTGGGGAATTTTGGACAATGGGCGAAAGCCTGATCCAGCAATGCCGCGTGCAGGATGAAGGCCTTCGGGTTGTAAACTGCTTTTGTACGGAACGAAAAAGCTTTCTCTAATAAAGAGAGTTCATGACGGTACCGTAAGAATAAGCACCGGCTAACTACGTGCCAGCAGCCGCGGTAATACGTAGGGTGCGAGCGTTAATCGGAATTACTGGGCGTAAAGCGTGCGCAGGCGGTTATGCAAGACAGATGTGAAATCCCCGGGCTCAACCTGGGACCTGCATTTGTGACTGCATAGCTAGAGTACGGTAGAGGGGGATGGAATTCCGCGTGTAGCAGTGAAATGCGTAGATATGCGGAGGAACACCGATGGCGAAGGCAATCCCCTGGACCTGTACTGACGCTCATGCACGAAAGCGTGGGGAGCAAACAGGATTAGATACCCTGGTAGTCCACGCCCTAAACGATGTCAACTGGTTGTTGGGTCTTCACTGACTCAGTAACGAAGCTAACGCGTGAAGTTGACCGCCTGGGGAGTACGGCCGCAAGGTTGAAACTCAAAGGAATTGACGGGGACCCGCACAAGCGGTGGATGATGTGGTTTAATTCGATGCAACGCGAAAAACCTTACCCACCTTTGACATGTACGGAAGTCGCTAGAGATAGCTTCGTGCTCGAAAGAGAGCCGTAACACAGGTGCTGCATGGCTGTCGTCAGCTCGTGTCGTGAGATGTTGGGTTAAGTCCCGCAACGAGCGCAACCCTTGTCATTAGTTGCTACATTTAGTTGGGCACTCTAATGAGACTGCCGGTGACAAGCCGGAGGAAGGTGGGGATGACGTCAAGTCCTCATGGCCCTTATAGGTGGGGCTACACACGTCATACAATGGCTGGTACAAAGGGTTGCCAACCCGCGAGGGGGAGCTAATCCCACAAAGCCAGTCGTAGTCCGGATCGTAGTCTGCAACTCGACTACGTGAAGTCGGAATCGCTAGTAATCGTGGATCAGAATGTCACGGTGAATACGTTCCCGGGTCTTGTACACACCGCCCGTCACACCATGGGAGCGGGTTCTGCCAGAAGTAGTTAGCCTAACCGCAAGGAGGGCGATTACCACGGCAGGGTTCGTGACTGGGGTGAAGTCGTAACAAGGTAGCCGTATCGGAAGGTGCGGCTGGATCACCTCCTTTCTGGAAACTGCAATTTAATTTGAACGCTCACACTTATCGGTTGTTGGATGGTTGTCGCTGACGGGCATGGCTAAGGCTGTGCTCACAGGTGACCGGCTTGGGTCTGTAGCTCAGTTGGTTAGAGCACTGTGTTGATAACGCAGGGGTCGTTGGTTCGAAACCAACCAGACCCACCATTGTCGTCCAACGTCCTTCTGGTTTTGGGGTGTAGCTCAGCTGGGAGAGCGGCTGCTTTGCAAGCAGTAGGTAGCGGGTTCGAGTCCTGTCACCTCCACCAATCTTCTTATCTGAGAGTGAATACTCAACACCAAAGTAGCTTTGAAGAAGGCTGCTTTGTTGTTGATCGAGATTACTTGATCAATCGGCTGTTCTTTAAAAATTTATAGAGTTTAATCAGCGTTGCTAGCGGAAAGTGCACATTCGTAAAGGTTTAGTGCACACCGTGCCGCTAGTGACAAATTTTTGATTGCGTCAAAATGAATATCAGACTTCACGTTTGAATTCGAATTATTTAAGTGAAAGCTTGGATACGGCATAACGCGATTGGTGAAAGACCAATCAAACATTCCTTGTGATAACTTTTAATCTCGAAAGAGATGTCAAAGTTATAGGGTCAAGTGAATAAGAGCATGTGGTGGATGCCTTGGCAATGATAGGCGACGAAGGACGTGATAGCCTGCGATAAGCTTCGGGGAGCTGGCAAATTAGCTTTGATCCGGAGATTTCCGAATGGGGAAACCCACCGAAAGGTATCGCATAGTGAATACATAGCTATGCGAGGCGAACCGGGTGAACTGAAACATCTCAGTAGCTCGAGGAAAAGACATCAACCGAGATTCCGAAAGTAGTGGCGAGCGAAATCGGAAAAGCCTGTTAGTGATAGCACGACTCTTAGCAAAACGGTTTGGAAAGGCCGACCATAGCAGGTGATAGTCCTGTATGCGAAAAGAGACGTGTGGTACTAAGTTAACGACAAGTAGGGCGGGACACGAGAAATCCTGTCTGAATATGGGGGGACCATCCTCCAAGGCTAAATACTCATCATTGACCGATAGTGAACTAGTACCGTGAGGGAAAGGCGAAAAGAACCCCGGGAGGGGAGTGAAATAGATCCTGAAACCGCATGCTTACAAAAAGTAGGAGCCTCGTAAGGGGTGACTGCGTACCTTTTGTATAATGGGTCAGCGACTTACATTCAGTGGCAAGGTTAACCGAATAGGGAAGCCGTAGAGAAATCGAGTCCGAATAGGGCGAATTAGTCGCTGGGTGTAGACCCGAAACCAAGTGATCTATCCATGGCCAGGATGAAGGTGCCGTAACAGGTACTGGAGGTCCGAACCGACTAGTGTTGCAAAACTAGCGGATGAGCTGTGGATAGGGGTGAAAGGCTAAACAAACTTGGAAATAGCTGGTTCTCTCCGAAAACTATTTAGGTAGTGCCTCAAGTATTACCGTTGGGGGTAGAGCACTGTTTAGGCTAGGGGGTCATGGCGACTTACCAAACCTATGCAAACTCCGAATACCGACGAGTACAGCTTGGGAGACAGAGCACCGGGTGCTAACGTCCGGACTCAAGAGGGAAACAACCCAGACCGCCAGCTAAGGTCCCTAAAATTGGCTAAGTGGGAAACGAAGTGGGAAGGCTAAAACAGTCAGGATGTTGGCTTAGAAGCAGCCATCATTTAAAGAAAGCGTAATAGCTCACTGATCGAGTCGTCCTGCGCGGAAGATGTAACGGGGCTAAGCCAGTTACCGAAGCTGCGGATTTGCAATTTATTGCAAGTGGTAGGAGAGCGTTCTGTAAGCCTGTGAAGGTGCGTTGTAAAGCGTGCTGGAGGTATCAGAAGTGCGAATGCTGACATGAGTAGCGTTAAAGGGGGTGAAAAGCCCCCTCGCCGTAAGCGCAAGGTTTTCTACGCAACGTTCATCGGCGTAGAGTGAGTCGGCCCCTAAGGCGAGGCAGAGATGCGTAGTTGATGGGAAACAGGTCAATATTCCTGTACCGATGTGTAGTGCGATGTGGGGACGGAGAAGGTTAGCTCAGCCAACTGTTGGACATGTTGGTTCAAGCCTGTAGTCGTGCCTGGTAGGTAAATCCGCCGGGCTTAGATGAGGGGTGATAACGAGTCTGCTTGCAGACGAAGTGAGTGATACCCTGCTTCCAGGAAAAGCCACTAAGCTTCAGCTACACACGACCGTACCGCAAACCGACACTGGTGCGCGAGATGAGTATTCTAAGGCGCTTGAGAGAACTCAGGAGAAGGAACTCGGCAAATTGACACCGTAACTTCGGAAGAAGGTGTGCCTTTAGTAGGTGAAGTCCCTCGCGGATGGAGCCGAGAAAGGTTGCAAAAAATCGGTGGCTGCGACTGTTTATTAAAAACACAGCACTCTGCAAACACGAAAGTGGACGTATAGGGTGTGACGCCTGCCCGGTGCTGGAAGATTAAATGATGGGGTGCAAGCTCTTGATTGAAGTCCCAGTAAACGGCGGCCGTAACTATAACGGTCCTAAGGTAGCGAAATTCCTTGTCGGGTAAGTTCCGACCTGCACGAATGGCGTAACGATGGCCACACTGTCTCCTCCTGAGACTCAGCGAAGTTGAAATGTTTGTGATGATGCAATCTCCCCGCGGAAAGACGGAAAGACCCCATGAACCTTTACTGTAGCTTTGTATTGGACTTTGAACAGATCTGTGTAGGATAGGTGGGAGGCTTTGAAGCGGTGCCGCTAGGTATCGTGGAGCCAACGTTGAAATACCACCCTGGTGTGTTTGAGGTTCTAACCTAGGTCCATTATCTGGATCGGGGACAGTGCATGGTAGGCAGTTTGACTGGGGCGGTCTCCTCCCAAAGCGTAACGGAGGAGTTCGAAGGTACGCTAGTTACGGTCGGACATCGTGACGATAGTGCAATGGCATAAGCGTGCTTAACTGCGAGACTGACAAGTCGAGCAGATGCGAAAGCAGGACATAGTGATCCGGTGGTTCTGTATGGAAGGGCCATCGCTCAACGGATAAAAGGTACTCTGGGGATAACAGGCTGATACCGCCCAAGAGTTCATATCGACGGCGGTGTTTGGCACCTCGATGTCGGCTCATCTCATCCTGGGGCTGTAGCCGGTCCCAAGGGTATGGCTGTTCGCCATTTAAAGAGGTACGTGAGCTGGGTTTAAAACGTCGTGAGACAGTTTGGTCCCTATCTTCCGTGGGCGCTGCAGATTTGAGGAAGCCTGCTCCTAGTACGAGAGGACCGGAGTGGACACACCTCTGGTGTATCGGTTGTCACGCCAGTGGCATTGCCGAGTAGCTAAGTGTGGAAGAGATAACCGCTGAAAGCATCTAAGCGGGAAACTCGTTTCAAGATGAGATCTGCCGGGGCCTTGAGCCCCCTAAAGAGTCGTTCAAGACCAGGACGTTGATAGGCCGGGTGTGGAAGCGCAGTAATGCGTTAAGCTAACCGGTACTAATTGCTCGTGCGGCTTGACCCTATAACTTTGATCTACGACAAGTAGTTTCAAGGAAGTTATGCCAAGTTGACGCATTCAAAAATCCTGTGCGCAGTCATATGCACATAGGTTCGTTAAATCGATGAAGCTGATTAGCTCTATAAATTCGTTGTCCAGACCTGGTGTCTGGGTGACAAAAAGTTTAAGTCTGACGACCATAGCGAAGTGGTACCACTCCTTCCCATCCCGAACAGGACAGTGAAACGCTTCAGCGCCGATGATAGTGCGGGTTCCCGTGTGAAAGTAGGTCATCGTCAGACTAGCCAACCGGAAACGCCCAGTCCAACGACTGGGCGTTTTTCTTAGAGCTCTGAAAAGAATTCTGAGAAAAGCGCCAATAAGCGTGATAGAATAAAAGGCTTCGCTGATCACAGTGAGTCAAAAATCCGAGCAAGACGAGAGTCAAGTTTGGGTGGATCATTAAAAATATACAGCCGATAAGCGTGGGCGTTTGAAGGCGATTGCCAAGTTCTTCGGAACTAAGTCTTAATTGGCTTACAAACGCTCATGAAGTAAAAAAGATGTGAAATTCAGAAATGAAATTCACGTTGATTCCAATTTATGAGTTGCTCGAAAGAGCGAAAAAATCAAGATCGAACTATAGAGTTTGATCCTGGCTCAGATTGAACGCTGGCGGCATGCCTTACACATGCAAGTCGAACGGCAGCACGGGAGCAATCCTGGTGGCGAGTGGCGAACGGGTGAGTAATATATCGGAACGTGCCCAGTCGTGGGGGATAACGCAGCGAAAGCTGTGCTAATACCGCATACGATCTCTGGATGAAAGCGGGGGACTCGCAAGAGCCTCGCGCGATTGGAGCGGCCGATATCAGATTAGCTAGTTGGTGGGGTAAAAGCTCACCAAGGCGACGATCTGTAGCTGGTCTGAGAGGACGACCAGCCACACTGGAACTGAGACACGGTCCAGACTCCTACGGGAGGCAGCAGTGGGGAATTTTGGACAATGGGCGAAAGCCTGATCCAGCAATGCCGCGTGCAGGATGAAGGCCTTCGGGTTGTAAACTGCTTTTGTACGGAACGAAAAAGCTTTCTCTAATAAAGAGAGTTCATGACGGTACCGTAAGAATAAGCACCGGCTAACTACGTGCCAGCAGCCGCGGTAATACGTAGGGTGCGAGCGTTAATCGGAATTACTGGGCGTAAAGCGTGCGCAGGCGGTTATGCAAGACAGATGTGAAATCCCCGGGCTCAACCTGGGACCTGCATTTGTGACTGCATAGCTAGAGTACGGTAGAGGGGGATGGAATTCCGCGTGTAGCAGTGAAATGCGTAGATATGCGGAGGAACACCGATGGCGAAGGCAATCCCCTGGACCTGTACTGACGCTCATGCACGAAAGCGTGGGGAGCAAACAGGATTAGATACCCTGGTAGTCCACGCCCTAAACGATGTCAACTGGTTGTTGGGTCTTCACTGACTCAGTAACGAAGCTAACGCGTGAAGTTGACCGCCTGGGGAGTACGGCCGCAAGGTTGAAACTCAAAGGAATTGACGGGGACCCGCACAAGCGGTGGATGATGTGGTTTAATTCGATGCAACGCGAAAAACCTTACCCACCTTTGACATGTACGGAAGTCGCTAGAGATAGCTTCGTGCTCGAAAGAGAGCCGTAACACAGGTGCTGCATGGCTGTCGTCAGCTCGTGTCGTGAGATGTTGGGTTAAGTCCCGCAACGAGCGCAACCCTTGTCATTAGTTGCTACATTTAGTTGGGCACTCTAATGAGACTGCCGGTGACAAGCCGGAGGAAGGTGGGGATGACGTCAAGTCCTCATGGCCCTTATAGGTGGGGCTACACACGTCATACAATGGCTGGTACAAAGGGTTGCCAACCCGCGAGGGGGAGCTAATCCCACAAAGCCAGTCGTAGTCCGGATCGTAGTCTGCAACTCGACTACGTGAAGTCGGAATCGCTAGTAATCGTGGATCAGAATGTCACGGTGAATACGTTCCCGGGTCTTGTACACACCGCCCGTCACACCATGGGAGCGGGTTCTGCCAGAAGTAGTTAGCCTAACCGCAAGGAGGGCGATTACCACGGCAGGGTTCGTGACTGGGGTGAAGTCGTAACAAGGTAGCCGTATCGGAAGGTGCGGCTGGATCACCTCCTTTCTGGAAACTGCAATTTAATTTGAACGCTCACACTTATCGGTTGTTGGATGGTTGTCGCTGACGGGCATGGCTAAGGCTGTGCTCACAGGTGACCGGCTTGGGTCTGTAGCTCAGTTGGTTAGAGCACTGTGTTGATAACGCAGGGGTCGTTGGTTCGAAACCAACCAGACCCACCATTGTCGTCCAACGTCCTTCTGGTTTTGGGGGTGTAGCTCAGCTGGGAGAGCGGCTGCTTTGCAAGCAGTAGGTAGCGGGTTCGAGTCCTGTCACCTCCACCAATCTTCTTATCTGAGAGTGAATACTCAACACCAAAGTAGCTTTGAAGAAGGCTGCTTTGTTGTTGATCGAGATTACTTGATCAATCGGCTGTTCTTTAAAAATTTATAGAGTTTAATCAGCGTTGCTAGCGGAAAGTGCACATTCGTAAAGGTTTAGTGCACACCGTGCCGCTAGTGACAAATTTTTGATTGCGTCAAAATGAATATCAGACTTCACGTTTGAATTCGAATTATTTAAGTGAAAGCTTGGATACGGCATAACGCGATTGGTGAAAGACCAATCAAACATTCCTTGTGATAACTTTTAATCTCGAAAGAGATGTCAAAGTTATAGGGTCAAGTGAATAAGAGCATGTGGTGGATGCCTTGGCAATGATAGGCGACGAAGGACGTGATAGCCTGCGATAAGCTTCGGGGAGCTGGCAAATTAGCTTTGATCCGGAGATTTCCGAATGGGGAAACCCACCGAAAGGTATCGCATAGTGAATACATAGCTATGCGAGGCGAACCGGGTGAACTGAAACATCTCAGTAGCTCGAGGAAAAGACATCAACCGAGATTCCGAAAGTAGTGGCGAGCGAAATCGGAAAAGCCTGTTAGTGATAGCACGACTCTTAGCAAAACGGTTTGGAAAGGCCGACCATAGCAGGTGATAGTCCTGTATGCGAAAAGAGACGTGTGGTACTAAGTTAACGACAAGTAGGGCGGGACACGAGAAATCCTGTCTGAATATGGGGGGACCATCCTCCAAGGCTAAATACTCATCATTGACCGATAGTGAACTAGTACCGTGAGGGAAAGGCGAAAAGAACCCCGGGAGGGGAGTGAAATAGATCCTGAAACCGCATGCTTACAAAAAGTAGGAGCCTCGTAAGGGGTGACTGCGTACCTTTTGTATAATGGGTCAGCGACTTACATTCAGTGGCAAGGTTAACCGAATAGGGAAGCCGTAGAGAAATCGAGTCCGAATAGGGCGAATTAGTCGCTGGGTGTAGACCCGAAACCAAGTGATCTATCCATGGCCAGGATGAAGGTGCCGTAACAGGTACTGGAGGTCCGAACCGACTAGTGTTGCAAAACTAGCGGATGAGCTGTGGATAGGGGTGAAAGGCTAAACAAACTTGGAAATAGCTGGTTCTCTCCGAAAACTATTTAGGTAGTGCCTCAAGTATTACCGTTGGGGGTAGAGCACTGTTTAGGCTAGGGGGTCATGGCGACTTACCAAACCTATGCAAACTCCGAATACCGACGAGTACAGCTTGGGAGACAGAGCACCGGGTGCTAACGTCCGGACTCAAGAGGGAAACAACCCAGACCGCCAGCTAAGGTCCCTAAAATTGGCTAAGTGGGAAACGAAGTGGGAAGGCTAAAACAGTCAGGATGTTGGCTTAGAAGCAGCCATCATTTAAAGAAAGCGTAATAGCTCACTGATCGAGTCGTCCTGCGCGGAAGATGTAACGGGGCTAAGCCAGTTACCGAAGCTGCGGATTTGCAATTTATTGCAAGTGGTAGGAGAGCGTTCTGTAAGCCTGTGAAGGTGCGTTGTAAAGCGTGCTGGAGGTATCAGAAGTGCGAATGCTGACATGAGTAGCGTTAAAGGGGGTGAAAAGCCCCCTCGCCGTAAGCGCAAGGTTTTCTACGCAACGTTCATCGGCGTAGAGTGAGTCGGCCCCTAAGGCGAGGCAGAGATGCGTAGTTGATGGGAAACAGGTCAATATTCCTGTACCGATGTGTAGTGCGATGTGGGGACGGAGAAGGTTAGCTCAGCCAACTGTTGGACATGTTGGTTCAAGCCTGTAGTCGTGCCTGGTAGGTAAATCCGCCGGGCTTAGATGAGGGGTGATAACGAGTCTGCTTGCAGACGAAGTGAGTGATACCCTGCTTCCAGGAAAAGCCACTAAGCTTCAGCTACACACGACCGTACCGCAAACCGACACTGGTGCGCGAGATGAGTATTCTAAGGCGCTTGAGAGAACTCAGGAGAAGGAACTCGGCAAATTGACACCGTAACTTCGGAAGAAGGTGTGCCTTTAGTAGGTGAAGTCCCTCGCGGATGGAGCCGAGAAAGGTTGCAAAAAATCGGTGGCTGCGACTGTTTATTAAAAACACAGCACTCTGCAAACACGAAAGTGGACGTATAGGGTGTGACGCCTGCCCGGTGCTGGAAGATTAAATGATGGGGTGCAAGCTCTTGATTGAAGTCCCAGTAAACGGCGGCCGTAACTATAACGGTCCTAAGGTAGCGAAATTCCTTGTCGGGTAAGTTCCGACCTGCACGAATGGCGTAACGATGGCCACACTGTCTCCTCCTGAGACTCAGCGAAGTTGAAATGTTTGTGATGATGCAATCTCCCCGCGGAAAGACGGAAAGACCCCATGAACCTTTACTGTAGCTTTGTATTGGACTTTGAACAGATCTGTGTAGGATAGGTGGGAGGCTTTGAAGCGGTGCCGCTAGGTATCGTGGAGCCAACGTTGAAATACCACCCTGGTGTGTTTGAGGTTCTAACCTAGGTCCATTATCTGGATCGGGGACAGTGCATGGTAGGCAGTTTGACTGGGGCGGTCTCCTCCCAAAGCGTAACGGAGGAGTTCGAAGGTACGCTAGTTACGGTCGGACATCGTGACGATAGTGCAATGGCATAAGCGTGCTTAACTGCGAGACTGACAAGTCGAGCAGATGCGAAAGCAGGACATAGTGATCCGGTGGTTCTGTATGGAAGGGCCATCGCTCAACGGATAAAAGGTACTCTGGGGATAACAGGCTGATACCGCCCAAGAGTTCATATCGACGGCGGTGTTTGGCACCTCGATGTCGGCTCATCTCATCCTGGGGCTGTAGCCGGTCCCAAGGGTATGGCTGTTCGCCATTTAAAGAGGTACGTGAGCTGGGTTTAAAACGTCGTGAGACAGTTTGGTCCCTATCTTCCGTGGGCGCTGCAGATTTGAGGAAGCCTGCTCCTAGTACGAGAGGACCGGAGTGGACACACCTCTGGTGTATCGGTTGTCACGCCAGTGGCATTGCCGAGTAGCTAAGTGTGGAAGAGATAACCGCTGAAAGCATCTAAGCGGGAAACTCGTTTCAAGATGAGATCTGCCGGGGCCTTGAGCCCCCTAAAGAGTCGTTCAAGACCAGGACGTTGATAGGCCGGGTGTGGAAGCGCAGTAATGCGTTAAGCTAACCGGTACTAATTGCTCGTGCGGCTTGACCCTATAACTTTGATCTACGACAAGTAGTTTCAAGGAAGTTATGCCAAGTTGACGCATTCAAAAATCCTGTGCGCAGTCATATGCACATAGGTTCGTTAAATCGATGAAGCTGATTAGCTCTATAAATTCGTTGTCCAGACCTGGTGTCTGGGTGACAAAAAGTTTAAGTCTGACGACCATAGCGAAGTGGTACCACTCCTTCCCATCCCGAACAGGACAGTGAAACGCTTCAGCGCCGATGATAGTGCGGGTTCCCGTGTGAAAGTAGGTCATCGTCAGACTAGCCAACCGGAAACGCCCAGTCCAACGACTGGGCGTTTTTTTTGTCTGCTGATTTGTGACGCTGAGCACTCCACTTGCTTGAGGTGCAGTGAGTTGACTCATTGTCAGCGCCGATTGAATATTGAGCCACCCTGCCGATCCAATATTGAGCCAGGGCGGGTTGCCAGTTTTTGAATTGGCAACTGTGGATAAGTGTACCCAGTCGCTGTTTTTTTGAACTCTCCTGTCTTGGTGGTTTTGAATCAGAAACAGCAAAGGGGAAAGGAGCGCAGGGCGACGCCTGTAGCGGATTTCCCCTTTGCGCCCCCTTCAGAAGGGCTCCTCTACTGGCGTTTCTTTGCTCCCTTTACGCGCTTGCTCCCGGGCCTTGATCCGTGACTTCGCCGCCATGGAGCTGTGCTGGAAACGGTATGACTCGTTGCCCGTCTCAACGATATGACAGTGGTGGGTGAGCCGGTCCAGCAGCGCCGTGGTCATCTTGGCATCGATAAACACACTGGACCACTCCGCGAAGCTCAGGTTGGTGGTGGTGATCACACTGGTGTGCTCGTACAGCTTGGAGAGCAGGTGAAACAGCAAGGCCCCACCGGCTTGACTGAACGGCAAATAGCCCAGTTCATCAAGGATCACCAGATCCATGCGCATCAGTGACAGTGCGATGCGCCCGGCCTTGCCATCGCGCTTTTCTTTCTCCAGCACATTGACCAAATCGACGGTGGAATAAAAACGTACCCGTTTGCCTTTGGATGCGATACCGGCCACCGCAATGGCGGTGGCCAAATGGGTCTTGCCGGTGCCCGGCCCACCAATGAGAACGGCGTTCTGTGCGGTGTCCGTAAATGCCAGCGTGGCCAACTGCTTGACCAGTGCCTGATCTACTTTGGAACAAGCAAAGTCAAACCCTGCCAGGTCGCGATGCAAGGGGAACTTGGCCGCGTTCATTTGGTGGCGCACTGAGCGCATGGCACGGTCGGTGTGTTCTGCCTCCAGCAGGTGTTCAATCAACCACTTTGAGGATGCCGTTGATGCCTCGCCTTGAGCCATCAAATCCGTCCAGGCACCCACCATGCCGTGCAAGCGCAGTTCTTTGAGTTCAGTGGTTACATCAGGACGCATGGCTCACCTCCGTCAGCGTACGCAGGCTGTCATAACGCCCTGTATTGGCCACGGGTGCCTCCTGAAGCAGCAAAGTCGTCTCCACCGCCTCGGGTATCGGCTTGGCATTGAGCCGGGCCAGCACGTTGAGGACGTGCTCGGTACTGAGCGCGCCGGACTCAACGACCAGTTCCACCGCCACCAGCACTGCCTCCAGCCCAGCGCTTGGCACTGCGGCCAGCACCTGTGCCATCACCTTGTCACCGCCGTCATGGCGCATCAGGCCCAGCTTCAGTTTCTTCAGGGGCTCGGGCATGTCTGCAAAGGGGGCACCGTTTCGCAAGGCACCGGGTTTGCGCTGTACCAAGTCGATGTAGTGCTGCCAGTCGTAGCTGGTGTGCCCACGGTCCGATAAGCGCTCGTGACTGGCCACCACCGCGTCATGCGCCACCACGCTGATGCGCGTGGGATAGAGCCTGGTGCTAACCCGCTGGCCAGCGAGCTCACAAGGCACCGAATAGCGGTTGCGCTGCACACTCACCAGGCAGGTGCTGGTGACCTTGGCCGGGCTCTCCACGTAGCCGTCAAATGGGGTGGGCATGGGCATCATCTCTGTGCGCTCTTGCTCCAGCATCTCAAGCACACTGAAGTGCTTGTATTCGGGGTGGCGGATCTCGCCCCACAGGGCGCGGCAGCGCTCGCCCAGCCAGGCGTTGAGTTGATCAAATGAATGCCACTGGCGTGTCTGCGCCTCGATCCAGATTCGCCTGCGGCTGTCCTGGACGTTCTTCTCCACGACTCCTTTCTCCCAGCCACTGGCGACGTTGCAGAAGTCGGCATCAAACAGGTAGTGCGTGCACATGACAGCAAAGCGGGCGTTCACAACACGGCCCTTGCCCTTCTTGACTTTGTCCACGGCGGTCTTCATGTTGTCGTAGATGCCGCGCCTGGCCACACCACCCAGGGCCGCAAATGAGCGTGTATGGGCATCGAACAGCATTTCATGACCCTGGCTGGGGTAGGCCACCAGCCAGAAGGCGCGGCTGGCACACAGCTTCATGTGCGACACCTGCATGCGCCGGTAAATGCCACCGACCACCAAACCTTCTTCGCTCCAGTCGAACTGGAAGGCTTCGCCCAGATCAAACTTCAAAGGAACGAAGGCATGAGGCTTCTTCCCCTCGGTGGCGCGCCACTCCCGGATGAAGTCTGTGACACGGCTGTATCCACCCAGGTAGCCACTGGCCTTGATTTGGGCAAACAGTGCTTTGCCTGTGCGTTGGTCTTGTTTGTGGCGGTGGGCATCGGCCTTGAGGGCTTGTTCCAACTCGTCAGTGAGGGCTGTCAGTTTGCCAAACGTCTTGGCCCGTACGTACTTGGGAGCCTCAACTTCTTCGGGGGTCTCCAGCCATTTGTGCACGGTGTTGCGTGACAGTCCCGTGCGTTTTGCAATGGCCCGCTCTGAGAGCTTGTCGCGCATCTGCATGCGCCTTATCTTGCCTAAAAGTTCCATGGTGATCACCTTGTTTGCTCCTGCCTAAAAAATCGGCAGAGCTAGTAAAACACCTGGCTCAGTTTTGAATCGGCACAGCCTCTAAAAGTGGCTCAGTTTTCGGTCGGCGGCAACACCGGAGTACATCAGCAAACTGATCCAGGACTGGGCCAAAGGCATGGGCATCCGGCTGGACTACATCCAGGCCGGCAATCCCCAGCAAAATGCCTATGTAGAGAGATTCAACCGGACGGTCCGCTACGAGTGGCTTTCACATAATCACTGGTCAACGATTGACGAGGTTCAGGAGCACGCCACGCAATGGACCTGGTCCTACAATCACGACCGCCCGCACATGGCCTTGGGTGGATTGACCCCGAAGCAGCACTTGGCCAAGGCTGCATAACCCTTCTACTTCTGACGTCAGTGGAAAACGGGGGGATTGCCCTTCAGGCAATTTTTATTCAAGTGATTGGTTGTCACGCGTGGTTAACGCTACTTGATTTGGCCCGGCCTATTCGCGCTCGATTGTCAAAGGATTTAGGGGGTCTACTTCTCGCTCCTCAGCGAACGTCGCAGAATTTTCCCGACGTTTGATTTGGGCAATTCGTCTCGGAATTCAATGTACTTGGGCCGCTTGTAGCCGGTCAGGTTTTCTTGGCAGAAGTCGGCAATCAGGTCCTCCGTCACCATAGAGTTGTGACGGACGACAAATACCTTGATGGCCTCTCCCTGCTTCTCATCAGGTGTTCCGATTGCGGCGCATTCAATGACGCCGTCACACATTGAGATCACATTCTCCAGTTCACTTGAGGGTGTAAGAAGTTTTGTGTAAACGGTTATTTGGCAGGAAACTGCTGTCTTGCATGGAGCCGAGATGACCGTAGAGATGAAACCCTTACCCGCCGAGCTGATTGACGCCCTGTTGGCCGACTACAAAAAGCCCGAAGACCTGATTGGCCAGAATGGCCTCTTGACGCAGCTCACCAAAGCCTTGGTCGAGCGAGCTTTGCAAGCCGAATTGACCGGCCACCTGGGTCACGGCAAGAACCAGTTGGTTGCCAATGAAGCGGGCAACACCCGCAACGGGTGCAGCAAGAAAACGCTCAAAGGCGATTTTGGCCAGCTACCCATAGAAATCCCCCGTGACCGCGCCGGCACCTTCGAGCCCCAACTGATTGGCAAACACCAGACCCGCTGGAGCGGCTTTGACGACAAGATACTGTCGCTGTATGCCCGAGGCATGACGGTACGCGAGATTCAAGGCCATCTGCAGGAGATGTACGGCGCCGAAGTGTCTCCTACCCTGATTTCATCCGTGACCGACGCCGTCATGGACGAGGTCAAAGCCTGGCAGTCGCGCCCCTTGGAGGCGCTGTACCCCATCGTCTACATGGACTGCATTCACGTCAAGGTGCGCGACAACGGTACTGTGCGGGTCAAGGCCCTGTACTTGGCCATTGGCGTCAACCTGGACGGCCTCAAAGAGGTACTGGGCCTGTGGATGGCCCAAACCGAAGGGGCCAAGTTCTGGCTGCAGGTGGTGACTGAACTGAAGAATCGGGGCGTGGCTGACATCTTTATCGCCTGCGTAGATGGGCTCAAAGGTTTCCCTGACGCCATTGAGGCAGTCTTCCCCAAGGCGACGGTGCAGCTTTGCATTGTTCACATGGTGCGTCACAGCCTGAACTTCGTGGGGTGGAAACAGCGCAAGGAAGTCGCCGCGGATTTGCGGCTGATTTACGCTGCGCCCACTGAATCCGAAGCTGAGCGACAACTCACGGCATTCGAGGTCAAATGGGACGATTCCTTCGCTCCGATTGGGCGCTCCTGGCGGCGCAACTGGACACACTTGATACCGTTCTTTGAATACCCGCCAGACATCCGAAAAGTGATTTACACGACCAACGCCATTGAGTCCGTGAACATGAGCCTGCGCAAAATAACCAAGACCCGCGGCTCGTTCCCATCTGAGGACGCAGTGTTCAAGCTGTTCTATCTGGCACTGAACAACATCAGCCAGAAATGGACGATGCCGATTCGGGATTGGAAGGCTGCTCTGAACCGCTTTACCATTCAGTTTGACGAGCGCATGCCGCGCGTCTAACTTAACCGCCGTTTACACAAAATACGGGACACCCTCGTTCACTTGGGAAAACGTTGAAACCACTGACAAGAATCATGTCTTTGATTCGGTCAACGATGCGGATATAACCGTTGGAATCCATAATCCCAATGTCGCCGGTACGCATGAATCCATCGGCGGTGAATGCCGTTTTGTTTTCCTCCGGTTGTTGGTAATAGCCCGTCATGACATTCGGGCCTTTGATACAAATTTCGCCCGCGTCTCCATGCTGCAAAGTGACTCCTTCGTCGCTTTTAATCGCTATTTCAATACCGGGCAACGGCAGGCCGATGGTCCCGGAGAACTCAGTTGTGGTGACGGGGTTGTTTGTCCCGAGCGCGCAGGTTTCACTCATGCCCCAACCCTCGACCATGGCACAACCCGTAACCTCATACCAGTGTTTGGCCGTACCGGACGACGCCGCCATGCCCCCAGCCTGTGAAACACAAAGGCTAGAGAAATCAACTGTCTTGAATTGGGGGTGCTGAAGCAGGGCGTTGAATAGGGTGTTGACTGCCGGGAGAATGTGAAAGGGCCGTTTCTTCAAGGTTTGAATAAATCCGCCGAAATCTCTCGGGTTGGGAATCAAAGTCAAATGGGATCCCCATCGAATCGCAACCAGGGAGATGGTCAGCGCAATGATGTGATACAGAGGCAAGGCCGCGATGCTGTTTGTTTGACGTACGTCTCCCACACGTTCTAATGCGGGGGTGAACCACGCTTCAGCTTGAAGCATGGCGGCAACGATATTCCGATGTGTGAGCACAGCGCCTTTGCTCAATCCGGTGTTGCCCCCGGTGTATTGCAAGAACGCGATAGAGTCCAAAGTGGACCCCGCGGGGGCGAGTTTCAGCGACGCACCTTTCGCAAGGGCCTGTTCGAAGGACGTGACAGTGCGGCCCCCGGTCAATGGCAACGAGAAGGCCGGGACCATTTTGGCCAGATGGCGCACCGCAAATGTCATCCATCGCCCATACCAGAAACCAAGTAGGTCGCCCATTGAGGCCACCACCACATGTTGAACGGCCGTGTGGTCGATCACTTCTGCCAGCGTTGCAACAAAATCTTCCAAAACGACAATTACTGTGGCCCCTGAGTCCTTGAGTTGATGGGCCAACTCTCGGGCTGTGTAAAGCGGGTTCACGTTGACACAGGTGTAGCCGCCGCGCAGCACCCCGGACATGGTCACCGGAAACTGCGGAAGATTGGGCAGCATGATGGCAACTCTTGCGCCTTCTTCCAATCCAAGGTTTTGAAGCCAAGCGCCCATGGCCGCAGAGAGGTCGTCGAGTTGCCCGTAACTCATCCAACTTTCCATGCAAACCGAAAACGGAAATGCCGCATTCATTCTTGAATGACAACTCCAACATCTCAGTGAGAGATCGGTATTGATCGGGATCCACCTCGTGTGGAACGCCCGGGGGATAACTCTTCAGCCAAATTTTTTCCATCGTCAACTCCTGTGCCTTCGTTTTTAACGGTGTCAGGCGTTGGCGCCTATCGGGGTTCTCCCAGTAGGCTGGTGATTTCAGTCTCGCAAGAGACAGATGGCCCGTTGAAAAACTGATCCATCAGCGTCGACTCCCTTGTGTCAACCAGTTCTAGGAAGTGCGTAACCGCATTCGACTGTTTACCCATCGTCGCAAAAGTGTCAAAGCCCGCTTCCAGGAACTGCTGCAATGAGCCAAGCCCGGCTATCTGGGCTGGTCTGCGCATCATGCGCAGCATGGTGCGCAGACCAGGCTTGCGGGTCAGCCGGTCCAGCTCCGCACCAACCTCCAGCGTGCTCGCCAATTGCTGGCTTCGGTCCGAGCGTCGGCCAACATCACGCCAAGCTGCTATGTAGCGGGCCGCATCGCTCCCGCTGGGGTGCCCTAACCAATGCTCTGCCATGGCGAAGTCCAGCTCCTCCGTCAGCGAATGAAGCTGCGCGAGCGAGACGGCGGTATGAATCACTTGCTCGGGGAATATTCTCTCAAGCGCCCCGGCGATGCGAGAAAACTGCGCGTCGCGCTCCGTGTAGTCTTTGTCACTGTACAACTCGTTCAGAAAGAAGAGGGCTGCAGGGCGGTAGCGGGGGGCCGCTAGCAAGTCGGCGTAGGTGCCCTCGAATCGCCGGGCCTGCAGGTGTTTGATCTCGGACACTGCATGCGCCAGACCAGGGAGACCTGTTGCCGCCTGGCGCAATGCCTCTACCCGGTCCACAGCACTGCGTATGATTGTTTTCGCATCCATATAGGCGGTAAGTCTATAGGGGCCGTGCCCCGGGGTGATGCGCCTTATTCAATATAAATAGAGTCTGACGGCAATGATGCGTTGGCGACGAAGTCGGGTTTGCCCTTGATGGCGTCGTATAGCGGGGTGAAGTCCGGTGCTGTTTGGCTCAACAAGTCATCGATGCTGTCAATGACGAAATAGGTCTGCTGGTAGGTGTCAATCTTGTAGCGGGTGCGCATGACGCGCTTCAGGTCCAGTTTGATGCGTTGGGGCTCCGCACTGGTTACCGCGTAGGTTAACTCGCCGCTTGAGCTCAAAATGCCGGCGCCGTAGGCACGCAGGCCGTCCGCCTGGGCGATCAGGCCAAATTCGATGGTATACCAATAGAGCCGGGACAACTGTTCGCAGACGCCCTGTTCGTGGGCTTTGAGGCCACCCTGGCCATAGCGCTGCACAAAATCGGCAAACACGGGGTTAAACAGCAGCGGCACATGGCCAAAGAGATCGTGAAACACATCCGGCTCCACGATGTAATCAAATTCCTCCGGGGTACGAATCCAATCTGTGACGGGAAACTTGCGATTCGCCAACAGCGTGAAAAATGGCACCTCTGGAATCAATCCGGGCACGGTGACGATCTCCCAGCCGGTCGCCTTGCGAAGACGCTCGTTGATGTCTTCAAAGTGAGGAATACGACTCTTCACGCCCAGCGACGGCAGGGCAGCGATGAACTCGTCACAGGCCAATCCCGGAAGCAGCGCCTCCTGGCGTTCGTAGAGCCGACGGTAGGTATCGTGGTCCGTGTCTGTGTACTGGGCGTAGTCCTGCTCGCAGGTGTAGTCCGCGCCGGCCCGGGAGTAGTCGCCGCGCGGCGGGCGATCGCTGGCGCCGTAAACAACAGGTTCTGTGGCCATGGTGTCGCGCTCCTTTTTACTGGTTGTGGTTGTGCCTGCCGCAGTCTAGTGGTGATGCCCCGGAGAATACCTGCAAGATCAAGCCTCTGTTTTGCCCAAAAAGCAGTAATCCTGCAAAATACAAAGGATGGAAACACTCGATAAGCTTGATCGTCAAATATTAAACAGTTTGCAGGCGAACGGTCGCGCCACCTATGACCAAATCGCCGAGGTGGTCAGCCTTTCGCCTAGCGCCGTTCTGAGGCGTGTCAAGCGCCTGGAGGAAAGCGGGATGATTGACCGCTACGTGGCGCTGGTGACGCCGGAAAACGTGGGCCTGGGATTGAGGGCGCACATCAATGTGCGTCTGGAAAAGAACACGGAGAGCCACAAGCGCAATCCTCGCGACCTGTTTCGGGCCAGCATTCAGACTTGGCCCGAGGTGGTTGAGTGTGATGCGCTGAGCGGGGAGATGGACTATTTTCTGAAAGTACTGGTGCGCGACATGAGCGCCTACTCCCACTTTGTGATGAACACACTTCTCAACCACCCTAGCGTGCAAGACTGCAAAACAAGCTTTGTGCTGGATCGGGTCAAGTCGACCACGGCGGTCCCTTTGTAGGTATATTTGTAACTGGGCTGACAACCCTAGGGAATACCCTTATATTGTCACCATGGTCGAAACACAATTACCCATTGCCAAGTCGTTGGAAGCACCTGGCAGTACCTTGGGGCAATCACACCCGGTTCTTGCGCCTGCCCGCACGGCGAGCAAGTCCAGTGCGAGAGTGCCCATTCGCACGCTGGGGGCGAGCCACCGTGAACGCATTGCCAAGCACTTGCTGGCGCTGGACCAGCATGACCGGTATTTGCGCTTTGGCTTTAACGCCAACGATGAGCAGATTCAACGCTATGCCGACAAGCTGAATTTTGAACGGGATGAGATCTTTGGCATCTACAACCGGCGTTTGGAATTGATTGCCATGGCGCATTTGGCGTTTTCCACTGATGGTCAGCTCAAACCTTGCGCTGAGTTTGGGGTGTCGGTGTCGGCGGCGGTGCGAGGTCGGGGTTATGGTGCCCGCCTATTTGACCGGGCCGCCATGCATGCTCGCAATGAGGGCGTCAGTCTCATGTTCATTCACGCGCTCAGCGAAAACGCGGTCATGCTCAAAATTGCCCGCCAGGCCGGTGCGGTGGTCGAGCGCGATGGCGCTGAGTCTGAAGCGCATTTGAGGCTGTTGCCTGCCACGCTGGACACGCGCCTGACTGAGTTGCTGGAAGAGCAGATGGCGCGCGCCGACTACCGCTTGAAATGGCAATTCAAGACGCTGGGCGATCTTTTTACCCCGTCGCCAACCGGAGCGCAAGCCACAAATCGGGACACGACGGACCCTGAATCACGTTGAGCAAGGCATCGATTCGCGCAATGCCTGCGCAATCCGCTATCCTTGCAGTTCTTTAACAACGGCATTCCCTGCCCCCTGTCTGTGTCAGACCCCCATCCTTCGCGTCCCGATCGGGAAGATAAACGTACTTTTCTTCAAAAACTGGCCGAGTTCATTCACCCCGGGCCAGACTCGACGGACGAGCTGATAGAAACACTGGTTGATGCCGAGCAGAACAACATCATTGGCGCCGAGTCGCGCCAGATGTTGGAAGGCGTGCTGCGCATGGCTGATATGACGGCAGGCGACGTGATGGTGCCAACCACCCGCATGGACTTGGTAGACATTGGCGAGCCCATGGACTCCTTGCTGCGCGGCGTGATTGACGCCGGCCACTCGCGCTTTCCCGTGTTTGAGGGGGACCGGGAAAATATTATTGGCATTTTGCTGGCCAAAGACCTGCTCAAGTTGTACCGAGCTCCTGAGCACAACATCCGGGCCATGCTGCGCCCTGCCGTGTTTGTGCCCGAGAGCAAGTGGCTCAATGACCTGCTGACGGACTTTCGTGGCAACCGCAATCACCTGGCGGTGGTCATTGACGAATTTGGCCGCGTGGCAGGCTTGGTCACCATTGAAGACGTGCTGGAAGAAATTGTGGGCGAGATCGAAGACGAGTTCGATATCGCCGATGACGAGGGTGATATTTTCAGCCTGGCCGATCGCACCTATCGCGTCAGCGGCGACACCACCATTGAACGGGTTGACGAAGCTTTTAAGGTGAAGCTCATCGGGTCTGACCCGGAAGACGAATTCGACACCATTGGCGGCCTGATTGCCCATGAGATGGGCCATGTGCCCAAGCGCGGCGAGCGCTTCACCCTGGCTGGCCTGAATTTTGTAGTCATGCACACCAAGGGTGGCGCCGTCAAGTGGTTCAAAGTCTCACCCGTGGTTGATGAAACCCCTTAACGGGGCTTTGGGCGACCAACGACGGTTCGTCCCTCTCTGGCAGGCAATTTTGGCGCTGTTGGCCGGCGCCGGACAGGCGGCCAGCCTGGCTTGGCCGTTGGCCAACGCGCCGTTCTCTGAGTCCCTTGGTTTGCACTATGGGCAAGCTGTGTGGTGGCTGCCTTTGTTGTCATTGGGCTTGCTGGCTTGGCTGCTCGACGGCTGGCGACAGATCGCATTGACACAAGGCGCGCGCCAAGCTTTGCAACCTGCGGCTTGGTTGGGCGGGTTGTTTGCCACCGCCTGGCTGGCGGGCACTTTCTGGTGGATCTTTATCGCGCTGCACACCTATGGCGGTTTGCCAGCCGTGCTGTCGGTGGTCGCGGTGATTGCGTTGGCGGCGCTGCTGGCGATCTACTATGCGGCTGTTTGTGGTGCTTTTGTGCTTCTGGTCCCGGTTAAATCTGCGTGGGCTGCTATCATTTTTGCAAGCCTTTGGTTGCTGGCCGAGTTGGCACGGGGCGTTTGGCTGACCGGCTTTGGCTGGGGCGCGGTGGCCTACGCGCAGTTGGATGGCCCGCTGATTGCGTATGCACCGTGGGTTGGCATGTACGGAGTCTGCCTGTTGGTGGCGTGGTTAGTGATGACGATGGCGCAGGCCGTTCGCTTGCGCTGCAACTGGGTGGCGGCTTTACTGGCCGGGGTCGCGCTCGTGGCGCCCGTTGTGGGCGGCGCCCCTTGGGTGTCGACGACGTCCGCCGGTCGCCTCGATGTGACGTTGTTGCAGGGCAACATCCCGCAGGACGAAAAGTTTGAACCGGGCAGTGGTGTGCCGCTTGCCTTGAAGTGGTACCACGAGCAGCTTCTGGCCAGTCGCACCTCTCTGGTCATCGCCCCGGAAACCGCCATACCCCTTTTGCCCCAACAGTTGAGCCCCGACTACTGGCAGTCGCTACAGAACCGATTTGCCACCGGCGAGCAGGCCGCGCTCATCGGCATGCCGCTGGGCAATAACCAGGCGGGCTACACCAATTCGGTGGTCGGCTTCTTGCCCGGGCAGGAAGCGGCCTGGCGTTACGACAAGCAGCATCTCGTGCCTTTTGGTGAGTTCATCCCCCCCTTGTTCAAGTGGTTCACCGAGATGATGAGCATTCCGCTGGGCGACTTCAACCGGGGCGCCATGAAGCAGCCGCTGTTTGACTGGAAAGGTCAGCGCTTGGCACTCAACATCTGTTACGAAGATCTGTTTGGCGAGGAGCTGGGCCTGCAGTTCAGCGATCCGGCGCAAACTCCCACCGTATTCGTCAACGTCAGCAACCTGGCCTGGTTTGGCAACAGCCTGGCGATGGACCAGCATTTGCACATTGCCCGCATGCGCGCGCTGGAGTTTGCGCGACCCTTCGTGCTGGCGACCAACACAGGTGCGACGGCCATCGTTGACCACCAGGGGCGCGTTGTCAGTGCCCTGGCGCGGGACACGCGGGGCGTGCTTGTGACCGAGGTGGAGGGCCGCGAGGGCGTCACGCCGTTTGCGACTTGGGTGGCGCGATTCGGTTTGTGGCCGTATTGGGCGCTGATTGGCATCGTGCTGTCGGTGGCTGCATGGGGTGCTTTGAGAAAACCCTAAGTTGTCGTCATTCGGCCCGCTTAGGCTTGCGCGCTGGAACCCCCGTAAAATCATTTGCTTGCGCGCCATTCGCGCGCGTGTTTTCACCAACTCAGGGCGCCGCCCGTCGGCCCCCTCACATGTCATGTTGACCTTCCAACAAATTATTCTGAAATTGCAGTCGTACTGGGACGTCCAGGGCTGCGCGCTTTTGCAGCCGATTGACATGGAAGTCGGCGCCGGCACCAGCCACACCGCCACGTTTCTGCGGGCGCTGGGCCCTGAGCCCTGGAAGGCCGCCTACGTGCAGCCCAGCCGCCGCCCCAAAGACGGTCGTTATGGCGAGAACCCCAACCGCTTGCAGCACTATTACCAGTACCAAGTCGTGTTGAAGCCGGCCCCAGCCAACATTCTGGAGCTGTACCTCGGCTCGCTCGAAGCCCTTGGCTTTGACTTGAAGAAAAACGACATCCGTTTTGTGGAAGACGACTGGGAAAACCCAACCCTGGGCGCCTGGGGCCTGGGCTGGGAAGTCTGGCTCAACGGGATGGAGGTGACCCAGTTCACCTACTTTCAGCAAGTGGGCGGCATTGACTGCAAGCCCATCACCGGCGAGATCACCTACGGCCTGGAGCGGCTGGCCATGTATTTGCAGGGCGTGGACAGCGTTTACAACCTGAAGTGGACCGACACCCTGAGCTATGGCGATGTGTACCTGCAAAACGAAAAAGAGCAGTCGACCTACAACTTTGAGCACAGCGACGCCGACTTTTTGTTCACGGCCTTTGCCGCGCACGAGAAGCAAGCCAAGCATTTGATTGGAGTGCAACTGGCTTTGCCCGCCTACGAGCAAGTGCTCAAGTGCGCGCACAGCTTCAACCTGCTGGACGCCCGCGGCGCCATCAGCGTGACCGAGCGCGCCGCCTACATGGGGCGTATCCGCAATCTGGCCCGCGCTGTGGCCCAGAGTTACTACGAGAGCCGTGAGCGTTTGGGATTCCCCATGGCGCCGCGGGAATGGGTTGAGCAGATGACGACGAAGGTGGCCTAAACATGACAACGAAAAACCTTCTGGTCGAATTGTTTGTTGAAGAGTTGCCCCCGAAGGCGCTCAAAAAATTGGGCGAGGCCTTTGCCAGCCAGCTGGCCGACCAGCTGCGCGCCCAGGGCTTGGCCAATGACGACTCGGTCGTCACCTCGTTCGCCTCACCCCGCCGTTTGGCCGCGCATGTGAGCCATGTCTGGCTCAAAGCGGCTGACAAGGCGGTGCAGCAAAAGCTGATGCCCGTGAGCGTCGGTTTGACCGCCGATGGCCAAGCCAGTCCCGCCTTGCTGAAAAAGCTGCAAGCCCTGGGCGCTGACGTGAGCGACCCGGTGGCCACTATGGCCGCCTTGAAGCGCGCCCCGGACGGCAAAGCCGAGGCCTTGTTTTATGACAGCCTTGTCACCGGCGCCACGCTGGACACCGGCTTGCAAAAAGCGCTGGACGAGGCCATTCGCCTGTTGCCCATTCCCAAGGTCATGAGCTACCAGTTGGAGACCGACTGCGAGTTGCCCGGCTGGACCAGCGTGAACTTTGTGCGCCCGGCGCACAGCTTGTTGGCTTTGTATGGCAACACCGTGGTGCCCGTGAAGGTGTTGGGTTTGACGGCCGGCAACACCACCCAAGGCCATCGTTTTGAAGCGAAGGTGTCGCCCGTCGTGATCGCGGACGCAGACCAGTATGCAGCTACGCTGCTGAAAGATGGCACGGTGATTGCCAGTTTTGCCGAGCGACGCGCAGAAATCGTTCGCCAACTCGCCGCTGCGGCGGCTGTGGTCGGCCAGGGTGCGCGCCCGATTGACGATGAGGCCTTGCTCGACGAGGTCACCGGGCTGGTCGAGCATCCCAACGTGCTGACCTGCTCGTTTGAAGCCGAGTTCTTGAACGTGCCGCAGGAGTGCCTGATTCTGACCATGAAGGCCAATCAGAAATACTTCCCGCTGGTTGACGCCGCCGGCAAGCTCACCAACAAATTTTTGGTTGTGAGCAACATCTCGCCAGAAGACACCAGTTTTGTCATCGGCGGCAATGAGCGCGTGGTGCGCCCGCGCCTGGCCGATGCCAAGTTCTTCTTTGACCAAGACCGCAAGAAAACGCTCGAATCCCGCGTGGCGGGCTTGGATAAAGTGGTTTATCACAACAAACTGGGCACGCAGGGCGAGCGCGTGGAGCGCGTGCGCGCCATCGCCAAGGCCATTGGCCAGCAACTTGGCGGCGATGGGCTGGCGCAAAGTGCCGACACCGCAGCCAAATTGGCCAAGTCCGATTTGCTCACCGACATGGTGGGTGAATTCCCTGAGCTGCAAGGCATCATGGGCGGCTACTACGCCCGCCACGATGGCCTGAGCGAGGAAGTGGCCGACGCCATTGAAGACCATTACAAACCCCGTTTTGCCGGCGACGAGTTGCCCCGCAACACGACGGGCTTGGTCGTCGCCCTGGCCGACAAGCTGGAAACCCTGGTGGGCATGTTTGGCATCGGCAACCTGCCCACGGGTGACAAAGACCCGTTTGCGCTGCGCCGTCACGCCTTGGGCGTGATTCGCATGCTGGCCGAGAAAGATCTCGAACTCAATGTGGGCGACTTGGTGGCCGCTGCCCAGCCTGCTTTTTGCGACAAGATCACGGACGCAGGTGCCGCGCTGATCGACTTTATGTTCGATCGCCTAGCTGGCTCCTTGCGCGAGCAGGGCTACAGCGCGCAGGAAGTGGACGCCGTGCTGGCCCTGCGCCCGCAGCGTCTGGGAGACGTGGCCAAGCGTCTGGAGGCGGTGCGCAGCTTTGCCGCTTTGCCCGAAGCCGCCGCCCTGGCTGCTGCCAACAAGCGCATTGGCAATATCCTGAAAAAAGCCGGTGAGGTGGATGCCCACGTCAGCGAGGTGTTGTTGAAAGAGCCGGCTGAGATCGCGCTCTACGCCGCCATGCAAGACGTGGCACCGCGTGCCAAGACACAGTTTGAGGCCGGCGACTACACCGCGTCGTTACAAACCCTGGCCGCTTTGCGTGCGCCGGTGGATGCCTTCTTTGACGGTGTCATGGTGAATGCCGAGGAAATGGACTTGCGCCTGAACCGCCAGGGCCTGCTCAAGACCTTGCACGAAGCCATGAACCGCGTGGCAGACCTGTCGCGTCTGGCGGCGTAATCCGTCCTCACCGACATTCCTCACGCAGGTCACACCGCCCATGAAACTCGTCATTCTCGACCGCGACGGCACCATCAACCAAGACAGTGCCGATTTCGTCAAGACCCCGGAAGAGTGGGTGCCGCTGCCCGGCGCGCTGGACGCCATTGCCCGGTTGAACCATGCCGGCTGGCATGTGGTGATCGCCAGCAACCAGTCGGGACTGGGGCGCGGTTTGTTTGATGTGTCCACCCTCAACGCCATGCACACCAAGATGCATGGTCTGCTGACCGCCGCCGGTGGCCGAGTGGATGCGGTGTTTTACTGCCCCCATTCGCCCGGCGACGCCTGCCGTTGCCGCAAGCCCGAGCCGGGCCTGTTTGAACAAATTGCCGAGCGCTACGGGGTGGATCTAAAGGGTGTACCTGCGGTGGGCGACGCGCCTCGCGACCTGGTGGCGGGTGCGGCGCTGGGATGTGAGCCGCATTTGGTGCTCACTGGTAAAAGCGCAGGGTTGACCATGGGCAAGCTGCCAGAGTCGTATCCCAAAGACACCATCATGCACACCGATCTGGCAGCCTTTGCGGACTTTCTGATCGCCCGAAAAGAGGCGGCAGAAGAAGCCGCCTGAGCGCAGGTGTTTGATTGCTCTAAAAATAATAGCTGCTCATGCAGGGCCGACGGGGGCTAGAGGCCTAAAACAATAAATATGTCATTGATTCGTTCTGTTTTGCACATGGCGTGGATTCTGCTCACGGTGATCCCGTGGGGGCTCTCGCTGCTGGTCGCGTCCTTGTGGGTCAAGCGCACGCCGTTGTGGTGGTTTGCCGTGAACTGGTTTCGGCTGGTTATCTGGGGCACGCGCCACATTTTGGGCGTGAAGATCCAGGTTAATGGACTGGAGAACCTGCCTGCCGGTGCAGCCGCGCAAGCGATTCTGCTGTCCAAGCACCAGTCCACGCTGGAAACCTTGTTGCTGCCGACCCTGATGACGCACCCGCTGGCGTTTGTATTCAAGCGCGAGCTGCTGAAGATTCCGTTCTTTGGCTGGTCCATGGCGCGGCTGGACATGATTCACATTGACCGCGAGTCTCGCGCTGCCGCGTTGAAGCACGTGGTCGCCCAGGGCAAGCGCCTGCTCGGCCAAGGCACCTGGGTCATCATGTTTCCTGAAGGCACACGCATCGCGCGCGGCCAAAGTGGCACCTACCAAACCGCCGGCACCCGCTTGGCGGTAGAGGTGGGCGCACCGGTGATTCCGATTGCGGTGTCCACCGGCAAATGCTGGCCGCGCGAGGGTTTTGTGAAACACCCCGGCGTGGTTCATGTGTCGATTGGCCCGGTGATTCACAGTGTCGGGCGCGAGCCCAAAGAGTTGATGCGCGAAGTCGAGGCCTGGATTGAAGCCGAAATGCGCCGCATTGACCCCGAGGCTTACACCCCGGTCGCCTAGGTTTTGCTCATGCACCCGCTGCTTCGGTTCACGCTCGATTTGTTTGATTCCAATCAGCCGCTGGCGCCCGTCCGTTCTGCGCAAAGTGCTATCAATTTCGTAGTCGATAAGGCCGTCGAGCCCTCGGTGGTTGTGGCCCCAAAGCCCGCTCCCCTGGTTGAGGTCATTCAGTTCACTCACCCCCGCGCCAACCGCGAGACCCGCCTGGGCGGACAGCGGGTTGGTTATGAGTTCAAGCGAGGACAGCGGCGCACCATTGGTTTCTCAGTGAGTGCAGAGGGGCTGGTCGTGCGGGCGCCCAAGTGGGTGACGCTGGCCCAAGTTGAGGCCGCGCTGCAGGAGAAATCGACCTGGATTGTTCGCAAGCTCGATGAAACCCGTGCCCGCCATGCTCAAGTCCAGTCCCAGCGCATGGAGTGGCGCCGCGGGGCCAAGTTGCCGCTGCTGGGTGCGTCGGTGGCCTTGGTGCTGGACCCGGAGCGACGTCTGCGCGCCGGCTCAGAGTTGCAATCTGTGTCGTCGGCCGATGTTGACGCCGTGCCGTCTCAACAACTGGTGATTCCCTTGCCTCTGTCCGCCACGGCCGAGCAGGTGCAGGCAGCAGTGCAGCTTTGGCTCATGCGCCACGCCCGCGCCCTGTTTGTAGAGCGTTTGAATCACTTTGCGCCCCAGTTGCAGGTGCAGTGGGGCAAACTGGCCTTGAGCAACGCCGCGACCCGCTGGGGCAGTGCCAAGAGCGATGGCTCCATTCGCCTGAACTGGCGGCTCATTCACTTCGATATCAGCGTGATTGACTATGTGGTGGTGCATGAACTGAGCCATTTGCGCGTCATGGACCACAGCCCGCGCTTCTGGGCCACCGTGGCCTCGGTGATGCCGGACTACGACCAGCGCCGTCGCCTACTCAAAGCCGAACCTGCACCACGCGGGGCGTGATGGCCCAAGTGGCCATCGGGTGTCTTCAAACCGTCATCTGAGGGCGATACAGTCAAGGCCATGTCGGTGCCGGGGCGAACATCCCCGGCGAACAGGGCACCAGTGAGGAGGACGTGGTGCGACCGGCGCCATCTTCAACGCCCGCCCCGTGCTCAACCGGGCAGGGCGCCAAAACGGTAAATACCGTCATCCCCCAACCTGCGTTGCAACTGCCCGTCAAACCACAGGGCATGCAGGTGGGCAATCGATTCCCCCATCGCAAAAGTGGTCTGGTGCAGGTCCAGTGTGCGCTTGAAAAGCACCGGCAGCATGTCGGCCGCGCTGCTGGGTGTGGCCGTGCAGGCCACCAGCACCTCGGCCAGACGGTCGCGGTGGTGCTCGTGCAGCTGCTCAATGCGGGCATACAAGCCGGTGAAAGGCTTGCCGTGGGACGGCAGCGTCAGCGTCTGGGCGTCCAGCGCCTTGAACTTGTCAATTGACGCCAGAAACAGCTTGAGCGAGTTGGCCTCGGGCTCCTGGTCGTACACGCTCACATTGGTGGAAATGCGCGGCAGCATCATGTCGCCCCCAATCAGCACCTTGAGTTCGTCGCAGTACAGCGCGATGTGCTCAGGCGCGTGGCCAAAACCGCTGATGCAGCGCCATTCGCGCCCGCCAATGGCCAGAGTGTCGCCGTCCTGCATGCGCCGGTATTGCGCGGGCACGGCAGGCACCAGTGTGGGGTAGTAGTTGCCGCGCGCCTTGATTTTGGCGACCGAGTCCGGGTCGGTTAGCCCGTGGGAGGCAAAAAAGTCCGCTGCCGCCGCACCGCAAAAGCCGGTGGGCCCCTGGCTGCCAATGCGCGCCATGGTGTAGTCGGTGGCGCTGATCCACAGGCGCACGTTCCAGCGCTCGCACAGCCAGTGCGCCAAGCCAATGTGGTCCGGGTGCATATGGGTCACGATGACGCGCAGAATAGGCAAACCTTCCAGCTCGTTGGCAAACACCTGTTCCCACTGAGCCTTGGCCTCGTCCGCGCTGATGCAGCAATCCACAATGCTCCAGCCGGCCACGCCATCAATCTCATCGCGCAGCAGCCACAGGTTGATGTGGTTCAGGGCAAAAGGCAGCGTCATGCGCAGCCATTTCACGCCCGGCGCCACGGTGACCGTGCCGCCGGGTGAGGGCAGGGTGTCGCCCAACGGGTAGTGCAAGGCTTTCTCAAGGGTGTCGGCGTGGTGGTTCAAAGGCATCCCCGGTTTTGACTGATAATTGACGTTTACGTAAACGTCAATCAAAATAGACATTTTAGGCGGAGACTTCTCAAGCCGCAGTCACTCAGGGCAACCCACTTTATGGCAATCACTTACAGCATCAGCGATTTGGCGAAAGAGTTCGACCTGACCACGCGGGCCATGCGTTTCTATGAAGACATGGGTCTGCTGCAACCTGAACGCAGCGGCCCCGGCGGGCGCAGTCGCATCTACAGCGGTCGTGATCGTACCCGCCTCAAGCTGACCCTGCGGGCCAAACGCCTGGGACTGAGTTTGACCGAGGCCAAAGACATCATCGACATGTACGACAGCCCGCGCGACACCGGGCCGCAGTTGGAAAAATTCTTGGAAGTGCTGGCCGACCACCAAAAGCAGTTGGAGGCCCAAATGACCGACCTGCAAGCCAATATGGATGAGCTCAAAGTGCACCAGCGCGAAGCCCGTGCGCTGCTCGTCAAGGCCCAGAAAAAGGCGGAGAGCGCCAAGTCGGCGGTGGCCACCCCATGAGCGCGGGTAACGCTCTGTGGGAACGGGTGGCGGCCAGTTTTGCGCGCCAGGGCTTGATGACGCACCTGGGCGCCCGCCTGGTTCGCGTGGAGCCGGGCCTGTGCGAGGTGGCGCTGCCGTACTCCGACAAGGTCACCCAGCAACAGCTTGGCTTTCACGGTGGCGCCATTGGCGCGTTGGCCGACATTGCCGGCGGTTACGCCGGGCTCACCCAGGCGCCAGAAGGCATGGAAGTGACCAGCGTCGAATTCAAAATCAACTTTATGGCCGCCTTTCAGGGCGGCGAGTTGCGCGCCACCGGCCAGGTCGTCAAGGCGGGCCGACGCGTCATCGTGACCACGGCCGAGGTGATTCACCTCAGTCCTGAAGGCAAAGAGAGCGTCTGCGCTGTGATGCAGCAAACGTTGATGCCCGTCCCCAAAACTTTCTGAACCCAAAAATACAAGGAGATCCCCATGAACAACATGCCCGGACTGAACTTCCAACTCGGCGAAGACATTGACGCCTTGCGCGACGCCGTTCGCGACTTTGCGCAAGCCGAGATCGCCCCTCGGGCCGCCGAGATCGACAAAAACGACCAGTTCCCCATGGACCTCTGGCGCAAGATGGGCGACCTTGGCGTGCTCGGCATCACGGTGGGTGAAGAGTTTGGCGGCGCCAACATGGGCTACCTGGCGCACATGATTGCCATGGAAGAAATCTCCCGCGCCAGCGCCTCGGTGGGTCTGTCTTACGGCGCGCACAGCAACTTGTGCGTGAACCAGATCAACCGCAATGGCACACCCGAGCAGCGCGCCAAGTATCTGCCCAAACTCATCAGCGGCGAGCATGTGGGTGCGCTGGCCATGAGCGAGCCCGGTGCCGGCTCTGACGTCATCAGCATGAAGCTCAAGGCCGAAGACAAGGGCGGCTACTACCTGCTCAACGGCAACAAGATGTGGATCACCAACGGCCCCGACGCCGACACCCTGGTGGTGTACGCCAAGACCGAGCCCGAGCTGGGTGCACGCGGCGTCACCGCCTTTCTGATCGAAAAGGACATGAAGGGCTTCTCCGTGGCCCAAAAGCTCGACAAGCTGGGCATGCGCGGCTCCCACACCGGCGAGCTGGTGTTCAACAACGTGGAAGTGCCCGTCTCGCAAATTTTGGGCAACCTCAACAGCGGCGCCAAGGTGCTGATGAGCGGGCTGGACTACGAGCGCGCGGTGCTCACCGGCGGGCCGCTGGGCATCATGCAATCCGTCATGGACAACGTGCTGCCTTACATCCATGACCGCAAGCAGTTTG
This sequence comes from Rhodoferax sp. PAMC 29310, assembly GCF_017948265.1. Lineage (NCBI taxonomy): Bacteria > Pseudomonadati > Pseudomonadota > Betaproteobacteria > Burkholderiales > Comamonadaceae > Rhodoferax > Rhodoferax sp. PAMC 29310. Next base: position 2,574,593 of record NZ_CP072852.1, on the reverse strand, counting down.
GCCAGAGCATTGGTGAATTCCAGTTGATACAGGGCAAGGTCGCTGACATGTACACGGTGCTTCAGGCCGGGCGTTCGTTTGCCTACACCGTGGCCAAAAACCTTGACCTGCTGGGCACCGAGCATGTGCGCCAGGTGCGCAAAGACTGCGCCAGCGTCATTTTGTGGACGGCCGAGAAAGCCACCTGGATGGCAGGCGAGGGCGTGCAGATTTTTGGCGGCAATGGGTACATCAACGAGTACCCGCTGGGCCGCCTGTGGCGCGACGCCAAGCTGTACGAAATTGGCGCTGGCACCAGCGAGATTCGCCGCATGCTGATTGGCCGGGAGTTGTTCGCGGAAACCATGTAAGCCCAGAGCGTCACAACTTTGACGCAGGGGATGGGGCGGGCCAGCAGCCCTTTTTGCCCTCTGGGCACGGCATGGCCGCGTGCAGGTTTGATTATGATGGGCTTCCCGAGCCGCTTTCATCGATTTCTCAAGCGCTGCCGCCATTCCGGCGGCGGGCTGATGAGCCGTGAGCGCTTGGGTTTCGTGACGACACCAAAAACTAAAAAAGCCCCAACCGGTGGATGGACTGTGCCAGCATCTGGTTCGTGGTCAGGCTGATCCCCGCGTTGGTCTCTCGCATGTATTCGCAGACCGATGGACGGAACTTCTCATCATGATTGACGCTGTCATTCTCTTTTTCTTGTTGGGCTTGGCCGGCGGACTCGTCCGCTCGGAACTCAAGCTTCCCCCCAGTCTGTATGAGGCCTTGACGGTTTTCCTGCTGCTCAGCATCGGACTCAAGGGTGGCGAAGGCTTGGCCAAGCAAGCCCTTGTACCGCTGTTGCCCCAGCTGGGCGCCGTGATGGTGCTGGGCGTGTTGCAAACGCTGATTGCGTTTGGTCTTTTGCGCCTGGCCGGGCGCCTTGGGCGGGCGGATGCTGCTTCCATGGCGGCCCACTATGGCTCGGTCAGCGTCGCCACCTTTGCGGTGGGCGCCAACTGGCTGGTGACGCGAAATATCGAATTTGAGCCTCAGTTGGCCATTTTTCTGGCGGTCATGGAAGTGCCCGCCATCATGGTGGGCATTGTGCTCGTGCGCGGTGTCAGCAAAGAAACAAACTGGCGCGCACTCGGGCATGAGACCTTGCTTGGCAAGGGGGTCACGCTGTTGCTGGGCGGCATGGCGATTGGCTGGGCCGCCGGCCCCGAAGGACTCGCGCCACTGAAACCCTTTTTCTATGACCTGTTCAAAGGCGCGCTGGCACTCTTCATGCTGGAGATGGGGCTGATCGTCAGTCGCCAGACCGATGAGCTGCGCCAGCGCGGGGTGTTGTTGGTCTCGTTTGGCGTGCTCATGCCGTTGCTGTCCGGCTTGCTGGGCTTGGGCTGCGGCCTGCTCTTGAATTTGTCGGTGGGCGGCATGACACTGTTGGCCACACTGGCTGCCAGCGCCTCCTACATTGCGGTGCCCGCCACCATGCGTCTCGCCGTGCCAGAAGCCAATCCGAGCCTGTCGCTGGCGGCGGTCCTCGGCGTGACATTTCCCTTCAATATTTTGGTCGGCATTCCGGTTTACCATTGGCTGGCCATGCAACTTGCCGGAGTTACACCATGACATTACAGACGGAAAAACGCACCGTACTCACGGTGATTACCGAGTCCGCCATTGAAAAAAACCTGTTGCGCGACCTGAAGCAAATGGGGGTTCGCGGCTACACCATCGTGGATGCCCGTGGTCAGGGTAGTCGAGGTGTGCGCACGGCGGCGATGGACGAGTCGGCCAATATCCGCATCGAGGTGATCTGCACGCGGGCCATGGCCGAAAAGGTGCTGGAGGACTTTTTGGCGCGCTACTACGACAACTTTGCGATGGTTGCCTATTTGCAGGACGTCGAAATCATCCGGCCGCATAAGTTTTGAGCGAGGCTGAATTGACTGCCAGAGGCCCCCAAGTCATCGACGGGGGTGTTTTTCAAGGGTTCTTCCAATGACACATCGCCATGCCACATAAGCTCTTTGCCCACAACCGTGCCTGGGCCGCGCAAATGGAGGCCGAGCGCCCCGGCTTCTTCACGGACCTCATGAGCCAGCAAAAGCCACGCTTCATGTGGATTGGCTGCTCTGACAGTCGTGTGCCCGCCAACCAGATCACCGGGCTGGAGCCGGGTGAGGTGTTTGTGCACCGCAATGTGGCCAATGTGGTAGTGCCCACCGACCTGAATTGCCTGTCCACCGTGCAATTTGCAGTGGACCAGCTCAAGGTGGAGCACCTCATGGTGGTGGGCCACTACGGCTGCGGTGGAGTGCGTGCGGCGTTGGAAAACGTGCGCGTGGGCTTGGCCGACAACTGGCTGCGCCACATCAAAGACGTGCGCGACCGCCACAGCGCCATTTTGGACCCCGCGCCCGAGTCTGCCCGGCTGGACATTTTGTGCGAGTTGAATGTCATTGAGCAGGTGATGAACGTCGCCCAAACCACCGTCATGCAAGACGCCTGGGGGCGCGGCCAAAAAGTGAGTTTGCACGGCTGGGTGTATGGCCTGAAAGATGGCTTGCTGAAGGATCTGAACATCACGATTGATGGCCTGGACGGCATGGCCCCGCTGCACCGTGCGGCCATCGCTGGCGTCGCCAGTGCCAGCCGCTAACCGCCCTCTTTACGCAACAGACCACCATGTTTCCCCAACGCCTTGACTCCACGGTAGCCTACCAAATTGCCAAGGCGATGATGGATGGCTTCAATCGTCACTACCGGCTGTTTCGCACCGAGTCCGCGCGCGCCAAACACCGTTTTGAGACTTGCGATTGGCATGGCCAGCAGCGCGCGCAGCGTGAGCGGATTGAGTTCTATGACCTGAGGGTGCGCGAGTGCTCGCGCCGGTTGGAGCGCGAGTTCAAGGCCGGCGAGCAGGCGATGGACATCTGGCAGCAAATCAAGCTGCACTACATCGGCCTGCTGGTGAACCACCACCAGCCCGAGCTGGCGGAAACCTTTTTCAACTCGGTCACCACCAAGATCCTGCACCGCAGCTACTTCCAGAACGACTTCATCTTTGTGCGCCCGGCGGTCAGCACCGAGTACATCGAAAACGGCGAGCCCGAGTCCCGCCCCACCTACCGCCCTTATTACCCCATCCGGGAAACCATGGGCGACGCGCTGGTGCGCATGGTGAATGACTTTGACCTCCGGGCTCAATTTGACGATCTGGCCGGCGACGTGGACCTGGTGGTGGCCTCCATGCTGGAGCGCTTGGGTGACGCCACGTTGCGCGCTAATTTTCAGGTGCAGGTGCTCACCGGCCTGTTCTTTCGCAACAAGGGTTGCTACATCGTCGGCAAGCTGATCAACGGCTTCAATGAATTTCCGTTTGCGCTGCCGGTGTTGTACGGCCCATCCGGCAAGCTGGTGATTGATGCCGCCTTGTTTGGCGAAGACGACCTATTGATGCTGTTCAGCTTTGCGCGGGCTTACTTTATGGTCGACATGGAGATTCCCAGCGCCTACGTGCAGTACCTGCGCAGCATGATGCCGCGCAAACCCCGCAACGAAATCTACAATGCCCTGGGGCTGGCCAAGCAGGGCAAGACCCTGTTTTACCGCGACTTTCTGCACCACCTGCGCCACTCCAGCGACAAGTTTCGCATCGCCCCCGGCATCAAGGGTATGGTCATGCTGGTGTTTGACCTGCCGTCTTTCCCCTATGTGTTCAAGGTCATCAAAGACTATTACCCGCCGCAAAAAGACACCACCCGCGAGCAGATCAAGGGCAAGTACCTGCTGGTCAAGCAGCACGACCGCGTGGGCCGTATGGCCGACACGCTGGAATACAGCGGCGTGGGCTTTCCGCGCAGCCGCTTCAGCGACGAGTTGATTGCCGAGATCGAAAAGTTTGCCCCCAGCCAGTTGGAGATCGTGGACCAAGACGGCGACGGCGAGCTGGAAGTCATCATCAAGCACGTCTATATTGAACGGCGCATGATTCCGCTCAACATCTACCTGCAAGAGGCGTTCGACGCCGGCGGCGCCAACCCCAACGACATCAGCCCGGCGGCGGCCAAGGCGCGTGAGCAGATTGAGCGCGGCGTGGTTGAGTACGGCAACGCCATCAAAGACCTGGTGGCCGCCAACATCTTCCCCGGCGACATGCTGTGGAAAAACTTTGGCATCACCCGCAACGGCAAGGTGGTGTTTTACGACTACGACGAAATCGAGTACATCACCGACTGCAACTTCCGCAAGGTGCCTGAACCCCGCAACGAAGAAGAAGAAATGTCGGGCGAGGTCTGGTACAGCGTCGGCCCCAAAGACGTGTTCCCTGAGACCTTTGGCCCCTTTTTGCTGGGCAACCCGGCGGTGCGCCAGATTTTCATGAAACACCACGCCGATTTGCTGGAGGCCGCCTTCTGGCAAGCCCACAAAGACCGGGTGCAGGCCGGCCATGTTTTCGACGTTTTTCCCTACGATCAGGACAAACGTTTTCACCGCGAACGGATCGAGTGATCCTCATCTTCGTTGGCGCTTTTTTGACTCATTGATAGGAGATTTTGCTATGACCGATTCCATCGTGATTGTGGGCGCCGCGCGCACCCCCATGGGCAGCTTCCAGGGCGAGTTGTCGTCTCTGGCCGCGCATGACCTGGGTGGCGCCGCCATCAAGGCCGCTGTGGAGCGCGCCGGCGTCGCGCCCGAGCAGGTCAACGAAGTGTTGTTTGGCAACTGCCTCATGGCCGGCCAAGGCCAGGCACCGGCCCGTCAGGCAGGCTTCAAAGGCGGCTTGCCCATCAGCGCCGGGGCTGTCACCCTGTCCAAAATGTGTGGCTCCGGCATGCGCGCGGCCATGTTTGGTTATGACCTGTTGATGGCCGGCAGTGCCGACGTGGTGGTGGCCGGCGGCATGGAAAGCATGACCAACGCCCCCTACCTGTTGCAAAAAGCGCGCGGGGGCTACCGCATTGGCCATGACCGCATGTTCGACCACATGATGCTTGACGGCCTGGAAGACGCCTACGAGGCCGGCCGCTCCATGGGCACCTTTGTCGAAGACTGCGCCGCCAAATACGGATTCACCCGCGAGCAGCAAGACGCTTTTGCCATCACCAGCGTCACCCGCGCGCAAGCCGCCACAAAATCTGGCGCATTTGCCGCCGAGATCACGCCGGTGACCATCAAGGGCCGCGCCGGCGACACCGTGTTGGCCACCGACGAAGCTCCGGGCCGCGTCAAGCTGGACAAAATCCCCAGCCTCAAACCCGCGTTCAAAAAAGACGGCACCATCACGGCCGCCAGCAGCTCCAGCATCAGCGACGGTGCGGCGGCTTTGGTGATGATGCGCGCGTCGACTGCCGAGGCCAAAGGCTTGAAACCCTTGGCCCGCATCGTCAGCCACGCTGTGTACGCCCAGGAGCCCAACTGGTTTGCCACCGCCCCCATGGGCGCGGTCACCAAGGCGCTGGAAAAAGCCGGCTGGTCGGTGGACGACGTGCAGCTGTGGGAGGTGAACGAAGCCTTTGCCGTGGTGCCCATGGCGCTGATGCACGAGCTGGGCCTGAGCCACGACATCGTCAACGTGAATGGCGGCGCCTGCGCGCTGGGCCACCCCATTGGCGCGTCCGGCGCCCGCATCATGGTCACGCTGATGTACGCGCTGCAAGCCCGCGGCCTCAAGCGTGGCCTAGCCACACTGTGTATTGGCGGCGGCGAAGCCACCGCCGTGACGATTGAGATGCTATGAAAAAAATAGCTGCTTGCGCAGGCTGCACTAGCGCTAGAGGCCTAAAAAGCTTGAAGGTTGGCTTGTGAGCACCGTACTCGTCATGGGCGCCTCACGCGGCATTGGGCTGGAGCTGGTGCGCCAGTACCGGGACGCGGGTGAGCGCGTCATTGCCACCGCGCGGGACACCGCAGGGCTGGACCGCTTGAAAGCGCTGGGTGCGCAGGCCCTGCGTTTGGACGTGACCGATCCCACCAGCTTGATCAGCCTGAGCGGGCGTCTGGAGGGCGAAAACATCGACCTGGCTCTGTACGTGGCGGGGGTGATGGACCGCGGCGACTCCCTGACGCCGCCCACGCGCCAGGCCTTTGACCACGTGATGCACGCCAATGTGCTGGGGCTGATGCAGGCCCTGCCGCAAGTGATGCCCAGGGTGCAAGCCGCTGGCGGTGTGTTTGGTGCGCTGTCCAGCGCCATGAGTCAGATTGGCAGCGTACCCAACAGCAGCGCTTGGCTGTACCGTGTGAGCAAAGCGGCTCTCAATATGGCGATCTGTAGCGCCCGTTTTGATTACCCCGGCGCCCGCTTGGTGGCGCTGGACCCTGGCTGGGTGCAAACCGACATGGGCGGCGCTGCGGCGGCGCTCACGCTGGAGAGCAGCGTGCACGGCCTGCGCACCACACTGGCCAGCGTTTCTGATGCTGACAATGGCCGCCTGCTGCACCACGACGGCCGCCGCGCCGAGCACTGGTAGGCCGCCCTCCCTCCGATTGAACTGATTCAGGACCCCCCATGCTGTTAACCCAAGACCAGGAAATGATTCGCGACGCCGTGCGCGACTTCGCCCAAGCCGAACTCTGGCCCCACGCCGCCCGCTGGGACAAAGAACACTACTTCCCCAAAGAGGCCCACAAAGGCCTGGCTGCCCTGGGCGCCTACGGCATTTGTGTGCCCGAAGAGTTCGGCGGCGCCAACCTCGACTACGTCACCCTGGCCCTGGTACTAGAAGAAATTGCCGCCGGCGACGGCGGCACCAGCACCGTTATCTCCGTTACCAACTGCCCGGTTAACGCCATCCTCATGCGCTACGGCAACGCCGCGCAAAAGAGGCAATGGCTGGTGCCGCTGGCCCAGGGTGAAATGCTGGGTGCGTTTTGCCTGACCGAGCCGCATGTGGGCTCCGACGCCTCCGCCCTGCGCACCACCGCCGTCAAGCAGGGTGACGAGTACATCATCAACGGCGTCAAACAGTTCATCACCAGCGGCAAATACGGCGACGTCGCCATCGTGCTGGCCGTCACCGACAAGAGCATGGGCAAAAAGGGCATGAGCGCCTTCCTGGTGCCCACCACCGCGCCCGGCTACGTCGTGGCCCGCCTGGAAGACAAACTCGGCCAGCACAGCAGTGACACGGCCCAGATCAACTTTGATAACTGCCGCATCCCGGTGGAGAACCTGATTGGTGCCGAGGGCGAGGGCTACAAAATTGCCCTGGGCGGGTTGGAGGGAGGCCGCATCGGCATTGCCGCGCAAAGCGTGGGCATGGCCCGCAGCGCTTTTGAAGTGGCCCTGGCCTACGCCAAAGAGCGTGAAAGCTTCGGCAGCCCCATCTTCAACCACCAGGCAGTGGGTTTTCGCCTGGCCGAGTGCGCCACCCAAATCGAAGCCGCTCGCCAACTCATCTGGCACGCCGCCGCCCTGCGCGACGCCAGCCGCCCTTGCTTGAAAGAAGCCGCCATGGCCAAGCTGTTTGCCAGCGAAATGGCAGAGAATGTATGCAGCGCTGCCATTCAAACCTTGGGTGGCTACGGCTATGTGAGCGACTTTCCGGTGGAGCGCATTTACCGGGACGTGCGGGTTTGCCAGATTTACGAAGGCACGTCTGACGTGCAGAAGATCATTATTCAGCGGGCGTTGGCGTAGGCCGGCTTGGTCATTTTTAAGTGACTTTTAGGGCTCTAGACTTTGCCTGTCATGCGCAGCTAGCTATTGAATATGTAGCTATTTTTGCGCTATAACCCCCACTCTCTCCCCTAACCCTCTCTCGCCCCGCCGGGCGAGAGAGGGAGCTCAACAGCCACATTTGGCCTCGTGTTGGAAGATTCGCAGTGCTTTGTCGGGTGAGTGTTGGTAGCCAGCGCTCGGCGGGCACACAGGGTTCTCTGTCGACAGAGTCGGAGGCCGCAGGCCCATTGCCGTCATTCACGCAGAACTGTCGTAAGTCAAGTGTGCAGCGTCAGGAGTCATTCTGGGTTTAGCCGTAAGCGACTCCAAGAGGTTGGGTCCTGTCATCCGACCTTTCGATTTGCCAGCTCCATAGCGGTCTTTGAAAGTACAGGTTTACGGTCGGAAATCTGGCGAAGAAATCGATGAGCGGAGCACCCCCATCCGGCCATAAGTTGCCCGCCGCCAGGAAAAGCCGATAGCGTGAGCGTGGCCGCCGTGTTTGCTGCGAATGCACACTGCCAATTTGGTGGGTCGCCCGATGGGCGCGTGCCAGTACGTTGGGCGGACTTGTCGAACATTTTGGATTGTGCGTTCCCGCCGCACTGGTGTTTGCGGTCATGATGCCGGGCGAACAAGGCGCATTGCCGCCGACGACTTATGGCTCGGTGCCTTCCGGCACGCGAGCATAGAGCACCTCGCGGCGGCGCACCCGGTCGATCCCGATAAATTCAGTGCGGCAGGGAAACCGGATCTCGAAGGTCGCAAAAGGCACGATGGGGGCAACCGTCGGTTTGCCGTTTATCAAGCGTTAGTGCCGCTTGAGGTTGGTGCCGTCAAACAGTCAAACACCCGATCCGTTGGCCAGCGACTTCGGTAGCAGCAGATCGGCGGGCTGCATCGACGACGCTTCCAGAAGCGTGTGCCGTTGTCGTTCATCACCAGCACCCGCCGCACGCGCACATCCTGCTCGTTGTAAGCGCGCAACCAAGTGCCCACCAGTCGCCGGCGGGTCGATTCGTCCGGATTGTCGGGTGGGGTGCTTTCACAGCCAGCAGAGTGCCTTGGTAGAATCCACCCAGCGCCGATATTTGCCCAGCTTGCGGGCGCTCAACAAGTACAGCTAAATACCGGCCGATGTCTTGTACATCTGATTCACGGCAATTCCTCATCCCATAAGCTGCCTGTCGTAAGCACCCGCTAACGTTGCGTTGCTGCCGATCACAGCGCCGGCGCCGGTCAAGCAATACGACCCCAGCAATGCGCCATAGGCCGGTGCCACGCCTCCTCGGCAGCTTCACATCAAACAACGATCAGACACCCCTTCAACGAACGCCCAGCATTTGTTATGCGCATGACCATAGAGTTTGAAAATGCATTGCCCTCGATGCAAATGACCTTCAGACTGGTTACCCGCGACATGAACTGCAAAATTGCATCGCCCGCCTCATCGTTTAGCGCGCATCCCACCATTCCAAATTCGGTTAAGTCGCTCGGCATGGAGGCCAAAATAGCGGCGGCGCCAGCCGCTCCCATCTCAGAGTTGTAACTTGCGCTAAATAAACGCAGTTGAAAATCGGTTTTCTTTGTGGCGAAAACAATGGCATTTGCCAGCGCGATGGCGTTTTCACCATCAAGTTTGGCGCTGCGCAGCTCAAGATCAAATACACGCGTATGCGCAACCGTATCGGCAAGACGTCCCGCTACCGCGACACACACTGGCAGATGGGTTTCCCTTAGGGCGGTAATGAGCGATTGCATGGCGTGAACACTTTCGTCCGCTGGCACATTTGAGGCAAACGACGAACGAATAGAAAAAAAAGCACCCAATAGCGCGACAGTGCTACCACTTACTAACTTTCGACGCATGCGATTTGGCATTCCCAAAAATCCCTAGATATATTTTCAGCGCAGTTTGACACTGCCGCTCGAACCCATGGGGTCTGAGCGGATCATAAAGCTGGTCAATCCACGGAACCGAGTCAACTCCATTACTGAGTTCCTCAGTGCATGCAAATGGGTTGCCAGGAAGCGGGCGTTAGCGACTGTCCGGTTTCGCTGCGTACATGACTTACGAAATTTCTCCGTGACCGGCGGCTATGTGTCTTCTAGAGTCGTTCAAGTCCAAAGCCCCACTGACTCCTAACGCCCGCATTGCAGACGCTCACCCTCGCCATTTAATGAGGCAGCAACGTCGGCTCAGTTCTCTCCTCTGCTCCATCGTCCAACACATCAACACTCTCCTCAGGCAGTCCCGCTAGATCGCGCAGGCTGACGGAGCCGGCGGCGGTTTCTACGGCGGTGCGGATTTGGGCGAGCACCTGGTCCACAGGGGCTGGGGTGGGGAGTTTGTCGGGGGAAAAGAAGCGGGCTTCGCCGGCGCTGCGAACGGCGTCCAGCACCTGGGTCACGCTAATCATCGAGGGGTCGCGGGCGGGCAGGTACAGGGGCGGGTCGTCGCCGGTTTGCTGCAACAGTTCGTTGTCTTGCAAGGCGGTCACCACGGCGCTGAGCACATGCATGGGCACGCGCATTTGCTGGGTGAACTGCTCTAGCGAGATGGCGGGCTGGCCAGCTAAAAAGCGGCTGGCTACGCGGCTCATGAGGGACAGGGCCAGGCGCTCGCGCACGCGGTTGCTCAGGCGCGGTTCGCCGCTGCCCAGGTACAGGTATTCGGGGTGCTGGGTGTAAAACGCCACGCTGGCGCCAAACAGCAGCACGAGCCAGCTCACATACAGCCAGATCATGAACAGCACCAGAATGGCAAAGCTCGAATAGATGGCCGCGTATTGGCCGGACGACGCCACAAACACCGCAAACAGCCAGCCCGAGGTCTGCCAGACGATGCCGCCGATGGTGCCGCCAAGTAGCGCGGCACCCAGCCGCACCCGCGTGTTCGGAATAAAGAGGTAGACAAAGGTGAAGGCGGCAATGATGAGCAGGTAGGGCACCAGGCGGCTGGCCACCTCAACGACCTGGCCCAGCGCGTCCACGGCCAGCAACTGGCGCACGGTGTCGATGTTCAGCACCGTGGCGGTGAGCCCGAGGGCGGAGAACACCAGAGTGGGGCCAATGATGAGCACGCTGAGGTAGCGGCTGAAGCGCTCGCCCAGACGGCGGGGCTGGGGAATGTGCCAGATGTAGTTGAGCGACTCTTCAATCTTTTGCACCAGCGAGACGGCGGTGTACAGCAGCAGCGCCAAGCCCACGGCGCCCAGCACGCCCACGTTCATGTTCTGGATGAATTCGCCAATGTGTTGGGCCACCTCCACACCTTTGTCGCCCAGCGGCTCCAGCAGGCTGCGCAGCATGGGTTGAATCTGGTTGTTAACCCCAAAGGCTTTGAGCACCGAGAAGCTCAGCGCCAGCAGCGGCACGATGGACAGCAGCGTGGTGTAAACCAGGCTCATGGCGCGCAGCGTGAGCTGGCCCATGGCCAGGTCACGCCCCAGAATCAGCACCGTGCGCACCAGACGCAGCGCGCCTTGTTGCCAGCGGGGCCGCTCCAACACCTGTTTGTCCCAGATCAGGGCTTCCAGGCGACTCAGAAGGTCGGCGTGGGCAGGTGTCATTTGGCGACCTCAAGTTGCAATTTCAGGGTGACGGATTGGGGGTCGGCGGCAGCGGCCGTTTCGGCCTTGCCCACAGACGTACGCGCGCCAGAAACACCAAGGGTTTGGGTGAGTTCTGTCACGATGGCGTCGCTGCGCTGGGTGGCCAGTTGAGCCAGCGCCTCGTCAGAAACGGGTTGCTCGCTCAGCAGGCGATCCAGCAAGCCTTGGTAGAAGGCGGTCGGGGGCTGGGGCGGTGCGTTGGCCGCAATGGGAGCCCCTGTTGCGGCATTGGTGGTGGGGGGCTGCGGCGCATCAGCGGGGCCGTTGACGGCCTGCATGGCCCGTGCCTTCAGGGCGGCCAGCACCTCAGGGGCGTAGCGGGTGCTGAACACCGCTTCAACCGCTTTTTGCGTGCGGGCGTTGGCCACATCCACCGGCCCGGGGTCTTCGCCGGGCGCCAGGGTGATGCCCATGGCGGTGATGATGTCGCGGCGCACGGCCAATGACTTCAGCACGGGCGTATCGAAGTCATCCGAGCGGGTGGGCGGCACCACCAGTTTCAGCGTGGGCCGCTCTTTCAGCGCCCGAGCGACGGCGGCGAGTTTCTGCCGCTCAGGCGGCGCCAGGGTGGCTGTTCCGGGCTCGAAAATCACGGTGTCCAATGTTTTCTCGCCACCGCCAAACAGGGCGGCCAGCGCTCTGAAAGGGTCGGTGACGATGCCGCCCAGCAGGTTACCAATGGCTTTGCCAATGACGGTGCCGTAGTCGAATTTCGGGTCGTTCAGGTCACCGCTCACCGGCAGGCCAATGTCAATCACGCCGTCCGAGTCGGACAGGATGGCAATGGCCAATTCCAGCGGCAGGTTCAGGGCGTTGGGGCTTTCCACCTTTTCGCCCAGCGCCACTTTCTTGAGCACCACCTTGTTTTCGCCCAGCAGCTTGCCGTCTTTGATGCGGTATTGAAGGTCCAGCCACAGACGCCCGGCGGCAATCCGGTAGCCGGCGAACTTGACGACGTAGGGGGACAGGGAGGTCATTTCCAGGTTGCGAAAAGAGATGTCAATCTCAGTCAGTTTTTCGGGGCTCATCAGGCCGATTTGCCCGCCAATTTTGGCCGAGCCGTATTGATCAACACGAGCATCCAGCTGCAATTTGGCACTCTGGTTGGGGTCGTTGCTGAGGCCGGTGACCACGCCTTTGAGCTCATGCATGCGGGCGGCAAACTGGGGGCGCAGGCTGGCGTCCGAAAACTCCAGCGTGCCGTCAGCGACGCGAACCCGCGCGATGCTGACCGGGAAGGGATCGGATGCCGCTGGGACGGCTTCGCTTGGGGTACTTTCCTTCGCTGGAGCTGGCTCGGACTCCGTTTTCTTCAGCACGTCGGTCAAGTTGATGGATTGGTCGGCGGCAATGATGAGGCGGCCCGAGGGCTGGTCGATGCGCAGCTCGGCCATGTCCAGCCGGTTGGGGTTCAGGGTCAGCACGATGTCGTCCGAGCCCAAGCCCGTCCAACCCAGGAACGGGCGCTGGGGTTCGACCTCGTTGAGCAAGAATTGGTTCACCGCCGCTTTGCCTTCGAAGATGAGTTGTGCACCCGCCCCCTGCGGGTCGCCGTAGCGCAACCGACCGCTGCTGCTTGCGGTGCCGCTGGCAAGTTGTAACTCGGCAAATTTGGAGAGATAGCCCTGTACTGGCGCCAGCGCGATGTTGTTCAAGGTGAGTTGCAGGTCGGCCGCGCCGGTGGTGGCGTGCGCCGTGCCAACTGCCTGAATCTCGCCGCCGCTGGCCAGCTTCGTGTTCAGGTCCAACTGAAGGGGTGCGCTTGCCCCGGTGTCCAGGTTCTTAACCTGTGCGCGGATAGGGTCCAACCGCAACGCCAAGGGCGGCTGCACCTGACGATCCTCAAACCCTAATACAAACGCATCCAGCGTGGTTTGCTTCACGGCAATGCGCCAAGGCGCGGCTGCGGCTGCCTTGCCGACGGCTGGTGCTGGAGCAGGTGAGGGCGTCGCGCCGGCTTTGGCGGGGCCGACCGTGTCAAACAGCTTGATGAGGCTGAACTGCCCATTGGCATCCAGCCAGGTATGGGCTTGGCCGTCGGCCAGCGTGAGGGTGTCCGCGGTGAACTGCTGCTGAGGCAGGCGCAGCACGCCACCGGCCAGCGCCGCTCGGCCCAGCTTGATCAGCTCCGTACCGTCGGCCGGGCTGTTCAACACGGTTTGGGTCAGCTCGGCGCTCAAGCCGTCGCCGGTGAGTTCAAGCGGGCCCTCGGGCAGGGTCAGTTGCAGCGACTGGGCGCTCATCGTCGCTTGGGCCACCTGGCCTAACTCACCCGGCGCGCCCAGCGCTTTGACAGACATGGTGCTCAAACTCAAAGCGGTGTCGCTCAAACGGGCTTGAAGAGCGCCCGTGGTGTCCAATGTGAGCTGGCGGGTAGCGAGCCCGCCGCTTGCCAGCGAGAGTCGGTTCTCACCTTGTTGGGCGTTGAGGCCAGTCAAATCCAGCGCGGCAGAGGTGCCGTTCAGCTGGACTTGCCCCTTGTCCAGCGTCAAGGCCAGTTGCTCGGCTTTGAGGTCAGCGCTGACAAGGGCGAGCGCATCATCGCCCTGCTTCAGTGCCGCGCCGCGACTGCCCACGGCGGTGGTCTGCAGGGTAGCGGAAAGAGATGTGTTGGCGCCTTGCTTCACCAAGGCCTTCGCGCCTTGAACGGTCAATTGGTCGAGTGCTGCGGACTCGGTGCCGCGCTGGGCTTTGAGCTGCGACAGCGTGCTGCCCCATTGGCTGATGTTGATATCCGTCTGGCCTGGCGCCAGGTTCAAGGTCAGCTCCTGGCCACGAACGGCGCCCTCTCCCAACGACGCGTCTTGCCCGTCCTGGCGAAACGTGGCGCCAGTCAAGGCCAGTTGAGTGCCGCTGAGCGAGGCTTGTGTGCTGGCACCTGATTGAGTCAGGGTGGCCCGGTCGGCTTGCAGCGAGGTGCTGGCCAGGGTGACGCGGTTGGTGGCGTCTTGGGCGCTCAGGCCTTTTGCGAGACCGATGTAGGGGGCGTCCAGGGACACTTTGAGTGCGTCAACGCCCTGGTTCAGGTTGGCCTGAGTCGCTTTGACCTCCAGCGCGGGCAGGGTGAGTTGTTGTCCGGGGCTTTCCAGCTGCACGCCAGTCACGGCCAGTTTGACGGGGCCAAGCTGCAAGGCCAGAGTCGAGGGGCCAAACTCGCCACGGGGTGCGGCGCTGAGCGCCACGGAGTCGATCTTGGCGCGCTGCCCTTGCTTCACATCTTGAAAGTTGACGGCCACTGAACTGATGGACGCGTTGGCAATGGACACCTGCCACGGGGGGGCTGCAGGCGGCTCGGGCGGGGTGTCAGGGCGGGCGCGAACCAGCGTTGCCCAGTCGAGTTGACCTTGCGCGTTGGTGGCGGCGTTGACCTGACCGTTGTTGAGCGCGAATCGCGCGACATGGATTTGCTGATTGACAAGGTCCACGCGGCCGTCCGTCAGGCTCATCTTTTCAAGCGCCAGCAAGGGCGCCGCGCCGCCGGGCGCAGAGATGGACAGGCCGGCTGCGTCCAGGCCCAGGTTTTGTAAAATGCCCGCCAGTTGATTTTGGGCGTTCACTGCCAGGTCAAAGTGGGCGTTGGCGGCGAGTAGACCGGCCGGAGCGTCGATGGCCACCCAGCGCGACAGGGCCCGCACCAGCGTGTTGACTTGAATGCCTTTGAGTGCCAGTTGGCCCTGCACCGCGATGGGCTTCAGGCTCAGGCTGCCTTCGCTGGTCAAGGATTCGCCCTGAGCGGTGGGCATCGTCAATTGGTAGCGGGTGGTTGGCTTGGCCCCTGTTGACAAGCCCTCGATGGACAAGGCCAGCGGGGCGATGCGTGAAATCAGGGGCTGGTCCAGCTGCTCGTCAGACACCTCCACGACACCGTCGGAGAGGGTCAGTCGCTGCACCGCCAGTCGTGGCAAGGGGCTGGACTCTTGCGGCGCCGTGTCGTCGCCTTGCAGTTTGGCCAGCAGGGCGCTGAAGTTGTGCTGGCCGTTCTTTAGTTGCGTGAATTGGAGCTGGGGGGCGTCAAGGGCGGCCTCGGAGAAGGTCCAGGTCTGGTCCACCAGGCTGCGCCACAACTCAAAATCAACCCACAGGCGTTGAAACCCCAGCAAGGCTTTTCCCTGCTCGTCAGCCAGAGCCAGGTCGCGCACTTCCAGTTGAAACACCAACGGGTTGAAGTGAATCTCGGCCACGCTCAGGTTTTGCCCCAGCTTCTCTCGCACCAGCTTTTCACCTTGCCATTTGACCAGCGCCGGCAGCCCCCAGAATCCGCCCGCCAGATAGAGCGAGCACAAGCCCGCTACCGATAATACGGGCAGGCTGAGCAGGAAGCGGCGTAGTTTCTGGAGCATGAGGGCAGTAGGTGCGGCACTCACAACGGGGGGTGAACAGCGGGGGCCGCTGTCGTACGCCGCGTTGGGTGGGGCGCTGCTGTTGTCTTGCCCCATCTTAAGCGTTGGCCGGGTTTTGTGCCCCCGCTATGATCCAAGTCCTTAGAAGGTTCACACATGCGCATCATCATCCTGGGTGCCGGACGGGTTGGCGAAAGCGTCGCCGAGAGTCTGGTTTCCGAGCAAAACGACATCACCCTGATTGACCCCGATCCCGAGCGGCTTCGCGTGCTGGAAGACCGGCTCGACCTGCGTGGTGTGGCCGGCAACGGTATTCAGCCGTCTGTACTTCGCAGTGCAGGCGCTGACGACGCTGACCTCTTTATTGCCTGCGCCTCGCTGGACGAAACCAATTTGGCCGCCTGCAAGGTGGCGCGCAGCGTCTTTGGCATTCAAACCACCATTGCCCGCCTGCGTTCGCCCGAGTTTGAAGAGGGCGACGAGTTGCTCAGCAACGCCGGCTTTGCGGTGGACCATGTGATCTGCCCTGAAGAGTCGGTGATGCGCTATATCAATCAACTCATAGATTTCCCCGAGGCACTGCAGGTGCTGGAGTTCTCACAAGGGCAGGCCAATCTGATTGCGGTGCGGGTGGCCGAGGGCAGCATTTTGGTGAATCACACCATTGGCGAATTCCGCGAGCTGTTTCCCGAGGCGCCCATGCGGGTCGTGGCGGTGTACCGTCAAGACGCCGAATTGCCGGTGGCGCCCGGCACCCGCGTGTTGCCGGGTGACGAGGTGTTTGTGCTGGCCGCCAAGAGCAAGATTCGCAAGGTGCTGGGCGCGATCCATAAAGACGACCGCCCGGTGCGGCGGATCATGATTGCCGGTGGCGGCAAAGTGGGGCTGCGACTGGCTCGCAACCTGGCCGCCAACTACCAGGTCAAGATCATTGAGTCCAACCGCAAGCGATGCGATTACCTGGCCGCCCAGTTGCCCTCGCAGGTGCTGGTGCTGGCGGGCGACTCGACTGACGAGGAATTGCTGATAGAGGAAAACGTCGGTGAGATGGATCTCTTCATTGCCCTGACCAGCGATGACGAGGACAACATCTTGTCCGCCATGCTGGCCAAGCGGCTGGGGGCACGCCGGGTGATGTCACTCATCAACCGCCGGGTGTATGCCGAGATGATGCAGGGCAGCGCGATTGACATTGCCCTGTCTCCCGCGCAAACCGTCATTGGTGAGTTGCTGGTGCATGTGCGCCGGGGCGATGTGGCCGCGGTGCACAGTCTGCGCCGGGGCGCGGCAGAGGCGATTGAGGGCGTGGCACGCGGCGATGAGCGAACCTCCAAACTGGTGGGGCGTCGCATTGAGGAAATTGTGCTGCCCACTGGCGCCCGCTTTGGCGCCATTGTGCGGGGCAAGGAAAGTGCCGCCGAAGTGCTCATGCCGTACCACGACCTCATTGTGCAGGAGGGCGATCACGTCATCATCTTCATCCCCAATAAACGCCTGATGCGTGCCGTGGAAAAGCTGTTCCAGGTCAGCGCCACCTTCTTCTAGTTTCAAGGCGCTATGTCCGGATTTCTTCCTGTTCTCAATGTGCTGGCCCGCATCATCCTGGGCTTTTCGTTGCTTTTTCTGGTGCCGCTGGGCTGGGCCACGATGTTGGACCATGAGCGCCTGAGTGATATCTGGCTGCAGGGCATGGGCCTGACTTTGGGGGCGGGCATGCTGCTCTTGCTGGTGACCCGGCACTACCGCCAGGAATTAATGCCGCGCGACGGTTTTTTGCTGGTCAATCTGGTTTGGCTGGTGCTGCCGGCGTTTGCCGCAGTGCCATTGATGCTGTCCATTGAAGGTTTGAGCTGGACCGACGCCTACTTTGAGGCCATGAGTGCGCTGACGGCCACCGGCGCCACGGTGCTGACGGGGCTGGACGCCTTGCCGGTGTCGGTGAACGTATGGCGTTGCTTTTTGCAGCTCATGGGCGGTCTGGGCATCATGCTGCTGGTGGTGGCAGTGCTGCCGTTGCTGGGGCTGGGCGGAGTCCAGCTGTACAAGGCAGAAACACCCGGCCCGATGAAAGACGCCCGCCTGACGCCGCGCATTGCCGAGACGGCACGGGGCTTGTGGGGGGTGTACTTTGCGTTTTCAGTGTTGTGCATGCTGGCTTACCGCTGGGTGGGCATGTCCTGGCCGGACGCCTTCATGCACATGTGCACCACCATGGGCCTGGGGGGCTTTTCT
Source organism: Rhodoferax sp. PAMC 29310 (assembly GCF_017948265.1). Taxonomy (NCBI): domain Bacteria; kingdom Pseudomonadati; phylum Pseudomonadota; class Betaproteobacteria; order Burkholderiales; family Comamonadaceae; genus Rhodoferax; species Rhodoferax sp. PAMC 29310. The sequence continues at coordinate 2,556,762 of NZ_CP072852.1, read as the reverse complement.
TCGCATGACGCGAGTTTTGGCTACTGGAATTCAGCGAAGGTCGAGGGCGTGGCCATTGTCTTTATGGCACTGGCCGGGGTGAGTTTTGCACGCTACTTTATTGTCTGGCGGGCGCGCTCGCTGATGTCTTTGCTGCGCGACGTGGAGGTGCGTACCTATGCTTTTGTGCTGGTGGCCTCCGTGGCTGGCTTGAGCATGGTGCTGGTCGCGCACGGCACTTACCCGGACTACCTGAGCGCCTTGCGAGCGTCAGCTTTTCACGTGGTGTCGTTGGCCACAACCACGGGTTATGCCTCGGCCGACTACGCCTTGTGGCCGGTGTTTGCCCCGGTACTGTTGTTATTTTTGGGCAGTTTTGTGTCGTGCGCGGGCTCCACGGGCGGTGGCATCAAGATGGTTCGCATGGTGCTCTTGATCAAACAGGCGCGCCGGGAGTTGGTGCGGGCGATTCACCCCCGGGTGGTCAACCCCGTCATCATGGGCCGCGCGCCCATCTCGGCCACCGTGATTGCCTCTGTGATGGCCTATATGCTGATTTACGGCGCCACCATTTTGGGACTGACCATGCTGATGCTGATCTCGGGGTTGGACATCGTCACCGCGTTCTCAGCGGTGGTGGCCACGGTGAACAATATCGGCCCCGGCCTGGGGCAGGTGGGTCCGTCCACCAGCTTTGGTGTGCTGACTGATTTTCAGACCTGGATTTGCACCGTTGGCATGCTGATGGGGCGTCTGGAACTGCTTGGCGTTATGGTGCTGTTTCTGCCCCAGTTCTGGCGCAAATAGGTTCTTTGTTTTTTGCTCACTCATCACAGGAGAGGTCACATGCCCATCACCAAAGGTTACCAACAGCTCGTCAATGAGGCCATGGCCGAGGTCAAAACCTATTCGGTGCCGCAGGCGCTGGCCAAGCTTAACGACGCCAAAGTGCAAATTGTTGACATTCGCGATATTCGCGAACTGGCGGAGGGCACGGTCGTGGGGGCATACCACGCGCCGCGCGGCATGCTGGAGTTTTGGGTGGACCCGGCCTCGCCGTATCACAAGCCGATGTTTGCCGACGAGTCCAAGGAATTCATCTTGTTCTGCGGCGCCGGTTGGCGCAGCGCGCTGGCCGCCAAGTCCTTGCAGGACATGGGCATGACTAATGTCGCCCATATTGATGGCGGTTACGCGGAATGGCTTAAGCAGGGTGCCCCCACGGAAACACTCGATGAGCAAAAAGCCCACCGTCAAGCCAAGAGTGGATGAATTTTTTGTATGAAATTGAGCTCTAGCCCAGGTGGGATAAGCGGAAGTAGCTATGAAATTTGATGCAGTTTTGTTTGATTGTGATGGGGTGTTGGTCGACAGCGAGGGACTCACCAACGCCGTGTTGCGCGATGCCTTGCAGGAACGGGGCTGGACGCTCTCAGCGGAAGAGTGCATGGCGCTTTTCGTGGGGAAAACCGTGCGCGAAGAGCGCGCCGCGATCGAGGCCCATACCGGCAAACCCTTCTCACAGGAATGGCTGGAAGAGTTTTACCAGCGGCGCAACCGCGCGCTTGAGGCCAGCCTGGAGATTGTTCCCGGCGCCCGAGAGGCCGTGGCCGCCGCCCAGGCCCATGCCGCGCTGGGCATTGCCTGCGCTTCAGGGGCAGACCGCTTCAAGGTGGAAATGCAGCTCGCCAAGGTTGGCTTGATGCCGTATTTTGAGGGCCACGTCTTCAGCGGCCATGAGATGCCCCGCTCCAAACCAGCGCCCGACGTGTATTTGGCTGCGGCACGCCACCTGAACGCGCAGCCCCAGCGCTGTCTGGTCATTGAAGACTCGGTGGCAGGAATTACCGCCGGTGTGGCCGCAGGCGCCACCGTCTGGGCGTATTGCCCTGCAATGGGCCATCAATCGGCAGACCTGCTGAGGCAGGCCGGAGCGCAGGCCGTGTTTGCGAACATGGGTGACTTGCCGGGATTGCTCGCCGCCTGAGTCCTGTTGTGCCACTTTGGCAGGCATCGCCCGCCAAGCCCCGCCAGTGCTGGCTTGGCGGGGCTTGTCCCGGGTGCTTTCCACAAAGTTGTCCACAGAAGTTGTGCATGACTGGTGGCGTTGGTGCTGCCGTGAGATCGTGGCACTCAGGCGAAAATTGGATGTGATGTTGGGGCTAAAATGCTCCTCCGGAAGTGCTCTCAAGATCAATTGAGGCAAGTTTGTGTGTTAGCCAAAAGGGTGGGAAAACCCAGATCAGACAGAGTTATTCTTTTTGCCTATATATTGGGCATCACGTCAGAGGCCGCATCAAATAAGGGTTTGATCGACTTCTCCACGCCCGGTCAACAAAGTTATCCACAAAAAATGTGGAAGGCTTTTTCCAAACCTGTTTTGTTGCACCATGTCCGCCGACATCTTGTTCGAATTGACGTCCGCGGTCGGATGGCGAGGCGCTGATCTCAGCGGTTGTCGCCCAATCGCTCGGACGTCTTGCCCCCGCGCAGGCCGCAGAGTGCAAGTTTTACACACACCAGCCGCCTTGCTTGCGTTCAGCTCAACTCGGCGACTGACGCGCAGGGCGTCCCGAGTCTGACTATGATCGCTCCCACCGCGTCTCAGTCCAGAAACGCGAGTTGGCTTCCCTCATGACTACTGCATCGCCCATTTTTCCCATCCGAACCGAATGCCCGCCCGGGGCCTGCATCTGCGGGCGGGACGCCTTGCTGGCGCAAACAGACGCTGACTTGCGGGTGTTGCGCTTGACTCGTGACGATGAGAAGCGCTTGTTGGAACGGCTGGAAAACCTGGGCAGCCTGAGCGATCTGAGACGCATGGAAGCGCGCATTGAGCAGCAGTTGGGCGTGCGACTTGAAATCAGCATCAGTCCCAATGTCGTGCGAACGCTGCGCGGCATCACCATTCTGGTGGTCGAACAACCGGGCCTGTGCCGCAAGACTCGTCAGGCTATTCCGGCCGCTATCAAACGCAGCCTGGAGCAACGCCCGGAGATTGCCTACGAGTTATTGAACGTGGGTGGTCTGTTCGAGGCTTAATAAGAGAGCCGCACAATGCGTTTTTGCATTCTCATGTGTTGCTGCTCGTTTAACAGGCATCGTCTTGAAAGCCGCGCCAACTGGCGCTTTGGCGGGCTTTTTCTGGGGGCTGTCCCCAAAGTTATGCACAGAAATTGTGGGGCGTAAAAATTAAATCCATCTGCAAGTCTCTCACCTTGACGCTGGAGTGAGGGCCCCGAATTTGCATTCAATTTTTATGACGACGCGCTGAATTGTCAAGGAATGTATGTTAGTCAACAGACAAATAATTTGTCTATTTTGAGAAGTTATGCGCAGTGCCTATTTAATGGGCAATGTGTTGAAACCCGCATGAAATATAGGCCTTCCGGCATCGGTTGCACCAGGATGCAAAAGTTATCCCCAAAAAATGTGGATCACTCAGAAACTCGTTTCTCATGGTGGAATGTCGGCGAATGGTGCTGGATGAGTCTGTGCAAATGAGCGGGCTGTCCGTCCACAGAAAGAGGCATCAAGTGCTTCGCAGGCCGCACCACGCCACGCTGGCGCCATCAACTTCAGGAGCAGTCAGTAAAGTTATCCACAAAAATGGCAGAGGCGTAAAAGGGGCTTAGGCCAAAAGGTTCGCATGGCCAAGGCGCCGGCACAAGGCCAAGCCCACCAGTCCCAACCCCTGCAGGGCTAGGCTGCCCGGTTCTGGCACTTATTGCTGAAGAAAGCCGCGGATCTCTCCACCGGGGAAGCGGCTGGTGTGGATGTTGAGGTAACTCGTACCATTGGAAAGCCCCGCGAAAATGGCTTGGCCGGCGTTTGCCACACCGCCTTGTGCGGTAACAAACGAGGGGTTGTAGAAACTGGGCAGAGCCATATCAAAAGTGAGATCGCCGACGCCGGCGTCGACACCCAAAGGAAAGCCGAGCAAGCTGGGAACGGCGGTTGCAGCGCCTGCGGTTCCGATGTCTGCGACGGCTGTGCAGCAGTGGATGTGTGCTGCCGTGGTTGACCCACTCAATCCCGAAAAGTTAAGATGGATTTCCATCGTCAGCGCGACGGTGTCGATTGTCACAGTGGCGGTGCCGACGCCCGTTGAACTGCTGGCGGGTGATTCATTGGCCCCGTTAAGCACTGCGTTGTAGGTTAGCACGTTGGCTTGTGCAGCCGTTGCGCCCCAAAGCAGCGCGACAAGTGAAAAAATCGCCCTTAAGGGTTTCATGGCAGGTCTCCGGTTGCTGTAGATTCCGTTCAGTTTGAGCGTCAGGAGGCGCAAATCGGGACACCAAGCAAATCGCGCGCCATGGCTCGCGTGGTTCAGGCCAACCCTTGCTGGCCCTGGCCCTGGCTTTGCGAGGGGGAGGGGCGCCTGCCCATATTGACCGGGTGAAAGTGTGTCAACTATGCCGACACAGTGAACCGGTTCATTCCGGCTGCTTGGGTGGCGTCCCAGATACTGCCATCTTGATAGGACGTAGCTCTGAAACCCTGCCTATGATTGGTGCTTGGCATGACTTTTCCTTGATGATTTCCACAAAGTTATCCACAGAATGGTCCGGCAGGTGAAATCCACCGGAGTTGCGGATGGGGAGGGTTTTTCCTAGTGCTATTGCACACCAAATCAATGAGATTTTTGGCGTAAACCCTCTAGTTCTTGCCTCAGTTCATGTTAGCCGTTGGCACTCGAAATTGGTTTTTCGCGGCAGTGGTTCGCGTTGCTTATTTTGGTGGAAAGCTGTTGCAACCCGCATGGATAAACAGTTTCATGAGAAATTGATGCTCATCATGGTGGAGTTGTCCACAAAAAATGTGGATACCTTCAAAGCGGGAGTTCGGGCGCGACTGTGCAGCGTGGATTCAAGTGTCATTGCGCCGGTCTTGGGTCTCGTTTCGGCCATATGTCTCAGGCCCAATCCTTGTGCAGCCCGCATCAAATCGGGCTTTGAGGTGCATTTTTCAGGAGCAGGCAGAAAAGTTATCCACAGATTCGGCGCGGAGTCGCGCCATGATCGATTAGCGAACGGGAAAACGTGACACCTGTTGGGATGCGGGTACCCCGAGGTCGCCCGACCTTTCCAAGGCGGCGCGATCAAGCCCGCTATCTCAACTGCTCCGGGCTCAGGTTGACCTCATCGGCCCAGACGTTGAAGCGTTGAAGCGTGTTGGAGCCAAAGGTGTTGGTGAGCGCCACATCGCAAGCGTCTCTGCCGCGAGCCATCAGGACCCTGCCAATGCGGGGCGTGTTGTTGCGCGGATCAAAGGTGTACCACCGATCGCCGAGGTAGGCTTCGAACCAGCCGGCAAAATCCATGGGGCCCGGCACCGCCGGGATGCGAATGTCACCGAGATAGCCCGTGCAATACCGGGCCGGAATGTTCAAGCTGCGGCAAAGGGCTATTCCAAGGTGCGCAAAGTCGCGACAAACGCCTTGCCGCTCGTTGAAAGCCTCAAGGGCCGATCGTGTTCGACGTGCATGGTGGTAGCCAAACTCAATGTGCTGGTTCACGAAGTCGCAAACAGCTTGAACACGTTCCCCGCCAGTCGGCCCGTTGCCAAACTGCGCCCACGCAAAGTCTGACAAGTGGTCGGTTTCGCAATAGCGGCTGCCCAACAAAAAGGTCAGGGCCGATTCGGGAAGGTATTCCACCGGCGTCTGGGGCACGCCAAACGCAGGCGTGTCCACCAGTCCTGGGTCTCTGAGTAGCGCAGTGGTGCTGATGACGAACCGCCCCGCGGGCGCGACCAAGCGGCTGCACCAATTGCCAAAGGGGTCTCGGTAGGCCGACATGGGCACGCTGGGTGTGGTGTGCAACTGGTCGGGTTGCACGAGGTCGGAGGCGCGTGAGTAATGAATGTTCAGCGCCAGCAACATGGGCGTCGGGCGGGGGCATTCATATTCCATTTCGAAGCCGACGCGCAGATGGAGCGCAGGATTCAGGGGTTGGCCTTGTAACGGCTGAGAGAGGGTCATGTGCCGGGCTCCTTAAACCATGCAGGTGGTGCCCAATGAAGGGATGTCAGCCCAGTCTATACCCATTGTTTTAAAACGGCGGTTCTTTCATGGGTCAGGGCGAGGTGCTTCAAGCCTTGCTCCGCCACTTGTGCCCCTCGCGTTAGCGTGGCGGCAGAGCGCTAAGAGGCGCTGTTGTAGGCCTCAACCAGCTGGAGCAGGTGGCTGCGCTGACTTTGTTCCAGGTAGGGCGCCAAGAGATTCAACACGTGGTGCGCGCCGCGCAGCAAGGCCAATTGGACGTTCTCTGCTTCCAATGCATGGCGAGGGTCCCGCACATATTCATAGCTGAGCCAGTAGGTCAGCACCACCACCATGCTGGTAGCGGTGGATTCGATTTCACGGGAGTCAATCTGAATAGCGCCAGACCGGCTCATGCCGCCCAGCATGGCCTTCACTGCACGGGTCTTGTTTTTCAGGATCAGCTGGAAGTGAGTTTCCAGGCGCCGGTTTTTGCTAAGCAAGTCATTCAGGTCGCGGTACAGGAAGCGGGACTGCCAGATGATTTCAAACAGCGTGTGCATGAAGAACCATGCGTCCTCAACATTGCGCACGTCTTCACCTGCATTGAGCAACTCGTTCAATGCTTGTTCATGCCGGTCAAACAAGGAGTTGATGAGCTCGTCCTTGGCCGGGTAGTGGTAGTAGAGGTTGCCAGGGCTGATGCCTAGTTCAGCCGAAATCAGGGTGGTGGAGACATTGGGCTCGCCAAACCGGTTGAACAGTGCGAGCGTGACCTCCAGAATCCGCTCTGCTGTCCTGCGCGGTGCCTTTTTTACCATGTCTCTCCCTTTCAATGCGCTGCTGATCTGACCACGTGGCTCAGGTCGTCCATGATTTCCTGCAGGCTGGCAATTGACCGCCCGATCCGGGTCGGTGATTGTGCCGGCGCACTCAGGTGCCGCTTGGGATCGTCCAGTGCCTGATGGTGCAGGGTAATGCCATGCTGCCACAGTTTGGCGGAAAGCCCGGTCTTGCGTGATCGCAACATATGCCGGGTTTGTTGATAGGCGTGTTCAGCCAACTCGCGGCGACGCGAATAACTGAAGGTATTCGCCAGGTAAAGCTCAGGGTCTCTTTGGTCGGGTTCAAACAGGATGATGTCTGTGTTGGGAAACAGATGCTCATACTGCTTCATGCCAAGCACCATTCGCGAATGGATCATGGAGCGAAAAGTCTGGCTGAGAACGGCTGGCAAGCCTCCGTCAACGATTCTCGGGATGTGGTGCTTCTCAGCAGGCAATCCACGTTGCATGACTTTGGCCACTTTGGGGGCTGTCGCATCAAAGGGGACCAGCGGGTTCAGGCACAGCATCAGGTCCACGCAGTCGTCCAGCGCGACGGAGGCGTGCATGGTCTTGATCAGAGCGCCATCCACAAAGTAGCTGTCCTCTATCTCTACAGGTGGGAACAAGCCGGGAAGTGCAGAGCTGGCTTGAACCGCCTGCGATATAGGAATGTGGTCCCAGCCCGGGCGGCCAAAAGGAATCGCCTCGCCGCTGTCCAGATTGGTGGCAACCAAAGTGAGTTGGGTCTTGAGTTTGCGAAAGTCGTTGGTGCGGCCATTTTTTGAGAACAGCCGGGTCAATTCAGAGTGAATTCGGGCGTTCGAGAAAATGCCGGTTGGCAGCATCGGGCCCAAGCGTTCCAGCGCGTGAGTCAGCGATTGGCCCCTGGCGCCAAGGTGCCATAAAGACGATAGCAACAGGCCCGGCACCATGATGGCCCGCCGCGCAAATTCGCCATAAGCCGGGGTCATCAACCATGATGGGTCAAAGCTGTCCTCGGACTCCGCGCCGTTCTCAATGAACAGGGCACACAGCTGCCGGGGTGTGAACCCGTTGGCAAGTCCGGCTGCGATAAAGCCGCCGGCCGACACGCCGACATAGTGCTGCAATTTGGTGAAGTCAATGCCGTTGAGAGACTCTTCCAGCGCGCACAAGGCCCCAATTTCATAAATAGCCCCCATGGGGCCTCCGCCTGACAAGGCCAGGCCAATTTTGGGTGACGATGGTGCGTTGTGAGTCATGAGGGGAAAGTGTAGGCTGGATCAGTCCAATCATTGCTGCGATGCAATAGCGATTGGATCGAGCGGCGATACCGGGGTGTCAGGTTGCAAAACCCAACACCACGTGCCGCCTGGATGCTGTCAAAACCACGGCCTCTGCGGCTGTAAGGGGCCGTGGCCGTGGTCGGTCTCAGGTTGCTGCAGGCTCGTTTGATGCCGATGCTGGCGCCACGACTGCTTTTACCGACTTACGGGCGGGAGCCCGCTTTGCAGCAGGTTTAGCGGCCGCCCGGACAGGCGCTTTGGCGGCGGTTTTTGGGGCCGCTTTAACCGGCTTTTTTGCTGCGGCCTTGGCGGGTGCCTTAACTGGTGTCGGCGTCGCCACCTTGGCTACGGGCTTGTGCGACAGCTTTTGAACGCTCTTGTTCAAGTCCTCAATGCGTTCGATCAGCGCTGCGACATCTTTGGAAGAGGGCACGCCCAGCTTATTCAATGCTTTGGCGACACGCTCTTCAAAAATGCTTTCCAGCTTGTCCCATTGGCCTGTTGCTTTATTGGTAATGCCACTGGCCATGCTGGTCATCTTGTTGGTGGCGTCAGAAATTCGCTCTTCCGCGGCCGATTGTGTTTTGCGTTGCAAGCTCACGCCTTCTTTGACCAAGACGTCAAATGCTTTGGTGCCTTCTGCCTGAGCCCGGCTGAATGCGCCCAAACCCGCTTGCCATATTTGTTGCGCCGAGTCTTTAACCGACCCGGTCAACGGGGCATTGGTTTTCTTGGCGGTAGTTGTTTTTTTTTCCAGTTTTTTGACCATCAGGTCCTCCATTCAAAATTTGTTTGCACACCATCTGCGCTTGCATTGACGAGCGCAGCATGCCAGATAAACCCCACTTTAAAGCCTCTGTCCGAAGAGGTGTAGGTGAATCCTCCTAATTTTTGAGCGCGTTTGTCAGCACCATCGCGGGTTAATGCTGACGACATGCGGCCATCATTTCGGCAAGAATGAAGGTCTATATTTTGGGGGATACATGCAGTACTTTGTCACCGGAGCCACTGGGTTCATTGGGAAAAGATTGGTCAAGAAGCTGCTGGAGCGCAAAGGGTCCGTGGTTCATTTTTTGATTCGCAAAGAAAGTGAATCCAAAGTGGCCGGGCTGCGTCAGTTCTGGGGCGCCAGTGCGGCGCGAGTTATTCCTGTCTTTGGTGACCTGACAGCGAAGAAACTCGGAGTTTCCAGCGAGGCAGCAAAGAAACTCAAAGGCCAAATTGATCATTTCTATCATTTGGCGGCGGTTTACGACATGGAGGCGGATGAAGCCAGCCAGGTTGCCGTCAATATTGAGGGCACGCGAAACACCGTCGAGTTAGCCAAAGCGATTGATGCCGGTCACTTTCACCATGTAAGTTCGATTGCCGCGGCCGGGCTGTACGAAGGTGTATTCCGCGAGGATATGTTTGAGGAGGCCGAGAACATCGACCACCCTTATTTCATGACCAAGCACGAAAGCGAAAAAATCGTGCGCAAGGAATGCAAGGTTCCCTGGTCGGTGTATCGCCCCGCCATGGTGGTTGGGGACAGCACCACGGGTGAAATGGACAAGGTGGACGGGCCTTATTATTTCTTTAAGCTGATTCAACGTATGCGCCAGTTGTTGCCGCCGTGGATGCCTTCGGTGGGGCTGGAGGGGGGACGCATCAATATTGTGCCGGTCGATTTTGTGGTCAATGCGTTGGCGCTCATCAGCCACCAGGCCAATATCGACAAGCGTTGTTATCACTTGGTAGACCCAGAGGGTTATCGTGTGGGCGACGTGTTGGATATTTTCAGCAAGGCCGCTCACGCGCCGAAGATGAACCTGTTCGTCAACGCTGCCTTGTTGGGCTTCATTCCCCGCAGCGTCACCAAAGGTTTGATGGCGCTGGCGCCGGTGCGCCGGGTGCGCAATGCGATCATGAAGGACTTGGGCCTGCCTGAGGACATGCTAACCTTTGTCAACTACCCCACCCGCTTTGACTGCCGAGACACTTTGACAGCGCTCAAAGGATCGGGTGTGGCGTGCCCCAACCTGAAGGACTATGCGTGGCGCCTGTGGGACTACTGGGAGCGTCACCTTGACCCGGACCTTCACATTGATCGCTCCCTGCGCGGCACCGTAGCCGGTAAAGTGGTCCTGATCACGGGGGGCTCCTCCGGCATTGGTCTGGCAACTGCGCATAAATTTGCAGAAGCCGGGGCGATCACCATCATTTGTGGTCGGGATCAGGACAAGCTGGACGAAGCGTGCAAGGAGGCCAAAGACAAGGGCTATAGCTTCGTGGCGTACTCGGCAGATATCGCTGACATGGTTGATTGCGACCGTTTTGTGAAACTGCTGGCAGATGAGCACGGCGGCGTTGACTTCCTGATCAACAACGCGGGACGATCAATCCGACGCGCTATTGAGGCCAGCTATGACCGCTTTCATGACTACGAGCGCACCATGCAGCTCAATTACTTCGGTTGTTTGCGTGTGACCATGGGATTTTTGCCCGGCATGGTGGCCAAGAAAAAGGGGCATGTCGTCAACATCAGCTCCATTGGAGTGTTGACTAATGCACCGCGTTTTAGTGCCTATGTTGCCTCTAAAGCCGCTTTGGATGCGTGGACGCGTTGTGCCTCCAGTGAGTTTGCTGATCAAGGTATTTCCTTCACCACCATCAATATGCCATTGGTGCGCACTCCGATGATTGCGCCTACCGGCCTGTACAACAACGTGCCTACTTTGTCGCCAGAAGAGGCGGCTGACATGATTGCCCAGGCCTGCATCTTTAAGCCCGTGCGTGTGGCAACCCGATTGGGCATTACTGGACAGGTCTTGCATGCCATGTTGCCAAGGGTCGCTCAAATCGCGATGAATACCAGCTTCCGCATGTTTCCAGACTCGTCGGCCGCCAAAGGTAGCAAGCCGGGTGACAAACCGGCCAAACAACAGTTATCTGCAGAGGCGATTGCCATGCAACAGATGATGCGAGGAATCCATTTTTAATCCACATCTATAGGATTGCAATTAAAAAGGCCCTGGGGTTTAATCCCCAAGGCCTTTTTGTTGAAACATCACTGGCAAGACGTCTCTTGCGGTGATGAGTACTTAATTAGTCCTTGATGGCGAACTCTTCGCGGGTTCTACCTTGTGCAACCAGTGCAGATAACCAGCGAGGCATCAAGCCACGACCGCTCCATGTTTCACCATTTGGGCCGCGAAACTTGGCGACTGCGGGCTTGCTGGAGGTCGACGCTTTGCGACCGCGACCTTTAATGGCTTCCAGATCTTTGAGCGTGATGCCAAAAGCTGTCATTTTGGTCAGAATGTCTTGCACAGTTTTATCAAACTCTTGTGCGCGGATTTCATTGGCCTGTTTTTGCAGCAGGTCAATCTGGTTTTGAATTTCTATCAAACTATTCATGGTAGACACCGTTATTTTAAGAACACTCCCTGATCGAGTTTTCTATTAAAAGAATTTTTTTAATTTGACGGATTATAAAGTCGAGATGATTGGTGAATGAATTTATTATTTTTTGACGGGGCTTTGTCGAAACATTTAGTTAGATCTATTTAATTCGCAGTAGGTAAAAAAGTCCGCTGCTACGAAATGAAAAGGAGTCTTTATGTGCCAGGCGGTTTCTACCGTGGCCCTCGTGGGGCGGGATTTCCCGCCCCACGAGGGCCTGACATGCGGCACAATTTACGCTTCCATTAGCTGCCCCTGCGAATAAACATGACCGACATCAGTTACATCCCGCCCCGAGATAAGGCCGAAATCCTGTCCCAAGCGCTTCCTTACATTCGCAAATTCCATGGGAAAACCATGGTAATTAAATACGGCGGTAACGCCATGACCGATCCTGCTTTGCAGGCCGATTTTGCCGAAGACGTGGTGCTACTCAAGTTGGTTGGTATCAATCCTGTGGTAGTGCATGGCGGTGGGCCTCAAATTGAAATGGCGCTGAAGCGATTGGGCAAACAAGGTGAATTTGTGCAGGGCATGCGGGTGACTGATGCTGAAACCATGGAGGTCGTGGAGTGGGTTCTGGCTGGTGAAGTGCAGCAAGACATTGTGGGTTTGATCAATCAGGCAGGCGGCAAGGCCGTGGGTTTGACGGGGCGCGATGGGGCCATGATTCGGGCTCGGAAGTTGCGATTGATTGACAGCCTGGACCCCTCCAAGGAGCACGATGTAGGTCAGGTCGGCGAAATCGTCAGCATTGACCCCAGCGTCGTGAAAGCCTTGCAGGACGATGCATTTATTCCGGTCATCAGCCCGATTGGCTTTGGCGAAAACAATGAGAGTTACAACATCAATGCCGATGTGGTGGCGGCCAAGCTGGCCACCGTCTTGCAGGCTGAGAAGCTGATGATGCTGACGAATATCAAGGGGGTGTTGGATAAGTCGGGCGAACTGCTGGTAGATTTGACAGCGCGCCAGATTGACGAGTTGTTTGCAGACGGCACGATCAGCGGCGGCATGTTGCCCAAGATCAGTGGTGCATTGGATGCCGCCAAAAGTGGCGTGAACGCGGTGCACATCATTGACGGTCGGGTGCCACATGCCTTGTTGCTTGAGATTCTGACGGATCAAGCTTTTGGCACCATGATTCGTTCGCACTGACGCCATGCGACTCCTTCTGGTTGAAGATGACCTCATGGTGGCCAGCGGCATCAAGCTGGGCCTCACTGACGCGGGCTACGCCGTTGACTGGCTTAGCAATGCGGAGCGGGCTCTTGAGGTGACGGCGAGTGAGTCGTTTGATATCGCGATACTGGATTTGGGATTGCCGGGCATGAATGGCCTGGCGCTGACGCAGCAACTGCGAAAGAACGGGCACACCATGCCGGTCATGATTCTGACCGCACGAGATGCACTGCATGACTGCGTGCAGGGCCTCGATATTGGGGCAGATGACTACATGATCAAGCCCTTTGAGTTGCCGGAGTTGTTGGCGAGATTGCGGGCTTTGCTGCGTCGCTCCCAGGCAGCTACCTCATCGGTGCTGAGCTTCGGTCCGCTGGAAATGGACACCTCCACCAGGGTGGCTTGTATTCAGCCTGAGGGATTGATTCTTGAGCTGGGCCCGCGCGAGTGGACGGTGATGGAGTATTTGTTGATTAACGCCCCCAAGCCGGCGAATAAAGACAAGCTGCTGCAGGCCTTGACGGGGTGGGACAAGGAAATCACACCCAACGCTGTTGAGGTCTATATCTCGCGACTGAGAGGCAAGCTTGAGCCTCACGGCATCGCATTGCGCTCCATTCGCGGCTTTGGATATCGCCTGGAGATGGCGACGGAGCTGGGCGACTAGGCCCTTGCACGGATGCAGTGGGCCCATCTGTTCAGCGGTTTGCAACGCCGGTTGTTGCTACTGCTGCTGGTGCCGCTGTGCATATTGGCCATCGTGAGTACGTGGTTTGACTACCGATCAGCCAGAAATGTCGCCCTGAAGCAGGATGAGCAGTTACTTGAGTTACTCCCGCTGGTTGCTGATTCCGTGCTGGCCACCGGTAACTCGCCGGACGATCCCCCTGTCATGCTCACCGCCCCCTCAGTTGAGGAGTTTTTAAAGTCACAAGACGGGCCTTCTGCATTCGCGGTGGCGACCTTGGGTGGCAAGGTGCTGTTGGGCGAGCCTTGGTTGTCCATCAGTACACCAGAAGAGACAGAACCGTTGTTTCGAAGCTGGGAAAACGGGGGGGTGACCTTTCGTATCGTGTACCAACGCGTTCAAACCTCGGCGGGCGAGCTCGTGGTCAGTCTGGCCGACGGTTCTGATCCTCGACAGCAATGGGTACAGCTTGTCTTGGTGAAGGTGCTCTTGCCCAACCTGGTGATGATGGTGCTGGCCGTTTTCGCCGTGAATTTCGCAGTCAAGCGTGCATTGCGCCCGTTGATGGACCTGCGGGACGCAGTTGAGCACCGGTCTCCGCGCGATTTGAGTCCCATGGACGAGCAGGCCTCCCCGGAAGAAGTGCGTCCGCTGGTTCGCTCCCTCAACCGGCTGTTTGAATTGGTGACGGCGCAGGCCGAAAGTCAGCGTCGCTTTGTGGCCGATGCGGCGCATCAGCTGCGCACCCCTTTGGCGGGTTTGCAGTCCCAGATTGAAGCCTGGGCACAGGCTGTCAACATTCCTGCCGCAGCGATGGCCTGGCGAGAAAAGTATGAGCCAAATCAGGGTCTTCCCCCCGTCCATGCATCGGAAAATGCTATTTATTTGAGAGCGGATCAACTTAACCATTTGCGAGATGCTGCCCGTCGCACTTCGCAACTGGCGAATCAGCTGCTGGCTTTGTCGCGGGCCGATGCGCGCAGCTTGAGCGCCCAGCCCTTGGAGCGCGTGGATCTCAAGGCCTTGTGCGAAACCATGCTGGAAGTCCACCTGGATGCTGCGAGCGCGAAGTCCATTGATCTGGGTCTGGATGCAAGCGCCGTCTACGTGTCTGGTCAAGAGTGGCTCTTGCGCGAACTGCTGAGCAACCTCGTTGACAACGCCTTGAAATACACCCCAGCGGGTGGTGCTGTCACCATCCGTTGCCACCGGTCGGGCGACATGGGCGGCGCCTTGCTGGAAGTTGAAGATGATGGCCCGGGTATTCCCATAGAGGAACGCAGCCATGTGCTAGAGCGCTTTTACCGGGTGCAGGGCACATTGAGCGAAGGCAACGGACTCGGCTTGGCCATTGCGGACGAAATTGCCCGCGCGCACCATGGTCAACTGATCGTGAGCGAGGGGGCGGGCGGTGCAGGGGCGCGGATTACCCTTGTTTTTCCGCGTTGACCCCCGCGAAAACCCTTGGATTCGCTATGAGAGAATCAATTCTCACCACCGCTTCTTGCTCATGCCCGACGTTGAATTAACCGCCCCCATTGCTGCTCCGCTTGACCCTGCCGAGTCTGAGTCTTTGACCTTGCCCGTCACGCGCAAGCGCCCCAAGCCGGGTGAGCGGCGGACTCAGATTCTGCAGGCCCTGGCAACCATGCTGGAGCAGCCCGGCGCTGAGCGCATCACGACAGCTTCCTTGGCGGCTCGGCTGGAGGTTAGCGAGGCAGCGCTTTACCGCCACTTTGCCAGCAAAGCCCAAATGTTTGAGGGGCTGATCGACTTCATCGAGCAAAGTGTGTTCACCCTCGTCAATCAAATTGCTCAACGGGAGACCGATGCACGTGCGCACGACGGCCCCGTTGATTCGGGTGTTCGCCAAGCGAGCCAGATTGTGCGAATGGTGATTCAATTCGCCGAGAAAAACCCAGGCATGACCCGCGTGATGGTGGGGGATGCCCTGGTGTTTGAAAACGAGCGCTTGCAGCAACGTATGAATCAGTTTTTTGACAAGCTGGAGTCCACCCTCAAGCAGTTGTTTCGTCCTGCTGCCACCCAAAGTGGCTCACCCACTCCCACGGTCGACGCGAACGTTAGGGCGTCCATATCGATGGCGTTTCTGACGGGGCGGCTGCAGCGCTTTACACGCTCCGGCTTCAAGCGACTGCCTTCCGAATTCCTTGATGAGAGCCTGGAGCTCCTGATATAAATCATGAAATTGCTGCGCTATGGCCCTGTGGGCAAAGAAAAACCGGGTTTGCTGGACGATGCCGGTGTGTTGCGTGATCTCAGCGCCATCGTGCCTGACATCAACGCTGAGGTTTTGAGTGACACGGGGTTAGCCAAACTTCGCAAGCTAGATCCGGCAACCTTGCCCCGTGTCAAAGGCACGCCGCGCATGGGCTGCCCGGTGGCAGGCATTGGAAAATTCATTGCCATTGGTCTGAACTACTCTGACCATGCGGCTGAAACCGGTTCGCCTATTCCTAAAGAGCCGATCGTTTTCATGAAGGCCATTTCATGTATTCAAGGGCCGAACGACCCGGTGATGCTGCCCAAGGGTTCGCAAAAAACCGACTGGGAAGTCGAGTTGGGCGTGGTGATCGGTACGCGTGCGCGCTATGTGACCCAAAAAGAAGCCCTGTTCCACGTGGCGGGTTATTGCCTGGTCAACGACATCAGCGAGCGCGAGTACCAGTTGGAGCGTGGTCCGCAATGGGACAAGGGAAAAGGCTGCGACACCTTTGGCCCCATCGGGCCTTGGTTGGTGACGCGTGACGACATCGCCAATCCGCAGAAATTGAATGCGTGGCTGGACCTCAATGGCCAGCGTCGCCAGACGGGCAACACCAAAACCATGATTTTTGGGGTGGCGAAGATCGTGAGCTATCTCAGCCAATTCATGACGCTCATGCCTGGCGATGTGATCACTACTGGCACCCCCCCCGGCGTGGGCTTGGGCATGACGCCACCGATGTACCTGAAAAAGGGCGATTTCATGGCCTTGGGGATTGACGGGCTGGGTGAGCAGCGTCAAAGCGTGGTGCCTTTTAAACGCTGATATCTAAGTACAAACCCTTGTTTCTCTTAGAAGGACGACCCTAGATAGGCCAAATTCAAGACATGTTTGGCCGACATGGTGCAAAATAGAACGATCGTTCTTTTATTTACCATGTCTACTATTGATTCTTCTCGCTCCACTGCCCGCACCGGCAGCCGCCCGGCTACCGGTGGGGCTCGCGCCCTGCAAAAAGGGCAGCAAACCAAGCAGGCCATTGTGGATGCTGCCTTGGGCTTGGCGGGTCAAATTGGGCTGGAAGGTTTGAGTATTGGCGCTTTGGCTGAAGTCACCCAGATGAGCAAGTCCGGTGTCTTTGCCCATTTTGGGTCACGCGAAGAGTTGCAGATCTCGGTAATTCGCGAGTACTACGCCCGTTTTGCTGACGAAGTTTTTTTCCCCGCCATGGATCAACCCCGTGGTTTGCCGCGTGTGCACGCGCTGTTCTCCAATTGGATGACGCGTGTGGCCGTTGAGATTCAGTCTGGCTGCATTTTCATCAGCGGCGCTGTGGAGTTTGATGACCGTCCCGGCCCCGTTCGCGACGCCTTGGCCAGCTCCGTCAAAACCTGGCTGAGCGCCATGTACCGGGCGGTCGTGCAAGCCAAAGCCGAAGGCCACCTGAACGCCGACGCCGACGAAGAGCAAATGGCGTTTGAAATTCACGGCTTGATTCTCGCAGCCCATTACGAGGCCCGATTTTTGAAAAACCCGGGCGCGACCGGACGCGCCGAAACCGGGTTCAAGAACATTCTTGCGCGCTACGGCAAGCCGGCCCCGGCACCGTCGTCGCCCATCCCATCGTCCCCATCTCATACCAAGGAGTAATTCGCATGCCTACTTACACCCCCCCCCTGCGCGACATGCAATTTGTGATGCACGAATTGCTCAACGTCACCGCTGAGCTTAAAACCATTCCGGCCCATGCCGATATGGATGCCGACACCATTAACGCGGTGTTGGAAGAGGGCGGCAAGTTTGCGGCCGAAGTGGCCTTTCCGCTGAACATCAGCGGCGACGCGCAAGGTTGCACGCTGAACAAGGAAACCCATGAGGTGACCACGCCTGCGGGCTTCAAGGAAGCCTATGCCAAATATGTCGAAGGGGGTTGGGCCGCGCTGGCCTGCGATCCGGCCTATGGCGGGCAGGGTCTGCCGCTGGTTGTGAATCAATGTTTTTATGAGATGTTGAACAGCGCCAACCAGGCGTGGACCATGTACCCCGGCCTCACACACGGTGCTTATGCGGCCCTGCATACCCATGGCACGGACGAGCAAAAGCAGACCTATCTGCACAAAATGACCAGCGGCGAGTGGACCGGCTCCATGTGCCTGACCGAGCCACATTGCGGCACCGATCTGGGCCTGATGCGCACCAAGGCCGAGCCTTTGGGCGACGGCACCTACAAGATCACCGGCAACAAGATTTTCATCAGCGCTGGTGAGCATGATTTGGCTGCCAACATCATTCACCTGGTGTTGGCCCGATTGCCCGATGCCCCCGCCGGCATCAAGGGCGTGAGTTTGTTCATCGTGCCCAAGTTCAACGTTAAGCCTGATGGCAGCCTGGGCACCCGCAATGGCATCTACTGCGGTGGTCTTGAGCACAAGATGGGCATCAACGGCAACGCCACCGCACAAATTGTGTTGGATGGCGCCGTAGGAACACTGGTGGGGCAGGCCAACAAAGGCATGCAGGGCATGTTCGTGATGATGAATGCCGCTCGTCTGGGCGTGGGCAACCAATCACTCGGTTTGACCGAAGTCGCTTTCCAGAATGCGTTGGCTTATGCCAAAGACCGCATCCAGATGCGTTCGCTGTCGGGCACCAAGTCGAAGGACCAGGCCGCCGACCCAATCATTGTTCACCCTGATGTGCGCAAAATGTTGCTGACCGCCAAGGCCTACGCCGAAGGCGGCCGGGCCCTTCTGTGCTACAGCTCCATGCTGTTGGAGAAAGAGCACGGCCACCCTGACGAAAAGGTTCGGGCCGAGTCCGGTGAGTTGCTGGCCATGCTGACGCCTATCGTCAAGGCCTTCATCACCGACAACGGCCATATCTCGACCAATGCTTGTATGCAAGTCTTTGGCGGCCACGGGTTCATCAAGGAATGGGGCATGGAGCAGTTTGTGCGGGACAACCGCATCAACATGATTTACGAAGGCACCAACACCATCCAGTCGCTGGACTTGCTGGGCCGCAAGATTTTGGGCAACAACGGCGCCACACTCAAGAAGTTTGGCAAGCTGGTGGGTGCGCTGGTGGCCGAAGAAGGTGTCAACGAGAAGATGGCTGAATTCATCACCCCCATTGCCATTCTGGGAGATCAAATGACCAAGTTCACCACCGAAATTGGCTTCAAGGGCTTTCAAAACCCGGATGAAGTGGGCGCCGCTGCCGTCGACTACCTGCGCGTGGCCGGCCACCTGGTGTTTGGCTACCTCTGGGCCCGTATGGCGCAAGTGGCCCTGCGCGAAATTGCCGCTGGCAATACCGATCCGTTTTATGTGGCCAAGTTGCAAACCGCGCGTTTCTATTTTGCCAAGCTGTTCCCCGAGACCGCCACGCTGATGCGTACCGCTCGCACCGGCAGCAAGGTCTTGATGGACACTGACGCCGCCTTGGCTTGATGCCTACCCCCGCCAGTTTGACTGGGTATATTGTTTTTTTGTCCGGAGGTTCTTATGTATAAAGCAATAATTGCTTCTGTTTTGATAGCACTCTCTGCCCCCGCCATGGCGCAAATGACGCCGGTTGGCGTTTGGCGCAGCATTGACGACAAAACCGAGCAGCCCAAAGCAGAAATTCGAATCTCCGCTGATGCCAATGGTGTCTTGTCCGGCATGGTCGAGAAAGCCCTGGCACCCAGTGCTGAGCCC
Organism: Rhodoferax sp. PAMC 29310; assembly: GCF_017948265.1. Lineage (NCBI taxonomy): Bacteria > Pseudomonadati > Pseudomonadota > Betaproteobacteria > Burkholderiales > Comamonadaceae > Rhodoferax > Rhodoferax sp. PAMC 29310. The sequence continues at coordinate 2,537,466 of NZ_CP072852.1, read as the reverse complement.
AATTGCGATCTGTGCGCGGACGAACGCAAAGGAAAACCCAAGCTGGGGATGGAGATCATCCGCGGCGCCAAAAAGACCGAAGGCAGCACCCAGTGGGAAGGGGGCAAGATTTTGGACCCCGAAAACGGCAAGGAATATACCTTGCGCCTGACCCCGCTGGAGGGTGGAAAAAAACTGGAAGTGCGCGGCTACATCGCCTTCCTCTACCGAAACCAGACCTGGATTCGCGTGCAGTAACTCATTTACAGGAACCGATATGTCCCGTTTTACAGTCAAGAAAGTCGCCGTGCTGGGTGCCGGCGTGATGGGGGCGCAAATTGCTGCGCACCTCGCCAATGTCAAAGTACCCGTCATTTTGTTTGACCTCGCCGCCAAGGAAGGTCCCAAGAATGGCATCGTGACCAAGGCCGTGGAGGGTCTGAAGAAGCTCAAGCCTGCGCCCTTGGCAGACGTGGGAGATGCGGTGCTAATTCAGCAAGCCAACTACGAAGAGCATCTGGAGTTGCTCAAGGACTGCGATCTGGTCATCGAAGCGATTGCCGAGCGCATGGACTGGAAGCTCGACCTTTACAAAAAGATTGCACCTTTCCTGGCTCCCCGCGCCATCATTGCCAGCAATACCTCGGGCTTGTCGATCACCAAGCTGAGCGAAGCCCTGCCAGAAGCCATCAAGCCCAGCTTTTGCGGCATCCATTTCTTCAACCCACCCCGCTACATGATGCTGGTGGAGCTGATCAACACCCCCACCACCGAGCCCAAAATTCTGGACGACCTGGAAGCCTTTGTGACCAGCACGCTGGGCAAAGGCGTGGTTCGGGCCAAAGACTCGCCGAACTTCATCGCCAACCGCGTTGGCATCGCCGGCATGTTGGCCACCATGAAAGAGGTGGAAAACTTTGGCCTGACTTATGACGTGGTGGACGACCTGACTGGCAAGAAGCTGGGCCGCGCCAGTTCCGGCACCTTCCGCACGGCGGACGTGGTGGGCCTGGACACGATGGGTCATGTCATCAAGACGCTGCAGGACACCTTGAGCATTGAGACCGATCCGTTCTATGCCAGCTTTGCGACCCCCGAAGTGTTGAAGACGCTGTTGGAAATGGGCAAGCTGGGCCAAAAGACCAAAGGCGGTTTCTTTAAAAAAGTGGGGCGCGATATTTTGCGCTTTGACCTGGCCACCAAAGACTACGTGCCCGCCGGTCAAAAAGCCGACGAGGTGTACGGGCGCATGCTGAAAAAGCCAGCGGCTGAGCGTCTGCAACTGCTGCGCAACAGCGAAGGCGCGCAGGGTCAGTTCCTGTGGGCTATTTTGCGTAACAGCTTTCACTATGCCGCCGTGCATCTGGCATCAATTGCCGACAACGCCCGTGACGTCGACTTTTGTATGCGCTGGGGCTTTGGCTTGAAGCAAGGTCCGTTTGAGTTGTGGCAAGAAGCCGGTTGGTTGACCGTGGCCAATATGGTCAAGGAAGACATTGACGCTGGCAAAGCACTTTGCAACGCGCCTTTGCCGGAGTGGGTGTTCAAGGGCCCGGTGGCAGATGCCGGGGGTGTGCACACGCCGCAAGGCAGCTGGAACCCGACTACGGGCGAATTTGTGCAGCCGCGCGATTTGCCGGTATACGCCCGTCAGCACTTCCCCGAAAGCGTTTTGGGTGCCAATGCCCCCAAGGCAGAGGAAACGGGCAAGACCTTGCACGAAGACGAAGCCATCCGCCTGTGGACGCTCGATGACGAGGTGCTGATTGCCAGCATCAAGACCAAGATGCACGCTATCGGACCCGGTGTGGTCGAAGGCCTGTTGCAAGGGCTTGAAATGGCAGAGGCCGACTACCAGGGCATGGTGATCTGGTCGCCCGACGACATGTTCTCTGCCGGTGCTGATTTACAAGCCATGTTGCCTGCGTTCATGATGGCCGGTGTGAGCGCCATTGATGGCGCAGAAGCTGAGATGCAGCAGTGCATGCTCAAGCTGCGTTACGCCAATGTGCCCGTGGTCTCTGCCGTGCGCGGCTTGGCGCTGGGTGGTGGTTGCGAACTGGCGGTGTATTCGTCACGTCGCGTGGTGGCCATGGAAAGCTATATGGGCTTGGTCGAAGTCGGCGTGGGCCTGGTGCCCGGCGCGGGCGGCTTGACCTACATTGCCCGCCGTGCCGCTGAAAATGCGGAAACCTCCACAGGCAAAGACTTGCTGCCCTTCCTCACCGAAGGCTTCACGGCGGCGGCCATGGCCAAGGTCGGCACCAGCGCGCTGGAATCGCGCAAGTTGGGTTTTGTATTGCACAGCGATGTGATCGTGCCGCATAAGGACGAGCTTCTGTTTGTCGCCATCAACGAGGCCAAGAGCATGTTTAACGGCGGCTACCGTGCGCCCCACAAGCGCAAGTTTGCGGTGGCTGGGCGCAGTGGTGCGGCCACCATCAAGGGGTCGCTGGTCAATATGCGCGATGGTGGTTTTATTAGCGCCCATGACTTTCACATTGCCAGCCTGATTGCGGGCGTGGTGTGCGGCGGTGACGTGGATGCGGGCAGCCTGGTGGACGAGGACTACCTCATGACGCTGGAGCGTCGGGCATTCTGCTCATTGCTCACGCACCCCAAAACGCAGGAGCGCATCATGGGCATGATGTCCACCGGCAAACCGCTGCGCAACTGACATGACGCAATCGCTGGCTTCTGCACGACCCAACCGCTTGGTTCGCGCCTTGACCGGGCTGGAGCGGGTGCCCGCTTTTGCGCGGGGCTGGGTGCGCAACTGGGTGTTGCGCCGTGCGGTGCCGTTCACCGGCACAGCCCGCATGCAGTATGTCGAGATGTTGCCTCAGCGGGTGGAGATGGCCGTGGCCAACACGCGCCGCGTGCAAAACCACATCCAGGGCGTGCATGCCGTGGCCATGACCTTGTTGGCCGAAACTGCCACTGGCATGGTGGTCGGCATGAATGTGCGCGATGACTGTGTGCCCCTGGCCAAGCAACTCAAGGTGGCGTTCAAAAAACGCACCCAAGGCGCCATGCGCGCTGTGGCCACGCTCACCGACGAGCAGCGCGCACTCATGCAGTCCACGGACAAAGGCGAGGTCATAGTGGCCGTGCAAGTCAGCGATGAATCGGGCGCTCACCCGATTGAATGTGAATTTATCTGGGCCTGGATTCCGTCCGGTCCCCGCCAAAAATTGAAGGAGTCCCCATGAAACAAGTTCAAGACGCTTACATCGTCGCCGCCACACGCACGCCCATTGGGCGTTCGCACCGCGGCTTCTTCCGCAACACCCGTCCCGACGACTTGTTGGTCACAGCCCTGCAGGCAGCGTTGGCCCAAGTCCCAAATCTGGACCCTCAGTCGATTGAAGACCTGATCTGCGGTTGCGCCATTCCCGAGGCCCAGCAGGGCTTGAACATTGCACGCATTGGAGCCGTGCTGGCCGGCTTGCCTACCGGCGTAGGTGGCATCACCGTGAACCGCTTTTGTGCCTCGGGCTTGTCTGCTGTGCAGATGGCGGCCGACCGTATTCGGGTCGGCGAAGCCGATGTGATGATTGCAGCCGGTGTGGAGAGCATGAGCATGGTGCCCATGATGGGCAACTCGCCTTCCTTGTCACCGACCATGTTCAACAACGACGAAAACATTGGCATTGCCTACGGCATGGGCCTGACCGCCGAGAAAGTGGCCACGCAGTGGAAAGTCAGCCGCGAAGCGCAAGACGCCTTTGCCGTGGAGTCTCACCGTCGCGCCCTGGCCGCCCAAGCGGCCGGTCACTTCGCCGCCGAGATCACCCCGGTGAATGTGGTGGACCGCGCGCCTGATTTGTTGACGGGTGAAGTCATTGAGACCCAACGCACCGTCAGCATGGATGAAGGCGCACGCGCTGACACCTCCATGGAGGGACTGGCCAAGTTGCGTACTGTGTTTTCGGCGCGCGGCTCTGTCACAGCTGGCAACAGCTCGCAGACTTCAGACGGCGCAGGCGCCTTGATTCTGGTCAGCGAGAAAGCGCTCAAGCAATATGGCCTGACACCATTGGCACGCTTTGTGTCGTTCGCATCCAAAGGTGTGCCTCCGCACATCATGGGCATTGGCCCGATTGAGGCCATTCCCGCTGCCCTGCGCTACGCCGGCCTCAAGCAGGACGATATGGACTGGATTGAGTTGAATGAAGCCTTTGCAGCCCAGTCTTTGGCTGTGATCAATACGCTGGGTCTGGACCCTGCCAAAGTGAACCCCATGGGCGGCGCCATTGCGCTGGGCCACCCGCTGGGCGCCACCGGTGCCATTCGGTCGGCTACGGCCATCCATGCTTTGCAGCGCAACAAGCTCAAGTACGCCATGGTGTCCATGTGTGTGGGCATGGGGCAGGGAGCTGCCGGTATTTTCGAGCGCGTTTAACCGGCATTGCTCACGAACGACCGGGCGCCGTAGCTACGCCCGCGCCAGGTCCAATCGGCGTCACCCGCACGACTAAGAATCGCCACCAATTGATGGACACTGAGTGCATGACACATCACGCTTTTGATCAGGCCGTGCGCCTGACTCCATCCTCAATCGGTGTCTACACCGGTCACACGTCTGCGGGCTACTGGAACATGGTGGGCCCGTTTGGTGGTGCGACGGCCGCCACCGCCTTGAATGCGGTGTTGCAGCACCCGGACCTGCTGGGTGAACCCATTTCTCTCACGGTCAATTACGCGGGCCCGATTGCGGCCGGCGCATTCACAGTCACCGCCACACCCCGGCGCACCAACCGGTCCACCCAGCACTGGCTGGTGGAGTTGCTGCAAACCACCGCGGCCGGCGATGAGGATGTCATGCTGACCGCCACGGCGGTGACGGCTGCCCGCCGCACCACCTGGAGCCATGACGAGGCCACCGCGCCGTCGGTACCCCGGCCAGAAACGTTGGCCTCCGGAATGACGCTTGCGGCGCTGGAGTGGATCAACCGCTATGACTTGCGCTTTGCACAGGGCATGGTGCCCACCGATTGGGATGGGCAGGGCGACGCCAGCCTGTCACAGGTGTGGGTGCGCGACGAGCCGCCCCGTGCGCTGGATTTTTGCTCGCTCGCTGCCATGGCCGATGTCTTTTTCCCCCGCGTCTACCTGCGCCGGGCTTTGCCGGTGCCAGCGGGCACGGTGTCACTGACGGTGTACTTTCACGCCGATGGCGCGCAACTGCAACAATCAGCCACCGGGTTTCTGCTGGGGCAAGCGCAAGCCCAGGCCTTTCGCAACGGGTTTTTTGACCAGTCGTCGCAGCTCTGGAGCGAAGCCGGCGTGTTGCTGGCCACGAGCCATCAAATTGTTTACTTCAAGGAGTGATCCCCATGAGCAAGACCGTTGACTTCTACTTTGACTTCGTGAGCCCGGCGGCTTATCTGGCATGGACGCAGCTGCCCCAGATTTGCGCCACGGGTGGCGCCCAACTGGTCTACAAACCCATGTTGTTGGGGGGGTGTTTCAGGGGACGGGCAACCAGGCCCCGCTGGCGGTGCCCCTTAAGGGCGACTACGTCATGCTGGATTTCAAGCGCTGTGCGCGCCGCTTGGGTGTGCCTTTTCATGCCAACCCCCACTTCCCGTTCAACACCGTGAACCTGATGCGCATCGCGGTGGCCCTGCTTCAGCGCGGGGATGGCCGTTTTGGCGACTTCTGTGCAGCGGTCTTCCAGGCCATCTGGGTAAACTCGGCGGACCTGAGCGACCCCACCGCCGTTGCCGCCGTGTTGACTCACGCTGGCTTTGACCCGAAAGAATTGCTGGCGATGGCCAGCGAACCCGAAATCAAAGACGCGCTGAAAGCCGCGACCGATGCCGCCGTGCAGCGCGGCGTGTTTGGCGCCCCCACCATGTTTGTGGGCGACCATGTGTTTTGGGGCCAGGACCGACTCGACTTCGTGCGTGATGCACTTACCCATTAATTCAACTGAGAACACCCCATGGCCGACCTATTGATCGACATCACCGACGGTGTCTTGACCATCACTTTCAACCGGCTGGACAAGAAGAATTCCATTATTCGCACCATGTACGCGACCATGGCCGATGCTCTGGTGCAAGCCAGCGATGACGATGCGGTTCGCGCCGTCGTCTTTCAGGGCCACGAAACCATCTTCAGTTCCGGCAATGACATCGGTGACTTTTTGAGCCGCCCCCCGGCGTCCCCCGAGGCGCCCGTATTTCAGTTCCTGCGCGCCTTGAGCACCTTCCCCAAGCCGGTGCTGGCGGCGGTTTGCGGACCCGCGGTAGGCATTGGCACCACGATGCTGTTCCATTGCGACCTGGTCTACGCTGGCGACAATGCCGCCTTTTCCATGCCTTTCGTCAACCTGGGCCTGTGCCCGGAGGCCGCGTCCAGCCACTTGGCCCCTATGCGCATGGGCTATGGCCGTGCCGCAGAGGCTTTGCTGCTGGGCGAGCCCTTCATGGCCGAGGCCGCACTGGAGATGGGGTTGATTAGCCGCATTGTTCCGCCCTCGGAGGCCGCCGCACTGGCGCGCCGCCAGGCGATCAAGCTCGCCTCCAAACCCCTTGCCTCCATCATCGAGACCAAGCGGCTCATGAAGAAAAGTCAGGCCGGGGTGGTGGCCGAGCGCATGCAGGAAGAGGGTGCCAGTTTTGAGCGCTTGTTGCGTGAACCGGCTGCGCGGGAGGCGTTCACTGCGTTCATGGAAAAGCGCAAGCCAGATTTCACAACGCTGTAAGCCTTTTTGGGTTCTCCCCTTCGTTGGATGAGTGCGGGCAACTGTCAATTTGACAGTTGTTTTGGCACGAGCCAACACTAGGGGAAGTGGGCGTTCAGGACCCTGAGCCCGGTGCTGGCCAAACCCGGCGTTAATGGTTTGCGACACGACGGTGCGCGTGTCTGTGTCGCCTGGGTTCGCGTTGGCAAAACCGGGGCGCAGACGCTCTGCAACAATGCTGCATGACTTCTACCCCTGCTGCTACCGAAATTGTGTTTGAAGAAGAGTTCATGGCCGGACTGAGAACCATCTTCGAAGAAATGATTGTGTTCAACAAGGTGCTGGGCTTGCAGATCACCTCCATTGCCGCCAGCCAGGTTCGGGCGCGCTTGAATATGAAGCCCGAGTTGATTGGTCACTATGCCCACAAGCGCATTCACGGCGGCGCCATCAGTGCCAGCCTGGACGCCATGGGCGGGCTGGCGGTGATGGCGGCCATTGGCGCACGCCACATGGACGAGTCGCCCACGCAGCGCCTGCACCGTTTTGCCAAGCTGGGCACGATTGACCTGCGGGTGGATTACCTGCGCCCCGGCATTGGTGAGTTTTTCGAGATTCGCGCGGAGGTCATGCGGCTGGGTTCGCGCGTGGCGTCAACCCGCATGGAGTTTTATGGCGCCGACGGCACGCTGCTGTCCACTGGCTCGGCGGCCTACATCGTCTCTTAGCGCTGGCACCTCAGTTTTTGAGGGAAATTAGCCTCTAGCGCTTATCCCGTCGGCGGTAGTAGCTATTGAAAAAATAGCGAGTTCAGCGTTTCATAAGGGCTACCACCGGGTAGCGGCGCCACTCGGGTTCGCGGTGGCGCTGGCCGTGAGCAAACAAAAAGCCCAGCACCGCTTCTCCATCGCTCAGCAGCTCAGGGTGACTCAGTTTCCACTGCTCGAACTTGAGCCTTAGCGCGGGTTCGTCACGCAGCATCTGGGCGGCCGTGTCTTCGAACACGTAATCCGAGAAGTTCTCTTTCTTCTCCAGCACGCTGTTGAAAAATCCCCAGCGGAAAAAGCTGTCATGCGCAAAGGGTTCCAGCGTTTCCACCGCATAACGGGCGTGGGGCTGGTCCAGATCCAGCAGGTAATCGCCGGCGCGGGCGGCAATCATCTCGGTGTGGGTGCTTAACGTGACCTCGTCGTGAAACAGGTGGCCTTCATAAGCGTCGGGGCGGAAGGTGACGCGCTCGATGCGGTACACGCGGGCTTCCAGTGTCTGGTCCGCTACCAGTCGAGTCATGTGCACGCCGTTCCACTGCAGGCGCTCAATCACTTCTCGCCAGGCTTGGGGAATCAGGTAGGCGCGCGGCGCTTGAACGGTGTCTTGGGCATTGAAGCGGTTGACGTAGTCAATCTCTTTTTTCCACGGCTGGCTGCGGTCATAGCTCAGGCGGGTGTAGTTGCCCAAGAGGCTGGGGCTGTGAACGGCTTGGTAGCCTTTGAACAAAAAAGTGGACGGGCGACTGTAGTCCGGTGCCCAGGTCAGTGGCCAATGGGCGGGTCGGGCCGCCCGGGCTTGGGTACGCAGGTCTTGTATCTGCGTGGCATTTTTGACGGTGAACGCCAGCACGGTGGCCACCAGTGCGCCCATGGCCGCGACCCGGTCGGGGTAGGGTTTGAGCATGTGGGTCTCGGGCATGAAGCCAATCGTGTGGTGCAGCGCCGCAAAACCGGTTGAGAAGCGCGGCGTCTCCAGAAAGTCCTCAATGCCGTCGTCGGGCGTCTGCTTGATCGGGTTCACATAGGGGCAGGTGGGCCAGTCGCGCGCGGCCATGCCTTCAAAAATAGCGGGCACCATGGTGTCCCGCAAAAAGTCGCCCAAACCGCCGCCCAGCTTGTCGGACTGCGTGGGAATCAGCGTCATGGTGTAGCTGTAGTCCGCGCCGTTGGAGGTGTGGGTGTCGACCATCACGTCCGGGTCCCAGGCGGTGAAAAAGCGGTTGAACACCTGCGCGGCCAGGCTGTCGCATTTGATGAAGTCGCGGTTCAGGTCCAGGTGCAGTGCGTTGCCCCGAAAGCCAAACGACTCCGGCCCGTCCTGGTTCACCCGCGAGGTGGCTTGGCGGTTTTGGCCGCCGTCCACGTTGTAGACAGGGATGAACAAAAACACGGTACTGCCCAGTGCGGCCCGAGCAGGGGCGCTGGTGCAGAGGTCGCGCACCAGTGCCATGCAGGCGTCAATGCCTTCCGGCTCGCCAGGGTGAATGCCGTTGTTGTTAAAAAACACCGATCGGCCCTGCGCCATCAGCGTCTCGAGGTCCAGCACGCCGTCGGCGGTGATCACCCCTGCGTGCATCGGAATGCCGTTGTCGGAGGTGCCAATCTGCCAAAAGCGCAGTACCTGCGGAAAAGCCGCCGCCAAGTGCTCGTAAAACGCCACCGTCTGCGACCAGGTGGCGGTCTGGTTTGAGTTGCCTTGTTCAAAAGGCGTGGCGAACTCGGTGTGGGATGGAGCGGACATGGCAGCCTTTTTATATCAATAAAGGGCTGTAGCCCTTGTAGAGTAAGCGGTAGTAGCTATTTTTTAAGGAGCAAGGTTGTGTTTGGGTACCGGGCGCGGGTGACCCGCTTCGTCAATCGCCACATAGGTGAGCAAGGCCTCGGTGACCTTGCTGTAGGCGCCTTGAGTGCCAAATCGCTCGGCATAGACCTCAATCTTGACGGTGATGGAGGTGCGGCCGATGCGCACCAGCTTGGCAAAGAAGGACAAGATGTCGCCCACTCGCACGGGTTGCTTGAAAATAAACTCGTTCACCGCCACCGTGGCCATGCGCCCGCCCGCATAACGCGCGGGGACCACGGCCCCGGCGAGGTCCACCTGGGCCATCACCCAGCCGCCAAAAATGTCGCCGTTGGCGTTGCAGTCACCCGGCATGGGAATCACCTTGAGCACCAGCTCCTGGTCAGTCGGCAGGCTGACGCCGGTCGATCGGTCCTTGGGCACAGGCAGAGGCAGGTTCTGCGGGGGAGGGAGGGTGCTGGAATTCTCGGACATGGTCACAATCAGGGTTGTTTAAGCTTCAAGATTGTCCTCCATGCGTCGCTCTGGCGAACTCAGTCATCCCCACCCTGGCGCGTCCAGCGCCGCCGCCCCGGCCGCGCCCCGCACCGACTGGGCCACCTTGCGCCGTCTCTTTCCTTATTTGTGGGAGTACAAATGGCGCGTGATGGCCGCGCTGGCCTTCATGGTCGGCGCCAAGATGGCCAACGTGAGTGTGCCTCTGCTGCTCAAAGAGCTGATTGACACCATGAATCCCAAAGCGGGGCTGGACAGCACAGCTTTGCTGGTGGTTCCCGTGGCTTTGTTGGTGACCTATGGCCTGCTGCGTCTGTCCACCAGCCTGTTTGCCGAGTTGCGCGAATTAATTTTTGCCAAGGCCACCGAGGGCGCCTCGCGCACCATCTCGCTGCAGGTGTTTCGCCACCTGCACGCCATGAGCCTGCGCTTTCACTTGGAGCGCCAGACCGGCGGCATGACGCGCGACATTGAGCGCGGCACCCGCGCCGTCAACTCGCTCATCAGTTATTCGCTTTACAGCATCGTGCCAACCCTGATTGAAGTGGCCATGGTGCTGACCCTGCTGGCGGTCAAGTTCGACGTCTGGTTTGCGGGCATCACGATCATTGCGCTGGCTTTCTACATTACCTTCACTGTGACCGTGACCGAGTGGCGCACCCAGTTTCGCAAACAGATGAACGAGCTGGACTCCAGTGCCCACAGCCGGGCGGTGGATTCGCTGCTGAACTACGAAACCGTTAAATACTTTAACAACGAAGAGTTTGAGGCGCTTCGCTACGACGAGAATCTGGCCAAGTTCCGCAAGGCCGCACTCAAAAGCCAGCGCACCTTGAGTCTGCTCAACACCGGCCAACAGCTCATCATTGCCACCGGCCTGGTCGCCATGCTCTGGCGCGCCACCCAGGGCGTGGTGGACGGCCGCATGACGCTGGGCGACCTGGTCATGGTCAACGCCTTCATGATCCAGCTCTACATTCCGCTGGGTTTCTTGGGTGTGCTGTACCGCGAGATCAAACAAAGCCTGACCGACCTGGAAAAAATGTTCACCCTCATGGAGCGGGAGCGTGAGGTGGCTGACGAGCCTGGTGCCCAAGCCCTTGAGATCAACGAGGGCGTGGTGCGCTTTGAGCACGTCAACTTTGCCTACGACCCCGCCCGGCCCATCCTTCACGATGTGAGCTTTGAGGTGCCCGCTGGCAAAACCGTGGCGGTGGTGGGCCCGTCGGGCGCGGGCAAGTCCACGCTGGCACGCCTGTTGTTCCGCTTCTATGACGTGCAAAGCGGGCAGATTCTGTTTGACGGGCAGGACATTAAACAAGTCACCCAGTCCAGTGTGCGTCAGGCCATTGGCATCGTGCCGCAAGACACCGTGCTGTTCAACGACACGGTGGAATACAACATTGCCTACGGCCGCCCCGGCGCCACCCGAGAGCAAGTGGAAGGGGCCGCCCGCAGCGCCCACATCCACAACTTCATCAGCGCCACGCCCAGGGGCTATGACACCATGGTGGGTGAGCGCGGCTTGAAGCTCTCAGGCGGTGAAAAGCAGCGCGTGGCCATTGCCCGCACCCTGCTCAAAAACCCACCGATCCTGATTTTTGACGAAGCCACCTCCGCGCTGGACAGCGCCAACGAGCGAGCTATTCAGGCCGAGCTGCAAAGCGCGGCTCGCGGCAAAACCACGCTCGTCATTGCCCACCGTTTGTCCACCGTGGTTGACGCCCATGAAATCCTCGTGATGGATGCTGGCCGCATCATCGAGCGCGGCCGTCACGTCGCCTTGTTGGCGGCCAAAGGGCGCTATGCGGAAATGTGGGCGCTGCAGCAATCCAAGGAATAAGGGCGGTCGCCAATCGGCTGTGCCTGCATTGCGATGAAGCCTGACTCCATTGCCTCACCGATAGCCCGTGTGGCCATGGTGCTGCTCTGCGCCATGTGGACTGCCGCAGGCTGGTATTTGGTGGACGTGCAAACGTTTTCCACGCGACCCATTCGCTCCCCGTTCGTGACGGTGGTGGCTGGCCCGGGCGAAGTCTTTATGGGCGGGGTGTTTCTGCTGCTGGGGTTGATGAGCCTGGTCTTGTTTTTGTAAAGCCTGAAATGCAGCAAATTGACCCAATTCGCCTGTGCCGTTGTGTGGCTGCTGCTCCCATGGCGCAGTCTGACGCAATGGCTGTAGCCGGCGTGGTCGCCACTCCTACAATTGGCGCTTTCACGGCGAAACTCATGCAAAACACTTTCAATTCACGTCGATTCGCGGCACGGCTGGGTGCCAGTTTGCTGCCCGCCGTTAAGGCGTTTGGGCTGGTGGGTGTGTTGTTGTTGAGTCAACTGGCGCCTGCTATGGCTGCGGCCAACAATCGACTCGAAGAGATGACCTGGACCGAAGTGCGCGACCGGGTGGCCAGCGGATCGACCACTATTCTGATTCCGATTGGCGGCACCGAGCAGAACGGGCTACACATGGTTTTGGGCAAACACAATGTGCGGGTGCGGGTGCTGGCCGACGAGATCGCCAAGCACTTGGGCAACGCCTTGGTGGCACCGGTCATGGCCTATGTGCCCGAAGGCAGTATTTCTCCGCCGGTGGCGCACATGCGGTATGCGGGCACGGTTTCTATCTCGGATGCCGCTTTTGAGTCCATGCTGGAGTCCACCGCACGCAGTTTCAAACAACACGGTTTTCGCGACGTGGTGTTTCTGGGTGACCACGGCAGCTATCAAAAGAATGAAGAAAAAGTCGCGCAGCGGCTGAACCGGGAATGGGCCAAAGACCCGTCTTGCCGCGTTCATGCGCTGCTCGACTACTACCGCGTGACACAAACCACCTATGTTGCCGCGCTTCGCGCTAAAGGCTTCAGCGAGGGCGAAATTGGCCTGCACGCGGGCTTGGCAGACACCTCACTGGCACTGGCGGTTGATCCGGCGCTGGTGCGCAAGGACGCCATGACCAACGCTTCAAGCGCGGACAAGGCGTTGGGCGTCAGCGGGGATCCGCGCAAAGCCACGGCTGAGTTGGGTCAAATCGGTGTACAGCAAATTATTCAAACCTCGGTGGCCGCCATTGTGGGTTTCACGCGCAGCAAGCGCGATTCAGGGAAGTAGTCAAGAGTGAAGCAAGTCAATTCGAAATTCAGCAAAGTGTTGTGGGCCGTTACCTTCGTGGTGGGGGCGGGTGGGGTCTATGTGATGCCCATGGGGCTGGTTGCTGCGACCGCTCAGCCGGTGCCTGTCAAAGCGCCGGTACCCATCGCCACGGTGGCGGGCATGCCACCAGTGGTGGATGCGAGCAATCTCTACAGCGAAACGACCGCAGGCAAGTTAAGCCTCACGGTGCAAAACCACCTGCCGCGCATTTACGTGCCGAACCTGCGCTCCCATGATGTGTCGGTGATCGACCCGGCGACGATGAATGTGGTGGACCGGTTCAAGGTGGGCCGTGCGCCGCAGCACATCGTTCCGTCATGGGACATGAAGACGCTGTGGGTGGCCAATAACGCGGAGCGGCGCTCTACGGGCAGCTTGACGGCGATTGACCCGGTGACGGGCAAGCCGGGCCAGACGATTGACGTGGATGACCCCTACAACCTGTATTTCACGCCCGATGGCAAGTCCGCCATTGTGGTGGCCGAGGCCAAGGCCCGCTTGGACTTCAGAGACCCGCAGACGATGGCGCTGCAGTATTCGATTGAGGCCCCAGGGTGTGCGGGTATCAACCACGGTGAGTTCACCATCGATGGCAAATTGGCGTTCTTCACCTGCGAGTTCAAGGGCACGGTGGCCAAGATCAACCTGGAAACCCGAAAAGTCGAGGGTTACCTGAAGCTCTCGATGCCACAAACCCGCTTCAAAGTGACCAAAGAGCCGTTTGACCCGAGTCAGAGCGAGATTTGCACCTCCAAGAAAGGCATGCCTCAAGACATTCGCATTTCTCCGGAAGGCAAGCGCCTCTACATCGCGGACATGGATGCCGATGGCGTGCATGTGCTGGATGTGGCCAGTTTCACCCAAGTCGGCTTCATCCCCGTCGGCCCAGGCACCCATGGCCTCTACCCCAGTCGCGACGGCAAGAGTCTGTATATTTCCTTCCGTGGCACACACAAAATTCATGGTGTACCCAAGGGTCCCGGCGGCGTGGGGGTGTTGAATTTCGAAAGCGAAAAAATCACGGCCTATTGGTCCATTCCCGGTGGCGGCAGCCCTGACATGGGCAATGTCAGTGCGGACGGCCAATCTCTGTGGCTGTCGGGCCGCTATGACGACGTGGTTTACCGCATCAACACCAACAGCGGTGCCGTCGACAAGGTGAAGGTCGGGCAAGAGCCCCACGGGCTGACCGTCTGGCCTCAGCCGGGACGTTATTCGCTGGGGCATACCGGGAACATGCGTTAGGTCTTTCGCCCGCTCGCGCCTGGCGCGGCAATCCTTCAGGGAGTTCCAGTGATGAATGAGACATGGGCGCAGGAGTGGATCACGCTGCAAAACCAGCATGAGGCCTACGAACGCAGTGGGCTGCTGATCAAGTTGGTGGCAGTGGCGCTAGTTGCTGCGGGGTCATGGTTGTCACTGTCTGCTCCTGCTGCGGCAGCGTTGGTGCTGGTCCTGTGGGCACAAGAGGCCATCATGAAAACTTGGCAGACCCGCTTTGGGGTGCGTTTGTTGGCGGTCGAGGCGGCGTTGGGCGGCCAGACCACCAGCGAGACGCGGCCATTTCAGCTGCACACACAGTGGCAGGGGCAGCGCGCCGGGGCGGTGACTTTGCTGCGGGAATACGCCCAAAGTGCGCTGCGACCCACGGTGGCTTTTCCGTATGCGGTATTGGTGGTTTTGTCGATTTATCTGTAGCGCCCATCCGGCGACGGGCAAGTCTGCCCTGACATAGACTGAGGGGATCCGCCACTCCAAAGAAAGGCTCCCGTGCAGTACCGTCAACTTGGCAACAGCAACCTGAAGGTATCCGCCCTGTGTTTGGGCACGATGATGTTTGGCGACCAGACGGCCCAGCCTGCCGCGGCGGCGATCGTCGCTGACGCCCGCGCCAACGGCGTGAACTACATCGACACCGCCGACGTGTACACCAAGGGCGCCTCGGAGACCATGGTGGGCGATCTGCTCAAAGGGCAGCGTCAGGACTGGGTCCTGGCCACCAAGCTGGGCAACGCCATGTCTGATCAAGTGAATCAGGGGCACTATTCCCGCAGCTGGATGCTGCGCGAGGTGCATGCCTCGCTGTCGCGCCTGCAAACCGATTACGTCGACATTCTTTACCTGCACCGCGACTACAACGGCATGAACCTGGAGGAGCCATTGCGCGCGCTGGAGACCCTGTTGCGCAGCGGGCAGATCCGCTATTGGGGCGTGTCTAATTTTCGGGGCTGGCGTATTGCCGAGATGGTGCGCCTGGCCGGCCAGATGGGCATGCCCGTGCCGGTGGTGTGTCAGCCTTACTACAACCTGCTCAACCGCATGCCCGAGGTGGAGGTGCTGCCGGCCTGCTCTCACTTCGGCATTGGCGTCACCTCTTACAGCCCCATTGCCCGGGGCGTGCTCACCGGCAAGTACCCGCCGGGTCAGGTGCCGGATCCCTCCACCCGCGCTGGCCGCGCCGACAAGCGCATGGTGGAAACAGAGTTCCGGGAAGAGTCGCTGGTGATTGCCCAGCATTTGAAAGAGCATGCGGAACGGCAAGGCATCACAGTGGCGCAATTTGCCACGGCCTGGGTGCTGGCCAACCCCTCGGTCAGCTCGGTGATTGCCGGGCCACGCACGCTCAAACAATGGCAAGACTATCTGCCTGCGCTGGATTACGCCGTGACGAAGGAAGATGAGGCGCTGGTCGATGGCTATGTGAAGCCAGGCCATTCGTCAACGCCCGGCTACACCGACCCGGCCTACCCTCTGAACGGCCGCTGAGTTGCACCATTGCCGCGCCAGAAGCGGTTCACTGCGCCTCGTGCGCGGGGTTTTTGTCGGGGTGAGTCGGCGGCGCAAGTACGGGTGTGTCGATCAGTGGTTTTGCCCGTCGAACGCAGTGCTTCCCATCTTTTTTCCCTTGGTACATGGCCGCGTCGGCCTGTCTGAGCAGGTCAATGGCGTTGGCCCCATCCTGGGGTGAAAGGGCGTAGCCGACGGTTAATCCGATATGACAGGTTTGCGTGCTCAGGGCAAAGGGATCGTTGAATGCCATCAACAGCTTCTCTCCCCGCTCCCAGGCTTGCTGAATGCTGTTTAGTCCACTCGACATCACCACGAACTCGTCTCCACCCAGGCGGGCGATCACGTCGCTGGATCGCACGGTCGCACGCAGACGGGCGGCCACGGCGACCAGCAACTCGTCGCCGACCTCATGTCCGTAGCGGTCGTTGACTTGTTTGAAACCATCCAAATCCATCATGTAAATCGCGACGAGGTGATCTGGTTTGACCCGCTTGATGGCATTGGTCATGGCCGTATTGAGACCTCGCCGGTTGGGAAGATCCGTCAGCGGATCGGTGTGCGCCAGAGAGTGCAAGCTGTCCCGCTCCCGAATGGCGTGGTGCACGGCAGCTTTGAGCGCTTTGGTTCGCAGGCCTAGCACCCGCATGAACACCAGCATGTCGATGGTGGCTCCAAACTGGAACGAGTGGAGCGTCCAGAAGTTAACGCCGACGCGGCCTTTGATGACTTCGATCAGGAGCGCTGTTGTTGCGAAGTAAACCGCCCAGGCCAGCAAAAAGTAGCCACCAACGCTGTCTCCCCGGCGTGCACGGGCGATGGCTCCGGGCATGCCCAAGAGGGCGGGTGCCAGGCCCAATGTGCTGACGATGGCTGTGACGACGCGGATATCAATGAGGTCAAAGGCATAACACAGGGCGAAAAATAACGTCAAGACGGCACCGGTTTTCATGAGCCTGCTGAACCACGGCTTGGTGTCGGGGCCGGTCAGGGCTTGTTCAATGAAAAGAAACGATCCCGTGGAGGCGATCAGTGCTGACAAGCCCCCCGCATGGATTTCCATCCAAATATTGCCTGGCCAGACATATTGAGCGCCAACCCCGAACTGAAGCAGCGAAAACATCAGGCTGCCTGAGACAAGAATCGCGTATTTGGCGAATAGATGCTCCCCCAAACTGACCCACTGCGCCAAGCTGTACAGCAGCAGGCACAGGGCCAGACCGGTAAGTACGCCCTGCAGCATTTGTTCTTGCAGGGCCTTGGCATGAAACTCTGACGGTTTACTCAGGGTAATGGGCAAGATCATTGCGCCCTTGTTTTACACCCGAAGGTACAAGTCATAGCTGGTGCCGGGGGATAGCTTCAGTCCAAACGTGTGTGAACGACTGCGTACGGGGCGCTGTGCATAGGCCTCTAAATTGCCAAGCGTAGCCTGGTCTACGATGGTCTACGATGGTCTTGTCGTGGATCACATAGATTTCAATGTGATTGAGTGGTTGGTAATCGATGTCCAATGCCCACAGCCCATTGCTCTCGCTGGACACTGAGATGGGAATGCGAAGCCAAACGGCCTCTTTTTGCATACCGAGGGTGCCATGGGCTGTTTCGGGGGCCGCGAACCGGTGGGCGGCTTCTTGCACGTCGGCAATGCCAAGTTCTTTACTTGGATCAAAAAGCACTGTGACGGCCGGCCAGGCCTGCATCATGGGGTTCGAGTCCGACAGCGCCAAAGGTGCAGCCCATGAAACGGAGGTGACGCCCATCAAGACCCAGATGAGCACCAAAAGGAGGGCGTGTCGGAGCTTGCGCCAAACTGCAACCGGCCCGCCTTTGCCAAGCTTCAATAGCCTCCTAACTTTTGGAGGGTTCATTCCGGGGCCTGGTTGGGTCATTCTGTCTTCGAGTCGGTTTATCCAAAGAGGGGCTTTGGGATCGTAATTCCAAGCGCTGATGGTCTTGTTGGCGTGGCTCAGCAAATGCGCTGGCAGCTTCAGTGGGCGAGTTTGATCCATCAATAACCGGCTCATAAGGTGATAACCCAGCACACGAGTCAGGAATCTGGAGATCGAGAAATCAGCAGACACCGAACGTACCACGCCGTCCAGCCCTCTGGCAATTAGAATTAACAGTAAGAACAAGTCTCGCGATAAAAGTGGTACTTTCTTCGTGAGGCCAATATTCCTCGCCGTCTCCGGGCCACAAAGATGGCGGCTCATTAATGCAGGAAATGGCTTCAGCATGAGAAGCGGAATTGCACTTTCTATGGCCGCCATCAAGGCCTGACCCAGCGCAGGACGTGAGTCTGGTTGGGCCGCTTCGGCCCGGCCCCGTTTTTGAATTTTTGCAAACAAGGCTTCTGCCTAGTCCATCGTGTCCGCCAGGAGTTCCCGCCTGATGCCCAATACGTGCCGGACGACATTCCAGGCGTGGAGGTAGGCTTCCTCGTCGCTGGCCGGAAGGCCTAGCCCGAGGCGTCGCATGCTGCGCAAAAATACATACGAGAAAGTCAACAGCGTGTACGCCAACTCCTCTTGGTTGCAGGGCAAGCCGTCTTCGCCCACCTTCCAGCCATGCGCCCATAGTGCTTGGTACAGGGTGGCGCACTCGGGCCGGCGCAGGGCGGGAAGCTCTCCGGCCCCCGTGACGTGGTGTTGCCCGCCCAGAGCGAGCAGGGCATTTTCGGGGCTACCGCGAAGAAGGAGGTTGCGAATCGTGGCATGAATCAGTCTCACCGATAGGGCATGTGCGCCAGTCGATCGCTGGACACCGGGCTGATCACAGGCAAGGTGGCAGGCAATCGGCGCCAGCGTCGCCAACCCGCTAGTGCACAAAGAATGGGAATACCCATGGCAAACACCGCAATGGCGCGCGTCTCCAAGGGGTGCCCCACCAAAACCTGAAAGACCATGGCGCTTGCGTAGAGCGAGAGCGGCATGAGCGCGTGCCACTTGCCAAAGTCACCCGCGGGACGCAACACTTGTTTTTGCATGAAAAGTCGAACACTCAGCAGAATCACAAAACTGACGCCAACCCAACCGACAAAGCCCTGCAGGGTTTCCCCAAACCATCCGCCATCCGTCTTGGTCATCACCCAAGCCTTGAGCTGATAAACCATATAGGGGTCGGCTCCAAGGTCAAAGGCTGTGACGATCATGGCCGCCAAAAAGGACATGAAGACGACATCCGTGAAGCGGTTGGAGCCGTGTTTCGGGCTTTGCAAAACAATCAAGTTGCTGACCACGTAGCCCGTGTAGCAAAGCGAAAACCACATGAGTGGGATGACCGCAGGAACGTCTCCCAAGCGCCAGCCGAGCACATCGGTGTAAACATATTCGCCAAAAAACCAGCCATAGGACACCCCCATTTGCTCAGCAAACCAACCCAGTGCCGTCGCAACGATGACAAAGCCTGTGGCCGCACGCGGTCCCAGCAAGTGGCTGGCATTGGCCCAGCAAAACGCAAACATCAGGAGTGAGCTGGCGACAATGGCTGCAGTGGTTTCACTGCGGCTTCGGATGGCCATTGTGATCAAGTAGACCGCAAACAAGGCGTAGCTCAACCTGGGGATGGCGGCAAGACGTGAATTCATTGCGTTCCTGTGGATGCATAGGTGGCCCCAAAGCACCTTACAGGGTGGCTGGGTTTGTTTTTGTGGCGCAGTCTGAACCGTCAGCGTGACGAGGGCCTGTCAGCTACTGGTGTTTTGGGGGATATCTCATGCAATCCGCGCATAATCCCGATCCATGGAAACCAAATGGCTTGAAGATTTTGTGAGTTTGGCTGAAACGCGCAGTTTCAGCCGCTCCGCGCAATTGCGTCACGTGACGCAACCCGCATTCTCCCGGCGCATCCAGTCGCTGGAGGCGTGGGCGGGCACAGATTTGGTGGACCGAAGCAGTTATCCCACCCGACTCACGCCGGCGGGCGAGACGCTGTATGACCAGTCGCTGGAGGTGTTGCAGTCGCTGCAAAGCACCCGCGCCATGCTGCGGGGCCACACCGCGGCCGGGCGCGATGTGATTGAGTTTGCAGTGCCCCACACGCTGGCCTTTACGTTCTTCCCGGCTTGGTTGTCCAATCTGCGGGAAAAGTTTGGGCCCATGAAAAGCCGTTTGATTGCCCTCAATGTGCATGACGCTGTGATGCGCCTCGTAGAAGGCAGTTGTGACCTGCTGATTGCCTATCATCACCCCTCTCAGCCTTACCAGTTGGACGCAGAGCGCTATGAAATGGTGAGCTTGGGGGAGGAGGTCATCGCACCCTATGTGAAGCCTGATGCGGATGGCGCACCAGCATTTTTGTTGCCGGGTCGCCCCGGCCAGCCGCTGCCCTACCTCGCCTACGCGCCGGGCGCCTACCTCGGACAGATGGTAGATTTGATTCTCAAAGGTTCTGGCACGGCCATTCACTTTGACCGAGTGTATGAGACGGACATGGCAGAGGGTCTGAAGGCCATGGCGCTGGAAGGGCATGGCATTGCCTTTCTGCCCCACAGCGCGGTCAAGAAAGACTTGCGTGCCAAGCGACTGGTCAGTGCACAAGCGCCCGGCCTGGCCAATCTGCAAATCACCATGGAAGTCCGTCTGTACCGCGAACGCCCCACCGTCCGGGAGCCAGGGAAATCCGGCGTGCAGACCAACCGCAATGGGGCGCCCAGTGCCAAGCGCAACGCCCAGTCATTGTGGGACTTTTTGCTGACCCAACCGCCCGCGATGTGAGTTCACCCTTTCGTTTTCCATCTGCACCAATTCCCCCATGACACAAACTATTCAAATCACCCGCCCCGACGACTGGCATCTGCATGTGCGCGACGGCGACGCGCTCAATACCGTGGTGCCGCACACCGCCGCCCAGTTTGGTCGCGCCATCATCATGCCCAACCTGCGCCCACCGGTGACGACCACCGAGGCTGCACTCGCCTACAAGGCGCGTATCCAGGCAAGCGTTCCGCCCGGTGTGCAGTTTGAGCCGCTGATGACGCTTTACCTCACTGACAACCTGCCCGCTGACGAAATTGCCCGCGCCCATGCCGCCGGCATCGTCGCGGCCAAGTTGTATCCCGCGGGAGCCACCACCAACAGTGACGCGGGCGTGACCGATTTGCGCAACACTTATAAAACGCTGGAGGCGATGCAGCGCGCCGGCATGTTGCTGCTGGTGCACGGCGAGGTGACGTCCCCCGACATCGACCTGTTTGACCGGGAAGCCGTGTTCATTGACACCCAGCTCATTCCCTTGCGCCGCGATTTCCCTGAACTCAAAATTGTGTTTGAGCACATCACCACCAAAGACGCAGCGCAATATGTGCAGTCGGCAGACCGGTTTACTGCCGCCACAGTCACCGCCCATCACCTGCTCTACAACCGCAACGCCATCTTCACGGGCGGCATTCGCCCGCACTATTACTGCCTGCCGGTGCTCAAGCGCGAGTCGCATCGCCTGGCTTTGGTCGAGGCCGCCACCAGTGGCTCGGCCAAGTTCTTCCTGGGTACCGACAGCGCACCGCACCCGGCGCATCTGAAAGAGCACGCTTCGGGTTGCGCGGGCTGCTACACGGCCCACGCCGCCATGGAGTTGTACGCAGAAGCCTTTGACTCGGTCGGCGCCTTGCACCAGTTGGAATCCTTTGCCAGCTTCAATGGCGCTGACTTTTATGGCCTGCCCCGCAACACGGGCACCATCACCCTGGCCCGGACCAGCTGGACGCCACCCGAGAGCTATGCCTTTGGCGAGGCCGCGCTCAAGCCACTGCGATCGGGCGAGTCACTGCCCTGGAAAATGATCGCCTGACCTGCCGGTGGCGCGTTGGACCTGTCGCCGCCCTACAAGGAGTTGACGTGAACGTCTTTCTGATTGATGCCGACAACCTGAACTCGGGCGCCTGGATTGACGAGGCCTTTCGTGTGCTGCAAGAGTCAGAGGGCCCGCTGCCGGTGCGACGGGCCTATGGCAGCTCCGACAACCTGAAGAACCTGGCCGAGGTGCTGCGCGCCTGGGCTGTGCGGCCCTTTGTGAACCTTGCGTTGACCAAAAACACCACAGATATCGCCTTGGCGGTGGATGCCATGGAACTGGCATGCCAAAGTCCGCCGCCCAAATTGGTGGTGATTGGCTCAGGCGACGCCGATTTTCTGCCGCTGGTGGTGCGACTGCGTGAGCGCGGAATCCGCATGGTTTGTGTGTCAGAGCGCAGCAAAATGGGACGTGAGGCTGTGTCGGCGTATGACCGGGTGATTCTGGTGGGGTCGGCGCAAGAGCCGTTGCCGTCCCCTGAATCCGCCACTGAGAAGCCCGCACGAAAGACCGCCAAAGCGCCTGCCAAAAAAGTGGCGACCAAAACGGCAGCTCCCAAGGCCGCCGCTGCCAAAAAGACAACAGCCAAGAAAGTCAAACCCAATGCGCCTGCCGTGGAGCCCATCGACGGCACGGCGTCTGCCCAAGCGCTGCCCGATGTTGCTGCCATTCTTCAGGCCGTGCCGAGCTTGCAGGACGGGCAACCACACCCCTTGGCGGCGGTGGCCAAAGCCTTGTTGGACGCCAAACTGCGTGGCAAGAACACCACGGCCACCAAACTCTTGAAGAAGTTCCCACTCCACTTTTCCTTGTTGCCGCTGGAAAAGCCCAGAACGGTCAGCTACCACTTGCCTCAGGGGCCCGCTTGAGCGTCTTGGCTTCTCAGGAATTGGCCACCGTTGACTGGACCGCCCCCTGGCTTGCGCCCTATGTGGCGATGGGGCAGGGCGCCGCGACACAGGTTGGCGCCGGTGCGTCTAGTGCCCAAGCGCTGAACGCCGCGTCAGCATCGCAAGCGCCACTTGTGCAATTTGTGCCACAGAGCGACTTGCCGGCGGGCGAGGCCTATGAGAGTTATATTTTTCATAGCGGCTGTTGCCCGACCCGAGAGGGCTTGCATGACTTTTTTAATGGATTGGCATGGTTGCAGTTTCCCCAGACCAAGCGCCGCCTCAATCAATTGCATGTGGCGCAAATTGCGCAAACCGGCATCCAGCCGGTGCGCGGTCCGGCGAGGGACGGCCTGACCGTGTTTGATGAGAACGCCGCTTTTCTGCAAGCGCCTGATGCACTGTGGGACGCCTTGGCCGCCAAGGACTGGCAGCGCTTGTTTGTCGACCTTCGCCCGCTTTGGGCCCAGGCTCACTTGGTGATCTTTGGCCATGCCTTGATGGAAAAGCTGGTTTCACCCCGAAAAGCGATCACAGCCCACGTCTACCGTGCGCAAGTAGCTATTGATTCAATAGCAAATCTGGATGCCTGGATGGCAGCCGATCTGAGTGCCGACAAGCTCGCGGCCAAGCCGTTTGCGCACCTGCCGGTTCTGGGCGTGCCGGGCTGGTGGCCTGCCAATGAAGACCCGGCGTTTTACGACGACGCCAGCGTGTTTCGCCTGCCCAAACAAGTACTACATGTGGGGGATCTTCCCGTTCCGTCTTGAATTGGGATCGATACGCCCTAACATCCGCGCTGACTCCCCACCGGTAAGGGGAGGCTTCTGAAAGAAACAATGAAACGTATTGCTTTGTTCATCATGACCAACCTCGCGGTGGTGGTCGTCTTGGGAATTGTGGCCAATCTGTTGGGCGTGAATCGCTACCTGACGCCCAACGGGCTCGACTTGAAAGCCCTGATGGGGTTTGCGCTGATCATGGGTTTTGGCGGCGCCATCATCTCCTTGTTGATCAGCAAGCCCGTGGCCAAGTGGTCGTCGGGTGTGCGCGTCATCAACCAGGCCCAAAACGCCGACGAGGCCTGGATTGTCGAAACCGTGCGCAAGTTTGCGGAGAAGGCCGGCATTGGCATGCCTGAAGTCGGTATCTTTGAAGGCGCGCCCAACGCGTTTGCCACCGGCGCCTTCAAGAACTCGGCCCTCGTCGCTGTCAGCACCGGTTTGTTGCAAGGCATGACGCGTGAAGAGGTCGAGGCCGTGATTGGCCATGAAGTGGCCCACATCGCCAACGGCGACATGGTCACCATGACGCTGATCCAGGGCGTGATGAACACCTTTGTGGTGTTCCTGAGCCGGGTCATTGGTTACGCCATTGACAGCTTTTTGCGCAAGGGCGATGACCGCTCCAGCGGGCCTGGCATCGGCTACTTCATCACCACCATCGTGTTGGATATTCTGCTGGGCTTTGTGGCCGCCATCATCGTGGCCTGGTTCTCCCGCCAGCGCGAGTTTCGTGCGGACGCCGGCGCAGCCCAGTTGATGGGACGCCGCCAGCCCATGGTGAATGCCCTTGCCCGTTTGGGCGGCATGACGCCGGGCGAGTTGCCCAAGAGCATGGCGGCCATGGGGATCGCTGGTGGCATTGGCAAGTTGTTCTCGACTCACCCGCCGATTGAAGAGCGCATTGCCGCTTTGCAAAACGCACAGCCTTAAGGTCTTCGCATGCTGCTCTCCACCTGGTTGGCTTTCTTCGCTGCGTCCTGGGCCATCAGTATTTCGCCCGGCGCAGGTGCAGTGGCCGCCATGAGTGCAGGGTTGAACCATGGCTTTCGCCGAGGGTTTTTCACGATCTTTGGTTTGATTTTGGGTATCTGGACCCAGGTGACCGTGGTCGGCGCGGGGCTGGGTGCTTTGGTGGCTGCGTCCAGCACCGCTTTTTCAGTCGTGAAATGGCTGGGCGTGGCGTACCTGATCTGGCTGGGGATTTCGCAGTGGCGCGCGCCGGCACGGCCCCTGGTCGCGCAGACGGAAGGCGCGGTGCAAGTCACCCGCCGTTCGATGGTGCTGCGCGCCTGGATGATCAACACCGTCAACCCCAAGGGCACGGTCTTTCTGTTGGCTGTGGTACCCCAGTTCATGACCTTGTCGCAGCCCTTGCTGCCGCAATACTTGATCATTGGCGCCACGCTGGCATTCACCGACCTGGTGGTCATGGCTGGGTACTCTGCGCTGGCGGCCCGCGTGCTGGGCGCGCTCAAGTCGCCTGCGCACATCCGCGCCCTGAATCGCACCTTTGGCAGCCTCTTTGTCATGGCCGGGTCGCTGCTGGCGCTGTTCAAACGCTAGTGCTGCGAACCGCCAGTTTCCTCGCAGGGATGCTCATGTCTCTGCTGCGAAATGTGACCCTGCGATTAAAGGCGTCGGATCCCTCTGGGCTATAGTGCCGTGGTCGGTTTTAAATGACTTACTGGAGCATAGATGGGGGACGAAAAACGTTATGAACGGGTCTTCCATGTAAGCCCGATCTCGATGAGTCTGACCACTTTAAGGGAGGGTCGCTTTATCGACGTCAATGGGGCCATGGAGCGCATCACTGGATATACACGCGATGAAACGATCGGTCACACCAGCGTCGAGATGGGTATTTGGGTTGACCCCGAGGTGGCTCGTGCGGTGATTGTCGCGGACTTGGCTGCCAATGGCGTGGTGCGCGATCGGGAGTTGTTGATGCGCCTCAAGAGCGGTGAGCAGCGTATTTTCCTGATGGGAGCTGCGGTGATTGAGGATCCTGCCGAGCCGCTGATGATGGCCGGGTTTCAGGATGTCACCGAGCGCTATCGGCTTGACGAGGCGCTTAGGCAGTCGGAGGCTCGCTATCGTAGATTCATCGAAGACCTGCCCCTTGGCGTTGTCGTGACTCAACAGGGCGTCATCAGGTTTACCAATGCAACGGCGAGAACATTACTCGGGTTCTCGGCGGATGAGTTGCACGGCAAGCCCTTCCTGCCATTTGTGCTCGAGGAAGATCGTGCCTGGTTGGTTGATTTGCACCAGCGCCGCATGCGCGGGGAAGACGTACCCACGACCTACGAATGCCGTTTCGCGACCAAGTCGGGCGAGGTGCGCCATTGGAGCCTGGATACGCGTACGATCGATTGGGACGGCACGGCCGCCATCGCCACTGTCACCGATAACACCGAGACTAGGCGCACACAGTCTGAATTGAAGCTTGCCGCCAGCGTTTTCGCTCAGGCGAGCGAGGCGATCGTCATTACCGATGCTGATGCCACGGTCATCGCCGTGAACGACTCATTCACGCGGCTGACCGGTTACTCCCGCGAAGACGTGGTGGGGCGCGACGCGACCCTGTTCCGGTCACCTCAGCAGGATCTTGAGTTCTATGCCAACCGGCGACGAGTGCTCGAAGAGCGCGGCGAATGGAGGGGCGAGTTGTGGATTCAACGCAAAGGTGGTGGCCTTTTCGCGGTGAGTGAGTCGATCTCGCGCGTCCAGGATCTCAATGGTGCCGTCAGCCATTATGTTGCCCTGTTCTCCGATATCACCGAGGCCAAACGGCACCAGCAGCAGCTAGAGCATTTGGCCCATTTTGACTTCCTGACCAGCCTGCCGAACCGGGTTTTACTTGCCGACCGACTACAGCAGGCCATGGTCCAGAACATGCAATGTGGGCAGTCGCTGGCGGTGGTCTATCTTGATCTGGATGGGTTCAAGGCGGTGAATGACCTCTACGGCCACGACACCGGTGACCGATCTTCTGATCGCTCTCGCGCAGCGCCTGAAAACTGTATTGCGTGACGAGGATACTTTGTCTCGCATCGGTGGCGATGAATTTGTGGCGGTAATAGTCAATTTGGACCAACCGCAGACCTGTGAACCGATACTCGAACGGCTTTTGCAGGCTGCGGCAGGGCCTGTGATCGTCGATGATCTGGTTTTAGGTGTGTCTGCCAGTGTCGGGGTGACTTTCTACCCGCAGGACAATTCCGACGCTGAACGGCTTTTGCGTCATGCCGACCAGGCGATGTACCAGGCCAAGCAGATGGGGAGGAACCGGTACCATTTGTTCGATGTTGCTCAGGATGTGGCCGTCACGGTGCGCAATGAGAGCTTGGCCCGCATCCGTCGAGCGCTAGATGAAAGCGAGCTGGTGCTCTATTATCAGCCCAAGGTGAACATGAAAATGGGCAAGTTCATTGGGGTTGAAACCCTGATCCGATGGCAGCACCCGGAGCGCGGCCTGCTGCTGCCCGCCACTTTCCTGCCCAGCATTGAAGGGCATCCGATCAGTGTGGAGTTGGATGAATGGGTTATCAATGCGGCCATGACGCAGATCAGGACCTGGCATTCGGCAGGCTTGGAGATCCCGGTGAGCGTGAACATCGGCGCGCGCCAATTGCAGCAAAGAGCTTTTGTGGCACGACTCGCCGATTTGCTCGCCAGCCATCCGAAAGTGGATCCCGCCAATCTGGAATTGGAAATCCTGGAAAGCAGCGCGCTTGAGGACATGCTGTCGGTCGTCGAGGTCATGAACGCCTGCATTGCCCTTGGCGTCAGTTTCGCTCTGGATGACTTTGGAACGGGGTATTCCTCGCTGACTTACCTCAGGCGCTTGCCGGCAAAGTGTCTCAAGATTGACCGAAGCTTTGTGCTTGAAATGTTAGATGACCCGGACGATCTTGCCATCGTGCAAGGGGTCATTGGCCTGGCGACTGCATTTCGCCGTCAGGTGATTGCCGAAGGTGCTGAGACGGTCGCGCATGGCACCCAACTGTTGGCGCAAGGATGTGTGTTGGCGCAGGGGTTCGGTATTGCCAGGCCGATGCCTGCCTCTGAAGTGCTTGATTGGGTAGTCAAATGGCGGCCCGATGCAGCATGGACCGCTTGATACCCGGCAGACCCACCTGCCAGTTTTGCGGGCTTTCAACAGGGCGTAGCCAAAACAGGTTTTCTTTGCGACAAATCAGCCAATCAGGCTTCGTGCAACGGCCTCTGCCACTTTGATGCCATCGACCCCCGCCGACAAGATGCCACCGGCGTAGCTGGCGCCTTCCCCTGCAGGGTACAAGCCCTGGGTGTTGGTGCTTTGCAGGTCCTCGCCACGCGGAATTTTTAACGGGGAAGAAGTGCGCGTCTCCACACCGGTGAGCACCGCGTCGTGCATGTCAAAGCCGTTGATCTTCTGGGCAAACGCGGGCAGGGCTTCGCGAATCGCCTCAATGGCGTAGCCGGGTAGGGCGGCGTTCAGGCTGCCCAGGGTCACACCCGGTTTGTAAGACGGCTCGACGCCGCCGAGCTGGGTGGAGGACTGGTTTCGCACAAAGTCACCCACCAGTTGGCCGGGTGCGTTGTAGTCGCTGCCGCCCATGACATAGGCGTTGGATTCGAGCTGGCGTTGCAAAACAATGCCGGCCAGCGGGTGCTGTGCGCCACCCAATGTGTCCGGCGTGGCCACGTGCTCGCCCAGCGCCGCATGAAAGGCGACGGCGTCGACGGGAAAGTCGCTGGGGTCGATGCCGACCACGATGCCGGCATTGGCGTTGCGCTCGTTGCGCGAGTACTGGCTCATGCCATTGGTCACCACGCGGCCGGGCTCCGAGGTGGCGGCCACCACCGTGCCACCCGGGCACATGCAAAAGCTGTACACCGAGCGGCCGTTGTTGGCGTGGTGCACGAGTTTGTAGTCCGCTGCGCCCAGGCTGGGGTGGCCGGCGTGGCGGCCCCAGCGGGCGCGGTCGATCACGCCCTGCGGGTGCTCCACCCGAAAGCCGACCGAGAATGACTTGGCGTCCATCGCCACACCGCGCTGGAACAGCATGGCAAAGGTGTCACGCGAACTGTGGCCCAGCGCCATCACGACTTGGTGGGTCGCCAGTTCATAGGGCTGCCCGGTTTTGAGATTGATCACGGTGAGCCCGCGCACCTGACGGTTAGGTCCGTCGCCCTCAATGAACACGTCGCTGACGCGTTGCTCAAAACGGATTTCGCCGCCCAAAGCAATGATCTGCTCACGCAGGTGCTCCACGACTTTGACCAGTTTGAAGGTGCCAATGTGGGGGTGGGCTTCGGTCAAAATTTCTGCCGGCGCGCCGGCTTTGACGAACTCGTTCATCACCTTGCGGCCCAGAAAGCGCGGGTCTTTAATCTGGCTGTAGAGCTTGCCGTCTGAGAAAGTGCCGGCGCCGCCTTCGCCAAACTGCACATTCGACTCCGGGTTCAAGTCCCGCTTGCGCCACAAACCCCAGGTGTCCTTGGTGCGTTCTCGCACTGATTTGCCGCGCTCCAGCACGATGGGCTTGAACCCCATTTGGGCCAGCACCAGGGCGGCAAAAATGCCGCAGGGGCCAAAGCCGACCACCACCGGGCGCAACGGCAGATCAGCGGGCGCCTGGCCGACTGGCAGGTACACCATGTCGGGCGTGGCAAAAACCTGTGGGTGCGCCGGAAATTGGCTCAAGATCACCGGCTCCTGCGCGGCGTCGTTCAGCCGCACATCGACGATGTAGACCACGATCAACTCGGGCTTGCGCGCATCAAAGCTGCGTTTGAAGACCTGGAGGTCCGCAATGTCAGTCGCAGCAATACTCAGCACCTTGCCCGCCAGGTCACGCAGCGCGTCAATGGGGTGCGGGGTGGGCACGCGGTCGGCGTCGGTCTCTGAGGGTGCGTCGGCGGCGCGGCGCTCGTCAACGGGCAGGGCCGTGAGCGGCAGTTTGAGTTCTGTGAGTCGAATCATGGCTCGTGTTTATCAAGCAAAAGAAGGGCCGCCATCATACGTCGGGTGAGCGGCGTTTGAGGGCGGCCTTGCGGGGGCTCATGCGGCGCAGGCCGCTTCAGTGTCAGGCAGGCAAGAAGCCTTCAACGGACAGGTAGCGTTCACCCGTGTCGTAGTTGAAGCCCAACACGGTAGCGCCTGCCGGCAGTTCGCCCAGCTTCTGCGCGATTGCCGCCAGGGTGGCTCCGCTGGAGATGCCCACCAGCATGCCTTCTTCAGCAGCGCAGCGGCGGGCCATCTCGCGGGCTGGTTCGGCGTCGACCTGGATCACACCATCCAGCAATTCGGTGTTCAGGTTTTTGGGGATGAAGCCCGCGCCAATGCCTTGAATCGGGTGAGGGGCGGGCGCGCCGCCGGAGATCACGGGCGAGGCTACGGGCTCGACGGCAAACACCTTCAGATTCGGCCACTTGGCCTTGAGAACCTGTGCGCAGCCGGTGATGTGACCGCCCGTGCCCACGCCAGTGATCAACGCGTCCATGCCGTTGGGGAAGTCGGCCATGATTTCCTGCGCGGTGGTGCGCGCGTGCACGTCAATGTTGGCGGGGTTCTCAAACTGCTGCGGCATCCACGAATTGGGCGTGGCGGCAATCAACTCAGACGCACGGGCGATGGCGCCTTTCATGCCCTTTTCACGGGGGGTCAGGTCAAACGTGGCGCCGTAAGCCAGCATCAGTCGGCGGCGCTCAATGGACATGCTGTCGGGCATCACCAAGATGAGTTTGTAGCCCTTGACCGCGGCCACCATGGCCAAGCCGACACCGGTGTTGCCGGAGGTGGGCTCGATGATGGTGGCGCCGGGTTTGAGTTCGCCACTTTTTTCAGCCGCTTCGACCATGGACAGCGCGATGCGGTCTTTGATGGAGCCGCCGGGGTTGCTGCGCTCCGACTTGATCCACACGTTGTGGCCGCTGCCAAACAGACGGTTGATGCGCACGTGGGGTGTGTTGCCAATGGTCTGCAGAATGTTGTCAGCTTTCATGGGGTCTCCTTCGGTTGTTTGTCGCCCATTTTGGACGAATTAATGGATCGCTTTGGGTATATCGATATCGTTAGCCGTGATAATCGGGGTGTGAAGCCCGCCAGACTGTCGCTGGTGCGATCTGGGAAACCAGGCACTGGAGGAACGTCCGGACTGCATAGGGCAGCGTAGCAGCTAACGGCTGTCCATTGAAAGCCCATCACGCAAGTGAGGGGTATAAGGTGAGGATTAGAGCAACAGAGACGAGCCGATTTAGTTCGGGTGAAACGGGCAATCTCTACGCGCAGCAATACCAAGTAGGCACACGTTGACGGGGCCCCCGGAGTGTGCGGGTAGGTAGCACCGAGCTGTTGGGTGACCAACAGCCCAGATTAATGACAGTCACATGGAAAGTGGTCGCAAGACCGGTTTCCGTGCACAGAATCCGGCTTATCGGTGGGCTTCACACTTATTCACCACCTGCCTGAAGGCCTTGCGACCTCAGGTGTCAGGTACGACCCAGCAAAGACTGACCCAGCGCGAACACCGAGTTGGGCACGTTGGAGCGCAAGGCGTCCATCTTGGGCTTCTTGAACACGCCGCGGTTGGCAGCGGGCTTTTCCTCTATTTGAACGCCCTTGGCCAGTTGCTGCAGCACCAGGCTGCGCAACGAAATGGACTTCATGTAGTCCACCATGCGGGAATTCAAGCTGTCCCACAGGTCTTGCGTCATGTCTTGCCCGGCCGCTTGCGCCTTGGTGACGTTGACTTCCAGCTTCGCGGGGGCGGTGTCTTCTTCGACCGCGCCAATGATGTCCGCCACGGTGATGCCGTCGGCACGGTGACCCAAGGCGTAACCGCCACCGGGGCCGCGTGTGCTTTCAACCAGGCCGTGCTGGCGCAGCTTGCTGAACATTTGCTCCAGGTAGGACAGCGAAATTTGTTGACGTGCAGCGATGTCGGACAAGGGCACAGGCCCCAGCTTTTCGCGCAAGGCCACGTCAATCATGGCGTTGATGGCAAATCGTCCTTTGGTACTTAGTCGCATAGTTGTCTCCTGTCTAACTCATATCTATGAGCAAGGTTTAACTATAAAGTTCATATTACTTCGTGTAAATTCGTATTTCTAACAATTTAACTTCGAAAATTGCGAACTATCAAGGCCTGAAATCAAGGGTAAACGAGCATGAATTTCAAACATTTGCATTACTTCTGGGTCACCGCCAAGGCCGGCGGCATCATGCGTGCGGGCGAGCAGTTGCACACCACGCCGCAAACCCTGTCCGGCCAGATCAAACTGCTGGAACAATGGTTGGGGCGCCCGCTGTTTCGCAAAAGCGGCCGTCAACTGGAATTGACCGAGGACGGGCGAGTGGCTTTGGGCTACGCGGACCAAATTTTCGCCTTGAGCGCCGAGATGGAGGGTGCGTTGCGCCAACCCATTGGTGCACAACGTGTGCTGGATTTTCGGGTGGGAGTGGCGGATTCAGTGGCCAAATCGGTGGCCTATCGCTTGCTGGAGCCCGCCATGGCGGTGGCTGAGCCAGTCAAGCTCTTGTGCAGCGAGGGGAAGTTCACGGATTTGCTGGCCCAGTTGGCGCTGCACAAGTTGGATTTGGTGATTTCGGACGTGCCCTTGTCGCGTCACGTCAGTGTGAAAGCGTTTAACCACCCGCTTGGGGGCAGCCCGATGACGTTTTTTTGCGCACCCAGTTTGCGGCCTTTGCTCAAGGGCAGCTTTCCACACAACCTGAACGGCATGCCGATGCTGGTGCAGGGTGCCTCGGTGGCGGTGCGCCAGCAGTTGGAAAGCTGGTTGACCAAGCTGCAGGTCTATCCGCGTGTGATTGGCGAGTTTGATGACGCCGCACTGATGAAGGCCTTTGGTCGCGAAGGGCGGGGGGTGTTCATGGCGCCCACGGTGCTGGAGGAGGAAACCGTGGACCAGTTTGGCGTGGAAATCGTTGGTCGCACCGAAGAGTTGACGGAGGAGTTCTTTGCCGTATCGGTGGAGCGGCGCATTACCCACCCCTGCGTGGTAGCAATCACCGACGCAGCGCGGGGCCAGTTGTTCAGCGCCCGCATGGTGCGCCCGGCCCCGGGGCAGGCAAGTTCGGCTTAGAAGCGCTCGTGGTCCATCAGGTAGCGCCATTTGCCAGGCGCTAACTGGGTCATGGCCACACGGCCGACGCGCAAGCGCTTCATGCTCACAATTTGCAGGCCCACCCGCTCGCACAGGTAGGCAATCAAACCGGGGTGTGAGCCTTTGACGGCAAAGCGCAATTTGGATGTTTTCTCGTTGTCACTGTTCAGGCTGACTTTGACCGTGGGCAGCAGTTTGCCGTCGTTGGACAGGGTGTGATTCAATCGTTTGATGGTTTCTGGCGGCACTTCGCCTTCAACTTCCACGATGAATTCCTGCTCCATCACGCTCGCATCCTCAATCAGCTTGCGCGCCACGCGCCAGTCCTGCGTGAAGATCACCAAGCCGCTGGCGCCGGTCTCTAGCGGCACCGTTGCCTCCAGTTTGGAGAAATGGCGCTTCAGGACGCGGGTGCCTGAGGCGTCTTCTGCTGCGTGGGCGCCCACCAGCAGCAGTTGGTGGGCAGGTTTCACGTGTTTGCTCGCGTCGCCGGGCAAGGCCATGGCGTCATAGCCGGGCGGCTTGTTTAGCAGCAGGGTGACGTCGCTGAGCTCCATCAGGCTGGCGTCTTTGTCAATCTCCACCTTGTGGTTGGAGACCCGGAACATGGGTTCTTCCACCACTTGGCCGTTCACACTGACCCAGCCGCCTTCAATGTACTGCTCGGCCTCGCGGCGGGAGCAGGGGACGAGTTCGGCCACCCGTTTGGCCAGTCGTTCGTCTTCACGCGGCGCGCCGGGCGCCGATTTTTTGTTCGCAATCATGGGCGGGATGTTAACCGTGTGGCCATTTACCAGCTCAGCGGATTGAGTTGGTAGAACTGGGACAGTTCACGATATAGCGCGGGGTGCTCGTCGGCCATGCGCTGGGGTTGCTCAAAGAAAACCTCGGAAATCACGGCAAAGAATTCGGCGGGGTTGGTGGCGCCGTAGTCGCTGAACAGCGATGCCGTGCGATGGTCGGCCCGCGCCTGAAGCGCGGAAAACTCGGCCCCCAGCACTTCCGTCCAACGGGCGTAATGCGCGCGCCGCCCCAGGATCGGCGCACCATTGGCTACACCGGTTTCCTGATCGAGTTGATGGGCGAACTCGTGGATGGTGACGTTTTGGCCGTCCGTGGGGTTGGCGGCGCCTTCCAAGGTGTCGTGCCAGGACAGGATGACCTGGCCCTCAGACCAAGACTCGCCGGACAGTGCGCGGGGCTCGTGGTGGGCCACGCCCGCATAGTCGGTTTGCACCCGGTGCACCACAAAGCTGCCGGGGTACACCAGAATTTGTCGCAAACCGGGGTAGTAGGTGCCGGGCCGATTCAGCAGCAACAGACAGGCCTGAACGGCCACGGTGACGCGGATTTCATCGGTGATTTCCAGTCCGTCACAGCCGATAAAAGCCTTTTCCGCGAGAAAGACCAGCATGTGTTGCTTGAGCTGAAGCTGCAAATCGGCCGGCATGGCCCGCACATAAGGCACGCGCCGCTGAAGAATGCGCCGCCATTCGGTGGGGAAGGGTTGAGCCCGCAGGCGACGGCGCTTGTGCTCCGTCCAATAGGGTTGACCCATGAACCAGAGCACCAGAAGCAGGGCCAGGCAGGTGAGGATGAGGGCGGGCAACAGGGCTCCGGGTGGTTGGGTTAGACAGGTCCCTAGCTTGGCACGGCAGGTCGGCTTTTCAATAGGGAGTGTCGAGGCAGTGTCACGTCATTAAGCTTTCAAGGCGGGCGACATGGGCCATCAGTGAGCGTTTAGCCACCGGCCACATGCGCGGCGGCACGTCGTCATAGGCCAGCGCCACCCAGTCGTCCAGCGTGCCCTGTGGCGCGGTCTGCATGGCGCGCAAAATTTTGGCCTCGCGTTTCAAACGGTGCGCTTTGAGATGGCTGATGGCCTGCGCGGCTTCGCCGGTGGGCCCGCCCATGACGTAGCCATGGGCGGGCAGGATGTAGTCCAGCCGGTCTTGTTCGCCAAGCTCACTCAAGCGGTCCAGTGACTGAAGGTAAAGCGTCATGTCGCCATCCGGTGGGTCAATCACGGTGGTGCTGCCATTCAGAATATGGTCTCCACTGAACAGCAAGCCGTCCTCCAGCAAGATCAGGCACAGGTGGTTGGCGGCGTGGCCCGGCGTGTGAACGATTTTCAGTGTATGGGTCAAATCACCATCTGGCCCAAGTCCAGTGAGCGTGAGTAGCTCCTCATCTTGTAGCGCCCTGTCCGGGGTGAACTCACTGGCGGCGCGGGCGTTGGGGCCTGATGGCAGGCCCAGAATGGGCGGTTTTTGAGCGCAACGGGCTTGCAGTGGCAAAGCACCGGGTGAATGGTCGGGGTGAGAGTGGGTGCACACAATCAGCCGGATATCACCCCCTGCGGCGCGCCAGAGCTTGTCCAGGTGCTCCGCGTCGGCCGGGCCGGGATCGATCACGATGTAGCCCGTGGCGGGCTCACCCACCAAATAGCTGTTGGTGCCGGGGCCGGTCATCACGCCGGGGTTGGGCGCCGTCAGCCGTTGCACATTGTTCAACAGCGCCACGGGGTGCTCGGTCTGCCAGTCCAGTGCGTGCACGATTTGGCCGTCAGGGCACACCATTGCGAGTTCGCCAAACGGCAACTCATGCTCCATATAACGGGCCTCGCGCCCGGCCAGCAGGCCGGCGCGGGGGCAACTGGTCCACAACGGTTGCTCGTCCACCGCGCAGGCCTGCAACACGGCGTCAACGTCGGAGAAGTCCTGCAGCCGTTCCAGCGTGCGCAAGGTGGGAAAGATCATGAAAAAGCTGCCCGCCTTGTGTCGCGCCAAGGCATCGAAGGGGCGCACCCACTCGGGCTCAAACTGCTCGGTCTCGTCGGCCACCGGCATCTGACCTTCGGGCATGCGGGCGATCAAAAACGGCACATCAAAGCGGCGCGGCAAGTCGCGGTCGGTCACCCAGTGCGCCAGCACAAACACGTCTTGGGCCATCAAGGTCAGGCCGTGCGCCTTGCATTGGGCCACAAAGGGCTGGTGACGGTCCAGTGCGGCAATGTCGCTGTCGTCGGCCACGCGGCCGTCCGGGCGGCGCGCCAGCAGCACGCCCAATTCTTCGAAGCTTTCGCGAATGGCGGCAATGGCCTGCGTCAGGTGCAGGTCGCTCTGGCTGGGGCGCCGCGTGGCCTGCGAGTGGCTGGTGGCGTCCAGCGCGTCCACGCCGCCACCGGGGAATACATAGGCGCCGGGCGCAAAGCTGGCCGTGGTAGCGCGGCGGGTCATGAGCACTTCGACGCCCTGTGGGCCATCTCGCATGAGCAGCACCGTGGCGGCAGGGCGCGTGGGGGCTGGCGGGCGGGGCGGGTGAAGGAGTTGGTTTTGGCGGGGCATAATTTGATTTTGCAACGAATACCGGCGTTTGCCCCTGTCGCCAAGGATCAAGGGATAATTCCGGCATGCGAATTCCGTTCACCAAAATGCAGGGCGCCGGCAACGACTTTGTTGTGCTGGACGAAACCCAGGGCCGCGTCGGACTGACCACCGCGCACTACCGTTTCTTGGCAGACCGCCATTTTGGCGTCGGCGCGGACCAAATTTTGACGGTGCGCCCCGCGCTCGCACCGGGCATCGACTTTGAATACGTGATCCACAACGCCGATGGCGCCGAGGTGGAGCAGTGCGGCAATGGCTCCCGCTGCTTTGCCCGCTTTGTGGTGGACCGCGGCTTGACCACCAAGCATGCCATTCGCGTGCAAACCTTGGGAGGCGTCATTGAGCCCCGCCTCAACGATGACGGCCGTGTCACAGTGAACATGGGGTCGCCCGTGTTTGATCTGGCGGACATTCCCTTCGATGCGCAGGGCATCCAGCACGAGCCCTTGGGCTCATGGCAAAAATGGCCTCTGGCCCTTGCTGGACTGGCGCAGACAGCTCCTGTTTTGGTAGCGGTTGTTTCCATGGGCAACCCCCACGCGGTGCAAGTGGTGGACGATGTCGACACGGCGCCGGTGTTGACTCAGGGCCCATTGATCGAGCACCATGCCTGCTTCCCCCGCCGGGTGAATGCCGGTTTTATGCAGGTGGTCGACCGCGGCCACATTCGCCTGCGGGTGTTTGAGCGCGGCGCTGGCGAAACCCTGGCCTGCGGCACCGGCGCCTGTGCGGCGGTGGTCGCCGGCATTCGGCTGGGCCTGCTGGACGAGACTGTGGATGTGCAAACCCACGGTGGCGTGCTGACTATTTCCTGGGCCGGCGGTGCATCTTCTGTAATGATGACCGGTCCGGCTACGACCGTTTTCCATGGCGAAATTGACCTGCCCGAGACCTTATGACCACTACTTTGACCAACCCCATCACCGAAGACGACATCGCCAACTACCTGGCCAACACCCCTGACTTTTTTGAGCGCCATGCCGAACTGTTGGCCGCCGTTCACCTGAACAGCCCCCACAGCAACCGCGCTGTGAGCCTTCAGGAGCGTCAGGCGCAGATGCTGCGCGACAAGATCAAGGGCCTGGAGCACCGAATCATGGACATGATCCGCAATGGCAACGAGAACGTGATCCTGTCGGACAAGCTGTTGCGCTGGGCGCGCACCTTGTTCTCATCAAACGACGTGCTGGCACTGCCCGCACAGATCGCTGCAGAAATTCAAGACCAGTTCTCGATGCCGCAAGTAGGCATCAAGGTCTGGGATGTGGCGCCGCAGTTCGCCCATGCCGACTTCACGCAGGGGGTGAGCGACGACGCCAAGCTGTTTGCCTCCTCATTGATGGAGCCGTTTTGCGGCGTGAACAGCGGTTTTGAGGCGGTGAGCTGGCTGCCCGAGCCTCACCTGGCCGTCTCTCTGGCCATTCTGCCGCTGCGGGCCGGGCTGATTGGCTCGGCCACCCCGGCTTTTGGCATGCTGGTGTTGGCTTCACCTGATGCACAGCGCTTTGCCAGCTCCATGGGCACGGACTTTTTGGAGCGCATCGCCGAGTTGGCTAGTGCCGCCCTGACGCGCCTGCGTTGAGGATTGCGGCTCGGGCTTGATTGACGCATCAATCCATGGCTCAAGCCCGTGAGACCGCCGACACGCCAGCGCCCGGCGCGCTGAGTCCGCTGGTTGAGCGCTATTTGGAGCATGTGCGCGTCGAAAAGCGGCTGGCGGACCGCACTGTTACTTTGTACGCGCTGGATTTAACCAAGTTGAGCGACTTTGCCGCGCAAGTGCCAGTCGAGTTGATCCAGGTTCAAAACCACCACATCCGTCGCTGGGTGGCCAGCATGCACGGTGGCGGACGCAGTGGCCGTGGCATTGCCCTGATTTTGTCGGGCTGGCGGGGTTTTTACACCTGGCTTGGCCGCGAGGGCTTGGTGGCCAGCAATCCAGTGCAAGACGTGCGCGCCCCCAAAGCCGGTAAACCCTTGCCCAAGGCCCTGAGCGTGGACGACTCGGTTCAACTCGCCAGTTTTGAGGGCAAAGACCAGGGCCCTTGGCTGGAGGCGCGCGACGCGGCGCTGGTGGAGTTGTTGTATGGCGGCGGTCTGCGGGTGGGCGAGCTCACCGGGCTGGATGTTCATGCGTCAACGAGTGCACGTGGCTGGGTGGATGGGCAGGCGGGCGAGGCCCATGTGCTGGGCAAAGGCGGCAAGCGGCGCACCGTACCGGTCGGAGCGAAGGCCAGCGAGGCTTTACAGCGTTGGCTGGCGGTGCGCGATCCGGCTCACGCCTTCGACTCACAAGCGGCTCTGTTCATTGGCCGCAACGGCACTCGCCTGAGTGCGCAGTCGATCTGGCTGCGCTTGAAGCAGCGCAGCCAGCAGGCCGGCTTGGCCACCCCGGTGCATCCCCACATGCTGCGCCACTCCTTTGCCAGCCATTTACTGCAGTCCAGCGGCGACTTGAGGGCGGTTCAGGAATTGCTGGGCCATGCCAATATCAGCACCACGCAGGTCTACACCCGACTGGACTTTCAGCACCTGGCCAAGGCCTACGACGCCGCTCACCCGCGCGCCAAGATCAAGGGCAAGGACGCAGACTAAGGCAAACTAGCGACCTTCAATACAAAAAGGAGAGGCCATGCGCTCTCAAGTACGCGTCCTATTGGACAAAGGGGTGGAGTTCACATTCAACGTCAATGAGGCGGCGCCGATGGCGTCGGAGGCGGCCCGGCAATGGCTAGACGGCCAGTTCACTGAACTGGACTGCGAGCCGCTGCGTGCCAGTGGCAAGGTCTTGACCGCCGACAAAGTGTTGGTCGTCACCCAGGCGGCAGGTGCCTCATTGTTGTCCGATGCGGCCTGGGCGGCCAATTTCACGCAGGCCGTTCACGCCGCTTTGGGCAAGCCCATGATTCAGGTGGATGTGCCGAACATGGCCATCACCTATTGAGTCCAAAGTTTGACCTGATCGAACTTGGTGGGGGTGGTCAGGCGTCACAATCGGCCCATGAAAATTATTCGTTTAAGAGCCGGCAAAGAGCGCTCTCTTTTGCGCCGCCACCCCTGGATTTTTGAGTCCGCCATTGCCAATGGCAGTGCCGAATCGGGTGAAACGGTGCGAGTTGAATCGGCCGACGGTCAGTTCCTGGGCTGGGCTGCCTTCAGTCCCACGTCCAAGATACGGGCTCGGGTCTGGAGTTTTAACGAGACCAGGCCAATTGATACTTCGTTTTTGATAGCTACTGTCGCAGCCTCTGTGAGCGCTAGAGGTCGGTTTGATATCCATAGTGACAGTATGCGTCTGGTACACGGCGAGTCAGATGGCTTGCCGGGCGTGATCGTCGACCGTTACGGCGACACGCTGGTCGCCCAGTTTTTGTCCTGCGGCGCCGAGCGCTGGAAAGACGTGTTGGTCGATGCCTTGTTGGCTGCCACCGGACTGTCCCGCCTGTATGAGCGCTCAGACGCCAGTGGTCGCGCGCTGGAAGGTTTGCCTGAAGTTACGGGTTGGTTGCGAGGGGAGGGCCCACTGGATTTGGTGCTGCATGAGCATGACTGGCGCTTGGCCGTCAACATCGCCACCGGGCATAAAACCGGCTTTTACCTGGATCAGCGTGACAGCCGCCAGCGTTTTGCCCAGTACGCCAAGCGACTGAACTTCCAGCGTGTTTTGAATTGCTACTGCTACACCGGCGGCTTCACCGTGGCGGCCCTGACCGGTGGCGCTGCCCACGTCACGTCCATCGACTCGTCGGGCCCGGCCATTGAGAAAGCGGCGGCCAACGTGGCCTTGAACGGCTTTGACGCCAGCCGGGCGACTTTTATGGATGCGGATGTCAACGCTTCCTTGCGCCAGTTTGTCGCTGAAGGGCGCACCTTTGATGCCATCGTGCTGGACCCGCCCAAGTTTGCGCCGACGGTGACCCATGCCGAGCGCGCTGCGCGGGCTTACAAAGACATCAATCGCCTGGCCTTCAAGCTGCTGGAACCGGGCGGGGTGCTGTTTACTTACTCTTGCTCAGGGGGCATCAGCGCGGATTTGTTTCACAAAATTGTTGCCTCAGCAGGCATTGACGCCTCCGTGGATGGGTACATCACCGAGCGCATGGGCGGTGCGCCCGATCACCCCATGACCATTGAGTTTCCGGAAGGGGAATACCTGAAAGGGCTTGTTGTCATGCGTAAGTGAGCTGTCGGCCATTGACCAGTACACTCCCGGCTTCCAAGTTCCGGATCCCAGCGGGGCAGATCACCGGTCAACAGTCCGAGTGTGATGCTCCATCACCATGGCAACCGATTGAGAAAAGTGATGAGTCTTATACCTGTAACCATCCTGACGGGCTTTTTGGGCTCGGGCAAAACCACCCTGCTCAAGCGCGTGCTGAGCGAGGCCCACGGTCAGAAAATCGCCGTCATCGAGAACGAGTTCGGCGAAGAAAATATTGACAGTGACATCCTTGTGTCCGACACTCAGGAGCAGATCATTCAAATGAGCAATGGCTGCATTTGCTGCACCATTCGCGAAGACCTGCGCAATACCCTGCGCGATCTGGCTGAGAAAAAGCGCAAAGGCGAGCTTGATTTTGAGCGCGTGGTGATCGAAACCACCGGTGTGGCCGACCCCGGCCCGGTGGCTCAGACCTTTTTCATGGATGAAGAAATTGCCGAGAGCTACCTGCTGGACTCCATCCTGACTCTGGTAGACGCCAAACATGCGACCACCCAACTGAACGATCGCCAGGAAGCAAGGCGTCAGGTGGGTTTTGCCGACCAAATCTTCATCAGTAAGACGGATTTGGTGAGCAAAGACGAAGTCGACGCCCTGACGCATCGGCTCAAGCACATGAACCCGCGCGCGCCGCAAAAAGCAGTGCATTTTGGCGAAGTGGCTTTGTCAGAGGTGTTTGACCTGCGTGGCTTCAACCTGAATGCGAAGTTGGATATCGATCCGGACTTCCTTAAGGACGAAGAACACGACCACGCCGGACATGACCACGAGCACGGCGAGGCCTGCGACCACCCCTCCCATCAGCATGAAAGCGGTCACCATCACCATCACGACGACGACGTCAAAAGCTTTGTATTCAAGTCAGATCGTGCTTTTGACCCCGCCAAGCTGGAGGATTTTCTGGGCGCGATTGTCAATATCTATGGACCCCGGATGCTGCGTTACAAAGGCGTGCTCTATATGAAGGGCACTGACCGCAAGGTCATTTTCCAGGGGGTTCACCAGCTCATGGGTAGTGACCTCGGGCCAGCATGGGCCGATGGTGAGCAGCGGTGCAGCAAGATGGTGTTTATTGGGATTGACTTGCCCAAAGATATTTTCCTGCAAGGCATGGAGCAAAGCCTGGTTTGATTCACTCCTCTCGATAGGGATGCATGACGATGTTTGTCTCGCTTTTGCAACTTTTTGGTTTTCCGGTGTCGAAAGCGGTACACTCGCCCGCGAATGAAATCCCCCGCCAAGGAGCGTCGAAAGCTCTCGGGGGGAGCAGATGCAGCCACTGTGAGACCCGCAAAAGCGGGCGCACAGGCTGCGACTGGCAAAGTCAAAGACGCACCGGCAAAACCTGCGAGGAGGCAAGTAGTGAAAGTGCAATCTGGACCCATCAAAGGGGTCGAAAAGGTGTTGCCATTGGCGACCAAGACGCCAACCAAGCCGCAGTCCAAGGCTAAATTGGCTGCGCCAGTGCCCGTCAAACGCCCGGTTGAGTCCGCTGCGTTCACCAAGGCTTCACCCAAGGTCAAAAAAATCAAGCCAACGTCTGACCGCCCAGCGGCCGAGGCAAAGGCCACATCCAAATCAAGCAGCTCTGTAAAGTTGCCCGCCAAAGTTCAAGTAAAGGAAGCTGTGAAAACATCGATCGTGAAAGCCGCCAAACCAGAAGTGGCCGTAACCAAAGCCAAAGTGACGCACTCAGTTGCCTCCGGAACCATGAGCAAGGCGGCGGTCAGCAAGCCCGTTGCCGAGCCCGTTGCATCGTCTTCAGATCAGTCAGTGCCTGTGCGCTCGGGGCGACCTTCGTCGCGATTGGCTCAGTTGACCGTTCCTTCCATGGCCCAGTCCGTAGCGTCAACGGCTGCCAAGGCTAGCTTTGCGCAGGATCCATCACCTCAGCCGATCATTCCGCCGCTGGCGTCTGCGATCAAGAAAGACCCCAAGTTGGCCAACAATTGGAAGACCAAGTCGGTTGACCAATTGAACGACGCGGAAATGATCGCCATGTCGGATGACGAGTACATGAACGACACACAGATGGCCTATTTCCGCCGCAAGTTGTCAATTCTCAAACAGGAAATTTTGAGCAGCGCAGGGCAGACAACCGAGCATCTGCGTGAAGACACCGTGGTGGTGCCGGATCCTGCTGACCGCGCCACGATTGAAGAAGAGCATGCGTTGGAGTTGCGCACGAGAGACCGGGAACGCAAGCTGTTGAAAAAGATCGAGCAATCCATTGTGCGAATTGACGGTGGCGATTATGGCTATTGCGATGAAACGGGTGAGCCGATTGGCATTGGCCGCCTCCTGGCCCGCCCCACAGCGACGCTGTCTCTTGAGGCGCAGCAACGCCGCGAATTGAAGCAGAAAATGTTTGGAGATTGAGTATTCGTTCCCAAATATCTCATCAACTCTCCGGCACATGATCCCAAAAGAAACTAACGCGGGCCTGTTGTCCAAGATGGCGAAGTTCGTCCGCAATCCGACCAAGGATTGGTCGGAGCTGGACGCGCCGGAAGCGCAGAGTGATGGAGGCTACAGCAAGGCGGCTCTCAAGGAGATGATTGAGCGCAAGCGCCAAAACGACTTTGTTCGTCGGCGTGAGTTCGATGTGCTGCGCAAATTGCGTCGCAATGAGCCGGTGGCGCCATCTGACCTGGGCAGTCGGCCCTCATTTTTTCACAGCAGTCTGAATGCCAATCATGGCGAGCGCGCAATGACGATCAAGAAGATCGACGAAATCGAAGCGCAAATGTCCAAACAGTGGTGGAAGGGTAAACAGGATGGGCCTGCCGACGCAGCCAAACCCGCTCCCGTCGCTGATCAAGCGAATGTCACCACTTCAGCCCCCAGTGGGGCTGTCAGCACGTTTGCGCCGACGCAAGCTGACGATGGTGGCCCTGCATTCGTTGTGCCACAACAAGACTTTGAGCCGACCCGCACGGGTGGTGAGGAGTTGATGGCCAATCGTCAACACATCCCTGTGGGCAGGGCCTCTGGCGCAAGTGACGGCAGTGTTTTCTCTAGTTTTGACTTGTTTTCGGTCGAACTGAAGGACGACTTGGCGGACCCTGACCTTGAAGAAGCGGCCATCCGCTTTGCCAACGGCGATGATGCTGGCGCTGAGGCAGCTCTGCTGGGTGCTTTGCAGGCAGACAACGTTCAAGCCTCCATGGCCGATATATGGGCCACAGCGCTGTTTGACCTCTATCGTGCCACCGGGCAGGAGTTCAGTTTTGATCGGGTGGCGATCGAGTACGCCCAGCGGTATGGGCGGTCTGCCCCCGCTTGGTTCTCCACGCCCGAGTTGCTGGGGAAGCCCAATGCCGCAACACCTGTGTCGCCTGTTGGGAGTCCGGGGCAACAGTTCGCGTGGGTCTGCCCGGCGGATCTCAATGTAGATTCGTTGGTGGAGTTGCGCGCCGAATTGGCGACCGCTGCCATACCTTGGCAATTTAACTGGGGACTGTTTTCCAATGCCACAGACACTGCTGCTGACGAACTGGCGTCACTTTTTTCTCAGTGGTGCGATCAGCCCGTCAAACTGAAGTTCGATGGGGTTGAGGCGTTCCAGACCATCTTGCGTGCGAAAACGCCATCAGGCGACGCTGGCGTTGGCTTGTGTTGGTGGCAGCTTCGGTTGAACCTGATGCGGCTGATGGCTCAGCAGGATGACTTTGAGTTGGCAGCCCTAGACTACTGTGTCACTTATGAAGTCTCCCCGCCACCCTGGCGTACGACACAGTGTGAGCATGTTCTAAATCGCGTGGGGCTGAATTTGGGCGCCGCCGAAGGAGCGCTCCCACAGGAGCGTCGACCACCCAGTCAGTCATCGGATGGCAATCAGTTTCCGACCCTGTCGGCAGACTTATACGCGTTGCCCAATGCAGAGTTGGAGTTGTCAGGTGAGGTTCTCGGCGACGCCATGGCGGCACTGGGTCAATTCGAAGCTGGCGCTGGGAAAGGTTGCCTGGTTGTGTCCTGCGCACGCCTGATCCGGGTGGATTTTTCGGCCGCGGGTAGTATTCTGAATTGGGTGTCTGGGCGAGTCGCAGACGGTTACGAAGTTCGCTTTATCGAGGTGCCTCGCCTAGTGGCGGCCTTCTTCAATGTCATCGGCATTAGCGAACACGCTCGCATCATTCTTCGCAATCGGTAACACGGTTTTCTGAATTTTCCTCGACCGCTCAGCCGGTGGAGCGAACCTGAGTTAAAAACAAGCATGGAACAATTTCACGGCACCACCATTATTTCCGTTCGTCGAATGACCCCGC
Organism: Rhodoferax sp. PAMC 29310; assembly: GCF_017948265.1. NCBI lineage: Bacteria > Pseudomonadati > Pseudomonadota > Betaproteobacteria > Burkholderiales > Comamonadaceae > Rhodoferax > Rhodoferax sp. PAMC 29310. The sequence continues at coordinate 2,493,329 of NZ_CP072852.1, read as the reverse complement.
AAGGCGTTCAGGTAGCGATTGGCGGCGATGGGCAAGTTACGCTGGGTAATATCGTTGTCAAAGGAACCGCCAGAAAGGTCCGCAAGCTCTATCACGGCAAGGTGTTGGCGGGCTTTGCCGGCGCAACCGCCGACGCGTTTACGCTGTTTGAGCGCTTTGAGGCCAAGCTCGAAAAGCATCAGGGACACTTGGTGCGTGCGGCCATTGAGTTGACCAAGGATTGGCGCACTGATCGGGTGTTGCGGCGTTTGGAGGCCATGCTCGCTGTGGCGGACCAGGAGGCTTCCTTGATTATCACGGGCAATGGTGATGTTCTGGAGCCTGAGAACGGCATTGTCACGATTGGGTCGGGCGGCGCCTTTGCGCAGGCCGCAGCAGTCGCGCTGTTGAATAACACCGAACTATCGGCACAAGAGATTGTGAAGAAGTCACTGGAGATCGCGGGGGAGTTGTGTATCTATACCAATATGAATCACACCATCGAAACTCTGTGACCCCCCGCTTGTCGAACCTGCCATCGGCCTCGCGCCACCATCCCCAATTTTTCGAGTAACCCTATGTCGTCCATGACTCCGCAAGAAATCGTCATTGAACTTGACCGCTACATTGTTGGCCAGCAGCAGGCCAAACGAGCGGTCGCCATTGCACTGCGCAATCGCTGGCGGCGTCAGCAGGTGGAGCCAGGCTTGCGCGCCGAGATCACGCCCAAAAATATTCTCATGATTGGCCCAACTGGGGTCGGTAAAACCGAAATTGCCCGTCGTCTGGCCCGGTTGGCGGATGCGCCGTTTATCAAGGTCGAGGCGACCAAATTCACGGAAGTTGGTTATGTGGGCAAGGATGTGGATGCCATCATTCGTGACTTGGCCGACATCGCGGTGAAGCAGACCCGGGTTGTTGAAATGGCCAAGGTTCGCGCCCGGGCCGAAGATGCCGCGGAAGAGCGTGTGCTGGACATCCTAGTCCCACAACCCAGGGGTGAATTCGGAGTCAACCCGGGTTCGGAGCCTGAAAGCACGGCGCGCCAGACTTTTCGCAAGAAATTGCGTGAAGGGCAGTTGGCAGACAAGGAGATTGAAATTGACCTGGCCCAACCTTCTCAGGCGCTGGAGATCATGGGCCCTGCCGGCATGGAAGAGATGACCGAGCAGTTGCGCGGCATGTTTGGTCAGATGGGGCATACCAAGCGCCAGGCACGGAAGTTGACAATCTCTGAGGCCTTGAAGCTTCTGGTCGATGAAGAGGCCGCCAAACTGGTGAACGAGGAAGACATCAAGGTTCAGGCCCTGCACATGCTGGAGCAAAACGGCATTGTGTTCATCGATGAGATGGATAAAGTCACCTCGCGTTCGGAGGGGAGTGGCTCCGAGGTGTCGCGCCAAGGTGTTCAGCGCGACTTGCTCCCACTGGTCGAGGGAACCACGGTGTCCACCAAATACGGGGCGGTCAAAACCGACCACATTTTGTTCATTGCCTCTGGCGCTTTTCATTTGAGCAAGCCGAGTGACCTTATTCCTGAGCTGCAGGGGCGTTTTCCGATTCGTGTGGAACTGCAGTCTTTGTCTGTGGAGGATTTCGTTGCCATCCTCACGCAAACCCATGTCTCGTTGGTCAAGCAGTACCAGGCGTTGCTGGCCACCGAAAACGTCACCATCGAGTTTCTGGATGAGGGTATCGCCCGTTTGGCTCACATTGCTTTTGATGTCAATGAGCGAACTGAAAACATTGGCGCCCGACGCCTGTCAACGGTGATGGAGCGCTTGCTGGACGAAGTGAGTTTTGACGCGACCCAATTGGCGGGGCAAACCATTCAAGTCGACGCCGCTTATGTGGATGCTCGATTGGGTGAGTTGAGTCGGGATGAGGATCTATCTCGTTACATTTTGTAAATATACCGCCGGGCCACGACCCGGTGTGTTCGTGCATCACTTGCACAAGATGACCTAAGTGCTTAATTTAGAACGTTTTTTCAAAGCGTTCTGCCTTCAGAGTCACAGCTAAGTCCTTGATTTCATTGAAAAATTGTTGCAAGTGTCCTTGCATTACTTGCATTTGCTGATACAGTGCAAAAAAGTGCAATTAAGTGGTAAAAAGTGCCCGCGTAGAGATTTGCTCCCGCGGTTTCATTGAAAAAGGGTGAGTTGTTGTGTTCCAAGGCGCTTCGTCATTGACTCTGGATGCGAAGGGTCGGCTGTCTGTGCCGACCCGGTATCGTGACGTCTTGAGCGCCACGGCTGCGGGTCAATTGACGCTCACCAAACACCCTCATGGCTGCCTCATGGTGTTCCCTCGGCCTGAGTGGGAGAAGTTCCGCGAACGCATTGCCACCCTGCCGATGTCGGCCCAGTGGTGGAAGCGGATCTTTCTGGGCAATGCCATGGATGTGGATATGGATGGCACCGGGCGAATTTTGGTCTCCCCTGAATTGCGAGAGGCCGCAGGCATCAGCCGCGACACCGTGCTGCTGGGCATGGGGAATCATTTTGAGCTGTGGGACAAGGCCACGTACGACGCCCAAGAGGCGAAGGCGATGCAGGGCGAGATGCCCGACGTCTTTAAAGATTTTTCTTTCTAAAGGTTGATGGTGGACACCACATGGACACACACCACCGTTTTGTTGAATGAAGCTGCCGACGCGTTACTCAACAATCCGGATGCTGCCCCGGCTGACTTGGAGTCGGCTTCGCAGACCTACGTCGACGCCACGTTTGGCCGTGGCGGACACTCCCGTCTGATTCTGTCGCGTTTGTCGCCCCAGGGGCGGCTGATCGCTTACGACAAAGATCTGGATGCATTGGCAGAAGCCGCCACGATCGCTGACGAGCGATTCTCAATTCGCCACCAGGGGTTCTCCCATCTAGGGGAACTCCCCAAAGCCAGCGTGGCTGGAGTGTTGCTGGATTTGGGCATCAGTTCCCCCCAAATTGACAACCCGGATCGGGGGTTTAGTTTCAGGTTTGAAGGCCCACTGGATATGCGCATGGACACGACGCGCGGTGAAAGCGTGGCCGAGTGGTTGGTGGATGCTGAAGTTGACAAAATTGCGGAGGTGATACGTGACTATGGTGAAGAACGGTTTGCTGGGCCAATTGCAAAGGCGATTGTTGCTCGCCGACAGGAGCGGGGGCCAATTTCAACCACCACCGAGCTGGCCCAGCTCGTGGCTGACACGGTCAAAACCCGCGAGCAGGGCCAGAACCCTGCAACGCGCACATTTCAGGCTTTTCGGATTTTCATCAACGCCGAGCTTGAGGAGTTGCAACAGGCGCTAGAAGCCAGTCTGGATGTGCTGGCGCCGGGCGGACGATTGGTGGTGATCAGCTTTCACTCGCTGGAGGATCGCATCGTCAAGCAATTCATCGCCAAGCACTCGCGCGATGTCTATGACCGCCGAAACCCGTTTGCACAGCCCAAGGTGATGCAATTGAAGGCGCTGGATCGCGTGAAGCCCAGTGTGGCGGAAGTTTCTGGCAATAAGCGATCCCGCAGTGCCATCATGCGTGTGGCGCAGAGGACCGGTGCGTGATCCGAGTCAACCTCGTCTTGTTGCTGGCTGTTTTGGCCAGCGCCCTGTACTTGGTCAATGTGCAGTACGAGTCACGTCGACTGTTTTCCGACCTCGATAAAGCACGCTCGGAGTCCCGACGGATCGCGACGGACAGTGAGCGGCTGCAAGTGGAAAACCGCGAGCAGTCCACGCCTTTGAGGGTGGAGGCGCTGGCCAAGTCGAAACTGCAGATGCGCACGGCAACACCGGCCATCACCCACTATGTCAGCTATCAAGGTGCACCACAGCCAGAGGCTGTCAAAGACACCGTCACTGGTCAGATCGTTGAGGCGGGGCGCAAGCCATGAGCCGCAGCATCGCCTACACCTCCAGCCCTTTGCTGGCCAGTCGCACGCCGGTGTGGCGCAGCAAATTCATTGTCGCGGCCATCGCATTGGGCTTTCTCGCCTTGGCGGTCAGGGCGAGTTACATCCAGATCATTGCCAATGATTTCTTTCAACGCCAGGGAGAGGTTCGCTTTGGTCGTACCCTGACCCTTCCTGCCAATCGGGGGCGCGTGCTGGACCGCAACGGACTGATTCTGGCGTCCAGTATTCCGGCACCCAGCATCTGGGCCATTCCCGAAGACGTCGAACGCGATGCGGTCCGGTTGCGCAAGCTGGCCAAACTGCTGGAGATGTCGCCCGCGGATTTGGACAGGCGACTGGCCGATGAAGACAAGACTTTTGTCTGGCTGAAGCGGCAGGTGGATGAGTCAGTGGCGCAGCAGATCACCGCACTCGACATCAAGGGCATTTACCAGCGCAAGGAATACAAGCGGCAGTACCCAGAAGGTGAGGCCGTCGCGCACGTCGTGGGGTTCACCAATATTGAGGACAAAGGCCAGGAGGGTGTGGAGCTGACCTTCAACAAGGAGTTGGCGGGGCGCAGTGGTTCCCGTCGCGTGATCAAAGACCGTTTGGGTCGTGTGGTGGAGGCCGTGGGCGAGACCGTGGCACCGGTTGAGGGCAAGGATTTACAACTCAGCATCGACAGCAAGATTCAATTTTTCGCCTACCAGAAGCTGCGCGACGCGGTGCTGTTGCAGAAGGCCAAGGCAGGCAGTGTCGTGGTACTGGATGTCCGATCCGGCGAAGTGTTGGCGTTGGCCAATTACCCCAGCTATGCGCCAGACAAGCGCGAAAACCTCAGCGGCGGGCAGCTCAGAAACCGGGCCCTGACGGATACGTTTGAGCCGGGCTCAACGATGAAGCCATTTGTTGTCGGCTTGGCGCTGGAAAAAGGCCTGGTGACTCCCACGACGGCTATTCAAACCGCACCCGGACGCATCAGCATTGGCAACTCCACTATCAGCGACTCGCATCCGCAAGGCATTCTGACGGTCAACGAAGTGATTCAGAAGTCGAGCAATGTTGGCACGGTCAAGATTGCGATGCAAATGCAGCCCCGCGACATGTGGGAGATGTACACCAAGGTCGGGTTTGGGCAAAAGCCGGACGTGCCGTTTCCCGGCGCTGTCAGCGGTCGTTTGCGGGCCTACAAAACCTGGAAACCGATTGAGCAGGCCACGATGAGCTATGGCTATGGACTGTCTGCCAGCCTGTTTCAGTTGGCCCATGCCTACACCGTATTCGCGCGAGACGGCGACTTGGTGCCGGTCACCATGATCAAGTCACCGGAACGGGTCGAGGGCGTCCCCGTCATGTCCGCGGCCAATGCCAGCGCGGTGCGCAATATGTTGCACATGGTGGCTGGGCCAGGCGGTACGGCACCGCTGGCGCAAACCATGGGTTACTCCGTGGGCGGAAAAACCGGCACGGCGCACAAGCAGGAAGGGCGTGGTTACGCTGACAAAAAATACCGCGGCTTCTTTGTCGGCATTGCGCCGATCGAGAATCCGCGCATTGTGGTAGCCGTCATCATCGATGAGCCGAACAATGGCAAGTACTTTGGGGGATTGGTGGCGGCGCCGGTGTTCAGTGACACCGTGCAGCAGACGCTTCGCATGCTGGGCGTTCAACCAGACATCTCAGTCAAACCCCAAATCGTTGCGGAAGCCGTCGAGGAAAGCTTCTAATGCGACAGCTACACACTCCCTCAGAAGCAGCTCAATGGCTGAGCAGCCGCGTGACGGGCACTCTGCAGACCGACAACCGGCAAGTTCAGCCGGGTGACGGCTTCATTGCCTGGCCGGGTGCCGCGACCGATGCGCGCGAGCATGTGGCCGGCGCCTTGGCGCGCGGTGCTGCCGCTTGTCTTGTGGAACATGAAGGTGTCACCAGCTTCAAATTTGAAGACGAAAGAGTCGCAAGCTTCGGTCAGCTCAAGGCGGCCAGCGGCCCCGTTGCTGCCACCTATTTTTCCCAGCCGTCAGAACGGTTAACAGTGGTGGCCGTCACCGGAACCAACGGTAAAACGTCCGTGGCCTGGTGGTTGGCGCAGGCGCTATCAAATGTGAAGCAGTCTGCGCGGATTCCCTGCGGATTAGTGGGTACTTTGGGTATTGGTCGCCCGCCTCAGCCTGGCCGTTCAGCCGTTGACGCACCAGGCGCTGCACCGGCCCTGTTGAGCACCGGCATGACGACGCCCGACCCCGTGTTGCTGCAATACCACTTCAACCAGTTTTTGCAAAATGGCGTGCAAGCCTGCGCCATTGAGGCGTCATCCATCGGCATTGAAGAACGTCGCCTGGACGGCACCCGGATTCACACCGCCATCTTCACCAATTTCACGCAGGACCACTTGGATTACCACGGCACCATGGCGGCCTACTGGCAGGCCAAGGCCCAACTCTTCGTCTGGCCGGGCCTGCAAGCGGCGGTGATCAATGTTGACGATGTTCAGGGTGCTGAATTGGCGGCAGCCCTGGTGGGCAAGCTCCCGCAGATCTGGACCACATCCTGTGCGGGCCCGGCACGCTTGCAGGCTGACCACATCAGCTACGACGCCCAAGGGCTGCGCTTTACTTTGATCGAGACGCTGGCAGACGGCGTACGCGAGAGCCATGCCTTGCAGACCCGACTCATAGGGACTTACAACTTGGCCAACTTGCTGGGCGTGATTGGTGCGATGCGCTCGCTGGGTGTCCCGCTGGCCGCTGCGGCTGATGTGTGCGGCGACTTGAGCCCGGTTCCCGGGCGCATGGAATGCGTGGGTGGTGTGAATCAACCCCTGGCGGTGGTGGACTACGCCCACACGCCTGACGCCGTGGGCAAAGCGCTGGAGGCCCTTCGCCCACTCGCGCTGCAACGTGGAGGCCGGTTGTGGTGTCTGTTGGGCTGTGGCGGCAACCGTGATGCCGGCAAGCGCCCCTTGATTGGCGCCATGGCAGGTCGTCATGCTGACCATGTGGTGGTCACCAGTGACAACCCCCGCAACGAAAAGCCCGAGACCATCATCAGTCAGATTTTGTTGGGTTTGAGCGGTCACCACTCTCTGACCGTGTTGCCAGACCGCGCTGAGGCGATTGCCCATGCGGTCAGCCACGCGGCCCCCGAGGATGTGTTGCTGATTGCAGGCAAAGGCCATGAGGACTACCAGGAGGTGGCGGGAGCCCGTTTGCCCTTCTCTGATCTGACGCAGGTGCGCCACGCCCTTTCGGTCTGGATCGCACCTCAGGTTGAGGCGGAGTCACGCCATGCATGACATGATGAATTTGCAACAGGTGATGGATTGGCTGGGAGGCGCCCGCTTGGTGGCGCACGACACAGATGCCTCCGCCGTGACTATTCGGCGTGTGCACACCGACACCCGGACCATTGAGCCGGGAGATCTTTTTGTGGCGTTGCGCGGTGAGCGCTTTGACGCCAACGATTTTTTGGCCGAGGCCAAAGCACGCGGTGCGGTGGCGGCCCTGTGTCAAGGAGAGGCCGACGCGCGCCTGATCGATGCCGGTCTGCCGGGCCTGGTGGTGCCGGACGCCAAGCTGGCGCTGGGCGTGTTGGCCACGCAGTGGCGGGCGCAGTTCACCTTGCCGCTGATTGCCGTGACCGGCAGCAACGGCAAGACCACGGTCACCCAAATGATTGCGGCCATCCTAAAGGCCTTCAAACCCGAGGCTTGTTTGGCGACGCAGGGCAATTTGAACAACGACATTGGTGTGCCCTTGACGGTGCTTCGCCTGCGCGCTCGCCATGCAATTGCCGTGGTTGAACTGGGCATGAACCATCCCGGCGAAATCGCCACTTTGGCCGCTATCGCCCAACCCACCGTGGCTTTGGTCAACAACGCACAGCGTGAGCATCTGGAGTTCATGGCCACGGTTGAGGCTGCGGCTCAGGAAAACGGCGCCGTGATCGATGCCCTGGCTGCATCGGGCCACGCGGTGTTTCCTGCCGACGAACCCTATACCCCGCTGTGGGCCGACAAAGCCGGCGCTCGCTCTGTGACTTCATTTGGTGCGGCAGACCCGGCCAGCGTTTACGCCTCTCAAGCCCAATGGGCTGGCGACGCGTGGCAAGTCACCACGGAAACGCCGGTTGGCGTGGCTCGCTATGGCTTGCACATTGCCGGATTGCACAACGTCAGAAACTCACTCGCGGCCACGGCCTGTGCGTTGGCGGCGGGTGTGCCCGTTGCTTGCATTCAGCAGGGCTTGTCGGATTTCGAACCCGTCAAAGGCCGATCCCGTGCCATGGTGTTGCCCTGTGGCAATCGTGACATCACGCTGATTGACGACACCTACAACGCCAATCCAGACTCGGTGGCGGCTGCCATTGATGTATTGGCAGGCTTGCCCGGCCCCCGCCTGCTGGTGTTGGGTGACATGGGCGAGGTTGGCGACCAGGGGCCTCAATTTCACGCCGAAGCCGGGGCATTGGCCCAGCAACGCGGCATTGAGATGCTGTTCGCCTTGGGTGAGCTATCTATCGCTGCCGTCGCGCCCTTTGGCGCCACGGCGCGCCATTTTGAATCCATGGAGTTGCTGCAAACCGCAGTGATTGCCGAGTTGCCCGCCACCGCCAGTGTGTTGGTCAAGGGCTCGCGCTTCATGAAGATGGAGCGAGTCGTTGCGACCGTGAGTGCCCATCTGCCAACTGACAAGGAAACCACGCGTATGTCCGTCCCATCCACCGCCGGGAACACGCCATGTTGCTGAGTTTGGCGCAATGGTTGCAGTCCATCGATGCCGAGTTCGGCTTTATGCGGGTGTTTCAGTACCAGACCTTTCGCGCCCTCATGGCCGCCTTGACGGCCCTGTTGATGGGCTTGATTGCCGGACCGTTCGTGATTCGCCGTCTGGCAGAACTCAAAATTGGTCAACCCGTGCGCGGCTACGGCATGGAGTCCCATTTGAGCAAAAGCGGCACCCCCACCATGGGCGGCGTGCTGATTCTGCTTTGCATCGCGATTTCCACACTCTTGTGGGTTGACCTGAGCAACCGTTTTGTCTGGATCGTTCTGCTGGTGACCTTGGGGTTTGGCGCCATTGGCTGGGTCGATGACTGGCGCAAAGTGGTGCACAAAGATCCCGAGGGCATGCGTTCACGGGAAAAGTACCTTTGGCAGTCGGTGATTGGTCTGGTGGCAGCTTTGTATTTGGCTTTCAGCATTTCCGAGAGTTCGAACGGACGCGTGCTGGAATTGTTCTTGGCCTGGATTCAATCCGGCTTTGACATGACATTGCCATCCAAAGCCGGCCTGCTGGTGCCGTTCTTCAAGGAAATCAGCTACCCGCTGGGCGTGCTGGGCTTTGTGATCCTGACCTACCTGGTCATTGTCGGATCGAGCAATGCGGTGAACCTGACGGACGGCCTGGACGGTTTGGCCATCATGCCCGTGGTGTTGGTGGGGGCGGCCTTGGGCCTGTTTGCCTATGTGACGGGCAGTTCTGTGTTCTCCCGATATCTCTTTCTGCCCCACATTGCAGGGGCAGGTGAACTGCTGATCTTCTGCTCCGCCATGGCGGGTGCCGGGTTGGCCTTTTTGTGGTTCAACACCCACCCGGCCCAAGTGTTTATGGGCGATGTGGGGGCGCTGGCACTAGGCGGCGCCTTGGGCACGGTGGCGGTGATCGTTCGTCAGGAAATTGTGTTGGCCATCATGGGCGGCATTTTTGTCGTCGAGGCCCTGTCGGTGATGCTGCAGGTCAGCTGGTTCAAGTTCACCAAAAAGCGCTATGGGCAGGGTCGGCGCTTGCTCAAGATGGCACCTTTGCACCACCACTTTGAGAAAAGTGGCTGGAAAGAAACTCAGGTGGTGGTCCGTTTCTGGATCATCACCATTCTGCTGTGTCTGGTGGGCTTGTCCACCCTTAAGCTAAGGTAAGCCGGGCATGAATCGACTTCACGATCAACACGTTCTCATTCTGGGCTTGGGTGCATCCGGCCTGGCGATGGCGCGTTGGTGTGCGCGCTCGGGCGCGCAGGTGACCGTGGCGGATACAAGGGCCAACCCGCCTCAGTTGGCCGCCTTGCAGCGCGACCTTCCAGCGGCCCGGTTTGTGAGCGGCCCGTTTAATGCGGCCATGGTGGACGGCACCGACATCCGGGCGGTGTTTCGCAGCCCAGGTTTGGCGCCGAGCGATCTTGCTATTGTTTTGGAATCAGCTCCCGCTCTGGGGCTGTGGATCAGCGGCGAATTAGGCTTGTTTTCACAGGCTCTGCTTGACCTGAATAGGTCCCAAGGCTACGCGCCCCAGGTGTTGGCCGTCACCGGTACCAACGGCAAAACGACTGTGACATCGCTCAGCGGTCAACTGGTTCAACGCGCCGGAAAAACTGTTGCGGTGGCCGGCAACATTGGTCCCTCGTTGCTCGACACCTTGTCTGCGCAATTGGAGACAGATGCATTGCCCGAAGTCTGGGTGCTGGAGCTGTCAAGCTTCCAACTCGACGGTGAAGCCAACTTTGAGCCCAGCGCCGCCACCGTCCTCAACATCACCCAAGATCATCTGGACTGGCACGGCAGCATGGCCGGTTATGTGCAGGCCAAGGCCCGCATTTTTGGGCAACAGTCGCTGATGGTGTTGAATCGTGATGACCCGGTGGTGATGGGCTTGTTGCCCAAGCCCCTGCGGGTCAAGTTGCAGCGCCCCGTCGTGCGTTCCCATGTCACGTTTGGTGGCGACATGCCCCAGCGCCCGGGAGACTTTGGCATCGAAGAAGTCAACGGCATGGTGTGGCTGGTGCGCGCCCTGGAAGCGGATGAGACCCGGAAAAAACGCAAAGGTGAAGAGGAAGAGATTCACATCCAGCGCCTGATGCCTGCCGACGCTCTGCGGATTCGGGGCCGGCACAACGCCATCAACGCCCTGGCCGCTTTAGCCTTGACCTGCTCCGCTGGCTGTGCGTTGGGCCCTGTGCTGTATGGCCTGCGGGAGTACCGGGGTGAGCGTCACCGGGTCGAACCCATAGGCATGGTCAACGAGGTCGAGTTTTTTGACGACAGCAAAGGCACCAACGTCGGTGCCACCGTGGCCGCCTTGAATGGCCTGGGCGCCGACCGCAAGGTGGTGATTATTCTGGGCGGCGAGGGCAAGGGACAAGACTTCTCGCCATTGACTGAGCCTGTGACTCGCCATGCGCGCGCCGTGGTTTTGATTGGTCGCGATGCACCACTGATTCGTGCGGTGCTCGAGGACAGCGGCGTTCCCCTGATGCTGGCTGAGTCCATGGGCGACGCCGTGGTGCTCGCCAACGGTCAGGCCCATGCGGGAGACGCTGTGCTGATGTCGCCGGCCTGCGCCAGCTTTGACATGTTTGACAACTACGAGCACCGGGCAGAGGTGTTTGTACAGGCGGTGGTCGATTTGGCAAGTGCCGCCGGGGTAGAACTGGAGGGCGCGGTATGAGTGGCGTCGCCAGTCGAATTTCCACCTGGTTTTCCAGTCTGACGACGCCTGCCGGCGACGTTTTGCCGGTGCGCCTTGGCATGAGTCGCCGCGCCTCGACGGGCAGTGTGCCCTCGGGCAACACCGGCTTCGACCAACCCTTGGTCTGGGTCACTGTGGCCTTGCTGGCCTGGGGCTTGGTGATGGTCTATTCGGCCTCAATTGCCATGCCGGAGAACCCCCGTTTTGCGCGCTACACCCACACCTACTTTTTGGTTCGCCATGCAGCCTGGCTGGTGATTGCCTTTGTGGCGGCATTGTTGGCCTTTCAGGTGCCGGTGGCCACTTGGGAAAAGTCGGCCCGGGGTTTGTTCATTCTCTCGCTGGTGTTGCTGGCGCTGGTGCTGGTGCCGCATGTGGGCAAGGTGGTTTACGGTGCGCGTCGCTGGATTTCAGTGGGGCCGTTGAGCTTTCAACCCTCGGAGTTGGCCAAGTTCACGGTGCTGCTGTACGCCGCTGACTACATGGTGCGCAAGATGGACGTGAAGGAGCGCTTCTTCCGCGCCGTGTTGCCCATGGGCGCGGCGGTGGCGGTAGTTGGCGTGTTGTTGCTGGCCGAGCCTGATATGGGTGCGTTTATGGTGATTGCCGTGATCGCCATGGGGATTTTGTTTCTCGGCGGCGTGAATGCCCGCATGTTTTTCCTGATCGCCACCATCCTTTTGGTGGCCTTTGGCTTGATGATTGCCATGAGCGATTGGCGGCGTGAACGCATTTTTGCCTATCTGGACCCCTGGAGTGAGGCCAACGCACTCGCCAAGGGTTATCAGCTCACCCACTCCCTGATTGCCATCGGGCGGGGTGAGATTTTTGGCGTCGGCCTGGGTGGCAGCATTGAAAAGCTGCATTGGTTGCCGGAGGCCCATACCGACTTTTTGCTGGCCGTGATTGGCGAGGAGTTCGGCCTGGTGGGGGTGGTCTGCGTGATTGGACTGTTCTTCTGGATGACCCGCCGCCTGATACACATTGGTCGCCAAGCCATCGCGCTGGACCGCGTGTTTGCGGGCCTGGTTGCTCAGGGCGTGGGCATCTGGATGGGTTTTCAGGCCTTCATCAACATGGGTGTGAACCTGGGCGCCTTGCCCACCAAGGGCCTGACTTTGCCGCTCATGAGCTACGGAGGCTCGGCCATTTTGGTCAATCTGATTGCGATTGCCGTGGTGCTGCGCATTGACTATGAGAGCCGCTCCATGATGCATGGAGGCCGCGTATGACTGCTGCCAACACCCGTCAACGCTGCGCTCTGGTCATGGCCGGGGGCACGGGCGGCCACATTTTTCCAGGGCTGGCCGTGGCGCAAGCCCTGATCGAGCGCGGCTGGCGCGTGCACTGGTTGGGCGGCACCGGCACCGCCGAGCACCCCAGCATGGAAAGCCAGTTGATTCCGCCCCATGGCATTCCCTTTGAGTCGCTTGATTTCTCGGGTGTGCGTGGCAAAGGTGTGAAAACACTGGTGATGCTGCCGCTGCGCTTGCTGCGCGCCTTCTGGCAAAGCATCCAGGTCGTTCGCCGGGTCAAGCCCGATGTGGTGCTGGGCCTGGGTGGCTACATCACCTTTCCGGCCGGCATGATGAGCGTCTTGTTGGGCAAGCCCTTGGTGCTACACGAGCAGAACTCGGTCGCAGGCATGGCCAATAGAGTGTTGGCAGGCGTGGCCGACCGCATTTTTACAGCCTTTCCTCAGGTGTTCAAAAAAGGTCACTGGGTGGGCAACCCCTTGCGGCAATCGTTTTTGGCCGTGCCCGACCCAGTGACGCGCTTTGCAGGGCGCAGCGGCCCCTTGCGCGTGTTGGTGGTGGGCGGCAGTTTGGGTGCTCGCATCTTGAATGAGGTGGTGCCGCAAGCCTTGGCGCTTATTCCAGAGAGCGAGCGACCCATCGTGATTCACCAAAGTGGCGCCAAACAGATTGATGCGCTGCGGGCCAATTACGCCCGCGCGGGCGTGCAGGCCGAGTTGACGCCCTTCATTGACAACACTGCGCAGGCCTTTGCGGATGCTGACCTGGTGATCTGCCGCGCCGGTGCGAGCACGGTGACCGAATTGGCCGCAGTGGGCGCCGCGGCGTTGCTGGTGCCGTTTCCGTCGGCGGTGGACGATCACCAAACCACAAACGCCCGATTTTTAGCCGACGCCGGCGCCGGTTGGCTCTGGCCACAGACCGATTTGACCCCCGAGCATCTGGCTAAAATGCTACAAAAAACAGAGCGTTTTTCACTGCTTGAACGAGGGCTTAAGGCCAAAACATTACAGAAATTGGAAGCAAGCGCCCAGATCGTGGCGGCTTGTGAGGAGATTTGTCCATGAAACACGCGGTTCGTCACATTCATTTTGTTGGTATTGGAGGGGTCGGCATGTCCGGCATCGCCGAGGTCTTGTTCAATTTGGGCTACACCATTTCCGGGTCAGACCTGTCCGACAGCGTCACCCTCAAGCGCCTGGCCGCCTTGGGTATCACCACCTACGTGGGCCATGTGGCCAGCAACGTGGCCAATGCCGACGCGGTGGTGACTTCGACTGCCGTTCAGCAAGACAATCCGGAAGTCATCATGGCGCGCGAGAAGCGCATTCCTGTGGTGCCCCGCGCGCTGATGTTGGCGGAACTGATGCGCCTCAAACAAGGCATCGCGATTGCCGGCACGCACGGCAAGACCACCACCACCAGTTTGGTGGCCAGCGTGTTGGCTCAGGCGGGGCTGGACCCTACTTTTGTCATTGGCGGTCGACTCAATAGTGCCGGCGTGAATGCCCAGTTGGGGCAGGGCGACTACATCGTGGTCGAAGCGGATGAGTCCGACGCGTCGTTCCTGAACCTGCTGCCCATCATGGCGGTGGTCACCAATATTGATGCTGACCACATGGAGACCTATGGTCATGATTTCTCCCGTTTGAAGGGGGCGTTCGTGGAGTTTTTGCATCGCATGCCGTTTTATGGCGTGGCGATTCTCTGCACCGATGACCCGGCCGTGCGCGACATCGTGCCCCAAGTCACCTGCCCGATCACCAGTTACGGATTTGAGGAAGGCGCAGAAGTGCGGGGCGTGAACGTGCGCGCGGTCGATGGACAGATGCATTTCACCGTCGAGCGTCGCAATGGTTTGGTGCTACCGGACATGGACATCGTGCTGAACTTGCCAGGCCGTCACAACGTGCTCAACGCGCTGTCGGCCATTGCCGTGGCGGTTGAACTGAATATCGCGGACGAAGCTGTGCAGCAGGCACTGGCCAACTTCAAGGGTGTGGGCCGGCGCTTTCAGCGCTACGGCGAGGTGGACGCACGCGACGGCGGCACATTCACCCTGGTAGATGACTACGGTCACCACCCGGTGGAAATGGCGGCCACGATTGCCGCCGCAAGGGGTGCTTTCCCGGATCGCCGTCTGGTGTTGGCATTTCAGCCGCACCGTTACAGCCGCACCCGCGACTGTTTTGAAGATTTCGTCAAGGTCATTGGTCAGGCCGATGCCGTGTTGCTGACCGAGGTGTATGCAGCCGGGGAATCCCCCATCGTCGCTGCTGACGGTCGCAGCCTGACTCGCGCGTTGCGGGTGGCTGGGCGTATCGAGCCTTTGTTTGTCGACGACGTGGCCGATCTGCCGCAAGCGATTTGGGACAGCGCCCGCGAGGGCGACGTGGTGTTGTGCATGGGCGCCGGCTCTATCGGAGCGGTGCCGGGAAAAGTACTGGAGTTGCTACAAACGTCAGAGCAGTTGGTGCTGGAAGGACAAGGGCGATGAGTCAGTTGAATTCAAATTTTGGCAAAGTGGCGGTGCTCATGGGGGGCGCCTCCGCTGAGCGTGAGGTGTCCTTGATGTCGGGGCAAGGGGTGTTGCAGGCACTGCGCTCCCAGGGCGTCGATGCGCACGCGTTCGACCCCTCTGAGCGCGACCTCGCTGACCTCAAGCGTGACGGGTTTGAGCGTTGCTTTATTGCGTTGCATGGTCGCTTTGGCGAGGACGGCACGGTTCAGGGCGCCCTGGAGTTGCTGGGCATTGCCTACACGGGTTCGGGCGTCATGGCGTCCAGCATCTCGATTGACAAGGTGATGACCAAGCGCATTTGGCGCGCCGAAGGTTTGCCCACACCGGCATGGCAGCCCGTCAGCAGTGGCGCGGCCACTCAGGCCGCATTTGCCGAACTGGGTTCGCCCATGATCGTCAAGCCCGCTCGTGAAGGGTCCACCATTGGTTTGACCAAGGTCACCTCGCTGGACCAATGTGAGGCCGCCTACGCCTTGGCCGCACAGCACGATACCGAAGTGCTGTGCGAGCAGTTCATCAGTGGCGACGAGGTCACCATCCCTGTGCTGGGCACCGGGCAGGCTGCCCGCGCCTTGCCGGTCATCCGCATCGTGGCGCCAGACGGCAACTACGACTATCAGAACAAGTACTTCACCGACACCACGCAATACCTGGTGCCCTGCGGTCTGCCTGAAGGGGAAGAAGCCCATATTCAACAACTGGTGCTCGACGCCTATCGCACCCTGGGTTGCCGGGGTTGGGCGCGGGCCGATGTGATGATTGATGCCAAAACCCGCAAGCCCTATTTGCTGGAAATCAACACGGCCCCTGGCATGACCAGCCATTCGCTGGTGCCCATGTCCGCCAAGGCTTCCGGCATGGACTACCCATCCCTGTGTGTCGAAATCTTGCGTCACGCCACCCGTGACTACGCCGCTGCAGGGACGATCGCCCCATGAGCCAAAACCTGCCCACCCCGCTGGACGTGAAACTCATGAACATCACGGCCTATGCCTTGATGCTGGGTTTCGTGATCCTGCTCGTGGGCACGGTCAGCGTTTGGGCCGCTGGACACAAGTTGTTCGCGGTGCGGGGGATCACTGTGACGGGCGATGTGCAGCACAGCAACGCCGTCTCGCTGCGGGCCAACGTGGCTCCCCGCTTGAGCGGAACGTTTTTTACCTTGGACATCAATGCGGCCCGGCAGGCTTTCGAGTCAGTTTCCTGGGTGCGCAGCGCCCAAGTCCATCGCGACTTTCCGAATCGGCTCAAGGTCACCCTGGAAGAGCACCAGGCCGTGGCTTATTGGGGGCGCGAAAGCGACTCGGCCTTGGTTAACAGCTACGGTGAAGTGTTTGAGGCCAATGTGGGCGAACTGGATCAAGACAGCTTGCCCCGCCTGTTTGGCCCAACAGGCAGCGCGGCCAAGGTGTTGGTCATGGAACAGACTTT
Organism: Rhodoferax sp. PAMC 29310; assembly: GCF_017948265.1. Classification (NCBI taxonomy): domain Bacteria; kingdom Pseudomonadati; phylum Pseudomonadota; class Betaproteobacteria; order Burkholderiales; family Comamonadaceae; genus Rhodoferax; species Rhodoferax sp. PAMC 29310. The sequence goes on along the minus strand of NZ_CP072852.1, from coordinate 2,476,800 downwards.
GCAGCCCCACTTTGCCGCCTTGAGTCTGAATATCGAGCAGCTGGAGATGACGGCGCACGGCGGCTGGCGCGTGCGTTTGGACACCGATGGCGTGATTGAGCTGGGCAGCGGCTCCACCACCCAGGTGTTGGCGCGCGCAGACCGATTTTTGAAAACATTGACCCAGGTCGTGTCCCGGTATGGGCGCACGCCAGAGGCACTGGAGACCGCCGATTTGCGGCATGAAGACGGGTATGCGATTCGGCTGCGCGGCGTTACGACGCTGACAGCCGATGCACAGAAGAAACAAGCGCGGTAGCGGACATAGAAGCAACAGGTGAATACATGGCAAAAGAATACAAAGACCTGGTCGTAGGACTGGACATTGGCACCGCCAAGGTCATGGCCGTCGTAGCCGAGGTCATGCCCAACGGCCAGCTCAAGTTGGCTGGGTTGGGCTTTGCTCCGAGCAATGGTCTCAAGCGCGGAGTCGTCGTCAATATCGACGCCACCGTCCAAAGCATTCAGCAGGCACTGAAAGAGGCCGAATTGATGGCCGATTGCAAGATCACCCGTGTCTACACCGGCATCACCGGTAGCCACATTCGCGGCATCAATTCCAGTGGCATGGTCGCCATCAAGGACCGCGAAGTGACTGCTGCTGACGTGGCCCGGGTGGTGGAAACCGCCAAAGCCATCAATATTTCGACAGACCAGCGCTTGCTGCTGGTCGAGCCGCAAGAGTTCATCATTGATGGTCAGGACGTGAAAGAGCCCATTGGCATGAGTGGCATTCGCCTAGAGGCGAAGGTGCATATCGTGACCGGCGCGCAGAGTGCGGCCGAGAACATCATCAAATGTGTGCGCCGCTGCGGCCTGGAGGTCGAGCAATTGATGCTCAATCCGCTGGCGAGCAGCTTGTCCATCCTGACGGAAGACGAGCGCGAGTTGGGTGTGGCGCTGGTTGATATTGGCGCCGGCACCACTGATGTCGCCATCTTCACCAATGGCGCGATTCGCCATACCGCGGTGATCCCGATTGCCGGTGATTTGATCACCAGCGACATCGCGATGGCGCTGCGCACCCCCACCAAAGACGCGGAAGACATCAAGGTCGAGCACGGCTATGCCAAGCAGATGCTGGCCGACCCCGAGTCGCAGGTCGAGGTGCCCGGTTTGGGTGACCGCAGCCCGCGCATGCTGAGCCGTCAGGCATTGGCAGGGGTGATTGAACCTCGCGTGGAAGAAATTTTCACCCTCGTGCACCAGGTGATGCGCGAGTCAGGATTTGAAGAGATGTTGTCCAGTGGCATTGTGCTCACCGGTGGCAGCAGCCTGATGCCCGGCATGGTGGAGTTGGGTGAGGATATTTTCCTCAAGCCCGTGCGCCGCGGCATTCCCAAATATTCCAGCTCGCTGGCCGACATGGTGGCTCAGCCCCGGGCGGCCACGGTCATGGGCTTGCTGGAAGAGGCGCGCACGGCGCGTCTGCGTGGCTTCAAGGTGGCGCAGAAAAACGGCTCCATGAAGACGGCCTTCGGACAGGTCAAAGACTGGTTTGTGGGGAACTTCTAGCCATGAAAAAAATGCATTGGCTCGCTCGCGCCAGTCCCCACTGGCGATGGCCTTGTAACGGCCCACCGGATATACCGCCTCGAATTGTGAAATTAGAAGAATCGGCAAGAGCCACACCACTGAAACTTAAGGAGAGAACAAATGCCTATCGAAATGATTGAAGAAGAAGCCTTTAACCTCGGCACACAGATCAAGGTCATCGGTGTCGGCGGCGGCGGCGGCAATGCCGTGGGCCACATGATTGGTTGTGGCGTGCAGGGTGTGGAATTCATCTGCGCCAATACCGACGCGCAAGCGCTGGTTCGCAGTGATGCCCACAAAAGCATTCAATTGGGCACCAGTGGTCTGGGCGCTGGTAGCAAGCCTGACAAAGGCCGTGAAGCCGCGGAACTGGCTGTGGACGACATTCGTGCCTCGATTGAAGGCGCGCACATGTTGTTCATCACCGCCGGTATGGGTGGTGGCACCGGCACCGGCGCTGCGCCCGTAATTGCCCGCGTGGCACGCGAGATGGGCATTCTGACCGTAGGTGTGGTCACCAAGCCTTTCGAGTTTGAGGGCGGTCGCCGCATGACCAATGCCGACAACGGTTTGGCTGAACTGGAGGCCAATGTCGACTCCCTGATCGTGGTGCTGAACGAAAAGCTGCTGGATGTATTGGGTGACGATGTGACCCAGGACCAGGCTTTTGCCCACGCCAACGACGTGCTGAAAAACGCCGTGGGCGGTATTGCCGAGATCATCAATGTGCCTGGCCATGTGAACGTCGACTTTGAAGACGTACGCACGGTAATGGGTGAGCCTGGCAAAGCCATGATGGGCACTGCCGTGGCCTCCGGCCCCGACCGTGCGCGCATCGCTGCCGAGCAGGCGGTTGCTTGTCCCTTGCTGGAAGGCATCGACTTGTCGGGCGCCAAGGGTGTGTTGGTGCTGATCACTGCAGCCAAAGGTTCCCTCAAGCTGGCCGAGTCCAAGCTGGCCATGAACACCATCCGTGCCTACGCCTCGCCTGACGCCCATGTCATCTATGGCACCGCTTACGACGACGGCTTGGGCGAAGAAATTCGTGTGACCGTGGTTGCGACGGGCTTGAGCCGTCAAGGCGTGCGCCGTGCATCCGTGCCTTTGCAGGTGCTGCGCACGGGTACCGACAACGTGCCTTTCCATGTGCCCACCTTGAACTCGCCTTTGAGCAGCGTCGCGTCAACCGGTTCAGCCAACAATATGGCGGCGCCGACCATGGGCGGTCACAACCAGCCTGACTACGCCGGCATGGCCACTCCAAGCGTCTGGCGCACCCGTGACCGCACGCAAGCCGCCGCCAAGGTGGACGCGTTGGCTTCTGGCGGCATGGATGACTTCGAAATCCCGGCCTTTCTGCGCAAGCAAGCCGACTAACCGGACCTGGCAGTCCCTTAACTGAGCAGGGTGTGTTGCCGTTATCCGGTGGCACACCCTGTTCGCCTTTTACAATGCCACTGTGCTGAAACAAAGAACACTCAAAGCCCTGAGCCGTGCCGTTGGCGTCGGCCTCCACAGCGGTCAGCGCGTGGAGCTCACGTTGCGCCCGGCAGCGCCGGACACCGGCATCGTGTTTCGCCGGGTGGATTTGCCTGAGCCGGTGGACATTCCCGTGTCGGCCACGGCCGTCACGGACACGCGTCTGGCATCGACCCTTTCCAACGGCAATGCCAAGGTGCACACGGTGGAGCACCTCATGTCGGCCTGCGCCGGCTTGGGCATTGACAACCTGTATGTGGATATCACCGCCGAAGAGGTCCCCATTTTGGATGGCTCGGCGGCTTCCTTTGTTTACTTATTGCAAAGTGCAGGCATTGAGCTGCAAAATGCGCCAAAACGGTTTTTGAGACTTCTCAAGCCTGTGGAGGTCCGCCAAGGCGAAGGAGCGAATGAAAAATGGGCCCGACTGGAGCCGTTTCATGGCTACAAACTGAGCTTTGAGATTGATTTTGACCACCCTGCAGTGGATTCAACGGGCCAGCGGGTCATGTTTGACATGAGCGAGCAGTCCTACTCCCGTGACATTGCACGTGCCCGTACCTTTGGCTTCACCAAAGATGTGGAAATGATGCGCGCCAACGGCCTGGCGCTGGGCGGCGGCTTGGACAACGCCATCGTCATGGACGATTACAAAGTGCTTAACGTCGGCGGCTTGCGGTACGACGACGAGTTCGTGAAACACAAAATTCTCGACGCAATGGGCGACCTTTATGTGGTCGGCAAACCGCTGCTGGCCAGCTACAGCGCGTTTCGATCCGGCCACGGACTGAACAACCTGCTGCTGCGGGAACTGCTGGCCCATCCCGATGCCTGGGACATCGTGACCTTCGACAACGAAAAACTCGCCCCCAAAGGCTTTGCCCAACCGGCAAGGGCCTGGTAGGCGTCCCAGGCAACCCACATATGGTCTTCTTCCGCGCCCTTTTTTTCATTCTGTTGCTGGGGGTGATTGTGTGCTTTGGCCTGTTCATCTATACGGGCGACGCGCGATACAAGCGCTATGGGCTGATGACCCTCAAATGGATTTTCTTTGCCGGCTTTGGCTTCTTTGGCGTGTTGATCCTGCAAAAAATACTCTGAAGCCAGAGCGTGCTTGGCGGGTCCAAGCCGCATTGGTGTTTCGGACGGATGATCGCCATAATTCACTCCCATTCAAGGAGTGTGACCATGAACGCCATTGACCACGCCAATCCCCAACTGGACTTGAGTTTTTCCCGCATTGTGTATGTGCCCCGGTCGCTGATTTGGCGCGCCTGGACCGAGCCGGAGCGGCTCAAACCCTGGTTTTGCCCGCTTCCATGGACCACCATCGCCTGCGAGATCGATTTGCGCCCCGGCGGCGTGTTTCGCACCACCATGCAATCGCCCGAAGGTCAAACATTCCCCAACGAAGGTTGCTACCTCGCCGTGGTTCCCAATGAAAAACTGGTGTGGACCAACGCCTTGCTCGCGGGCTACCGGCCCAGCGCGGCGTCAGACACCTGTGGGTCGGCAGACGCCAGTTTCATGTTCACCGCGACGATTGAACTGGCGGACGACCCACAAGGCACGCGCTATACCGCCACGGTGATTCATGCTGACGAGGCCGGCTGCAAGCAACACGCGGCCATGGGCTTTGAGGCGGGGTGGGGCGCAGCACTGGATCAGTTGGTGGCGATGATCAAACGCGAGGCCCAACAGGGTTCGCCTTTATGACCCTGTTTCTACTGATGGCCAATTATTCATGGATGCGACGGCGGCGAGAGCCGTTAGGCGGGGCCGAATCGGAAACTCGAAACCGTCACCGCGCCGAAAAAAGTCGCTTCGTGATAGGGGCAGGTGGCCGCGTCGTCACCGGCCGCGCCCACCGCCACCATGAGCGGTAGCAGGTGTTCTTCACGCGGATGGGCTTGGCGGGCGGCCGGGGCGGTGGCCCAGGCGCGCAGATTTTTTTCGCGGTCGTGCGGGTGGGCCTGCACCACACTGCTTTGAAGCCAGGCATCAAACGCGGCAGAAGGTGCCTGCCCTTTTGGACCGAGCTCGCGCAGGTTGTGGTAGCTAAGACCGCTGCCCACGATCAAAATGCCTTCGTCCCGCAGCGGGCGCAGCGCACGTCCTGCGGCCAGGTGCGCCTCCGGGTCAAGCCCCTGTTTCAACGACAGTTGAAGCACCGGGATGTTGGCTTGAGGGAACATGACTGCCAGCGGTGAATAAGTGCCGTGATCGAAGCCGCGTTCTGCGTCTTCGTCTGCCGCAATGCCGGCTTGGGTCAGCAGGGTTTTGACCCGCTTTGCAACGTCTGGTGCGCCGGGGGCCGGGTACGTGACTTCATAGGTATGGGCCGGAAAGCCCGAATAGTCATAAATCATGCCCGGCTGGGCGGCGGTTTGGACCGTGAAGTTGGCCTCTTCCCAGTGGGCCGACACCATCAAAATGGCTTTGGGAGGGGTCGGCAAGCTGGCGGACATGGCTTGCAAAGCCGCTGCGAGTTTTGCGTAGCCACCCGCCTGGTCCTGCATCCAGGGCCAGGGGCCACCACCGTGGGAGATGAAATAGGTCGGCAGGGTGTTCATGGTGAAGCCTCGGGAATCGGTTGAGTGGCTTTAACTGTAGGCCTTTCGTCCGTCGCCGTATCGATGCTGCTTTGCAGACACTATTCAAAGCGGATGAACGATCGACGCCCCTGGTGGAAACTGCCTACCGGCTTCTTCCGGCTTTGTAAGCTGCCTTTTGGGTCTGAATTTGAGCGCCACCCAAGCCTTTGGCCTGCGCTAGGCGGGCAATCGAGGTGGCCGCGTGGGCATGGGTAATGGCCAGTCCCAAAGCGTCCGCGGCATCAGACCCCGGCAAGCCGGGCAGGGCCAACAGACGCTTCACCATTTCCTGAATTTGGGTTTTGTCCGCCCGTCCATAACCCACCACCGCCTGTTTCATCTGCAGAGCCGTGTACTCCGCCACGGGCAAGTCTCGCGACACCAGGGCCGTCACGGCCGCGCCTCGTGCTTGTCCCAGCAGCAAAGTGGATTGGGGGTTGACGTTGACGAACACAATTTCAACCGAGGCCGAGTCGGGCTCGTAGCGGTCCACCACCTCGCGGATGCCGTCATACAGCACCTTGAGCCGGGCTGGTAGTTGGTCTTTTTCGATGTGCATGGTGCTGATAGTGCCGCTGGCCACGTAGCCGAGGTGGGGGCCATCCACATCAATCACGCCAAAACCGGTGACACGCAGGCCGGGGTCAATGCCGAGAATTCTCATTTGCTCCAATTTTTATAGCGTCTTGCGCAGGTTATACGGAGGCTACAGCCCGAAATACCATCGAACCGAATGAAAAAACACAGGGGCGGCAAAGCACAGACCATCAACCCGGTCCAGCAAGCCGCCAGCGCCGGTGGTCGCGCGGCCCTCGTTTTGCCAGAGCGGCACCCCCCGGTCGCGTTTGATGGCCTTCATGACCAAGTGGCCCAGTGTGCCGGCCACACAGGCCACAAAGGCCATGGCAAAGGCCTGGCCCGGCATAAACGGTGTGATGCCCGCCAGCGCCATGCCCAGCAGGCTGCCCGCGGCCAGACCGGCCCCCCAACTCGGCCAGTTGAAGCTGTGGCTGATGGCCGGGGCGGTGGGCGCCCGCTTGAGCTTGCGGGACACCAGGTGCTGGGTAACCATGGCGGTTTGCACCACCAGCACCAGGAAGAACACCAGAAACGCGCTTTTGCCGTTGTACTTGGGGAAGGTCAGCAAAAGCAGCGCCGGCACATGGCTCATGCCGTAAATGCACACCATGATGCCCCACTGCAGTTTGGCGTTGCGCTCCAGAAACCGCAGCGGGTCATTGGCCAGGGCGCTGGCAACCGGAATGGCCAGGAACACATAGACCGGAATAAACACAGAGAACAGATTGAAGTGCCGGGTGCCAACCAGCCAGTACTGAAACGGCAGCACCACAAAAAAGGCCAACACCAGGCTGCGATGGTCTCCGCGTCGGGTGGGCGAGAGGGTCATGAATTCCCTCAGGGCAAAAAACGACACCAGCGCAAACAGCACTAGCGCGACCGAGTCACCCGCCAGCCAGCCGATCCAGAACACAAGAACCATGACCCAACTGGTGCGCAGCACGCCTTCGGCATTGTCCAAATCATTGCGCCGCTGCAGCGCAATAGCATCGTCTTCGGGCTCGCGCAATGACAGGACCACCATGACGGCGGTGATCAGTGCCAATAGGCCAAATACCAGAAAGAAGAGGGCGCCGACTTGTTGGGAGGCTGTGAGGTTTTTGAGGGACTGATACATGATTAAACGTCCCGCAGGGCAATGACGGCGCTGCGGGCGCGGTCCAGGAACACACGACGTTCTTCGTCAGCTTGAAGGCGAATCGGGGCGCCAAAGGTCACCGAGCAGAGCACCGGCACGGGAACCACTTCCCCTTTGGGCATGACGCGCTGCACGTTGTTGATCCAGGCCGGAATCAATTCAATCTTTGGGTATTTCAGGGCTAGGTTATAGAGGCCGGCCTTGAAGGGTTGAGGCTCCTCCGCGTGGCCGCGGGTGCCCTCCGGAAACAGGATAATGGAGTCACCATGGTCCAGCGCTTCAAATAGCGGCTCCAACGGATCTTCGTCGCTGCTGCGGTCCCGGGCCACATAAATGACATTGAAAACAGCGGAGGTGATCCATTGTCGAAACGGGGTTTTGGTCCAGTAGTCCCTGGCTGCAATGGCCCGGGTTCGGCCGCGAAGCTCTTTGGGCAGGGCGGCCCAAATCATGACCAGGTCCGCGTGGCTCTGGTGATTGGAAAAATAAATTCGCTGTTCGGCCTTGGGGGGGCAGCCCCACCAGCGGGCTTGCGACCCGGTCAAAAAGCGGATCAAGCCCAGCAGGAAGTAACTCATCAAGGTGGCACGCATGCCGGGCATCATACAGAGCCGCCGCGACCGGTCGGGGTGGCCGGGTTCAGGGAACGCTGGCGTCGCCCATGCGGCCGACGATGACGCTGGCGCGCCCGGCGATGTAGCTGGAGTTGGGCAGTTTTTCGAAGTACTTGGGGCGGGGCAGCATCACGGCCAGTCGGGCCGCCTCATAAGCTTGTAGTTTGGCGGCGGGCTTGCGGAAGTAATGCTGTGCAGCGGCCTCGGCGCCAAAAATGCCCTCGCCCCATTCCACGCTGTTGAGGTAAATCTCCAGAATGCGCTCCTTGCTGAGCAGCGCCTCCAGCAGCATCGTCAGCACAAACTCCTGCCCTTTGCGCAGCAGGGTGCGCTCGCCTGACAAAAACAAATTCTTCGCCAGTTGCTGGGTGATGGTCGAGCCGCCAATGACTTTGGGCGCACGTGTCTGGGTCTTGCCCTTGGCGGCAGCGGCTTCGGCGCGTTTCTCTGCACTGGCCTCGGCCCTGGCGTTTTTCTGCCAAGCTTTCTCCAAAGCGTCCCAGTCCACACCGTCGTGGTTGCTGAAGCCGTCATCTTCGCTGGCGACCACGGCACGCTTCAGGTGATTGGAGATTTGCGAGTAGGGCACCCACTCCTGCCGCCAAGGCAGGCGGGTCTGTTCATTGACGACCCGCCAGGCCTCCGAGCGCTGAAAGGCCGTGGACTGCGGGGCTATCACCGCCATGGCGGCAATGCGCGCCACAAAATACAGCTGCAACACCAGCATCGCCAGCACAGCCAGACCTAACCAGCGAAGTAGGGGTTTCATAGCGATCGCCTTGCTCAGGCCAGCGTGGCCCGCATTTCGGACAACACTTGCTGGGAGGGGGGGCGCACACCGCGCCAGATCAAAAAGGCCTCGGCGGCCTGCTCGACCAACATGCCCAGACCATCGCGCGGCTGGGCGCCATGCTCCTTTGCCCAGGTCATGAAGCCCTGGGCAGAAGGGCCATACATCATGTCGTAGGCCAAAGCGCCCGGCTTCAATGTGCTGGCAGGCACCGGCACCGCGTCACCGCCCAGGCTGCTGGTGGTGGCGTTGATGATGACATCAAAATCGGCCCCCGGTCCTTTCAGGGCCTGCGCGAGAAGCTCTGTTTTTTGTAGCAAGCCCAGCGTGGCATGGCGGTCGACCAGAGACTGTGCTTTTTCCACCGTGCGGTTGGCCACCGTGATGCTGGCCGGTTGCGTCTCAATCAGCCGGGCCAAGACGCCGGCACTGGCACCGCCAGCGCCAATCAGCAAAATGCGCCGGCCTGCCAGATCAAAGCCGGCGTTGCCCTGAATGTCGTTGACCAGGCCGGCCCCATCCGTGTTGTCGGCCCGCAGGGTGCCGTCCTGAAAGCTCAGGGTGTTGGCGGCCTGCGCCAGTTGGGCCCGCTCGCTGGTGTGATCGGCCAAGCGGGCCGCTTCAAATTTGAACGGTGCAGTCACGTTGCAGCCCCGACCGCCTTGAGCGAAGAACTGCTGCACGGCGTTGGCAAAGCCATCCAATGGCACCAATTGCTTGTCGTATTGAAGCGACTGGCCGGTCAGCTCGGCAAAGCGGGCGTGAATCCACGGCGACTTGCTGTGGCCGATGGGGTGGCCCATGACGCAATAGTGATCCATGAGGGTCTGAATATTTAAAGCGGTTGGGAGACTATTTGGCCGTCAGCCGGGTCTCCAGAACTTCATCACGCGTGAAGCGAAAACGCGAGACGACGACGATTTGATCGGCCTTGCGGCGCATTTCGTCCGAGAAGTTGCCAAACGGGCCGGCGCTGCGGGAAATGGCTTCGGCGCGGCGGTCCAGTGTGCGGTTGCCCGAGCTCTGCACGATTTCGGTGTGCAGCACCCGACCGTCAAAATTCACCGTGACCAACATGGTCAACTCGCCATAGATTTTTTTGCCACCGACTTCCGGAAAGTTCTCGGTGCCCCGGTTTTCGATGGCGCGGCGCAGGTTGTCGTAATAAATCGCGTAAGCCACTTCCTTGGTTGACGGGCTCACATAGCGTTTCTTGGGGCGGGCGTTTTCTTCGTTGATGCGACGCTCAATCTCGGCCAGGATTTTGATCAACTGGCGGCGCCGCTCCTCGCGCTCGACCTGCTCGGGCGAGGCGTTGGCCTGATGAGGCTTGGGGGGCGGCAGCTTGGCCAGTTCGCGCTTGATTTGCGCCAGCATCAGGCTTTGCTGCTCTTGCAGGTTTTGCAATTCCCGTCGCGTCTGCTCTTCGACGTCGTCACCCGCTTTGGCCACCAGTGCCGGGGGCAGGGGGCTGGTGGCGCGGCCTTTTTCGGCCTCGCCACCGCCGGCCATCGAGGTTTGAGCCAGCGCCTTGGCCTTGTCGGGCCGCTCGGACGTTTTGGCGTTGACCAGAATCACCTCCAGCGGCGTGTCTTCAAAGACCCGGTTAAAGGCCTGTGGGTCGACGAAGCGCACCGTCAGCAGGGCCGCATGCACGGCCACTGAGACGCCCAAGGCGATTTGCAGTGTGCTGAAGGATCTAAAGTTCACGGGGCTGGATTGTCGCCGGGCGGCGCCTTGTCCTCTGAGGCGCCTTCGCTCATGTCCATGGCAATGGCGATGGGGCCTGAGATGGCGTCATCGTCTTCCCCGTTGCCGTTGCCGCTGTCGTCTTGGTCGCTGCCGTCATCCGTTGGGGTATCCAGACGCTCGATCACCGTGCCCATGATGTCGAGCGATACCTCGTCAATCTCGCCCAGCTTGACCCGAACGCGCGCATGGCGTGGCAGGTCTTTGGCGCCCAGCACGGGCAACACCAGCGGCATGTGGTCGGCGCGAACCATGTTTTCTTTGAACAAGGTGGCCTCGATCTCGGTCAGTCCTTGCTGCTGCACGTACTTCAATATCCAGAAACGCTCCATGGCGCCCTGGAAACCGTTGTAGGCAAAGTAGGCCGAATCAAAGCCCGAGATGATCGAAAACAACTCCGCATCCTTGGGTTTGAACGGCGCGACCAGCGCGGCCGTCTTGCCGTGGCGGGCGCAGGCAATGATTTGCCACTGGTTCACCAAATCGGTGTAACGACGCAGCGGTGAGGTGCTCCAGGCGTAGGCTTTCACCCCCAGACCGGCGTGTGGCAAGGCCTTGGTGCCCATGCGCACTTTCACGCCAGGCAGCATCGAGGCCTGGCTGCGGTAAATGCCGGGCACCCCCATCTCGGCCATCCACAGGCCCCAGGTGCTGTTGGCCAGAATCATGGCCTCGGAGACAATCAGGTCTAGCGCCGCGCCACGCTGGCGCACGCTGATCTGCACTTCTTCCGTGCCTTGAGGCTCCGCGCCGTCGTTGCCGATCAGGCGAAAGTTGTAATCCGGGCGGTTGAAGTTCTCGGGTTTGCCGCGAATGATTTCACGACCGGCCTTCAGGTGTCTGGCCAAGCGGTGCAAAAATGAGAGCGGTGCGCGCTCGTCCAGCAAGCGCTTCGGGTCGTTTTCATGGTTGAAGCTGGGGTCTTCCAGCCAGTCGGTGGTGACCACCGCGTCGAGCTGGTCATGGCGCAAATTGGCCGTGATCAGCACCCGCTCCAGGCGGGTTTCGCTGGACTGGATTTCCAGCGTGGCCTCATTCATCGTCACATACAAGGAAACCGCCGGGCACTCCCGACCTTCCATCAGCGTGTAGGTTTGCACCACGTCGTCCGGCAACATGGTGATTTTGTAACCCGGCATATAGACCGTGGACAGGCGGTTGCGCCCCACCTGGTCAATCGGACTGCCCGGCAAAATGGCCAGACCCGGCGCGGCAATGTGAATGCCCAGCACCACGGTGCCACTGCCCAGGCCTTGCACCGAGAGCGCATCGTCAATTTCGGTCGTGGCCGAATCGTCAATCGAGAAGGCACGCGCTGTGGACAAGGGCAACTCGTCCTTGATGAGCGGGGCTTCCAGCTTGGCAAAGCCGGTTCCTTTGGGAAAGTTCTCCAGCAAAAACCGTTTCCAGTGGAACTGGTAGGGCGAGTCGATGGCGCCGGCCTTGATCAGCAGCTCCAGCGGGCCCAGATGGGTGGCGCGCGAGGCTTCGACCACGGCCTTGTACTCGGGCGCGTTTTTGTCGGGCTTGAACAGAATCTTGTACAGCTGCTCGCGAACGGCGTCCGGGCAAACGCCCTCGCTCAGGTCTTTGACCCATTGATCGACCTGCAAAGCCAGTTGTTTCTTTTTCTCGATGGCGGCCAGTGCCTGCGCAATGATGTCGGCCGCGGCCTTGCGGAAACGCCCTTTGCCGGCGCGGCGAAAGTAGTGGGGGGCCTCAAACAGACGCACCAACATGCCGGCCTGCTCTTCCTGACTGGCTTTGTCACTGAAATAGTCGCGTGCCAGGTCGGCAAAGCCAAACTCTTCTTCGGGCGCAAACTCCCAGGCCATCTCCAGTTCAATGGTCTCACCCATCGCTTGCGCCTTGGCCATGAAATCGGCTGGCGACGGTTTTTCGAACTTCATCAGGAAGTTGGCGGCCTTCACCTTGACGCGTTTGCCGCTGTCCAACTCCACCTGCGCAGACGACTCCGCCTCCGACAGTACCCGACCGGCCATGAATTTTCCGGCTTCTTCAAACAATAAAAACATGGGGGGGATTGTCCCAGCAAATGCGCCGCCGCCAAAAAGGCCGGCATTCAAGGCCTCAGCGTAGGCCCAGAAAGGCCCAGAAAGGCCATGATGGCCGGCAAGTGGTCCTCAAAGTCGCTCAGCGCGTGATCCCCGCCGGTCAGCAATCGCACCGCGCCTTCTGCGTACCGGGCGTGCATTTCCCGCCAGTCCAGCACCTCATCGCCTTTGGCAATGATGGCCAGGTAGTGCGACGGATCAGCCAGAGCACCGCATCGCAATTTTTCCAATTCCTGCACGTACTCGGCCTGGAAGAAAAAGTGCTCGTCCGGGTCATGCCAACTGGTCTGCTCGCCGATGTACTTGGCCAAGTCCCGCGCCGGGTCGACCGCTGGGTTGAGCAACACGGCCTTGCAGCCGGTTCGCTCAGCAACCGCTGTGGCGTAAAACCCGCCCAACGAGGAGCCCATCACCGCCATAGATTTCCGGGGCCACTCCTTCATCCCGTCCATCAGCATCACCATGGCCGCGTGGGGCGACGGCGGCAGTTGCGGACACCACCAGTGCACCGTTGGATGCTGCGTCGCCATGTGCTGCGCCATCAAGCGGGCCTTGGCGGACTGGGGCGAAGAGCGAAAACCGTGCAAATAGAGCAGGTGGGTCGGTGCAGAGTGAGGCTGGGCGTGGGACATGGCCGGAATGATAGGGGAACTCCTCCAGCCCTCGGGCCCACGCTGTGGCTTGGCGGGATAATTCACCCATGGCGCACAAATTTGGAAATATTCACCCCTTGCAGAGAATCCTGCCCTTGTTTCGGGGTTTTGACGGGCCCTTGGCTTTTGCGGTGTTTCTGTTGGTGTGCGCGGGTTTGCTGACCATGTACTCGGCTGGTTTTGACCACGGCACCCGCTTTGAGGACCACGGACGAAACATGCTGATTGCCGGCAGCATCATGTTTGTGGTGGCGCAAATCAACCCGCAGCGGCTGATGACGATGGCGGTGCCGCTGTATCTGTTTGGGGTCGGGCTCTTGGTGGCGGTGGCCCTGTTTGGCATTTCCAAAAAGGGCGCGCAACGCTGGCTCAATGTGGGGGTGGTCATTCAGCCCAGTGAGATTTTGAAGATTGCCATGCCGCTGATGTTGGCCTGGTGGTTTCAAAAGCGGGAAGGGCAGTTGCGCCCGTTGGACTTTCTGGTGGGGGGCTTGCTACTGCTGGTACCTGTGGGCTTGATCATGAAGCAACCGGACTTGGGCACCTCGCTGCTGGTTCTGGCCACTGGGCTGTCGGTGATCTTTTTTGCGGGGTTGAGTTGGCGCCTGGTGGTGCCGCCCTTGGTGCTCGCTGTAATCGCCATTAGCCTGGTGGTGTATTTCGAGCCGGACCTGTGTGCTGAAGGCGTGCGTTGGTCGGTGCTGCGCGACTATCAGCAGCAGCGAATCTGCACTTTGCTCGATCCTGGAAAAGACCCCTTAGGCAAGGGATTTCACATCATTCAGGGAATGATCGCCATTGGCTCGGGCGGGTTTTGGGGCAAGGGTTTCATGCAGGGCACGCAAACCCACCTTGAGTTCATTCCGGAACGCACGACTGACTTTATTTTTGCGGCGTTCTCGGAAGAGTTTGGCCTGTTAGGCAACTTGCTGCTGATCGTGTCTTTCCTCTTTTTGATTCTTCGCGCCATGATGATTTCATTGGCGGCGCCGACCGTGTTTTCGCGTCTGCTGGCGGGCGCGGTGGCGATGATGTTCTTCTCGTACGCCTTTGTGAATATGGGCATGGTCAGCGGCATCTTGCCGGTGGTGGGCGTGCCGCTGCCCTTCATCAGTTATGGCGGCACCGCGATGGTCACGCTGGGCCTGGGGCTGGGTATTCTGATGTCGATTGCCAAGTCCAAGCGACTCGTTCAGTCATGAGCGTCGAGCCCAGCGCAGCGTTCCCGGTCGCCATCGTTGGAGTGGGCAATATGGGGGCCGGTATGGCCCGGCGCTTGTTGGGTCTGGGCTGGCCAGTGCAGGTGTGTGACCTGGACGCCGCCAAGATGCAAAGTTTGGCGTCTTTTGGGGCTCAAGCCCATGAATTACCTGCGCAAGCATCTATCAATTCGGTAGTGGTGATCGTGGCGGTGGTGGATGCGGCGCAGACTGAATTGGTGTTGTTTGGCGAGCATGGCATCGCGCACGTCATGGCGAACGGGCAAACGGTGGCGCTGTGCCCCACGCTGTCGCCGCAAGACGTCGAAGGGTTTGCCCGGCGGCTGGCGTCCATGGGTCTGCGCATGATCGATGCACCCATGTCGGGTGGCCCCCAGCGGGCGCTGTACGGCACCATGAGTTTGATGGTCGCCTGCGAGGAGGCCGTTTTTCTGCGCCATGCCGGCTTGCTCGCGACGCTGTCCAGCCAGGTGTTTCGCATCAGCGAGCGCGTGGGTGACGGCGCGCGAACCAAGCTGGTGAACAACCTAGCGGCCGGCATTAATTTGGTGGGCGCAGCCGAAGTTTTGGCCATGGCCCGCGCCATGGGGCTGGATCTGGCAACCACCCAACGGGTGATCGAGCAGTCCAGCGGGCATAGCTGGATTGGGTCAGACCGCATGCGTCGCGCCATTGACGGTGACTTTGCCCCGCGCGCCCACATGACTTTGTTGGAGAAAGACACGCGCCTGGCGGTGGATGCGGCTCAGGCGGCCGGCTTTGAGGGACCACTGGGCACGACTGCCCGCCAGGTGTTCGCTGCGGCCAGTGCGAGCGGCTTGGCGGGACAAGACGATGGCGCTCTTCTGAAGTGGTTAAGCCGCGGCGCCTAAAATGACCGCATGATCTCTCGCGAACCCACCATTGAACGCTTGGCCATTGCCAAGTCCCTGTTGCTGACCCCGTTTGGTCTGGATGAGTCCCATCTGGCCCGAGCCCTGGCTGAAATCAAGGCGCACCAGGTAGACGAAGCCGACCTGTACTTTCAGTACACCCGTTCTGAGGGCTGGAGCCTGGAAGAGGGCATTGTCAAAACTGGTTCGTTCAGCATTGACCAAGGCGTGGGCGTGCGAGCGGTGAGCGGGGAGAAAACTGCGTTTGCCTACTCGGACGATATTTCTGAAGCGTCGCTGTTGGATGCGGCGCGCACCGTGCGCACTATTTCCAGTGCTGCCCAGGCGGGCCGCAAGAAAGTACCTTCCAAAAAGATTGCCCCGGCGCGTGCTTTGTACCAAGGCTTGGACCCGATTGCCACGCTGGACAGCACCGCCAAGGTGAAACTGCTGGAGCGGGTTGAACAAGCCGCCCGTGCCAAAGACCCGCGCGTGGCGCAAGTCATGGCGGGCCTCGCCGCTGAATACGATGTGGTCATGGTCGCCCGCGCTGACGGCACTCTGGCCGCCGACGTGCGACCGCTGGTGCGCCTGAGCGTGACGGTGATTGCCGAGCAAAAAGGGCGCCGCGAGGTGGGCTCAGCTGGTGGCGGCGGGCGTTTTGGCTTGGCCTACTTCGACGATGCTTTGATCGCTCAATATGTGGGCGAAGCGGTCCATGCGGCCTTGACCAATCTAGAGGCGCGTCCCGCACCGGCTGGCGAAATGACGGTGGTGCTGGGGTCCGGTTGGCCGGGCATTTTGTTGCATGAAGCCATTGGCCACGGCCTGGAAGGCGACTTCAACCGCAAGGGTTCCAGCGCGTTCAGCGGCCGCATGGGCCAGCGCGTGGCCGCCAAGGGCGTGACCGTGCTGGACGACGGCACCATTCCCGATCGCCGTGGCTCTCTGAATGTAGATGACGAAGGCAACGCCAGCCAGCGCAACGTGCTGATTGAAGACGGCATTCTGACGGGCTACATCCAGGACTCCATGAACGCCCGCTTGATGGGCGTGGCCCCCACCGGCAATGGCCGGCGCGAAAGCTACGCCCATGTACCCATGCCCCGCATGACCAACACCTATATGTTGGGTGGCGACAAGGCGCCAGAAGAGATTGTGGCCAGTATCAAAAAAGGCCTTTACGCGACCAATTTTGGTGGTGGACAGGTCGACATCACCTCCGGCAAGTTTGTGTTTTCCGCCAGCGAAGCCTATTGGGTCGAAAACGGCAAGATTCTGTACCCCGTCAAAGGCGCCACGCTGGTGGGCAGTGGCCCCGAGTGCCTCAAGCGCGTCAGCATGATCGGCAACGACATGAAGCTCGACAGCGGTGTGGGCACCTGCGGCAAAGAAGGGCAGAGCGTGCCGGTGGGCGTGGGTCAACCGACCCTGCGCATCGATGGCTTGACGGTGGGCGGCACTGCCTGAGTCAGTTTCGCGCGATTTCAGTGTGCTACATTCCAACTCATGAATTCGGTCCGTTTTTTCTTTAGCTACTTTTGGTTCTCAAGCGCCTGCGGCGGTAGAGAGATCTGAACGTACCCAAAGAAAACGTCCTGACCTCACAAAAACCGCCGGCACACCCGGCGGTTTTTTTTGCCTTTTTGTTTTTGTCACCTTCAATTGTTTGAATTAGGAGCCTCACCATGACTGCCAAAGCCACCGTCGCCACCACTGATGCCTGGTATGCCAATCCTGTCAACCGCCCCGCCGACCGCACCAGCCAGACAGACGACGCCCGCATCAAGGACATCACCGTGTTGCCTCCTCCCGAGCATTTGATTCGCTTCTTTCCCATTCAGGGCTCCCCTGTGGAGTCGCTGATCAGTCGCACCCGCCAGAGCATTCACAACATCATGGCCGGCAAGGACGACCGTCTGCTGGTCATCATCGGCCCCTGCTCCATCCATGATCCGGCGGCCGCGCTGGACTACGCCCGCCAACTCAAAGTGCAGCGCGAGAAGTACGCCGACACGCTGGAAATCGTGATGCGGGTGTATTTCGAGAAGCCCCGCACCACCGTCGGCTGGAAGGGCTTGATCAACGACCCCTACCTGGACGAGACCTTCCGCATTGACGAGGGTTTGCGCATTGCCCGGCAGTTGCTGATCGAGATCAATCGCATTGGCTTGCCTGCCGGCAGTGAATTCCTGGACGTGATTTCTCCCCAGTATTTGGGTGATTTGATCTCCTGGGGGGCGATTGGCGCACGCACGACCGAGAGCCAGGTTCACCGTGAACTGGCTTCGGGTCTGTCCGCCCCGATTGGCTTCAAAAATGGCACCGACGGCAATATCAAGATCGCCACCGACGCCATTCAGGCGGCGGCGGGTGGCCACCACTTTTTGTCGGTGCACAAAAACGGCCAGGTTGCCATCGTGCAAACCAACGGCAACCCGGATTGTCATGTGATTCTGCGGGGTGGCAAGGCGCCCAATTACGATGCCGCCAGTGTCGCTGCCGCTTGCAAAGACCTGGAGAAAGCCAAACTGCCCGCCACGTTGATGGTGGATTGCAGCCATGCCAACAGCAGCAAGCAGCACGAAAAGCAACTCGAAGTGGCCCGTGACATCGCCGGACAAATCGCCGGTGGGTCTACCAGCGTGTTCGGCGTGATGGTGGAGAGCCATTTGAATGCGGGTGCGCAGAAGTTCACACCGGGCAAGGATGATTCAGCCCAGTTGACCTATGGCCAGAGCATCACCGATGCTTGTTTGGGCTGGGAAGACTCCCTGGCCTCGCTGGATGTCCTGTCCGAAGCGGTGAAAACGCGCCGCGTCCGGTAAGCAAAGAACCCCGAAGGTGGGGCAGGTTCTACAAGGATTTCAGCCCTGTAGCGCATGCCCTTAATCCGTAAGTAGCTATTCTTTTTGTAGTGAAAGAAGCAGTTTTTGGTGAATGCCACCAAAGCCGCCGTTGCTCATACAAACGATGTGATCACCCGCTCGCGCCTGTGCCGTGACTGAAACCACCAAGTCGTTAATGTTGCCGGACACCACGGCCCGGGCACCTAGGGGCGTGAGCGCCTCGGTGGCGTCCCAGTCCAAGCCGCCACTGTGGCAAAAGGCCATGTCGGCCTGCTCTAGGCTCCAGGGCAACTGGGCTTTCATGGCACCGAGCTTCATGGTGTTGGAGCGGGGCTCGAACACCGCCAAGATACGCTCGTTGGCTTGAAGCCGGCGCTTCAATCCGTCCAACGTGGTTCGAATGGCGGTCGGGTGATGGGCAAAGTCGTCGTACACGGTGATCTGGCCACCTGCTACGGCCACGGTGCCACGCACCTCCATGCGACGCTTCACGTTTTCGAACGATCCCAGGGCCAAACCAGCCGCTTCGGGTGACACCCCCACGTGCTCGGCAGCGGCCACCGCGGCCAGGGCGTTGAGCTGGTTGTGCACTCCGGTCAGCGCCCATTGAACATGCCCTGCTTTTTTGCCGTGCATCAGGATGTCAAAGTCATGCGGCTCGCCAACAGCGGTGAAATCGCTCACCGTGGCGCCAAAGCTGCGCACCTCGCTCCAGCAGCCGACGTGCAATACCCGGGTGAGGCTCTCCTCCAGGCCATTGACGACGATGCGCCCCGTCCCCGGCACGGTGCGAATCAGGTGATGGAACTGCCGCTCAATGGCCGCAAGGTTGTCAAAAATATCGGCATGGTCGAACTCCAGGTTGTTGAGAACCGCCGTACGAGGGCGGTAATGCACAAATTTGCTGCGCTTGTCGAAAAAAGCGGTGTCGTATTCGTCCGCCTCGATGACAAAGGTCTTGCCTTGACCCAGTCGGGCGGAGACGCCAAAGTTCATGGGCACGCCACCGACCAAAAAGCCCGGTTGCAGGCCCGCTTTCTCCAAAATCCAGGCCGTCATGGCGGTGGTGGTGGTTTTGCCATGGGTGCCGGCGATGGCAATCACGTGGCGTCCCTGCAAGACATGCTCGGCCAGCCATTGCGGACCACTGGTATGGGGAAGGCCACCTTCCAGAATGGCCTCCATCAGGGGGAATTTGGCGCTGCCATCGGCCAGGCGGGCCCGGCTGACCACGTTGCCCACCACGAACATATCCGGTTGCAAAGACAGCTGGTCTGCGCCGAAACCCTCCATCAAGTCAATGCCTAGCGCGCGGAGCTGGTCGCTCATGGGGGGGTAGACGCCTGTGTCGCAGCCGGTGACTTTGTGTCCGGCCTCGCGCGCCAGCGCCGCCAAGCCGCCCATGAAGGTGCCGCAAATACCGAGTATGTGAATATGCATGCCCAGATTCTAGGCGGCTGTATTAAAGGCAAAATAGGACGCTATGGAGAGCTTGAAATCGGAGATCGCCGCTGTCGCGGCGCGCATGGTGGTCGAAGAGGGACTGGATTTTGGCGCGGCCAAGCGACGTGCCATCAAGCAAATGGGCTTGCCTGGGCGCACAGCGCTGCCTGGCAATGAGGAGGTTGAAGACGAGGTCATGGCCTACATCGCCTTGTTTTGTGCCGACACCCAGCCGGGCGAGTTGGTGGCCTTGCGCCGCTTGGCACTGGTCTGGATGGAGCGTATGTCGGCCTTCAAGCCTTACTTGGGGGGATCAGTCTGGCATGGCTCGGCGACCCGTTTGTCTGACATTTACTTGCAGTTGTTTTGCGAAGACAGCAAATCAGCGGAAATCGCACTGATTGACCATGGGGTGAACTACATACCCCGCACGGTGACAGGTTTCAACGGGGAATCGGTCGAGGCGTTGAGCGTGCATGCGTTTTGCCCGGAGTTGCGGGAGGAGGTGGGTGTTCACTTGTTGATTTACGACTGGGATGATCTGCGGGGTGCGCCGCGCGTGGATGCCAAGGGACGCACACCCCGCGGTGATGTGACGGCAGTGCGGTGCTTGTTAATCGAATCGGAAGCAGGAAAAACATGACAGAGAAAAATCGCAACGCTGATGTTGACCTTGTTGCAAGCGGGCGCCGCTCTTGGCTGATGGGTGCCGTAGCGGGTGCGGCAGCAATAAGTGGTGCAGGTGTTGCCTGGTGGGTTCATTCACCCGGTGAGGTTGAACCGAGTGCTGAAGAGGCTCTGTGGCTGCTAGACTTCGCCCTCCCCACCGAAGGCTCTCGTTTGGCCATGGCGAGCTTTCGTGGCAAGCCACTGGTGCTGAATTTTTGGGCAACATGGTGCCCTCCTTGTGTAGAAGAGCTTCCCATGTTGAGCGACTTCTATTCAAAGAATGCAGCCAAAGGCTGGCAGGTGCTGGGTTTGGCGGTGGATCAGGCCACGCCCGTGAATCGTTTTCTGGCCAAAGCGCCCGTATCCTTTCCGGTGGCGCTGGCGGGGGTGCCTGGAATGGAGATTGGAAAATTGCTGGGCAATCAGAGCGGCGGCCTGCCGTTCACGGTAGTTTTGGGAGTGGATGGCAAAGTGGCCCATCGTAAAATTGGCCAAATTGCACCTGAAGATTTGCTCGCCTGGGAGGCCGAGACCTAGTGTGGGTTCGTGCCTGGTGGGCAGAGTTCGGTGACTCTACTTTTAAAGTCTTGTAAAATAAGAGAAGATGACTGTGTTTTGGATGAATTTAAAGTAAATTCAGCAGTTGTTGTATAAAAATTCATTGGAGTCCTCATGGATCTGAGAAAGTTGAAGACGTTGATTGACCTCGTGTCTGAGTCCAACGTGTCTGAGCTGGAAATTACCGAGGCGGAAGGCAAAGTGCGCATCGTCAAGGGTGGCGTGCCTATGGTTCAACATTACGCGCCTCAGATGGCAATGATGGCCCCAGCAGCCATGCCGGCCCAAGCCCCCGCAGCGGTGGCTGAGGTCGCCGAACCCGTCGCCAGCGGCCATTTTGTGAAATCTCCCATGGTTGGCACGTTTTACCGCTCTTCTTCGCCAGGTGCCAAGTCGTTTGTCGAAGTCGGAGACGAGATCAAGGCCGGTGAAACTATTTGCATCATCGAAGCCATGAAGATCCTCAATGAAATTGAGGCCGACAAGTCAGGCACGGTCACCAAGGTGATGTGCGACAACGGTCAAGCCGTTGAATACGGACAGCCCCTGTTCGTGATTGAGTGAGGTTGAACCGCAACGCCTATGTTCAAAAAAATTCTGGTTGCCAATCGCGGCGAAATCGCTCTTAGGATTCAACGCGCCTGCAGCGAACTCGGAATCAAGGCCGTCATGGTCTATTCCGAAGCGGATCGGGACGCGAAATACGTCAAACTGGCTGAGGAAGCCGTGTGCATTGGCCCGGCGCCCTCGGGCTTGAGTTATCTGCACATGCCGGCCATTATTTCGGCGGCGGAAGTGACAGACGCTGAAGCGATTCATCCTGGCTATGGGTTTTTGAGTGAAAACGCCGACTTCGCTGAGCGAGTTGAGAAAAGCGGGTTCCAGTTCATCGGGCCTACGCCGGAATCCATTCGAATCATGGGCGACAAGGTCTCCGCCAAACAGGCCATGATCAAAGCAGGCGTGCCTTGCGTTCCCGGATCAGAAGGCGAGTTGCCGGATGATCCGGCGGAGATTCGCCGCGTGGCCAAGTCCGTTGGCTACCCCGTGATCATCAAAGCTGCCGGCGGCGGCGGCGGGCGCGGAATGCGGGTGGTGCACACCGAAGCAGCCTTGATCAACGCGGTGGCCATGACCAAGGCCGAGGCTGGCGCTGCGTTTGGCAACCCGGCCGTGTACATGGAGAAGTTTCTCCAAAACCCGCGTCATATCGAAATTCAAATTCTTGCAGACAAGCACAAGAACGCGGTTTATTTGGGCGAGCGAGATTGCTCGATGCAGCGCCGTCATCAGAAAGTGCTGGAAGAGGCGCCCGCGCCGGGCATTCCTCGCAAGTTGATTGATCGTGTCGGCGAGCGTTGTGTGGCCGCCTGTAAAAAAATTGGCTACCGCGGCGCAGGCACGTTTGAGTTTCTATACGAAGACGGCGAGTTCTATTTCATCGAGATGAATACGCGTGTTCAGGTGGAGCACCCCGTTACTGAGATGGTCACCGGTATTGACATTGTCAAAACCCAAATCATGGTGGCCGCGGGTGAGCGTCTGCCTTTCACGCAGAGACAGATTGAAATTCGTGGCCATGCCATCGAATGCCGGATAAATGCGGAAGACGCCTTCAAGTTCACGCCCTCGCCGGGGCGGATCACCATGTGGCATCCCCCCGGTGGTCCTGGTGTGCGGGTGGACTCCCATGTCTACACCAACTACTTTGTTCCCCCTAACTATGACTCCATGATTGGAAAAATTATTGTGCATGGAGACACCCGGGAGCAGGCTTTGGCACGCATGAGAACCGCGCTGGGAGAAACAGTGATTGAAGGCATTAGTACCAACATTCCACTGCACCGGGAGTTGGTTGTGGATGCGAAGTTTGTGTTGGGTGGCACCAATATTCACTACCTGGAACATTGGCTGGAACAGCATAAGCGTTAAATCAAAAACTGCATGTTTGAACTAAAACTGATGTGCCCGGAGAGTCGGGTCGAAATCGTGAGCGATGCCTTGGACGTGCTGGATGCATTGAGCGTCAGCGTCGAAGACGCAGATGCTCAGACCGACGCCGAGCAGGCACTGTTTGGCGAGCCGGGCATGCCACCGCCCAAAGAGGGCTGGCAGCGCTCCCGCATGATTGCCCTTTACCCGACAGAGGCATCAGCCCGAGAAGCACTTTCACTTTTGAACGCGCAGGATTTCTTTGCTGAATGTGAGTTTCTTGGGGTGCACGAGCTTGCAGAGCAAGATTGGGTGCGCTTGACGCAATCCCAATTTGCGCCGGTGGACATCACTCCCACATTCTGGATTGTCCCGACCTGGCACGAGCCCCCGGCTGAGGCCCAGATTGTTATTCGACTGGATCCCGGACTGGCGTTTGGCACGGGCACGCACCCGACGACCCGCATGTGTCTTCGTTGGTTGGCGCGCCAAGGCGAAGCCAGCCAGTTCCTGGGCCGAGTATTGGACTATGGATGCGGATCCGGTATTTTGGCCATTGGCGCCGCCAAACACGGCGCGGTCGATGTTGACGCCGTTGACATCGACGAGGCTGCGGTTGAGTCGACCGTTCTCAACGCACAGGCGAACGATGTCGCGGTCAATGCAGGCTTGCCGGACGCTGCCTCGGGCCAATACCAAACGGTGCTGGCGAACATTCTGGCAACCCCTTTGAAAGTTCTGGCGCCGCTGTTGTGGTCTCGAGTTGCACCTGGGGGTGCCTTGGTTTTGTCCGGCATTCTCGAGCGACAGGCCGAAGAGCTGAAGTTGGCCTACGCTCCGTATTGCAAGTTGACAGTCTCCGACCAGGAGGACGGCTGGATCCTGATGACCTCCGCGACCTGAGGAGCCGCTCGACGTTGACCATATGAGCATGATCACCCGTTGTCCCGCCTGCGAGACTCTGTTCAGGGTGGTCCCTGATCAACTTCGAATCTCGGCCGGATGGGTTAGATGCGGTCAGTGTGACGAAATATTCGATGCCTCTGCGCATTTGGTGAGTGAGTCGCCAGTGGCCGATTCGACTATGGCGACGACGGAGAGTACCGTTCAGTCAGTCGAAGTGTCGGAAAATGCACCACCTGCACCACCTGCACCACCTGCACCACCTGATCTAGATGGATCGCTCCAGTTGCCTGAGCCATCGGAGATGCCGGCAGGCTATTTGTCTGACTTCTCCGTGGTTGACCTGAACCTGGGGGAGGGGGCAGCAGGCCTTGTTCCAACGGAAGAGCATGGGGCTGTCGCTGACGATGCAGAACCAGGAACGGTTGAGAGTGAAGAACTTGATTCCAACTGGCCAATCAGCGAGCCGCCCCAGGACTTCGAGGAAACCGCGCAGAAAGGCTTTCCAGATGTAGCTGACTCATTCGACCAGGTCTCATTTTTATCAAAAGAGAAAGTCACCCTCAAGCGAGACCGCCCTGCACTGCGCTGGTTGCTGGGGATGCTGAGCTTGGTGTTGTCAATGGGCCTATTCTTCCAGGTGGCTTATCGAGAGCGCAATCAATTGGCGGCATGGGAGCCAGCTTTCACGCCTTGGTTGGAGCGGGCCTGTGAGCTGATCGCTTGCAAGATAGACCCGATTCGGCGTATTGAGTCTATAAGTGTTGAAACATCAACGTTCACCAGGCTACGTGGTGACACCTATCGATTGAGTTTTTTGCTGAAAAGTAGTTCATTGACTCCCATCGCCTTTCCGGCTGTGGAGCTGACATTGACAGATGCCATGGATCAACCGTTTTTGAAGCGAGTATTGCTGGCCTCGGACGTTGGGCCAGCGAGCGGCGTCTTGGCTGCATCCTCGGAATGGCCAGCATCGATTGATATCTCCGTCCAGTCGGCGGCAACACCCGAGCGTGTCGCCGGTTACCGCCTCGTTGCGTTTTACCCATGAATCTGAAGGCCGAGTCGATGGGGCTTGTGCAAGCGCGATAAAAAAGCCCGAATGCGGTGAACATCGGGCTTGTGATCGGGGTAATTCGATCGATTAGGGTTTGTTGCCAGTCGGAAAAGGCCAGGCCGCTTGTGGATTCAATGTGGTTTGCGCCCCAGATGCGGACTTGGCAGCGACTGTTTTTCCAGCAGGTGCTTTTTTGGCTGGCGCTGGTTTCTTTGCCGGTGCAGTGGCTTTCACAGCGGCCTTCTTTGCAGGAGCTGCTTTTTTGGCAGCGACGTCTTTCTTCGCAGGCGCAGCGGCTTTCACAGCGACCTTCTTTGCGGGAGCTGCTTTTTTGGCAGCGACGTCTTTCTTCGCCGGTGCAGCGGCTTTCACAGCGACCTTCTTTGCGGGAGCTGCTTTTTTGGCCGCGACGGCTTTCTTCGCCGGTGCAGCGGCTTTCACAGCGAGCTTCTTTGCGGGAGCTGCTTTTTTGGCCGCGACGGCTTTCTTCGCCGGTGCAGCGGCTTTCACAGCAACCTTCTTTGCGGGAGCTGCTTTTTTGGCCGCGACGGTTTTCTTTGCGGGTGCAGTGGCTTTCACAGCGGCCTTATTTGCCGGAGCTGCTTTTTTGGCAGCAACGGCTTTATTTACGGGTGCAGACGCTTTGACAGCGACCTTTTTGGTTGATTCAGTCTTTTTCACGGGAGCCGCCTTTTTCGGGGCTGATTTTTTTGCAGTTGCCATTGATGTATCTCCTTGATTAATTTGCAAAGAGCACTTCTTGCGCGACGGATGGCAGGAAGCGATGCATGGTGTTGGACCTATTGCCCAGCACCATGAATTCGGAACACAAACCGTCGCCAACAGCGTGTGCTGCGGGCAGCGGTCGTGAGCAGGGAGTCGTCATGTATGACTTAATCCCAAGACAGTGCGCCGCCCGATTGATATTCAATCACTCGGGTTTCAAAGAAGTTTCTTTCCTTCTTCAGGTCAATCATTTCGCTCATCCACGGGAAGGGGTTTTCCTCGTTGGGATACAGCGCTTCCAGTCCAATTTGTGTAGCCCGGCGATTGGCTATGTAACGCAGGTAGCCTTTGAACATCGACGCATTCATGCCCAGTACACCGCGAGGCATGGTGTCCTCGGCGTAGCGGTACTCCAACTCAACCGCCTGCTCGAACAGGGCACGAATTTCTAGTTTGAATTCGGCCGTCCAAAGCTGAGGGTTTTCCAGTTTAAGCTGATTGATCAGGTCAATGCCGAAGTTGCAGTGCATGGACTCATCGCGCAGGATGTACTGGTACTGCTCGGCCGCACCTGTCATCTTGTTTTGACGTCCCAGCGCCAGAATCTGCGTGAATCCGACGTAGAAAAAAAGGCCTTCCATTAAGCAAGCGAAAACAATCAGCGACTTCAAAAGCGTCTGATCAGTTTCTGGTGTGCCCGTCTTGAAGTTGGGGTCCATGATCGCCTCAATATAGGGGATCAGGAACTGGTCTTTGTCGCGAATGGATTGGACTTCGTTGTAGGCGCTGAAGATCTCGCTTTCGTCCAAGCCCAGTGACTCCACAATGTACTGATAGGCGTGAGTGTGAATGGCTTCCTCAAAGGCTTGGCGAAGCAGGAACTGCCGGCATTCCGGCGCAGTAATGTGGCGGTAGGTACCCAACACGATATTGTTGGCAGCCAATGAGTCGGCCGTGACAAAGAATCCCAAATTTCGTTTGATGATGCGACGCTCGTCTTCGGTTAACCCGTTAGGGTCTTTCCACAAAGCAATGTCCCGCGTCATGTTGACTTCTTGGGGCATCCAATGATTGGCGCAGCTGGACAGGTATTTTTCCCAAGCCCATTTGTACTTGAATGGGACGAGTTGATTGACGTCTGTCTTACCGTTGATGATGCGCTTGTCTGCAGCATTGACGCGGCGTGGCGTGGCCGGCGGAGCGTCTGTCGCGGTAGATGTACTCACGGACGGCAGTGAAACCGCTGCCGAGCGACTTGCATTCGAGTCGCTGGACTGAGGTGTTTGCGATGAGGGATTGACTTCTTCGTCCCAGTTCAACATAGGTAATTCCAATCAGCAGATTATGAGAGTAGCGAGGTGAATTGAAAAGGGTTCATCGACTTCGCTCCTCCATTGAGGGGTGTGAGTGTGGTGAATGAACATCGACTCGATGCGAGGCGATGTTCATGGCCTTATTGGCAGGATTCACAGGTGGGGTCGTCGACCCCGCAGAACTTCACGTCTGTTGCCGGTCCCGATGCCATTTGTTCACGGGCGGCGGCGGCTGCGGCGTCAAGGGCGCTCATGCCAGACTGGCTGGAAGGTGATGACTCGCTCCCCGATGAAACAGCATTCATGCGACCCGCAGTCACCGTTGACTTCTCCACGTGGGTGGCAGACATGGTGCGCAAATAGTAGGTGGTTTTCAAGCCACGAATCCAGGCCAGCTTGTACGTGTCGTCCAGCTTCTTGCCTGACGCGCCCGCCATGTAGATGTTGAGTGACTGTGCTTGGTCAATCCATTTTTGGCGGCGGGATGCGGCCTCGACCAACCAGCGGGTTTCCACTTCAAACGCGGTGGCGTAGAGCAGCTTGATATCTGCGGGAACACGATCGATTGGTTTGAGAGAACCATCGAAGTGCTTCAGGTCCATGACCATGACATCGTCCCAAAGTCCCAGACGTTTGAGGTCTTGAACCAGGTAGTTGTTGATAATGGTGAACTCGCCAGACAGGTTGGACTTGACGGACAGATTGCCAAAACAAGGCTCAATTGAGGCGTCGACTCCGATGATGTTTGAAATGGTTGCTGTCGGTGCAATGGCCGTACAATTAGAGTTGCGCATGCCGTCGGTTGCAATTTTCTTGCGCAGCGAATCCCAATCCATGGTCGACGAGCGGTCGACCTCGACATAGCCGCCGCGCTCGCGAGCCAACATGTCTAACGTGTCGATGGGCAAGATGCCTTTGTCCCACAGCGAGCCTTTGTAGCTGGAGTACTGGCCGCGCTCTTTCGCCAGCTCTGTCGATGCCCAGTAAGCGTAGTAGCAAATGGCCTCCATGGAGGTGTCGGCAAACGCGACTGCTGCGTCACTGGCGTAGGGGATACGCAGCTCATACAGGCTGTCCTGGAACGCCATCACACCCAAGCCCACAGGGCGGTGACGCAGGTTGGAGTCGCGGGCTTTCTTGACGGCGTAGTAATTGATGTCAATCACGTTGTCCAGCATGCGCATCGCTGTGGTGATGGTCTTTTGCAGCTTGACGTGATCCACCGCCCCATTCTTCAAGTGTTGCAACAGATTGACCGAACCCAGGTTGCACACGGCGGTTTCTGTGTCGCTGGTGTTGAGCGTGATCTCGGTGCACAAGTTGCTTGAGTGAACGACACCCGCGTGTTGTTGGGGCGAACGCACATTGCAGGCGTCCTTGAACGTGATCCAGGGATGACCGGTTTCAAACAGCATGGTGAGCATTTTTCGCCACAGATCGGCGGCGGGCAGCGCACGGGCTGGCTTGAGTTCGCCGCGTGCAGCCTGCGCCTCATAGGCCACATAGGCTGTCTCGAATTCGGCGCCAAATTTGTCATGCAAATCAGGCACGTTGTTCGGCGAGAACAGGGTCCACTGGCCTTTTTCCATGACCCGACGCATGAACAGATCCGGAATCCAGTTCGCGGTATTCATGTCATGGGTACGGCGGCGATCATCGCCCGTGTTTTTGCGAAGCTCCAGAAACTCTTCGATGTCCAAGTGCCAGGTTTCCAGGTAGGTGCATACGGCACCCTTGCGCTTGCCGCCTTGGTTGACGGCGACTGCAGTGTCGTTGACGACCTTCAGAAACGGAACCACGCCCTGGGATTCGCCGTTCGTGCCCTTGATGTGAGAGCCCAGTGCGCGCACGCGTGTCCAATCGTTGCCCAAACCACCTGCGAACTTGGACAGCAGTGCGTTTTCCTTGATGGATTCATAGATTCCATCCAGATCGTCTGGCACAGTGGTCAGATAGCAGCTCGACAATTGTGAGCGCAAGGTGCCGCTGTTGAACAGCGTTGGCGTGCTGGACATGAAGTCAAATGACGACAGGATTTCGTAAAACTCGATGGCCCGCGCCTCGC
This sequence comes from Rhodoferax sp. PAMC 29310, assembly GCF_017948265.1. Taxonomy (NCBI): domain Bacteria; kingdom Pseudomonadati; phylum Pseudomonadota; class Betaproteobacteria; order Burkholderiales; family Comamonadaceae; genus Rhodoferax; species Rhodoferax sp. PAMC 29310. Next base: position 2,447,947 of record NZ_CP072852.1, on the reverse strand, counting down.
GGTCGGATTCGTTGAGCGACAAGCCCATGGCCACCCGCATGAAGAAAGCCTGTGGCAGTTCAATCCGTGTTTTCCCAATGTGCAGGAAATAACGGTCGTACAGGGTCTGGATGCCAAGGTAGTCAAAGTTCAGGTCGCGGTCGGCCTTGAGGGCTGCACCCAGGCGAACCAAGTCAAACTCGAGCAGCTTGGCGTCGAGCAGTTCATTGTCCACACCCTTTTGGATGAACTGAGGGAAGTACTCGACGTAGGCCTGTGCCATGTCAGCCTGCACCACGTCTTTGCCCAATGCTTCTCTGGCCATTGTGTGGAACAGCAGTCGGGCGGTGGCGTAGGTGTAATCAGGGTCTTTTTCGATCAAAGTGCGTGCAGCAAGCACCGATGCTTTGTAGACCTCGTCCATGGGGACGCCGTCATACAGATTTCGCATGGTCTCAGCCATGATCGGTTCGGGTTTGACGTCAGCGCCCAGACCGGCGCAGGCAGCCTCAATCAGCCCCTTGAGGCGGTCAAGGTCAAGCACAATGCGCTGACCGTTGTCCAGCGCGTGCAACTGCGGCGCTTTGGGTGTCGACTGCGTGATCTGTTGAGCGCGCTCTTGTGCATGTTTTTCCCGATACAAGACATAGGCTCGGGCCACCTCGTGGTGACCGTCACGCATCAGTCCCAATTCGACCTGATCTTGAACATCTTCAATGTGAAAGGTCCCGCCGCCCGGGCGCGAGCGCATCAGGGCGCGAATCACGCCTTGCGTCAATCCATCTACTGTTTCGCGGACGCTGGCCGATGCGGCTCCGTGGGTGCCGGTGACAGCCAGAAAGGCCTTCATCATGGCGACCGCGATCTTGGCCGGTTCGAATGGCACGACGGCGCCATTGCGGCGAATGACTTGATACTGGCTCACGCCATTGGCGGTGGTTTGAATCGAGTCATCCCCTAAAGCGGATGTGGACGGACTGGACTGGCGCTCTGAAGGCGTGTTTAAAGCAGTTTGCATGGGGCTCCTCGTCTATGCTGCGTGAAATAGAGTGTCAATGGCGCTGAGCACAAGCCTGGGGCCATAAGATGGCTGGGCTCGGTGGAAAGGCAGGACGCACTATATATGGGGTGTCTGGCTACTGCAAGCCACTACAGGTAGTGTATGTCGAAGGCAGGGTCTTTGTGCCGCCAACGTGTGTTCTGGGGGCCAAATTTTACCCGGGGATTGACCCAGTCAAACTGACGACAGGGCGAAATACGGAGGAATCGAGGCCGGAAAATCTACAACCGTAGCGCTCAAACCAGTGATGGCGGGCGTTTCCGGCGTGTCAATTGATTCACGGTTTATTTTTAAAACTGTCTCATTTACGAAAGTCCGCCTGGCGTGTTGATCTCGACCGCCATAGGGTGAATCCGTTATGTTGACTAAATTAGTCGGGTATTGGGGTGCGAGGCAAATATCGACTGCTCAATCCCAGAGAGTGCTGCAGGCTTGGCCAATCAAACCCGGCACCGGGATCGGCCTTGCGACCCGGTGCAATGTGTTCATGCCCCGCGATGTGTGCAATGGGGTAGTTCGCCATCAGCGCGGCGCATAGGCTGGTCAGCGTTTCGTATTGTTCGGGCTCAAACAGGTCTCCTTCAAGCCCCTCCATCTCGATGCCGATGGAGTCGTCGTTGCAATTGGAGCGGCCACGGTAGCGGGAGGCGCCTGCATGCCAGGCGCGATCATCGCAACTGACGAATTGCGACAGGTCGCCATTGCGTCGAATGTAGAAGTGCGAAGACACCTGCATGCCTTCGATGGTTTTGAAGTAGTGGTGTGCGTCCCAATCAAGCTGGTTGGTGAAAAGTTGCTCAACTTTGTCACCACCGAATTGGCCCGGCGGTAGGCTAATGGAGTGAATGACCAGTAAATCAACGCGGGCGTCCCGGGGACGCACGCCAAAGTTGGGTGAGGCTAGATGGGCGGCAAACCGGTACCAACCCCCTCGCCAAAGTGCATCGTGCACGACGGGGTCAGAACGGGTCATCTGAGTTCTCTCCGCCTTGGGGGGCATCAATATTGAGCCGCGCAATGCGGTAGCGCATTTGTCGCAGGCTGATGCCAAGCCTGGCGGCAGCCGCAGTACGATTGAATCCGGTCTCTTGCAGCGCTTGAATCAGAATCTCCCGCTCCTGGTTGTCCAGGTGGCCCTGAAGGTCGCTGGGAATGGCGTTGGGTTCGCTGTCCAAAGTGCCCCCACCACTGTGGGCGAACGCCGGCTCGTGAGCCAAGGGGCTTGGAGTGGAGGTTTCAATCTGCAGCTCGTCTTCATCGCAAAGGGCGACGGCGCGGTGCAGCAGGTTCTCCAGTTCCCGAACGTTGCCGTGCAATGGATCTTGGGCTAGCTGACTCAATACTGATGCGGGCAAAACCGGAGTGGGCATGCCGGAATCATGGGCAATGCGGTCGAGCAGCGCGTTGCAAAGGGCAGGCAGGTCCTCACGTCGATCGCGCAGCGGTGGGATGGCGATTTCAATCACATTGAGGCGGTAGTAGAGGTCTTGGCGAAAGCGACCTGCTTTCACCTCCTCTGCGAGGTTTTTGTGGGTGGCGCTGACGATGCGCACATCAACGGCCAACTCCTGCGTCGCGCCAAGGGGGCGTACACGCCGCTCCTGGATGGCTCGCAGCAGCTTGGACTGCATGGCCAGAGGGAGATCCCCAATTTCATCCAGAAACAAGGTGCCCCCGGCAGCGGCCTGAAAAAATCCGTCCCGATCCTGCGTTGAGCCGGTGAATGAGCCCTTTTTGGAGCCAAAAAACTCGGCCTCCAACAAGGCCTCCGGAATGGCACTGCAATTGACGGCCACCCAAGGTCCCTCGGCTCGGTGGCTGTTGGCGTGAAGGGCCTGAGCAACCAGTTCCTTGCCGGTTCCAGACTCACCGTTCACCAACACCGGCGCCATGCTTCGCGCCACTTTGACCACGCGCTCCTTGACCAGGCGGAGTCCGCTGGAGTTGCCCACCAGTCGATCAATCGCCTGCTTGCCGCCCAAAATCGGCGTGTCTGGGCTGCCCGGGCGTCCAGCGGCATCAGGGGGCTGGCTGCCAGCGGGTGCAGGAGTGCTCGTGTCACGAACGGCCGATGCCACCACGCTTCGGAATTGTTTCAAATCGACCGGCTTGGTCAGGTAGTCAAACGCGCCAGCTTTCAGGGACTCAACTGCATTCTCAGCGGATCCGTAGGCGGTGATGACGATACAGCGTTCTTTGCGTTTTTCGGCCTTGAGTTGCTGAATTAAGGTCAAACCCAATCCGTCGGGCAGGCGCATGTCGGTAATGAGGACGTCAAAGCGGTGGGCTGCGAGTTGCTGCTGAGCATCCATCACATTTTCGGCGGTTTCCACCTGATACCCGGCACGCAGCAGGGTGAGCTCATAAAGAGTCCTCAGGTCAGGTTCATCGTCAACCACCAGTATTCGAGTCGTGGTCGGCAGGTGCGTTGAGGTCATGGTTGAGGGGAGTCCTTCTGCGATAGCGCGGGGCCACCCTCTCGGGTCACAAAACCGTGAAATGAGACCAGAAACTCATTGCCGTCCACCGGACTGTCGTTGCCATGGCCGGTGTTGCGCTGGTGAATGATAGTCGCGCCGTGCCGCTCACACAATTCCCGGCAGATGTACAGTCCCAGTCCGCTTGAGCGGCTTTCAGACGAGAAAAAGGGTTCGAAAAGGTGGCGTTCCACTGATTTGTCCATGGGTTGCCCGTCGCTCCAGACACTGACAAAGGCCCGCCCGCCCGGGTTCTGACCGACTGACACCTGAATGGCGTTCGGGTTCTGGCTGGCATAGCGCCTCGCGTTGTCCAGCAGGTTGATCAGAACCCGGCGCAGGTGCTCAGGTTCAAACCTTACCTCGGTGGCCCCTTCGGCCTGTGACAGGCACAGCAGATTCTTGCTCCCCGTCTGCGCTTGCCAGTCCCGGCAAGTTTGCATCACCAGTTCATTCAGGCGGATGGCATCAGCCACACCCTGCTCTTCGTGGTGAGTGCGCGCAATGTCCAGGACTTCATCAACAATTCGCTCCAGTCGGCGGGCATTTTGTTGCACCATTTGAGACAACTGTTTGTGGCCCGGTTCGGTCAGGTCCTCGTCCAACAAAGCGTTGGCCTGCGCAATTGCAGCCAAAGGGTTTCGTATTTCATGGGCCACGGCGGCAGACATGCGCCCCATGCTGGCCAGCTTTTCTGTTCGCACCCGGGCTTCCATTTCACGCTGGTCTTGCAAAAACAACACGCAGAGGGCGTCGTTTGCATTGTTGATAGACGTCATTTGGGTCTGTGCGCGCAACCGCCGGGGACCTTGTCCGCTGTGGCGGAGAATAACTTCAGCCTGTTGCGAAGTGAGCTTGTCAAAGCTCAGTTTCATCAGAGCCACCAGACTTTGCCAGCCTGGCTTGGACCGGAGGTTGAAGAACTCGGCATCCAGAAAGCGCTCCGGACCCAGCAAACGTCGAGCCGCCGGGTTGGCGGAGCGCACGGTGCCAGTCCGGTCGATCACCATGATGCCGTCGCTGAGGGATTCGACCACCAGTTCATTGACTTGCCGTTGTACGTCGGCTGCCAGTTGGTTGCGTTCAGCCCGAAGCTCGACGTGCGCCATTCGTGTGGCGAACTGGTTGGCTAAAAACGACAGGGCAAAGCAGCCCGCCCCAGTGAGGGCAGCCTGCAAAAAGTGTGGGGCAGCGTCCCCCGCGCCATGGAGCACAACCCACCCGGCGTACAGAAACAAAAACAAGGTGACCGAGGCAGCGGCCCCCATGGCCAGCAACATCGAGCCGAGAATGGAGGTCATCAGGACCGGCAGGGCAAACAACGGTGCGTAATTGATGCTGGTGTCTTGCGACATCTGCAACAAGGCAAACGCCACCACGTCCACGCCGACGGTGCCAAACCACTGGGCATCGAACGTTTTGCCCATCGGCCGTGGTCGAACCATCAGGCGAACCACCAGCGCGGCAATAAAGTAGGTGGCGCAAATTAGCAGCGGCCCCAAGTCCTTGGTCGAAGACAAAGCAAAGAACACGCTTTGCAAAAGAACCAAAACCAAGCCCAAGGTTACACGGGCAGTCATGAACCCGTGCCAGATGCGGTTGAACTCGTCCGGTCGATCGGCTTGTTCTATGCCGGGCTCAAACAGGTTGGGCCCAAACCAGGAGGGTGCAGCGTCCGGGGGCTGCTTCACTCACGGCTCCGCGATTTGGCGATGATCCACGCTGCAATAGGAGCCGTTTTTTCCCTGAATGGCGTCGTCTGCGGGCACATGCACTGAGCACAAGGTACAACGGACCATGTTGGAAGGCTCATTGCTCTCCGTTTCAGGGTCATCCGGGGCTGATGGGTTTGCCGGCTGGCGATTGCGCCACAACAGAACGCCGATCAAGACCAGCAACACCAACAACGCAAACTTCATGTCGACACCCCCAGGATGATTTCCATCACAAAGCGTGATCCCACGTAGGCTAACAGCAGTAAACCAGAACCCACATAAAGAATGCGCATCGCGCGCTTGCCACGCCAACCAAAGCGGGCGCGCCCAATCAGCAGCAGGGCGAAACACAGCCACGACAGAATGGAAAACGCTGTTTTATGGTCCCAGTGAACCGCTGCCGCCGGCCCATACAAGGATTTCCCAAAAAGAATGCCCACCAGCAGGGTGGCGGTCAGGAGGGCGAAGCCCGCGCCCACAAATCGGAACGTCAGCCGCTCCATGGTTAGCAGTGGCATGCCGCTATGCGACTCAGTGGCGTGGCGAATCTGGTTCTCAGCGCGGTTCATGAACCAGGCATGTACCACTGCCACCCCAAACAGGCCATAAGACGCAATCCCCAGTGCCCAATGCAGGGGGAGCCAAGGTGATGCGTTGGCGTGAAGCCGATTGCCCGGAAAGACCAGCGCCAACAGCACCGCTGCTGCGCCTAAAAAGGACAAGGTCCAGCGGGTTTTCAGTGCCGGGTAAATGTGACTCTCCACCGCGTAGACGGCTGCGATCAGCCAAGCCGTGACAGACAGCGCAGGGGCAAAGCCAAAGCGTGGCTCGTGCCCCAGAAGGCTCCAGGCCAGCAAAGTGCCATGCAAAAGCCAAGCCAGCCAGACCGCTGACCGGGTCATTTTGTCGCCCAGTCGCGAGGCGAAAAGAGCTGATCCCGCATAGGTCACAGCGGCGCCCAACGCCAAGGCGAGACTGAGTGGGGTAGCACTGGCTAAAATCATGACTACAGTTTAGCGTTTTGCTCGTCTCCACAGCCTGTTGGCTCCAACCTGGGTTCCGTTCACCGGAATACTCCCTATGGCATCCGCCCTTACCGACAAACTCTCCCGCCTCGTCAAGGAAATACGTGGCCAGGCCCGTATCACCGAAACCAACGTCACCGAGATGTTGCGCGAGGTCCGCATGGCGCTGCTGGAGGCCGACGTGGCCCTGCCGGTGGTGCGCGACTTTATCGCCCGCGTGAAAGAAAAGGCGCTGGGGCAAGAGGTACTGGGCTCCTTGACCCCGGGCCAGGCGCTGGTCAGCATCGTCAACAAGGAGCTGGCCGCCACCATGGGCCAGGGGGTGAGTGATATCAACTTGGCGGCTCAGCCGCCGGCGGTCATTCTGATGGCCGGCTTGCAGGGCGCCGGCAAGACCACCACCACGGCCAAGCTGGCCAAACACCTGATCGAGAAGCGCAAGAAGAAGGTGTTGACCGTGTCCGCTGACGTCTACCGTCCGGCGGCCATTGAGCAGCTGAAAACCGTGACGGCGCAGGCGGGTGCCGAATGGTTCCCCAGTGCGCCAGATCAAAAACCGGTGGATATCGGCTTGGCCGCCTTGGACTACGCCCGCAAACACTTTTTTGATGTTCTGCTGGTGGATACCGCTGGCCGCCTGGCCATTGACGAAGCGTTGATGCTGGAAATCAAGAGCCTGCACGCTGCCCTCAACCCCATTGAAACCCTGTTCGTGGTCGACGCCATGCAGGGTCAGGATGCGATCAACACCGCCAAGGCCTTCAAGGAAGCGCTGCCGCTAACCGGCATCATCCTGACCAAGACGGATGGTGATTCCCGTGGCGGCGCGGCCTTGTCCGTGCGCCAAGTCACCGGTGCGCCCATCAAGTTTGCCGGCACCAGCGAGAAGATTGACGGGCTGGAAGTGTTTGATGCCGAGCGTCATGCCGGGCGCGTGTTGGGCATGGGCGACATTCTGGCGCTGGTCGAGCAGGTCACCGCCGGGGTGGACATGGCCGCCGCGCAAAAGCTGGCCGCCAAGGTCAAGAGCGGTGCGTCGTTTGATTTGAACGACTTTCTGGCCCAGATTCAGCAAATGAAACAAATGGGCGGACTGTCCAGCCTGATGGATAAATTGCCGGCCTCCATGGCGGCCAAAGCCGGCCAGATGGACATGGGGAAGGTCGAGAAAGACATCAAGCGCAAAGAGGGCATCATCTACAGCATGACGCCTCTGGAGCGCCGCAAGCCCGAACTCATCAAAGCCACCCGCAAGCGCCGCATTGCCGCGGGCTCCGGCGTTCAGGTTCAGGAAGTGAACCGCATGCTCAAGGAGTTTGAGCAGATGCAGGACATGATGAAGAAGATGAAGGGCGGCGGCATGATGAAGATGATGAAGCGCATGGGTGGCATGAAAGGCATGCCCAAAATGCCGTTCTAATTACACCAAAAATTAGTGATTTTTGTGCCTCTGGCGCCTGTATTGTCTGCGGAAGTAGCTATCAATTAAATAGTGTTTTGACCGCTGCTTGGCCTCCTCTGGTGGAAGGCCGGTTCAAAGCAGTTCGGGCGATTGCACCGTGACCACTACGGTTTGCTGGCGCTGACGATTGCGCAGCCACCAGACCGCGCCTTTTTTCACCGAACATGCCGATTCATTCAAGTTCAGCAACTGGGCAATGGTTTGCCCCAGCGTCGGCTGATGCCCAATCACCATCACCACGCCTTTTGCGTCGGGCCACTGGACCAGTTCCAGAAGCTGGGCCACGTTGGCGTCCGGGGCGAGTTCGGGTCTGATTTTGTATTTTCGACTCAGGGCGTCGGCTGTTTGAACCGTGCGCCTGGCCGGACTGGCGAGTATTCGGGTGCCTTCGGGGATCTGGCGGTCCAGCCAGGCGGCCATGCGCGTCGCCTGCTTCTCCCCCCGGGCGGTGAGGGTGCGGGCCAGATCGTCGCACCCATTCACCCACTCCTGGGCTTCCGCGTGGCGCCACAAGATCAGGTCCATGTCAGACGTTCCTCTCGTTGACGTGCCCCGCATAACGAACCATCAACGCCGCTTGTGCTCCATGGGCGGCTTGCGGATTCCCAGGTTTGACCCGCTCGTAGCTGCCGTCTGGCAACAAATCCCAGCCGTCCACACCGTCGTGCAAATAGGCCACCAAGCATTCATCCATGATGCGCTGGCGCTGGACCGGGTCTGTCACTGGCCAGGCCAGCTCAACCCGGCGCATCATGTTGCGATTCATCCAGTCGGCGCTGGACAGAAAGAGTTCCTCCTCCTCATCGCGACCGAAATAGAACACCCGCGAGTGCTCCAGAAACCGGCCAATGACGGAGCGCACCCGAATGTTGTGGGTCACGCCCGGCACTTGAGCGGGCAGCATGCAAGCGCCTCGCACAATGAGGTCAATCTTCACGCCTTGTTGGCCGGCCTTGATCAGGGCGTGCACCAAGGCCTCGTCCGTCAGGGCGTTCATTTTGGCCACAATGCGGCCGCGTCCGCCAGCAGCGGCGCAGGCGGCCGTTTCATTGATCTTGGCAATCAGCTTGCGATGCAGGTAAAACGGCGCCAGCAGGACCCGGTTGAGTCGTGGCAACCGGCTGTGGCTGGCCAGGTGCACAAATACTTTTTCCATGTCCGAAGTCAACAAACGGTCGGCTGTCAGGTGGCTCCAGTCCGTGTACAAGGCCGCGGTTCTCGGGTTGTAATTGCCTGTGGACAAGTGCCCGTAGTGCTTGAGGTGGCGGCCTTCACGGCGCGTGACCAACATCATCTTGGCGTGGGTCTTGAGCCCGACCACGCCATACAACACCTGCGCGCCGATGGATTCCAGCATTTCCGACCAGTTGATGTTGGCTTCCTCATCAAACCGGGCCTTCAGCTCCACCACCACGGTGACTTCCTTGCCGCGCCGCACGCCCTCGCGCAATAAATCCATTAGCTCAGAGTCACTCCCCGTGCGGTAAATGGTCTGTTTGATCGCCAATACATCGGGGTCGTGCACCGCCTCCCTTAAAAACGCCAAAACGCCGCCAAAGCTCTCAAATGGCTGATGAATCAGTACATCACGTTTTTTAAGCTGGTCAAAGAACGACTCGCCAGGGATTAACTGCGTGGGAAAGCACGGGGAATAAGATGGAAAGCACAATTCGGGCGCATCCACCAAGTCCAATAACTGGGTCAGCCGCGCCAGATTCACTGGCCCCGGCACGCTGTACAAGGCCCGAGCGGGCAAATCAAACTGCTTAAGCAGAAACGTCGACAAAAATTCAGAGCAGCCGGCCGCCACTTCCAGCCGAACAGCCTGGCCAAAATGGCGTTGCTCCAGACCCTGGCGCAACGCCGTACGCAGGTTGGTGACATCGTCTTCGTCCACTGCCAGATCGGAGTGCCGTGTCACGCGGAACTGGGAGAACTGGCCCACGTCCCGCCCCGGAAACAACTCGGGCAAGTGAGCGCGCATCACGCTTGAAATAGAGACAAACAGCTGTCCGTCACCGGCCAGCTTGTCGGGTAGGCGAATCATGCGCGGCAGCACGCGAGGAATTTTTACAATGGCAATTTCGTTTTCCCGGCCAAAAGCGTCCTGCCCACCCAACCGGACGATGAAGTTCAGCGATTTATTGGCTACCTGGGGAAACGGGTGCGATGGGTCCAACCCGACGGGTATCAGCAAGGGGCGCACTTCGCGCTCAAAATATTGCCTCACCCATCGATGTTGCTCAGGGGTGCGGTCACCATGCGACACGACCTTGATGCCTTGCTGCGCCAAGGCAGGAATCAGCTCCTCGTTGTACAGGGCGTACTGGCGCGCCACCAGTGCGTGCGCCGCGCTGGCCAGTCGCTCGAAGGATTGAACGGTGAATTGGCCCTGATCCGCTTGGCGCTGGCTGGCGTTCAGGTGGGGTTCGGCCCGTACCTCAAAGAACTCGTCCAGATTGGAGGACACGATGCACAAAAACCGCAGACGCTCCAGCAAGGGCACGTCGGGGCGGCAAGCGCAGTCAAACACTCGCTCATTGAAGGCCAAAATGCTGTGGTCGCGGTCCAGCAGGGTCAGTCCGGGTGGCGTTTGCGCCGTCTCAGGCGGGTGAAAAGGTGAAAGCATGGCGTTTCGCACTAGTTTGTGACAAGGGGGTGACACATTGTTGACCATTCAAATGACAGTCCCGTGACAGGCAAAGCCCCATCCCTTCTAATCAGCGGGACACCAGAGCCGGTCGCTCCGCTGGGGCTGTCTTAATCGCTGGCGCCCAATGTACCAGTTCAAGTCGCCCATCGAGGTGCTCGACCAGGGCTGTGCGGCTTTCCACCCAATCGCCATCGTTGCAATAAAGCGTCCCCTGAATCTCTCGCATCTCTGCGCGGTGGATGTGGCCGCACACCACGCCGTCTTGGCCCCGTCGCCTCGCCTCGGCGGCTACCGCCATCTCAAAGTCAGAGACGTAGGAGACGGCCTTTTTCACTTTGTGCTTCAAATAGGCCGAAAGCGACCAATAGGGCAAGCCCAGCCGGCCGCGCCAATGGTTGAGGTGCCGGTTCAGCCTCAGGGTCAGTTCATACAGGTAGTCCCCCAGGTACGCCAGCCACTTGGCGCATTGGATCACGCCGTCAAAGTGGTCGCCATGGGTCACCCACAGGCTGCGTCCATCGGCGGTGGTGTGCACGGTGTCATGCCGCACGTCAATGCCGCCAAACTGATGGCCAACAAACTCACGGGCAAACTCGTCGTGGTTGCCCGGCACATAGACCACGGCGCAACCCTTGCGTGCGCGGCGCAGCAGTTTCTGAATGACGTCGTTGTGGGATTGGGGCCAAAACCATTTGCGGTGCAGTTGCCAGCCGTCCACGATGTCGCCCACCAGGTAGAGCGAATCGCTGGGGTAAGACTTGAGTAAGTCCAGCAGGGCTTCGGCCTGGCAGCCGGGCGTTCCCAGATGCAGGTCAGAGATAAAAATGGCCCGGTAACGCACCGCACCTGGCTCGTCGTCCGCGTCGTCTTGGGCCTGCGGCGTGCCAGGGGTCCAGGCACCCGTGGCGTCAAAGGCCGCTCGCATCAAGCCCCCAGAAAGTGCTTGCGATAGCGCGGTGGCAAGTCCTGGATGCGCAGCATCATCAGTAAGTCGGCCGAGTTGAAGTCGGGGTCCCAGGCCGGAGCGCCCAAAATTTTGGCACCCAGGCGCAAATACCCCTTGATCAGCGCCGGCGGTGCGACCTCGAGCGAGCCGTCGAGTTGATCAATTGGCAGCGGCAGGCGGGGCCGCACATGGTGCTCGATGGGGGCCAAGTGGGTTTGTTTAAGTTGCTGCCAGATGCTGGCTGCGGCATCGCCACTCACGATGCCGTTGTGCAGCATGGGAATGCTGGCACAACCAATCATGGTGTCGAGCTGATTGCGCGCCATGAACTCGGCCAAGGCTCCCCACAAGGCCATGATCACCCCCCCCCCCCCCATGGCGGTAGTCTTTGTGCACGCAACTGCGCCCCAGCTCCACCATGCGTTCGCGCATGCTGCGCAAACGGGTCAGGTCAAACTCCAGATCGCTGTAGGTGCTGCCAACACGTTTGGCCTGAGCGGGGGTGAGCACCCGGTAGGTTCCCACCACTTCGCGGGTGTGCGCGTCTCGCACCAGCAAGTGCTCGCAATAGTTGTCAAACAGGTCAATGTCGTGGCCTGGCACCTTGGTGGTCAGGCGCGCACCCATTTCGTCGGCAAACACCTTGTAGCGCAAATGCTGGGCCAAGCGAACTTCGTCGTTGTGCTTTGCCCAGGACACCGTGAGCTCAGCGCGCTCCGGCTGAGGGGCGGGCGCCGAGATCACCCTCGCATGGCGGGTATGAATGCGATCCAAAAATCCCTTGGGCAAGGCCAGGGGGGACAGTGGAAACGTTGGGCTGGGCAATTCTTTCATGGGGTTCTCCTTCAGAGGTTCAAAAAGTTCTGAATGGCTGAGATCTTGGGCGCCGTCACCAGTGGTCTCGGCCCGTGTCTTGCCTCTTCTTTTTAGCTAGCCCCTGAATGTTGGCGGGGTGGCGTGACACCTCTATGGCAGATTGATGGCGTTTGTGTAACAGATGCCCGGTGGGCGCGGATGTCGTTGTTTCCTACCTGTCGAATATTGATAAACTGAATTCAATGAGTCGCTCCCCCCGCCATAACCGCTTACGCCAATGGGCTTTGGTGATTGGCGTCTTTTTGCTCGCCTGCAGCGCTGGCGGGTGGATGATCTGGAATGCCCAGCAGGATCAATTGAGGCACGATCGTGCCCGCGCGTCAGAGTTGGCCAATGACCAGGCGCAGGCACTGCAGCGCGGTATCGATCGCTCCTTGTCTGCTTCATACGCGCTGGCGGCCCTGGTTCGACGAGCACGGGGCAGTGTGCCGGATTTTGCGGCCTTGGGCACTGAAATGTTGCCCTTTTACCCCGGTATTGCTGCGTTGGGGCTATCGCCAGCTGGCATTGTCAAAGATGTGGTTCCATTGGCAGGCAATGAAAAACTGATTGGTTTCAATCAGCTGGGCAATGCAGCGCAGGCGTTTGAGTCCTCCAAAGCCCGGGATTCTGGCAAGCTGACGTTGGCTGGGCCGCTTGATCTGGTGCAAGGCGGGTTGGGTGTGGTGGGGCGATTGCCCATTTTTCTGACCAACAGCCAGGGCGGTTCCACGTTTTGGGGATTTTCGTTTGTCACACTGCGTTTTCCCCAAGCGCTGGAGGCCGCCAACCTGGGGCTGATCAATGCGCGTGGCTACGCCTACGAGCTGTGGCGCAAAGTGCCCGAGTCGGGCAAGCGCCAGTCGATTGATTCCTCCAATGCACAAATGTTGACCGACCCTGTCAATGCCGTCCTGGAACTGCCTAACGGGCAATGGACACTGAGTGTGTCGCCCCTTGGCAGGCTGGAATGCCACGCATGACATGGGGTTGCAGGTGGCTGTGGCGCTGCTTTTCAGTCTGTTGGTGACCTATCTGGCTTGGTTGCTGTTTGAAATGCAAATGCGGGATCAACAGCTGGAGATCGAGGTCAGCGACAGAACGGCTGAGATTCTGGTTGCCCAACGGCACCTGGAGGCCACCATGGCCGCCATTCCTGACGCCCTGTTTGAAATGGACTTGGAGGGGCGGCACCTCACTTGCCAAACACCTGTTGATGAGTATCTGGCGCGGCCGGCTGATGTTTTGCTTGGCAAGACGGCGGCTGAGGTGATGCCGCCGGAATCTGCCGCCATCGTGATGTCTGCACTGCAAGAGGCCAATGTGAACGCCCGTTCGACCGGCAAGCAGTTCAAGCTGCCGCTGGCCTCGGGGGAGCACTGGTTCGAGTTGTCCATTTCCCGCAAGGCGGGCGGGGCGAATGACGAGCCGCGATTCGTGGTCTTGTCACGCAACATCACCCAGAACAAGCTGGCGGAGGAACGCATCCGCATGCTGGCGCATTTCGACCCCTTGACCGGCCTGCCCAATCGCTCCATGTTGTCTGACCGCTGCAAACAGGCCCTGGCGACAGCGCATCGCAAGCAGCAGTCGCTGGCGTTGCTGTTTCTGGATTTGGACCATTTCAAAAACATCAATGACTCGCTGGGGCACTTAGTGGGCGACCAACTGCTGATTGCCTTCGCTGATCGCCTGCAATCCGAGGTCCGGGAGCAAGACACGGTGTCTCGCCTGGGTGGGGATGAGTTTGTGCTGATTCTTCCGGACACCGACGCAAAAGGCGCCGCTCACATGGCCGAGAAGCTGCTGAAGTCCTCCATGCAAGCCTTGCAACTGGCGCAGCATGAGCTGACGGTCTCGCCCAGCATCGGGATTTCGATGTTTCCTGTGGATGGCGCTGACCTGGATGACCTGTCTCGCTGTGCCGATGCGGCCATGTGCCGTGCCAAGCAAGAGGGACGAAACGGCTACCGTTTCTTCACCCCTGAAATGCAGTCGCAATCCGAGCGGATACTGGCCATTGAGAACGGCTTGAGAAAAGCGCTGGAGCGCCAACAGTTGAGCCTGTGTTACCAGCCGCAAGTCTGTCTGAACAAACGCACTGTGAGCGGTGCCGAGGTGCTGTTGCGCTGGACGCACCCTGAATTGGGTTCGGTGTCCCCGGCCGAGTTCATTTCCATCGCCGAAAGCAGTGGCCTGATTTTGCCGATTGGAGAGTGGGTGCTGCGCACGGCCGCGCAGCAGTGGACGAACTGGATGGCCGCTGGCATGGCCCCGATCACCCTGTCAGTCAACCTCTCTTCGGTGCAGTTTCGCCATGCTGATTTGCCTGAGATGGTGAGTACGGTCTTGCGGGAAACGGGTCTGGCCCCGCACCTGTTGGAGCTGGAGTTGACCGAGGGCGTGACGATGGACAAGCCCGACTTAGCCGTTGCGGTGATGAACGATTTGCATGGTCGCGGTATCCGGATGTCCATTGATGACTTTGGCACAGGCTACTCCTCGCTGAGCTACCTCAAGAAGTTCAAAATCAGCAAGATCAAGATTGACCAGTCCTTCGTGCGCGACATCACCGTGGACCCGGACGACAAGGCCATCGTCGGTGCCATCATCAAGATGGCAGACAACCTGAGCATGTCCGCCATTGCTGAAGGGGTTGAGACCCAGGCCCAGCTTGACTATCTGCGGGAGCAGGGCTGTGACCAAGTTCAGGGCTACTTTTTCAGCCGGCCCTTGGTGCCCGATCAATTCATCGAGTTCATCGACGAGCATCAAAACCCGGCCTGAGGCCTTTTGTACGTGTCGCGTCCCGTGAGATCATGTTCCCGTCCGCAGCTGGCCCTTATTCAAAGCTCGCCAGTTGATGCGGGGCGTGATTGCGTCCTTACAAGGAGAGAAGACGTCATGAGTCAAGTCCATCCCTGCGCCCGAACCACCCCTCGCACACGCGCTGAGATAAGGACCTCGCCCGCTGGTGCCAGTGCGCTGGCCGACCGATACAACATCACGCCCGCCACCGCTCGCAAGTGGAAAGAGCGCGAAGATTCAGAGGATCGCTCCCACCGCCCGCGTACGCTGAAGACGACGCTCAGTCCAGCGCAGGAGCAACTTGTTGTCGAGCTTCGGCGCACAGTTCTACTGCCCCTGGACGACCTGCTGGCGATCACCCGCGAGTTCATCAATGCCGCTGTTTCACGCTCAGGCTTGGACCGTTGTTTGCGCCGCCATGGCGTCTCCGATCTGAAAGGCCTGCTGCCACAAGTTGAGGGGGAGCCTGCGCCACTGAAAACCTTCAAGGACTACGAGCCTGGATTCATACACATTGACAGCAAGTACCTGCCGCAGATGCCTGATGAGACGAAGAGGCGCTACCTCTTTGTGGCCATTGATCGAGCGACACGGTGGGTCTATTTCCACATTTACAACGACCAGACTGACGTCAGCAGTACCGATTTTTTGTGCCGGTTGAGAAAAGTCTCGCCCATGAGAATTCAAAAGATTCTGACTGACAACGGAAGTCAATTTACCGACCGTTTTACAGCCAAGAGCAAACAAGCCACGGGCAAGCATACGTTCGACATCAGCTGTGCCGAGATGGGTATCGTGCATCGCCTGTCGCCCCCACGCCATCCGCAAACCAATGGCATGGTGGAGCGCTTCAATGGGCGCATCAGCGACTTGGTTAAGCAAACACGTTTCTCATCAGCGGCTGAGCTGGAGACGACTCTGACGCTCTATTTAAAGACCTACAACCACCATATCCCGCAGCGGGCTTTGAAGCACCAAACACCTATTCAAGCTTTGCAGAAATGGCGCGCAGAAAAACCTGATTTGTTTGTCAAGCGAGTTTATGAACAGGCGGGACTTGACATGTACGGACTCAGACCGCCAAAGGCTGCCCTTGAGTGACCACCTCGCCGCGCAGCGAAAACGTGCGTGTCTCGGTGATGTTCACATCCACCATCTGCCCAATCAAGCGCGGCTGGCCGGCAAAGTTAACCACCCGGTTGCATTCGGTGCGGCCCATCAGTTCGCTGCCATCGCGTTTGGACGGACCTTCGACCAGCAGGCGCTGCATCGTGCCCAAGCGGCTCTCGCTGATGCGTTTGATGCTGTCGTTGATGACGCCTTGCAGGTGCTGCAGGCGGCGCAGCTTTACCTCGTGTGGAGTGTCGTCATGCAAGTTGGCCGCAGGCGTGCCGGGGCGGGGGCTGAAGATGAAACTGAAGGAGTTATCGAACCCCACATCGTCAATCAGCTTCATCATCTTTCCAAAGTCTTCTTCCGTCTCGCCGGGAAAGCCCACGATGAAGTCACTGCTCATGGCCATGTCGGGCCGGATCGCGCGTAATTTGCGAACAGTGGATTTGTATTCCATGGCGGTGTAACCGCGTTTCATGGCCATCAAAATGCGGTCCGAGCCGTGCTGCACGGGCAGGTGCAAGTGGCTGACCAGCTTGGGCAGCTTGTCGTACGCGGCGATCAGGGACGGGGTGAACTCGTTGGGGTGGCTGGTGGTGTAGCGAATGCGCTCAATGCCGGGAATGTCAGACACATATTCCAACAGCGTGGCAAAGTCCGCCATCTCAGCGCTCAGCGCCAACTCATCACCAATCATCCGGGCGCGGTAGGCGTTCACGTTCTGCCCCAGCAGCGTGACTTCTTTCACGCCCTGGTCGGCCAGCCCGGCCACCTCCACCAGCACGTCTTCAAACGGGCGCGACACTTCTTCGCCCCGGGTGTAAGGCACCACGCAGTAGCTGCAGTACTTGGAGCAGCCTTCCATGATGCTCACAAAAGCCGAGGCCCCATCCACCTTGGCGGGCGGCAGGTGGTCAAATTTTTCGATCTCGGGGAAGCTGATATCCACCTGCGGGCGGTTGAGCCGCTCGCGCTCGGCCAACAGCTGCGGCAGGCGGTGCAGGGTTTGCGGGCCAAACACCACGTCCACATAGGGCGCGCGCTCGATGATGGCCGCCCCTTCCTGGCTGGCCACGCAGCCGCCCACGCCAATCAGCACGCCTTTTTTCTTCAGGTGCTTGACGCGGCCCAGGTCGGAGA
The DNA here is from genome assembly GCF_017948265.1 of Rhodoferax sp. PAMC 29310. NCBI lineage: Bacteria > Pseudomonadati > Pseudomonadota > Betaproteobacteria > Burkholderiales > Comamonadaceae > Rhodoferax > Rhodoferax sp. PAMC 29310. The sequence goes on along the minus strand of NZ_CP072852.1, from coordinate 2,430,714 downwards.
ACACTTTTTCCTGGGCTTTCTCGCGCACCGAACAGGTGTTGAACAAGATCAGGTCAGCCTCGTCAACGTTGGTGGTGGGCTCGTAGCCTTGGGCCGCTTTCAGGACGTCGCTCATCTTGTCCGAGTCGTACTCGTTCATCTGGCAGCCGAAGGTTTTGATAAAGACTTTTTTGCTCATGCTTGTGCTCGAAAAAATGCTATGGAATAAATAGCTTCCTGCGCCCTGTTTGTTGAGGCTAGACCGCTATTTGTCATGTTTTTTGGCGCCATGCGCCGCGCTCTGGTGTCAGGGCTTGGAGAACGAGGGAAGTTGGTTGAACGGGGTTTTACCGTCGTCCGTTTTTGGCTTGTCTGCTTCGAAGCCAAAGGTGAAGTTGGTCACCGATTCCATGCCTTTGCGCTCGGCCCGAGCTTCCTGCTCGGTCAAGATCCAGACCTCGTGAATCAAGCCCTGCACGTCGCGCACATAGTTCACCAGCACCGTGCTGCCCACCAGCGAACCCGACATCACCAAGGTGTTGGTCGTGCCTTTGATGCGCGCGCCAGGGGACAGGCGCGCGGCTTGGCCGTTGAGAAGCACATTGGGAGGCGTAATCACTTGCAGCGAGCCGCGCTGGGCCTTGGCGGGAAACTCACGCTCGCCTGGTTGCAGCGCAGTTTGTGCCTGACTGAGCGCGGGCAGCAGGCTGAGGGCGCCCAGAAAACTCAGGGCCAGGGCCGGCAAAAATGACTGGCGGGAGCGGGGGAGGCAGCGGTTCATGGTGTGTGTCCAGAGGCTGTGTTGAAAGTAAAGTGATTGTAGATCAATCACTTAGCGCATCGCCGGGGCTTTGTTGCCGCCGCCATGGGCATAGCCCAACAGGGCGTAAGCTGCTTGCAGTATCTGGCCGCTTGGGTCACGATCAACCCTCTGTCACCCGCAAGGAGCCCTCATGAATTCACCGACCCATCCTTTTTCAGAACTATTTCTGCAGTTGGGCCTGCCCGCCGGCGAGGTCGACATTCAGCAGTTCCTGGCCAGCCATACCCCACTGGCGGCGGACGTGTTATTGCCCAACGCCCCGTTCTGGACGCCTACCCAGTCCGCCTTGCTGCGCGAAGAGGCCTTGAAAGACGCGGACTGGGCCGCTGTTATTGACCAGCTCAACCTCGCCTTGCGCGCCAAGCGCGAATAAGCGAGCGCACTTGAAGCGTGGCTGCCTTGGAGGTGGGGCGGCGCGTGGCTTTACATCGCCTTTGCAAAAAAGGCGGTCGACCCTAGGCACAAAAACAGCAGGCAGAACGTATGCTTCACGGCTTGAAAAACTACCTCGTGCAGGCCATGCCACGGCCCCTGTTCTTGCCGCTCACCGCCATTGAAATCCCCTTTGACCGCTCTGGTGAGCACCGGAGTGGTTTGGTGTGCCCGACCCGACTTTCCCTCTCTTCATATAGACGTCATCCATGAACAAGTTGCCCCTTCTCTCCGTTACGGTGTGCTGTCTGGCCGTGGCCGCTTTGCTGAGTACTTCAGTCGGTGCACAAAACGCGCCTGCCACACCTGCTTCACCGGTTGCCGCCGGGGGTGGGTCGTCATCGGGGGCCCCGGTGTCAGTGACCACCGTGAAGGCCAAAAAAATCGATATGCCTTTGCTGTTGCGGGCGACCGGCACCGTGACGCCGCTGACCAGTGTGGACGTGCGCGCCCAGGTGTCCAGCTTGGTGAGCAGAGTTCATATCAAGGAAGGGCAGTTCGTCAAAGCCGGTGAGCTGCTGTTCACCCTGGACGCCCGTACCGACGAGGCCAATGTAGGCAAGGTGCGCGCCCAACTGGCCAAGGACAACGTCGCTTTGGCAGACGCCCGCCGGCAGTTCGCTCGCTCGCAGCAGTTGTTCTCCCAAAACTTCATTTCCCAAGGCGCACTGGATGCCAGCCAGACCGTGGTCGAGTCGCAATTGGCTGCCGTAGCGGCCTCGCAGGCGTCCGTGTCGGCCAGCCAGGTGGCTTTGTCATACGCCCGCATCGTGGCTCCGCACGCGGGGCGCGTCGGGGCCATCAATGTGTTTCCAGGCAGTGCCGTGCAGGCCAATGTCACCCCGCTGGTCACCGTCACCCAGTTGGACCCGGTGGCGGTCGCTTACAGCATTCCCCAGCGCAATTTGAGCGACGCGCTGGCCGCGCTCAAAGAAGGGGGCTCACCCGTGACGGCCACGCTGGCTGACGGCGCGGGCACGTTTGAAGGGCGCCTCAAGTTTGTGGACAGCGTGGTGGACGCCAGCTCCGGTGCGGTTAAAGCCAAAGCCGTGTTTGCCAACAGCGACCACAAGCTTTGGCCGGGTGCCTTTGTGGAGGTGTCGCAGACCGTGGGCGTGATCAAAGACGCCGTGGTGGTGCCCCAAGCCGCCATCGTGCAAAACGCGCGTGGCACGCTGGTTTACGCCATGGTGGACGGCAAGGCGGAGTCCATGCCCGTCAAAGTGCTGTATTCGCAGGGCGCCGATGCCGCTGTAGAAGGCATCAAACCCGGTTCGGTACTGGTACTGGACGGCAAACAAAACGTGCGTCCCGGCAGCACGTTGGTCGAACGCACCAAAGACGGTGGCAATGGCGGCCGTGACAAAGGTGAAAAAGGCGAAAAGGGCGACAAATCCCCTGGCGCCGACAAAGGCGACAAAGGTGAGAAGGGCGACAAAACCGAGAAAACTGACAAAACCGCTGCCGACGCAGGTGCTGAGCCCAAACGCAAGAGCGCACCATGAACCTGTCTGAACTCTTTATCCGCCGTCCGGTGATGACGGTGCTGCTCAACATTGCCATCGTCGTCGCCGGTGTCATTGGCTTTCGTAGCATTCCGGTGGCGGCGCTACCCAGCTACGACACGCCGGTCATCAACGTGTCTGCCAACCTGGCGGGCGCCAACCCCGAGACCATGGCCAGCTCGGTCGCCTTGCCGCTCGAAAAACAATTTCAGACCGTGCCCGGCCTGAAAACCATCAGCTCCACCAGCACCCAGGGCAGCACCTCGCTCACGCTGGAATTTGAAGAAGGCCGCAACATTGACGCCGCCGCCGTGGACGTTCAAGCCGCGCTGCTGCGCGCCCAGCGCTCCTTGCCGGCCGACATGACCAACACCCCGGCCTACCGCAAGGTGAATCCGGCCGATGCGCCTATTTTGCTGATTGCGCTGACCTCGCCCTCGATGGCGCCTTCCGAGTTGCAGGACTATGCCGGGCATCTGATTTCCCCCACGTTGTCCACCATCGACGGCGTGGCGCAGGTCAACATCTTTGGCCAGAAACGCTACGCGGTGCGGGTTCAGGTCAAGCCGGATTTGCTGGCTGCCCGCAACATGGGCCTGGACGAATTGAGCGCCGCGCTGCGCTCGGCCAACGTGAACACGCCGCTGGGCACGTTTGACGGCCCCCGCCAAACTCTGACCCTGCAGGCCAACCGCCAGCTTAAAAACGCTGCTGACTTTGCGGAGATCATCGTCAGCAACAAAGGCGGCAATGCAGTTCGCCTCAAAGACGTGGCGCGGGTGGAAGACAGCCTGGAAACCCTCAAAAGCTGGGCCACCCTGAATGGGGAAAACTCCATCACCATTGCTATTCAGCGCCAACCCGGTGCCAATACGGTACGCGTGGTGGATGCCGTACGCGCCGCCTTGCCCCAGTTGCAAAGCCAGCTGCCCGACTCCATCACCATGACGGCAGTGAACGACCGCTCCGTGTCCGTGCGCGAAGCCCTGCATGACGTCAGTTTGACTCTGATCGGCACCATCGTGCTGGTCGTCCTGGTCATTTTCTTGTTTCTGCGCCGCTTTGTGGCCACCGTCATTCCGGCGCTGTCCCTGCCCGTCTCGCTGATGGGCGCCGTCGCCTTGCTGTGGGGCATGTCTTACAGCCTCGACAACATTTCCCTGCTGGGCCTGACTCTGGCCGTGGGGCTGGTGGTGGACGACGCTATCGTCGTGTTGGAAAACATCATCCGCCACATCGAAAAAGGCGTGCCGCCGTTTCAGGCTGCCTTGAAGGGCGCGCGCGAGGTGGGCTTCACCATCATCTCCATCTCTACCTCGCTCATCGCGGTGTTCATTCCCATCTTCTTTATGCCAGGCGTCATAGGTCTGCTGTTTCATGAGTTTGCCGTGGTGGTGGCGCTGGCGATTGTGGTCTCGGCCTTCGTGTCTTTGACGCTGGTGCCCATGCTGGCCAGCCGATTTCTGACCGACGAATCTCACAAAAAACCGCCGGGCGTCGTGGTGCGCTCGTTTGAACGCGGCTTTGACGCCGTGCTGGGCGCCTATGCCCGCTGGCTGGACAGGGCTCTTGCCCACCGAAAAACCGTGTTAATGATCGCCCTGGCCACCTTCATCGCCACCGCCTGGTTGTTCATCGTCATTCCCAAAGGGTTTTTCCCTGAAGAAGACATTGGCCAGATTCAGGTCTCCACCGAGGCGTCTGAAGACACCTCCTTCCCCGAGATGGTCAAGCTGCAAGAACGGGCTGCCGCCATCATTCGCCAAGACCCCAATGTCGCGGCGGTGAGCTCCTTTAACGGCGGCACCGGTGCCCAAAACTCGGGCCGCATGTTTGTCACCCTCAAACCTACGGGCGAGCGCTTGCCCATGAAAAAAGTGGTGGAAGGTCTGCGTGGCAAGCTCAAGAGCGTGGCAGGCATCAACGTGTTCCTGCGTCCCACCCAAAACCTGCAATTGGGAGGACGGGCTAGCAAGGCGCAGTACCAGTACATCCTGCAAAGTGTCACCTCTGACGAACTCAATACCTGGGTGGGCAAGCTGCAAGCCAAGCTGCGCGATGACCCGGCCTTTCGGGATGTGAACAGTGACGCCCAGCTCAAAGGCCTGCAAGCGCAACTGAAGATTGACCGCGACCGCGCCAACACCCTGGGCGTGTCCATTGAGGGCATTCGCACCGCCTTGTTCAACGCCTTTGGCGAACGTCAGGTGTCCACCATCTACCTGCCCACCGACAGCTACCAGGTGATCATGGAAGTGGTGCCCGAGGCCAAACAAGACGAAAGCGCGTTGGCCGGCATTTATGTGCGATCGTCCACCGGCGGTCTGGTGCCCCTGTCCAGCTTCACCACCGTGGAGCGTACTGTGGGCGCCACGTCGATCAACCACGTGGGCCAGTTGCAAGCCGTGACCGTGTCCTTCAACCTGGCGCCCGGTGTGGCGCTGGGCGATGCCACTGCCAAGATCGACGCCGCTCGCGAGAGTATTCGCATGCCGTCCTCCATCATTGCCACCTATGGTGGCGACGCAGCGGTGTTTAAAAGCTCGCAGGGCAGCCAGGCGGCGCTGATCATCTCCGCGCTGCTGGTGATTTACGTGTTGCTGGGCGTGCTGTATGAAAGCTTCATCCACCCCATCACCATTCTGGCGGGCTTGCCATCGGCCGCCGTGGGCGCGCTGGCCACGCTGATGCTGTTTGGCCAGGACCTCACCTTGATTGCCACTATTGGCATCGTGCTGCTCATAGGTGTCGTCAAAAAGAACGCCATCATGATGATCGACTTCGCGCTGGATGCGCAGCGCCATGAGGGCATGACGCCCGCTGCCGCCATCCGGGAGGCCTGCCTCATGCGTTTTCGCCCGATCATGATGACCACGCTGGCCGCCCTCATGGGCGCCTTGCCCATCGCCGTGGGTATTGGTGCTGGCGCCGAGCTGCGCCAACCGTTGGGTCTCGCTGTGGTGGGCGGCCTAGTGTTCTCTCAGGCCATTACGCTCTTCATCACCCCCGTGATTTACCTCGCGCTGGACCGTTTCAGCGGCAAAGGCCCGGTGACGACGCCGGAGGTGTTGGCGCCTGTGTGATCGGGGATTCCCGCCTTTTGGAGTTCTCGAGAGGAGCCCCTTCAGGATGGGGCGTCCAAGCTTGCTCACGCTACGTGAATCCCTCAACAACTAGCCACCAATCCGTGTTGCCAGGGCTTCACCCATCGCTGTCGTCGATGCAGTTCCCCCTAAATCAGGCGTCTTCGGCCCTTGCTTCAGGGTGTCCTCGATGGCCCGCACAATGGCATCGTGGGCCTCGCGAAACCTGCCTTGGCCATGCCCGAGAAAATCCAGCATCAGCGCGCCTGACCAGACCATGGCGACTGGATTGGCAATATTTTTGCCGTAGATGTCGGGTGCCGAGCCGTGAACCGGCTCGAACAGTGAGGGGAATTTTCGCTCCGGATTGAGGTTGGAAGAGGGCGCAAGTCCGATGGTGCCCGTTGTTGCTGGCCCCAAATCGGACAAGATATCGCCAAACAGATTGGTGGCCGCAACGACATCAAAACGCCCGGGCTGCAAAACGAATCGGGCAGTCAGGATGTCGATGTGCTGTTTGTCCACCGTCACCTCAGGGTAGGCGCTTCCGACGGCATCTGCCCGACTGTCCCACCAGGGCATGCTGATGGCGATGCCATTTGACTTGGTCGCCAGCGTCAGGTGTTTTCGGGGACGGCTTTGAGCCATTTCAAACGCATACTTAAGCAGCCGGTCTGCTCCGTGGCGAGAAAAGACAGACTCCTGGATCACGATCTCCCGGTCAGTGCCCTCGTACATGATGCCGCCCAGCGACGTGTATTCGCCCTCGGTGTTCTCGCGCACCACCAAGTAGTCGATGTCGCCGGGTTGGCGTCCAGCCAGAGGGCAGGGCACACCCTCAAACAGGCGCACGGGTCGCAAGTTGATGTACTGGTCAAACTCGCGGCGAAACTTCAATAGTGAGCCCCAGAGCGAAATGTGGTCTGGCACCGTTGCTGGCCAGCCGACTGCACCGAAATAAATGGCATCGAAGTCGGACAGTTGCTGCTTCCAGTCGTCGGGCATCATCTTGCCGTGTGCCAGGTAATAGTCACAGTGCGCCCAGTCGAAATGCGTGAACTCCAGTCCCAGATCGAAGCGCTGGTTGGCTGCCTGCAATGCGCGCAGGCCTTCGGGCATGACTTCTTTGCCAATGCCGTCACCGGGGATGCAAGCAATCTTGTAAGTTTTCATCGAGCAGCCTATCGTGTTGGTTAGGCTTGAAATATACCTATTGCCGATTTGGCGGATTCAAACACCTTAACCAGCTCTCAGCGGTCATAACTTTGATTGGGTCACTTTTTCAATGACCTTGCCCCTGGAATCCGTATCCCATAACCGAGATCATGAGTTGGCTTGCTTGGGCTGATTAGCAAGCCAGTTTTGCTCGAACCGCACCGGGCTGACGTAGGCCAGTGTCGAATGCAGTCGAGTCCGGTTATACCAAAGCATCCAAGCAATCGTTTCATCCTTTGCCTCCCGCTGAGTCTTGAACTTCTGTCCGTATAACCGTTCCACCTTCAATGATCCAAACAGCGTCTCGCTGCAGGCGTTGTCCCAACAGTTGCCGCGCCGGCTCATTGAACTGGTGATGTCGTACTCCTTGAGCACTTCCCGGAAGTCCTTGCTGGCGTACTGACTGCCGCGGTCGCTATGGAACATCAGGCCAGCCTGCTTGCCCGGATGCCGCTTGAACCATGCCATGCGCAGCGCATCAATGACGATGTCCCGCGTCATTTCCTCTCGTAACGACCAGCCCACTACTTGGCGGCTGAACAGGTCAATCACCACGGCCAGAAACAACCAGCCTTCGTCCGTGGCGATGTACGTGATGTCACCCACCCAGACCTTGTCGGGTGCTGCCACATCGAACTCCCGGTTGAGCAGGTTGGGTGAGATCGCTAGATCGTGATTGCTATCGGTGGTGACCTTGAAGCGCCGCTTTCCCTTGGCACGGATGCCGTGCAACTGCATGAGCTTTTGCACGCGCTCTTTGCCCACACGGATGCCACGGGCAAGCAGCTCCTTCCAGGTGCGTGGCCAGCCGTAGCCGCCTCGCGTCTCGGCATGGATGGCCTTGATGTGCACCAGCAAGGCGTCATCGCTCAGGTGGCGGAGCTGGGCCGGACTGGCCAGTCGCACAAAGTGTTCGTGGTACCCGGCGATGCTCACCCCCAGTACGCGGCACTGTACCGAGATCGGCCATGTGCTGCGGTGGCGCTGGATGAAGGCGTACTTCAAATCGATCCCTTTGCGAAGTACGCCGTCGCTTTTCCCAGAATGTCGCGCTCCATCTTCACACGCGCCAGCTCGGCCCGCAACCGGCTGATCTCCATCTGCTCGGCGCTGACCAATACCTTGCTGTCAGCTCCCTTGAGCTGGCCCTGGCGCTGCGCCTTGACCCAATTGAACAACGTCTGGTCGACCACTCCCAGCGTGCGTGCCGCGGCTGCAATGCTCTGGCCACCTTCGACCAGTCGAACTGCTTCTTGCTTGAATTCGAGCGTGTAGCGCGCTCTTGCTGTCTTCGTCATTTCCGTTCTCCTTGCGTGAATTTACACACTCAGCAAGAGATACGTTTTTCGAGGGCAAGGTCACAATCTGTTTTCAAGGGTGCCTCTTCTCCCGCTCGCAAAGGGTTTGATAAAGAACCTTGACTGCTCCGTCACTCGTCGCTACTCATCTCGCAAGGGACGCGAAAATTACAACGCCAGCGCTCCCCAGCCTTCATTCGCAGTGAAAATCATCCGCCATGAGCCGACTCTCTTTGACCCGCGACAAAATTTACAAAACTGTGGCGCGCCAGTTGCATGGCGTGGTGCCTTGCTGGGTGTGTGGCGAGCATGTGTTGCCCCATGCGGCCACGCTGGAGCATATTCAGCCGCGCAGCGAGGGCGGTAGCAGCCACCTGGAGAACTTTGCCATCAGCCATGACTTGTGCAACAACCAGCGCCACGCAACAGGGGTGGTGACGCCTTCTGCCACTTTGGCGGGCAAGGTGCAGCGGGGGAGTGAATCCCCGGCGGCAATTCAAAGTGTTTGAGCGGTGAGTCAGCCACCCAAACGCGCGCTGTGCGCCCAGTGTCTTCGCCCCCAGTCCAGCTGTATTTGCCGGTGGGTTAGTCCCATCGCGCACCAGGTGCAGGTGCTGGTGTTGCAACACCCGCTGGAGGTGGCCAATGCCAAGGGCAGTGCGCGGCTCTTGTGCATGAGCCTATCGCACAGCCGCTTGGTCACCGGCGAAGCCTTTGACGAGGATGTGCTGAACGCCTTGTTGAACAAGCCATGGCCGGGTGAAACGGCTGAAGCGCCGTGGCGCCATGTCGTGCTGCTGTACCCGGCCACGCCCTTGAATCCCGCGCCGAATTGGCCGTTAGCTGGCGACGAAGCGCCCACGGATCCGCGCCAATTGCGGCTGGTGGTGTTGGATGGCACTTGGCGCAAAAGCCGAAAAATGCTTCACTTGAACCCGGTGTTGCAGGCGCTGCCGCGGTTGGCCTTGCGCGACAGGCCGCCGTCCAACTACCGCATCCGCAAAGCCCACCTGCCCGACCAGCTCTCGACGCTGGAGGCCACTTGTGCGGCACTGGGGCAGCTTGAGGGCGGCGACACCCCGTTTGAGCCGCTGCTTCAGGCCTTTGACGGTTTTGTGGCGCAGCAAATGGCTTACCGGTCTTTGTGACGATTTTTATAAGCTTTTTAGGCCTCTAGCGCTAGTGCAGGCTGCGCAAGAAGCTATTAAATAAAGAGCATTTTGACCGGAGGGTTTGGTCTGAATGGCCAGCGAGCTAGCGCATTGCGCGCTGCCTGTGGGGCGCGGTGTGGCAATCTCATGACCGCAGGGGGGCTATCGCGCCCATGGCGGGCGCCGCCGCCCCATGGCGCGTATCCTGACGGCCGGCCCCAGACGGGGTGAACGCGGGTGGTCAGCAGGCCACTGGCGACACAACATACATTGGAGATTGAGATGAGCAAAACTGAAACCAGTATTCTGGCCGGCGGGTGTTTTTGGGGCATGCAGGATCTGATTCGCAAGATGCCCGGCGTGGTCTCCACCCGCGTGGGCTATACCGGCGGCGACACGCCCAACGCCACTTATGCCACCGTCAAACAAGGCCAAAGCGGCCACGCGGAGTCGCTGGAGGTGGTGTTTGACCCCGAGCACTTGAGTTACCGCGATCTGTTGGCGGCGTTTTTTCAGATTCACAACCCCAGCACCACAAACCGCCAAGGCAACGACGTGGGCAGCCAGTACCGCTCGGTGATTTTCTACACCAGTGATGCCCAGCGCGACATGGCCTTGGCCACCATTGAAGATGTCAACGCCTCCGGCCTGTGGCCCGGCAAGGCGGTGACCCAGGTGGTGCCCGCCGGTGACTTCTGGCCCGCCGAGCGCGAGCACCAGGACTACCTGGAGCGCATTCCAGAGGGCTATACCTGTCACTTCCCGCGCGCCGACTGGGTCCTGCCCAAAAAGGCCTGAGCCTTTTCGTTCCACCCAACCTGCACGCCCCCCAGAAAGTAAATCGCCGATGACCACAGCTTCTTCCCGCGCCGGTGCCGGATTTATCTTCGACAACAGCTACGCCCGTGACTTGGAGGGCGGCTATGCCCCCTGGCAGGCGGCGCAGGTGCCCACGCCCGTGCTGGTGAAGCTGAACCGCGAACTGGCCACCGAGTTGGGGTTGGACGCGGACGCCTTGGACGGCGATTTAGGCGCCGCCATCTTTTCCGGCAACCAGGCGCCTGAGGGCGCCAAGCCGCTGGCGCAAGCCTACGCGGGCCATCAGTTTGGCGGCTTTTCTCCCCAGCTGGGGGACGGCCGGGCCTTGCTGCTGGGCGAGGTGCTGGACCGCCAGGGGCGGCGGCGCGACATCGCCTTCAAGGGCTCGGGGCGCACCCCGTTTTCCCGCAGTGGCGACGGCAAGGCGGCGCTGGGCCCGGTGCTGCGCGAGTACCTGATTGGCGAGGCCATGTATGCGCTGGGCATTCCCACCACCCGCGCGTTGGCGGTGGCCACCACCGGCGAGTCGGTGCGCCGCGACACGGGCGCCTTGCCCGGTGCGGTGTTGACCCGCGTGGCAGCCAGCCACATTCGAGTCGGTACCTTTCAATTTTTCGCATCCCGCCAAGAGGAAGCCCTGTTGCGCCGCCTGGCCGACCATGTGATTGAGCGCCATGACCCGGCGCTCAAAGGCCAGCCGAACCCTTACCTCGGCTTGCTACAAGCCGTGAGCGAGCGCCAGGCCGCCCTGATCGCCCGCTGGATGGGCGTGGGCTTCATCCACGGGGTGATGAATACCGACAACATGACCGTGTCGGGCGAGACCATTGACTACGGCCCCTGCGCCTTCATGGACCACTATGACCCCAGCACAGTGTTCAGCTCCATCGACACCGGCGGCCGATACGCCTACTCCCAGCAGCCCTTGATCGCCCGCTGGAACCTGGCCCGCCTGGCCGAAACCCTGCTGCCGCTGTTGCATGACGACCCTCAAAGCGCAGTGGATTTGGTGATGCCGATCATTGACGGCTTTCCCGCCCGTTACGAGCACTTTTGGTTGGCAGAGATGCGCGCCAAACTGGGGCTGGAAGGTGAAGAGGCCGGTGACTTGGCGCTGGCGCAAGACTTTCTGGGCAGCATGCAAGGGCAGGGCGTGGACTTCACCCAGGCGTTTCGGGCGCTGGCGAGCGCCGCAAAAGGTCAGCCCGAGAGTCTGCGGGCGCTGTACTTGGATGCGCAGGCGTTGGACGCCTGGTTGCCGCGCTGGCAAGAACGTGCGGTCACATCAAACCGAACCCTGGCGGCACGCGCGCAAGCCATGAACGCCGTCAACCCCGCCTACATTCCCCGCAACCACCGGGTTGAAGAGGCACTGGACGCCGCCGTGAAACGCGGCGACTTCACCCCGTTTGAGCGCTTGCTGGCCGTGTTGCAACACCCATTTGACGAACGTCCAGAGTTCAGCGACTACGCCCAGTCCGCACCTGCTGAGGTGGCAGTCGGGTACCGCACTTTTTGCGGTACTTGAGTGACTTTTGTGCCGCTATCACCCGTGAAATATGGGGGAGCAGCTATTGAATTTGTAGTGCTTAAACCGGCCGCTTGCCGCTCGCATCAAGCACCACTTCACCGTCTTCCTTGGTAAACGCCGCCAGTGGCGCGTCGGGCAACAGCTCCAGCACAGCTTCTGACGGGCGGAACAGGCGCGTGCCTTTGGGGGTGACCACGATGGGGCGGTTGATCAGAATGGGGTGGGCGAGCATGGCGTCGATCAACGCGTCGTCGCTCCATTTGGCGTTGTCCAAATCCAGCTCTTTGTAAACCGCTTCTTTGGCGCGGATGGCCTCGCGCACGGGGGTGCCCATGGCTGCCAGCAGCGCCAGCAGTTCAGCGCGGGTGGGTGTTTGCTCCAAGTAGTGCACCACGCGCGGCTCAATGCCGGCGTGGCGAATCAGCGCCAGGGTGTTGCGGGAGGTGCCGCACTTTGGGTTGTGATAAATCGTGATGTCGGTCATGGCGGTGGCTTTCAGGTCAAACGGTTTGAGGCGGGGAACCAGTGCGTGGTGCGGTTGACGATGGCCACCAGCGACAGCATCACCGGCACCTCCACCAGCACGCCCACCACGGTGGCCAGCGCCGCGCCCGAGTGCAGGCCAAACAGCGAGATGGCCACGGCCACGGCCAGTTCAAAGAAGTTGGAGGTGCCAATCAAACAGGCCGGGCCGGCCACGTTATGCGGCAGTTTCAGCAGACGCGCCGCACCGTAGGCAATGACGAAAATGCCGTAGCTCTGCACAATCAGCGGCACGGCAATCATCGCAATCACCAGCGGCTTGGCAACGATGGTCTCCGCCTGAAAGCCAAACAGCAGCACCACGGTGGCAATAAGGCCGACGATGGACCAAGGCTTGAGGCGGGCCACAAAGTCGGTCACGGCGTGGTCAGAGCGGCGTTGCAGCACCGCACGGGTGGCCATGCCAGCGGCCAGCGGCAGTACCACATACAACACGGTGGAGAGCACCAGCGTCTCCCAGGGCACGGTAATGTTGGTCACGCCCAGCAAAAAGGCGGCAATGGGCGCAAAGGCCACCACCATGATCAGGTCGTTCACCGACACCTGCACCAGCGTGTAATTGGCGTCGCCTTTCACCAGCTGGCTCCAGACAAACACCATGGCCGTGCAGGGTGCCACGCCCAGCAAAATCATGCCGGCGATGTACTCATTGGCCGTCTGCGGATCCACCCACGGGTCAAAAACGTACTTAAAAAACAGCACGCCCAGCGCGGCCATGGTGAAGGGCTTGATCAGCCAGTTGACCACCAGCGTCAAAAAGAGGCCGCGCGGCTTCTTGCCCACATCCTTCACGGCTGACCAGTCAATCTGGATCATCATCGGGTAAATCATCACCCAGATGAACACCGCTACCACCAGATTGACGTGCGCAATCTCCAGCCCGGCAATGGCCTGAAAACCGCTGGGCAGAGCCAGTCCCAAGCCCACGCCAGCGGCAATGCCCAAGGCCACCCAGACGGTGAGGTAGCGTTCAAATAATCCCATGTTCTGCTTTCTGCGAGTTGTGTATTGGTGTGCAAATCTCGGGGCATTGCTCGGGTTGTCCGGCGCAGCACTCTTCGGTCAAATAGGCGATCAACGTCTGCATCAGGGCCAGGTTGGCGCGGTAGCGCTGAAAGCGCCCCTCTTGCACCACCGACACCAGTTGGGCATGCGTCAAAGCTTTGAGGTGAAAAGACAGATTGGTCGGCGGCACAGCCAGCGCACTCCCAATCTCCCCGGCCACCAGGCCCTCAGGCCCGGTTTTGACCAGCAAGCGGTAAATGTCCAAACGCACCGCCGAGGCGAGTGATTCAAAGACGGTGGTGGCAGATAAAGTGTTCATACTTCAATCATACAATATTTATTGAAATATTGATGTGTAATGTTCGTTGCTTGGCCGAGGATGCAGGGGCACGCGCCAGAATTCCTACAATGACCTTCCACTTTGCACCGAAACGAGGGCTGATCCATCGAACCCACTGCCAACACTTCTCCCGCTGTTTTGAGCGTCGACGGCCTGACCTTTAACCACCCCGGTCGCCCGCTGTGGACTCACTTCGACGTGAGCATTCCGCCTGGTGTGACGCTGGTGTGCGGCGGCGACGGTTGCGGCAAAAGCACGCTGCTGCGTCTGCTGGCCGGCGAGTTGCGGGCGCAGGCCGGGCGCTTTGTGCTGAATGGTGCGCCGGTGGCTCCCTCTCACGCCACCTACCAACAACAGGTGTTCTGGACCGACATGCGATCCGAGGCCTTTGAGCAGATCACGCCCCTGGCCTATTTCGACTCTCTGCGCCCGCGCTACCCAAATTGGGATGAAGCCGCTGTGGCGGGCCTGGCCGAAGGCCTGTCGCTCACGCCCCACCTGCACAAACCCATCTACATGTTGTCCACCGGCTCCAAACGCAAAGTCTGGCTCGCCGCCGCCTTGGCCGCGGGCACCCAAGTCACCTTGATTGATGACCCGTTTTCTGCCCTGGACAAGTCGTCGACTCAATTCCTGCTGGCGCGTTTTTTTGAGGCCGCCAGCCACCCCACCCGCGCCTGGGTGCTGGCTGACTACCAAGCGCCGGGGGGTGTGCCATTGGCGGAGTGGATAGATTTGCCGGATTGAGCCTATGGCCAGGGAAGCAGGCCGGTGGCTCAACAATCTCGGCTATAAATCAAACACTTAAAAACGCGGGAGCTGTTGAATGACTCAGGCGACAGATATTGATCCGATAGGCTTAACAAATAGAACTTGTGCTGCTCCATGAGCAAGCTTCCAACCGACCGCCGGGTTCTCCGGTGTATCTATGAGATGTACGAGGCCTCTTATCCAGGGGTTCAGTCGGGAGAGGTTCGAGGTGAGAACGACCCCTATCTGCCAATTGACCTCCAGGCTGTTGCTAAGCGGCTTGGCTGCAAGCCTGAGTTGCTCTTTGGGAGGTTGTATTACTACCTTGATGCCAAGTATCGTTACAAGCAAGATAGCGGCTCACACGTTTCCTTGTTTCACATAAATCTGAACGGGAGGGGGCACTGTGTTCATTTCCCGTATCTTGCTTCGATCCTGGCAGGACACGACTATGATTTTAGGAATCATTCATGGTCGCTGGCTGTTTCAATGCTTGCGCTAGGCCTGTCAGTGGCCTCGATCCTGGTTCAAGTATTGATGGCAAAGTGATCTTGTCGTTGAGTCAAAAAAACGGCATTTTTGTTTGCAGGCGCTCGACGTGGCCGCTGATTGAGTGGCAAGCCGAGGCGCCTCCGTCTGAGGCAGGGCCAAACTTGCGGCAAGTGCGGTGCCGCTTCCAGCCCTGTCAGTGATGACATTCAAAAAAGCGCATCATCCCGTGAAAGAAATTCCACCGGCACACGACAAATCCTCATGAACACATCACTCAAATCCCCCCTTCTTCGCGTGACTGAGCTGGCTGCTGGCGTGTTGGCGCTGACGCTTGGCACATTGTCAATGTCTAATGCGGCCGACAAGGCCGCACCAGCGGCCAAGGCGGCTGTCACGGCCGGGCCAACAGCCAAAGCCATCTTTGCAGGCGGCTGCTTCTGGTGCGTGGAGTCTGACTTTGACAAGATACCAGGGGTACTTTCCACTACCTCGGGTTACACGGGGGGCAAAACGGCCAACCCGACTTACGAAGAGGTATCCGGCCACACCACAGGGCATGCTGAGGCGGTTGAGGTGGTTTATGACCCAGCCAAGGTCAGTTATGAGCGGCTGGTGTCCTATTTCTGGCACACGATTGATCCCACGGTCAAGGACAGGCAGTTTTGCGACATCGGCACGCCCTACCGCACCGCCATTTTTGCAGTGAACGACGAGCAGATGAAAATCGCCCTGGCTTCACGAGCGGCTGTTGAAAAGACCAAGCCTTTTGCTGCACCCATCGTGACCCCGGTTGAGAAAGCCAGCGACTTCTACCCGGCTGAAAGCTACCACCAAGACTATTACCAAAAGAACCCCATTCGCTACAAGTACTACCGCACCAGTTGCGGGCGTGAGGCCCGTCTTGAACAGTTGTGGGGCGATCAGGCCGGCAAGTAGTGCTGGTGGGCCAGGGGCGCGGCGCGCCCGCGGCACTAATCCAGGTCAAATTGCTGTTTGAAGGCGTCGCAAAACTGCGGTGTGCCGCTAATTGAGAGAATGAAGGTGTGCCGGGGTGGCCCGTGCGGGGTGATGTCCAGGTGCTCTTGCAGGTCATAGTCCCACTCGCCCCCGTCGTCCAGCGGGGCTTGCTGATGCGGGAAGGTGGCGTGGGCCCAGTTCAGCATGTGGGCCAGTTCAGCCTGAAGGGCCGGGCGCTGCTGTAGCAACACCGAGGCCATGGCGTCAAAGTTGCCCCAACCTAGCTCGTCTTCACTGTAGTCGAAGTCCAGGTAGCTCAGGGCGGTAGTCAAATCAGGCTTTGTCGGCCTCTTCTTCATCTTCTTCATCGTCGCCGTCTTCAGCAGCAGCAGCGGCTGCGGCCGCCGCTTCGGCGGCTTTCATGTCCGCTGGCTTGGACGAGCGTACGCCGTCTTTGGCCAGCAATTCCAGATAGAACGTCTCGCCACCTGCTTGGACGACGGCGTCAATCTTTTCGGTCAGTTCGGCAAAGTGAATGGTGGCCGCGTTGTCGGCGCTGGTGCCAAATTTGCAGTCGAAATCCCAGAAGTCCACGCCCTCTGGCAGAGGCACGCGGCGCTGGCGTTTCACGTACTTGCGGATCTCGTGCTTGGTGGCTTCGAGGACGCGGTCCCGGTTTTTGCCTTCGATGTTGAGGTTGAATGTCTTGCGCATGGGAGCCCTTAAGTCGGTCATGAATCACGCCTCTTATTCCGTTTCTAAATCATCCGCGTCGTTGTTGCTTCGCCTTGTCGTGCGTCTGCACTGCCTGCGGCTTCGCGCCTAGACACAATTGATTTGGAAACGGAAATAGCCGTGATCGGAAAGCGCTCGATTATGAGGCTTGGGGGCCTAGCGCTTAAACTGCCCCTTCTTTCATCTTATAAAAAGCAGTCGTTCATGCCATTTTCTTCACTGGGTTTGTCGCCCGCTCTCCTGCGCGCGGTCACTGCCAAAGCCTGGCCCACGCCCACGCCGATTCAGGCCGAGGCCATTCCGGCGGCCCTGCAAGGGCGGGATGTGCTGGGCTCGGCGCAAACTGGTTCGGGGAAAACGGCTGCTTTTGCCTTGCCTTTGTTGCAAGCCATTGAAAACACAACGGCAACCCGCCCCCGGCGCCCCCGCGCGTTGGTGCTGGTGCCCACACGTGAGTTGGCCGCCCAGGTGGCGGAGTCGATTAACAGTCTGGCCGAAGGCCTGACACCAACCCCAAAGGTCACCGTGGTGTTTGGTGGCGTGTCCATCAATCCGCAAATGATGGGCCTGCGAAGCGGCACCGACATTGTGGTGGCCACGCCAGGGCGTTTGATTGATCTGGTGGAGCACAACGCCTTGAACCTGGGTGCGGTGAGTACGCTGGTGCTGGACGAGGCGGATCGTCTGCTCGATCTGGGGTTTTCTGAAGAGTTGAACCGCATCCTGGCCTTGTTGCCAGAGCAACGCCAAAACCTGTTTTTCTCAGCCACCTTCCCGCCAGCCGTGACGGCCTTGGCCACTGCCATGCTGCGCGACCCGGTGCGGGTGGATGTGTTGCCCGAAACCAATGGTGAGCCCGACATAGAACAACGAGCCATTGCCGTGGACGTGAGCCGGCGCACCCAACTGTTGAGGCATTTGATTCAGCAAAACAAATGGAGCCGGGTGCTGGTGTTTGTGGCGACCAAATTTGCCGCCGAAATCGTGGCCGACAAGCTGCGCAAAGCCGAAATCAACGCCGAGCCTTTTCATGGTGAGCTGAGTCAAGGCAAGCGCACCCAGGTGCTGGGTGATTTCAAGGCGTCTCGTTTGAGCGTGGTGGTCGCCACCGACGTGGCCTCACGCGGTATCGACATTGCGCAGTTGCCGGTGGTGGTGAACTTTGATTTGCCACGCTCTGCCGTGGACTACACCCACCGCGTGGGCCGCACCGGCCGTGCTGGAGAGCGAGGGCTGGCGGTGAGCTTTGTGAGCGCCAGCACGGAAGCCCATTTCCGTTTGATTGAAAAGCGCCACGGTTTGGCGTTGACGCTGGAGCAGGTGCCCGGATTCGAGCCCGTTGAAACTGCGCCGCCCGCCGCTGAGGGCGCCGTGGCTGGGCCAAACAATGGCGGCGTGAAGGGTCTGCGCCCCAGCAAAAAAGACAAACTCCGCGCCGCTGCGGCAGCCGCTGCTCGCGGGGAATAGGCAAGCGCGGCAAGTTTGCCGCCCCGGGCCACTCAGCGGCGTTGGGCCACGAAACGGGTCAGGTAGGCCGGGCCTTGGTGGCCAGGGCCTTCGCTGAGTTGGTCTGCGCCTTCCCAGGTCAGCACCTCGCTCAGATCAATCTCCAGTGCGGCATGCAGGTCAGCCCGCAAGGTGTGCAGTGAGTACAGCATGGATTCCACCTTGGGTCCGCCACTGCTAAAGCTCAGCTGACGGGGGTGAAACGCCTCCAGAATGAACAGCCCGCCAGGCCACAGCGCTGCCACCAGCCGATGGCGAACGCTGGCACGCAGCGTTTCCGGCAGGTGAACAAAGGTCAGCACCACCGCGTCCACGCTGGAAGGCGCCGGCACCCAGTCCACCAGATCGGCATGTACCACCTCAATCTCGACACCCTTCTGCTGGGCCAAGCGCTGCGCTTTGTCCAGGCCCACTTGGGAGCCGTCCATGGCGGTGACCTGAAAACCTTGTTCGGCCAACCAGACGCTGTTGCGCCCTTCACCGTCGCCGGGCAGCAGCACTCGAGCACCCGCTGGCAATTGCACCGCCTGCTGGCGCAAAAACTGGTTGACCTCGGTGCCGTACTTGAACTCAGCGGCAGCGAACTGTTGGTCCCAAAAATTCATGTGCTGATCCACCCAAAAGCTCTGGCGAGCATCAGCAACGCGACAAGCACGGTGAACCAGGCGAAGGCCTGTTGAAGCCGCGCGGCATCCAGCCGGCTGGCCAGCAGTCGCCCAACTAACAAGGCCACCGCTGCGCCACCCGCAAATGGAATGGCCACCGGCCAAGGCACGGACCCATGCAGGGCCGCCGCTGAGACACCGCTGACCGACACCAGGGCAATCACTGCCAGCGAGGTGACCTGAATGCTGCGCACGTCCAGATCGGTGTAGCGGGTGAGCGCGGGCACGATGACGAAACCGCCGCCCACGCCGAGCAAACCACTGAGCAAACCCGACAGCAAGCCGGTGCCGCCCAGTGCGCGGGCGCAGGGCAGTGTCCAGGCAATGCGGTGGTCGGCGTCGCTGACATGGCAGGGAACGCCCGTCAGGTGAGCCTTGGCGCCTGATTTTTTGCGCAGCAGGCGCCAGGCGGTGTACAGCAGGACCAGCGAAAACGCACCGAGCAAGGGTCGATTGGGCAAGTGTTGGGCCAGCCAGACGCCCAGCGGGGCGACGATCATGCCCGCCACGCCAATCAAGGCCGCTGCGCGATACCGAACAATGCCCTCTTTAAGCCCCAGCGCGGCGCCCAAGGCGGCCGCCAGCCCGACGGCGACCAGCCCAACCGGTGCGGCTTGTTGCAACGGCAGGTGCAAGCCGAACACCAGCAGCGGAATGGCCAGCACGCCACCTCCCGCGCCGGTGAGCGCCAGCACCAAACCAATTAAGGCACCTAAGCCAACAGCCAGAAGCGTGGGGTCCATCGGGCGTGCCGTTGCCGTGGCTTATTCGAACGAAGGCAAGCTGGGCTTGACGACAGGCTTGCCAGCGGCGGCCCAGGCGTCAAATCCGCCTGCAATAGACTGAACCTGCAGGTAGCCCATGTCTTGAAGGGCGCAGGCGGCCAGTGCGGCGCGGCCACTGGTTTTGCAATACAGCACGATCTTTATGTCGCGCGCGCTGAGCTCGGGGTTGTTGCTCAGCTTGAATTCCAGCATGCCGCGCGAGGCGTGAATGGCGCCGGGGAGGTGGCCGGCCGCAAATTCCTCGGCTTCACGCACGTCGATCACGACGTTGGCGGTCTGAATGGCGCGGTCGGCGTCGGCCAGGGCGACTTCATGAATGCGGGTTTTGGCGGCGGCGACGAGATCATGTGCAGTTTTCATGGGAAAGCTCCTTTTGGGTGATTGATTGGGTGACGGGTTGGTGGTGGCCGTGCGCTCAAGGGTGCGGCGCCTCATCGGTGTTGATCATGTGGCTGGCCATCTGCGCAAAGGTGTCGATCAGACTGTCCCTGAAGGCCTCGTCTTCGACCTGCTCGGTCAAAGCCTGAGTCATGCACAGCATCCATTCGTCTCGCACGGAGGTGCCCACAGCATACGGGGCGTGGCGCATGCGCAGCCGTGGGTGGCCTTTTTTGGCGATGTACAAGGAGGGCCCACCAAACCAGCCGGACAAAAACTCAAACAGGCTGGTGGCGCTGCCTTCCAGGCTTTCGGGGTGCATTTGGCGCACCGCGTGCGCCTCGGGCAGTTCGTCCATCAGGGCATAAAAGCGCTGCACCAGGCGGTGCACGCCGGCTTCGCCGCCCAACAGTTCATAGGGAGTGGATGGAGTGCTCATGGTGAATGTGGGGTCGTCAGAAGACAGGCTTTAGACATCCTAATCCGTCGTGATGTTGTTATAAAAATGATAGCTGTTTGCGCAGTTTTAATGGGGGCTAGAGGGTGATTTGGTATGTAATTCAGGGGTTGGTATGCAGTTTGGCGTGAATGCGCCGGGTTGTGCGCCACACCCCCCACAGTACCACTGGCACCAGCGCGCCGGCGGCCATTTCAGGGTTCACGGGCAAGCCGGCGGCTTTCAGCGCTTTGCCTGCATACAGTAACAAACTGATGACGTAATACGAGATGGCGGCAATCGACAGCCCCTCCACCGTGGTCTGCAGGCGCAACTGCATGTCCTGCCCCCGGGTGAGCTTTTCCAGCAGCTGCTGGTTCTGGATTTCGGTGGCAATGTCCACCCGTGTGCGCAGCAGCGCACTGGTGCGTGCCACCCGCTCGGACAGAGAAGTCAGGCGCTGGGCGGTGGCCGCCACCGTGGCCATGGCCGGGGACAAGCGCCTTTGCATGAATTCATCCATGGTCTGGGTGCCGGGAATCGGGCGCTCGCGCAACTCCTTGCTGCGCTGACCCACCAGCGTGTCGTAGGCCCGTGTGGCGGCAAAACGGTAGCTGTGCTCAGCCGTGGCGCGCTCAATGCCCGCTGCCAGCGACACCAGTGTGTCCAGCAATTCCTGGTCAAGGGCTGACTTGCTTTCCAGGCGCGCCGTAATAAGCGCCAGGGACTCTTCGGACTCCGACAGCATGGCGCCCAACTGCTTGGCCACGGGCAGGCCCCGCAGGGCCATCAGGCGGTAGGTTTCCAGCTCCAGCAGGCGTTGGGCAATACGACCCGCGCGGGGCTTGCTGGTGTGGGTGGGCGCAATGACCAGAATGCGCTCGAAACCGTCTGAGCGGATTCGAAAATCCGTAATCGCCACCGAGTGACCCGTGGTTTTGTTGGGGGCGTTGCCCAACTGCGACGCAATCAGCGTGCTGGGCCCGAACCAGGCTTGGGCGTCAGTGATGACGGCGGGGAGGTCATTGAGATCACCGTGCACCATGGCCAATTGAATGGCGGCCACGGTGCGCCCCGGCAGGTTTCGCAACCACTCAGGGGTGACAGCCAGGTTCTTTAGTAAATCGGGCTCTGGCGTCCCCAAAACCACCTCGTCCGGCAAATCTTGCAGAACGGAGTAGCGGGTGAACTCGGTATGCCGCTCCCACTTGATGCTGTAGCCCTCAAAGCGCAAGCGCAGAAAACTGCTCTGAAGGCTGTCCAGCGGCAAGTCGGCCTGGCCTGGCAACAGGCGCAAATGGGCACATTCCTGCTCCCGCGTCACGCCGGCGTTGAGGACCGCCACATAGATAACCATCGCCGGCAATCGCACGCGGGCAGAGGGGCGGGCGTGGACCTCGTTGTGCAGCGTGGCGCGCAGCGGGTCATCGGGCGGCAGCAGAGACAAAGTGCTTGCCGTTGCGGAATGAAGCGATTCGTCGGAAAAGAAAAGGGCGGTCATGCCCGCTATTTTGCAAGGGATTCGCCACAGCTACATTGCGGATGGGCAAGAAAAAACCCGCAAGAGCCGAAGCCGTTGCGGGTTTTTAAATTTTGGTGGTGATAGGTGGATTTGAACCACCGACATCAGCATTATGAATGCTGCGCTCTAACCAACTGAGCTATATCACCAACGAGGCAAGATTATAGCCTTCAGAAATCGTGGTTTTCAGCGGTTGGTGAAAATTGCTTGGCGCTTGTTCACAAAAGCGTCCATGCCTTCCTTCTGGTCAGCCGTGGCAAACAAGGCGTGGAACAGGCGGCGCTCAAAGGTCACGCCGTCGCTCAAGGTGCCTTCAAAGGCACGGTTCACGGATTCTTTGGCGGCCATGGTGGCAATTTGTGAGTACTCACTGATCATGAGGGCGGCGCCCAGGGCTTCGTCCATCAATTTGTCCAGTGCCACCACGCGGCTGACCAATCCGGCGCGCTCGGCCTCGGTGGCGTCCATCATGCGGCCAGTCAAAGCCATGTCCATGGCCTTGGCCTTGCCGACAGCGCGGGGCAGGCGCTGCGTACCGCCGGCGCCGGGAATGATGCCGAGTTTGATTTCGGGCTGGCCAAATTTGGCGTTGTCGGCGGCAATGATGAAGTCGCACATCATGGCCAGTTCACAGCCGCCACCCAGTGCAAAGCCGCTCACGGCCGCGATCACGGGCTTGCGAATGGCGCGAATGTGCTCCCAGTTACGGGTGATGTAGTCGCCCTTGTAGGCATCGGCAAAGCTGTAGTTCGCCATGGCGCCAATATCAGCACCGGCCGCAAAGGCCTTCTCGCTGCCGGTGATGATCATGCAGCCAATGGCCTCATTGGCGTCAAACGCCTTGAGCGCGTCGCCCAGCTCGGTCATCAGTTGGTCGTTGAGGGCATTGAGTTGCTTGGGCCTATTGAGGGTGACGATGCCGACTTTGTCGCCCTCGGTGCGGACGGTGATCATTTCGTAGTTCATGCAGATCTCAATGAGTTGGTTGGTAAAAAGAAATGCTAAGGGCAATCAGGATGGTTTCAGCCATTGATTGACCCGGGTCTTGTCCCGTGCGACGAGCAGCCAGGTGTTGACTGCCGTGGGCAAGGTCAGTTGAAGATTCAGAATGCGCTTGTCACGGGCCACCATGGCGACCAGTTCAGGGCTGGCGTCTGCGTAAAGCAGCAGGTCATCCAGTTTTTTCAGACGCCATTGGGTCGCGGTTTTGCCTTTGCCCACTTGCACGCCCAGCCATTCGTCTCCTGCGGCAAAGCCGGCTTGTTCGGCGGCGCCGCCACGCAAGACTGTTTTGATCTGAACTGCACTGCCTTCGCTCACACGCACGCCCAGGCGCTGCGCCAGTTGCGCGGGTTCGTTCAGCACGGCAACACCGCGCTGCTCCAGCAAGGCTTGAATCGGCAGATCGGTCGTGCTGTGCACCCATTGGGCGACTTCGCTGGCCAGCGAGCGGCCCGCCAGGGTTTCCAGCACGGCCAGCACATCGGCCTCGGTCATGGGACCACCTTGGCAGCGCTGCCACAGCGCGCGCATGACCTCGTCCAATGTCGTCTTGCCCTCACTGCGCAGCGTGAGGTCAAGGCACAAAGCCACCAGTGCGCCTTTGGTGTAGTAACTCACCGTGGCATTGGGGGTGTTCTCGTCTTGCCGGTAGTACTTCACCCAGGCATCAAAACTGGCTTGGGCCACGGTTTGAATCATGCGTCCGGGCGTTTGGTGAACCTGATTGATAGCTTTGTTGAGCAGGCGCAGGTAGGCCGTTTCATCGATCAAGCCGGCGCGGTGCAGCAGCAAGTCGTCGTAGTAGCTGGTGAAGCCTTCAAAAAACCAGAGCAGTTCGGTGTAGTTTTCTTGCCCATAGTCATAGCGAGCAAACTCGGCGGGGCGCAAACGCTTCACATTCCAGGTGTGAAAGTACTCATGGCTGATGAGACCTAACAACTGGGTGTAGCCCTCGTTGACGGCGGGCTTGGCGTCGGGCAGGTTGATGCTGGCGGGGGTAAGTGCCGGATGGCTGAGCCGCGGCAAGTCCTTGCGCATGCAGATCAGAGCCGTGGAGTTGCGATGCTCCAGTCCGCCATAGCCGTCGTCCACCACGTTCAGCATGAACAGGTAGTTGCGGTGCGGTGGCTGATCCGCCTTCTTGCGGCTCTTGGCACCATGCCAGAAACGAATTTCTGTCTCGCAAATCGCTTTTGTGTCGGCCAAAAGCCGTGCGCCGTCAAAGCTGGGCGGCGCGCCAGCGACGACAAAACGGTGTTCAATGCCCGCCGCCACAAAGGTGTCGCTCCAGAATGCGCCCAACTCGACCGGGCAATCCACCAACTCGTCGTAATTGGCGGCCAGGTAACGGCCAAAGCCGTTTTTATCGACCTTGGCAGGGGTCAACCCGGTGGCCACTTGCCAACCGGCTAGTGCTTTGTCGGCCTCCAGCGTCATTTGATGCGGCTCGGATTCTTGTCCGGCAACTTGCAGAAACAAGCTGGTGCCGTTGAAAAACCCGCGCGAGGCATCCAGCCAGGCGGTGCGCACGGAGTTGTCAAACGCGTACACCTCGTAGCTCAGCACCAAAGGCTTGCCGGCGACGCAATCTGCCTGCCAACTGCACTTGTCCTGCTGGGTGAGCGCCACGGACTTTTTGCCTTGGCTGGCCAGAAGGTTTTGCAGCGTCTTGGAGAACTCGCGAATCAGGTAGCTGCCTGGTATCCAAACCGGCAGGCTGACTTGTTGTGCTGCAGCCGGGTTGGCAACAGTGAGGCTGACCTGAAACAGGTGGGCGTGCCGGTCCAGGACCCGCACGCGGAAGGCAAGAGCGGCGCTTGCCATCAGTTCTTGCGTTCCGCCAGGTGTTGCTCGATTTGGTCGGCGTTGATGGCGCCTGGAATACGAGAGCCATCCGCAAAGATCAGAGTCGGTGTGCCGGTGATCTTGTACTTGCGACCCAGTTCGACATTGCGGGCGACGGCGCTGGTATCGCAACTGGCGCTGGCTGGCACTTTTTCTCGCAGCATCCAATCCTGCCAGGATTTGGCTTTGTCTTTGGCGCACCAGATGTTTTTGGATTTTTCAACAGAGTCGGCGCCCAAGATGGGATACAGAAACAAATGGACGGTGACGTCTTTGACCTTTTGCAGGTCTTGCTCAAAGCGTTTGCAATAGCCACAGTTGGGGTCTTCAAAAACCACCATTTTGCGTTTTCCGTTGCCATTGACGGTTGTAAAGGCGTCCTTGAGGGGCAAGGCGTCAAAGTTGATGGCCGTCAGTTTTTCCACTCGCTCTTCCGTCAGGTTGCGACGTTGGCGGGTGTCGATCAGACTGCCGTTGACCAGGAAGTCGCCTTTGGCATCGGTGTAATAGATTTCAGAGCCGTTGACGCGGATCTCGAACAGCCCAGGCATTGGGCTTTTTGTGATTTCGTCAATGGCGGGCAATTGAGGCACCCGCTCGGCCAGATTTTTGCGAATCGTGGCCTCTTGGGCGTTGATGGTCAAGCTGACCAACAGGGTGGTCGCCATCAGCGCCGTTTTCATCAAGTTCATTTTTGTTCCAATCCATCATTGCAGGCCCATGGCCTGACGTGCCACCCACTGCTTGAGCAGGCCGCTTCGTTCAAATCCGTTCATGCCCCAGTTGCGCGCCGACTGCCAAGCGGCACCCTGCTGCGAAAACAACTGCTGCAACCCATCCATCGCGGTGCCGGTAGCCAATACGTCCGCCTTGCGGGATCGTTCGTACCGGCGCATCAGCTTCTCGTCACCCACGGCGCGCCAGTATTCACGCTCGTGCAACACCGTGGCCAAAGCAGCTACATCGGCCAGACCCAAGTTCAGTCCCTGGCCTGCCAAAGGGTGCACGTTGTGCGCAGCGTCGCCAGCCAATACCCACGGTTTCCCCTCGTGTAAGCCGGCCCAACGCTCCGCACGAGCCATTTGCAGGGGCCAAGCCACACGGTCGCTGCTCAGCGTCAGTTGACCGAGGCTGCCTTGGCTGGCTATTGCGAGCTGTTGACAAAATTCCTGCGCATTGGCATCTACCAAGGTTTGCACCCGCGAATCATGAACTGACCACACCAAAGCCAAAGAGTTCCCCTGCGGGCCATCCATGGGCAAAAAAGCCAGAATTTCACCCTGAGAAAACCACTGGCGAGCGGTTTGTCCATGGGGTATCTCGCAGGTCAGGCGGGCGGCAATGGCATGTTGGGGGTAGGGCTTGACGTCAAAGTCAATGCCAAATTCTGCGCGTGTGCTGCTGGCTTTTCCCTCGCAGATCACAGTGAGTTTGGCGGGCTTGGGTTCGCTCAGCACCTCAATTTGAGGCTGGAACCGAACGGCATCTGCCAACTGCGCCTCCAGCACCGGCACGTCCACAATCCAGGTCAGGCCGGGCACATGAAGCTCGGTGGCGGAGAAGTTGACCTCCCCGCTGTCATCGCCGCGGACCTGCATGTTGAGCACTTCTGTGGCGTGCTGTGGGTCTGGCCAACAGCGCACCGACTCCAGTAGGGCGCGCGACTTGGCGTTCAATGCATAGGCACGCACATCCGGCTTGCTCGGTGACGACGCCCCCGGTGTCGGCTGTTGCACCAGTCCGACACGCAACCGCTCCCGGGCCAGGAGCAATGCCAGCGTGCGCCCCACAATGCCGCTGCCGCGGATGCATATATCTAAGGGTTGAGTCATGCACAAGATTGTAGGAGGCAGGGCAAAATCCCTACTTTCCTTCCGACGGGAGTTCTGTGTGAATCCAAGTGACCTGCCTGACGGCGACGTAACCGGTGCCATCGCCCGTTTGTTTGTTTACCCGGTGAAATCCTGCGCTGGTATCGAGGTGCAGGCGGTACGCCTGACTGAAACGGGGCTGGAATGGGACCGGGCCTGGATGGTGATTGATGCTCAGAGTCGTTTTGTGACCCAGCGCGAGCACCCCCGCATGGCGCTGATTGAGCCCAGTCTGATGGCGACCGAGATGGAGTTGCGTGCACCCGGCATGCCGGTATTGGCCGTGCAGTTTGACGCCGAGGGGCCATTGGTGACGGTTCAAGTCTGGGACGATCACGTTCCAGCGCACGACATGGGCGATCAGGTGGCCGAATGGTTCACCCAATTTCTTGGCGGCGGTGCGGCATCGGCCTCTTACCGCTTGGTTCGTTTCGACCCGGCCCATCGGCGGGTGGCCAGCCTGAAATGGACTGATGGCGTACCCGCCTTGAACCAGTTCAGCGATGGGTTTCCCTTGCTGGTGATCAGCGAGTCTTCTTTGGCGGGACTGAATCAGCGGCTGCTTGCTGGTGGGAACGGCGCCGTCAGCATGGCGCGCTTTCGCCCCAATCTGGTGTTGAGCGGCGTGGAAGCGCATGACGAGGATCGGCTCCTTCAGATTCAAGTGGACGCTGGCCCTGATCAGGTGGTGCTCAAACCCGTCAAGCCCTGCCCGCGCTGCCCCATTCCCAATATCGACCCCACCACCGGGCAAAGCAGCCCTGAGGTGAGCGACACCTTGCAAGCCTATCGGCAAGACGCGCGTGTCAACGGGGCGGTGACTTTTGGCATGAACTGCATCACGGTGGATGGGGTCGGGGCCGTTTTACGAGTTGGTCAGACGGTCTTGGCAGACCTGAACTTTGGGTAGGCTGCATTCCCTCTGGTGGTTGGTCGAAGCATGAATGCATCGGGCGCGCACACGCCAACTAGGGCAGTTGAATGAGGCCTGCTGCAAGACGCCCCAGCAAGGACGACAGAAGACGTGGTGCCCATGACTCTGAAAGCAGCGATACTTTGCGGGAGTCAATTGGAGGCTCCTCTTCGACCCATCCTCACCTCTGCCGAACGGATCACACCCAATGAGTAGTAACCCACTAGAGAAAAGCGATTTTGAAACTAAGGGTGAGGTTGAAAATCTGGATGGGTATCCTGTAATGGCGGAGTCAGGGGCCAATGCCGCCCAAGGCAGCTTTCCATTCGAGGCGATGAATCTCAAGGTGGGCGATCGACTTCAAGCGCAACCCCCTAAAAAAGTTTCTGCCGAGCGCTGTTTTGTGCGCCTGATTGGGTATTGCCAAGACCTGAGCTTGCTGCTGACCACGCCGGCAACGGCCAACAATGTCCGCCTGCAACTGATGGAGGGGGATCAGCTCATCATGCGGGTCTTTTCCAGCCAAAATGCGTTCGGATTTGCCTGTGACGTGCAGCGGGTGTGCAAACTGCCCTACAACTATCTTCATGTTTCCTTTCCCAAAGAAGTGCAGGGAACCGTGATTCGCAAAGAGGCCAGGGTTAAGACCAAAATCATTGTCAATATTCGTGCGGCGCCGGAGAACGGCAAAAATTTGACGGGAATCATCTCCAATCTGAGTGCCAACGGCGCCCTGATCGATGGACCACGAAAACTGGCCGAGCCCGGCGAAACAATCCGATTGACCTTTCGCCTCACGCTGCGCAGCATAGAGGCCAGTTTGTCACTGCTGGCAGTTGTTCGCGCGGCGTTTGACGACGAGAAGCTCAAGCAAAGTGGGACTTCATTGACTCATTTCGGCGTCGAGTTTGTTGGTCTCGTCGCCAATGACTAAATGCTTTTGCAAAGCATGGTCTACCAAAAAATGATCGAAAGTCCGCAGTCCTTGGTTTAAACGCCAGAGGCAGAGTGGCTTGAAACGCGTCAAGCCATGAATGATTCGCGCGGCAGGATGCGCGAGACGCCCACTGCCTGCGGTGCTGAGGCGACTCGCTAATCATTACAATTGGAACTACCCCCCAGAACAAAACTTTGCGTTAAGGCCGGGTTTGGCGCGGTTTGCCCCGGTCTTCACGATCTTGCGCCGTTCGCGCGCTCCGCACTTCCACGATGCCCACAATGGGTTCGATAGTGCGTTGATTTCTGGGGATTTTTCATGAGTTTGAAGTGTGGCGTTGTGGGCTTTCCCAACGGTGGTAAATCGACCTTGTTCAACGCCTTGACCAAGGTTGGGGCGTCGCGCCCGAAAACTGTCCCTTAGGCTGGGCGATTTTAAAAGGCCAATGGCCTCAATGGCTTCTGACGGTTTGCGAATTTCAGGCCGCAAAATCAGGACAAAATCGCCGTTGACAGAATCATCAGTTGGCAGGGGCCGTTATCGGGCGGCCTTGGTATTTCGTGGCTGTAAATGCCGCTGATTTGAGCCACCTGGTGGTGGCGCTGTCCACCGAAACCTCATCAATTTTGTCAGCCAAGGAGCTATATGGATTTTTCGGATTTTTTTCAACAATACTGGCCGTTCATGGCCCTGGTTCTTTGGTTTGGGTACAAGTGGTGGAACTCAAAAAGAGTCCTTGCCATGCTGCCAGAACTCAAGAAAAACGGCGCCATCTTGGTTGACGTGCGATCAGCGGGGGAGTTCGCCAGCGCCAACGCGCCTGGAACAATCAACATCCCCCTGCAGGAGTTGGGAAGAAGGCTTGGTGAGATACCCAAGTCCGCCCCGGTTGTCCTTTGCTGTGCCAGCGGGACACGAAGTGGAATGGCAAAACTTCTTCTTTTGAAAAATGGCTACCGAGACGTTCACAACATCGGGACTTGGAACAAGTTCCTGAGCTAATCCGCCACGGGTCGAGGAAGTTGAAGGATTCTTCGGTGGGCAAAGGCTTTCCCCGCCACGCTCGTCGCAATCAGAAAGGTACCTTTGCGCGCATTCAGTCGCACGCCAAAGCCACTTAAGACCCGATCACGCAGGATGCGCCCGCCGCTTGCGGTGCTGCGGCGCAGTAGCGACTCGCTAATCATTACAATTGGCACCATTCCCCCAGGACAAAACGAGGGCAAAGCTTTGCGCTAAAGCAGGGTTTGGTGCGGTTTGCCCCGGTCTTCACGATCTCGCGCCGTTCGCGCGTCTTGCACTTCCCCGATGCCCAGGTTGGGTTCGATAGTGCGTTGATTTCTAAGGATATTTTCATGAGTTTGAAGTGTGGCATCGTGGGCTTGCCCAACGTTGGTAAATCAACTTTGTTCAACGCCTTGACCAAGGCTGGCATCGCGGCCGAAAACTACCCCTTTTGCACCATCGAACCCAATGTGGGCATCGTGGAAGTGCCGGATGCACGCTTGGACGCCTTGGCGGCCATCGTGAACCCGCAAAAAATTCAGCGTGCGATTGTGGAGTTCGTGGATATTGCTGGTCTGGTGGCGGGCGCCAGCACGGGTGAAGGCCTGGGCAACAAGTTTTTGGCCCACATTCGGGAAACCGACGCCATCATCAACGTGGTGCGCTGCTTTGAAGATGACAACGTCATCCACGTGGCCGGCAAGGTCGACCCGATCTCGGACATCGAAGTGATCCAGACCGAGTTATGCCTGGCGGACTTGACGGCTGTTGAAAAGGCCTTGCACCGTGTCACCAAGCTGGCTCGCTCGGGTGACAAGGAGTCCATCAAGCTGGTGGCCATTCTGGAGAAGTGCCAGGCGGCGTTGAATGAAGCCAAGCCCGTGCGGACGTTGGAGTTCAGCAAAGAAGAGATGCCCTTGCTCACCCAGTTTTTCCTGATCACCGCCAAGCCCGCGATGTTTGTGGCCAACGTGTCAGAAGATGGTTTTGAGAATAACCCGTTTCTGGACCGCCTGAATGCCTATGCAGCCAGCCAAAACGCGCCGGTCGTAGCCATTTGCGCCAAGATGGAGGCCGAAATGGCTGACATGGAAGACGAAGACAAGGCCATGTTCCTGGCCGAGTTGGGCCAGGATGAGCCGGGCTTGAACCGCCTGATCGTTGCCGCCTACAAGTTGCTGGGTCTGCAAACCTACTTCACCGCGGGTGTGAAAGAAGTGCGCGCCTGGACTATCCATGTGGGCGATACCGGCCCGCAGGCTGCTGGCGTGATCCACACCGACTTTGAAAAAGGCTACATCCGCGCCCAGACCATTGCGTTTGAAGACTTCATCGCTTTCAAGGGCGAGCAGGGTGCCAAAGACGCGGGCAAGATGCGCGCCGAGGGCAAGGAATACGTGGTCAAGGATGGCGACGTGATGAACTTCCTGTTCAGCTCCTGATCACCTGAGTCGTTGCGGTGGGGTGCCGCCCCTGACCTCTCCGCCGCTTTCGTCGATGAAGCCCTCTTGCACGAGGGCTTTGTTGTTTCTGGTGTCGACCCGTTTGACCGCCTTTTTAGTCCTGGGTTTGATGGTCTATTGCGTCTAAGATATTATGATTGGCTGAATATGGCTACATATTTTATAAAAATGATTTTTCCTGCCGATGTTTTGCGAATTTGAGGTAAATGCGGCAGCACCTGCCACGCCTTCTTGATTACGATGGATTCAAGCGCATGTCGTGCGCCATTGATCAGGAGACTTCGCCATGTTGACCCACCCCGCCACCAAATACCAGGCCTTTGCCCCTATCAACCTGCCGGATCGGCAATGGCCTAGCCGCACCATCACCCAGCCACCGATTTGGATGAGCACCGACTTGCGGGATGGCAACCAGTCGCTGTTTGAGCCCATGGATGCCGAGCGCAAGATGCGCATGTTCAAAACCTTGTGCGCCATTGGTTTCAAGGAAATTGAGGTTGGCTTTCCGTCTGCGTCGCAAACCGATTTCGACTTTGTTCGCGAGTTGATCGAAGGCGGCCACATTCCGGACGATGTGACGATTGAGGTGCTCACCCCTGCGCGCGAGCCCCTGATTCGCCGCACCATGGAGTCGTTGAACGGCGCGCGTCGCGCCATTGTTCATGTGTACAACGCCACCTCCAAGCCATTCCGAGACATCGTTTTTGGCATGAGTAAGCCTGAGGTGGTCCAGATGGCCGTAACCGCTGTGAACCTGGTCAAGCAACTGGCCAGCGAGCAACCCGCCACAGACTGGATGCTGCAATACAGCCCCGAGGCGTTCACCGCCACAGAGCTCGACTTTGCGCTGGAGGTGTGCGATGCGGTGACCGCCGCCTGGGGCGCGACGCCCACCCGCAAAGTTATTTTGAACCTGCCCGCCACGGTCGAGGTCGCCATGCCCAATGTGTACGCCGACCAAATTGAGTGGATGCACCGCCACTTGGCCCGTCGCGACAGCGTGGTGCTCAGCTTGCACCCCCACAACGACCGGGGCACGGGCGTGGCCGCCGCCGAGTTGGGCGTGATGGCGGGGGCCGACCGGGTCGAAGGTTGTCTGTTTGGTAACGGCGAGCGCACTGGCAACGTCGATTTGGTGACCTTGGCGCTCAACCTCTATACCCAGGGTGTGTCGCCCGGGCTGGACTTTTCAGACATCAATGCAGTGGCGCGCACAGCCGAATACTGCACGCAGCTGCCGATTCACCCGCGCCACCCTTACGTGGGGGACTTGGTGTTCACCGCTTTTTCCGGCTCGCACCAGGACGCCATCAAAAAAGGTTTTGCCGCGCAAAAGCCCGATGCCTTGTGGAACGTGCCTTACATGCCGATCGACCCGGCCGACGTGGGTCGCAGCTACGACTCGGTCATCCGTATCAACAGCCAGTCTGGCAAGGGCGGCATTGCCTACTTGCTGGAGTCGTCTTACGGCATCGTCATGCCCCGGCGTCTGCAGGTGGAGTTCTCGGGCGTGGTGCAACAACATACCGACACCCATGGCGGCGAGTTGACGGCGACAGATGTCTGGCAACTGTTTTCACGCACCTACCTGGAAGTGGCGACGCCCGTGCGTTACATCAGTCACCACCTGTTGGAGCACGGCAACCAGCAGGCGATTGAGTTGCAGGTTGAGATCAACGGCGTTGAGCAACGTTTGATGGGCGAGGGCAACGGCCCCATCGACGCCGCGGTGCATGCCCTGGAGCAGGTTGGTCTGTCATTACAGGTGCGCAGTTTTGAAGAGCGCTCCACCAGCGCCAGCCACCAAGCCGGAGACGCCCAGGCTTGCGCGTTTCTGGAACTCGCGCCGGCTGCGGGCGGCAATGAATGCTTTGGCGTGCATATTGACGGCAACATCGTCACCGCGTCGATCAAAGCGCTGGTGAGTGGTGTGAATCGTTTGGGACTGGATGCCTCCCCCGTTTTGATGCCAAAACAGGGTGAAGTCCGAGTGGAGTATGCGTGAGTAGCTATTGAAAAGATAGTGACTTGATGACCGGTGCGCAATGGCCGGTCAGACCCACTCCCTAGGCGCCAAACACCCCGACCAACGCTGCCGTCATCAAGGTGTAGCGCGCCAGTTTTCCGATGGCCATGTAGGCGACGCAGGGCCAGAAGGGCAGCTTGAGCCAGCCCGCCACCGCGCACAAGGGGTCGCCCACCAAGGGCAACCAGGCTAACAAACAGGCTTTGGGCCCAATGCGCTTTAACCAGTCCAGCGCACGCACATGGTGGCTGGAGTAGCTGTAGCGGTCCACCACTTTGTGGGACGCCAAACCCATCGCCCAGGTCACCATGCCGCCCAGTGTGTTGCCGACGGTGGCGACGCCAATGGCCGGCCAAAACAGGTGCGGGTTCAGTTTGACCAGGCCAAACACGGCCGGCTCGGAGCCCAGGGGCAGCAGGGTGGCCGAGATAAACGACACCACAAAAACCGAGCTCAGGCCGTATTCTGGCAGGGCGAGGAGGGTGAGCAGTGAGTTAAGCCAATCTTGCATTGGTCCCAGTGTATCGATTGAAATAAGTTTCAACTGCTGAAATATTAAGCAGTTAGAATCGGTCCCTCCCCGACTTTTCCACCCCTGCCACCGCCCCTTTTGGGCGCTGCAGTGGCCGCTCCTTTTGCCATTGGTTCAATGAACATCGGTCCTTATTCGCTTGCCAACCCGTATTTTGCTGCCCCCATGGCAGGGGTGACAGATCGGCCGTTTCGCCAGTTGTGCAAGCGACTGGGCGCGGGCTACGCGGTGAGCGAGATGGTGACCAGTCGCCCGGATTTATGGGACACCCTGAAAACCTCGCGCCGTGCCAACCATGAGGGTGAGCCCGGCCCGATTGCCGTGCAGATTGCCGGTACTGAGCCGCAAATGATGGCCGACGCTGCCGCCTACAACATCGACGGCGGCGCCCAAATCATCGACATCAACATGGGCTGCCCGGCCAAGAAAGTCTGCAACAAGTGGGCAGGCTCTGCGCTGATGCAGGACGAGGCGCTGGCTTTGTCCATCATTGAAGCCGTCGTGGCGGCCTGTGCGCCGCGCAACGTGCCGGTGACGCTGAAGATGCGCACGGGTTGGTGCCAGACCGAAAAAAATGCTTTGGCGATTGCACTGGCGGCTGAGCAAGCCGGCGTGCAAATGATCACCGTGCATGGCCGCACCCGCGAGCAGGGTTACAAGGGCCAGGCCGAGTACGACACCATCGCCGCCGTCAAGGCCGCGGTGCGTGTGCCAGTGGTGGCCAATGGCGACATCGATTCGCCAGAGAAGGCCCGCGAGGTGTTGGCTGCGACGGGTGCGGATGCGGTGATGATTGGCCGCGCAGCCCAAGGGCGACCCTGGATATTTAGGGAGATCACCCATTTCATGGCCACCGGCACGCATCTCGCACCGCCCTTGGTGGCGGAGGTCAAACACCTGCTGTTGGAGCACCTGCTGGACCACTACTCGCTGTATGGCGAGTACGCAGGGGTACGCACTGCACGAAAGCACATCGGCTGGTATGTGAAAGCGCTGCCGGGAGGTGATGCCTTTCGGGCGGGCATGAATCTGATTGAGGATTGCGAGCTGCAATCCCGGGCCGTGGCCGATTTTTTTGACGACTTGAACACGCGGATGGACCGAATGCCAGCCGTTTTGGACGTGAATTTGAGAGACAGGCAAGAAAAACAAATGGAGAAAGTATGAGCAATATGCACATTGAGGAGACAGTGCGCCACAGCTTGGAAGGCTACCTGAGGGACCTGGGCGAGAGCGAGCCGGACGGCATGTACAACATGGTCGTGAACGTGGTGGAGAAGCCGTTGCTGGAAATCGTCATGCGCCACGCGGACAACAACCAATCCAAGGCCGCGCAGTGGCTGGGGCTGAACCGCAACACCCTGCGCAAGAAGCTGCTGGAGCACAAGCTCATCACCTGATTTCGCCTTGACCCTTGCGTCACACCGCGCAGCGGTAGGCACCCGATTTTTTGACTTCAACTTTGACTACCCATGAACGCACTCCTCTCCGTTTCCGATAAAACCGGCATCCTTGAACTGGCGCAGGCCTTGCACGCCCAGGGCATCAAGCTCCTGTCCACCGGCGGCACCGCCAAATTGCTGGCCGACAACGGCTTGCCCGTGACCGAAGTGGCCGAGATGACGGGTTTTCCGGAGATGCTGGACGGCCGTGTGAAGACGCTGCACCCCCGCGTGCATGGCGGCCTGCTGGCGCGCCGGGATTTTCCAGCCCACATGGCTGCGCTGGCTGAGCACAACATTGACACCATCGACGTGCTGGTGGTGAACCTCTACCCGTTTGAGTCCACTGTCGCCAAGCCCGGCTGCACGCTGGAGGACGCGATCGAGAACATCGACATTGGCGGCCCCGCCATGGTGCGCAGTGCCGCCAAGAACTGGAAAGACGTGGCCGTGCTGACCGATGCGTCGCAGTACGCCACGGTGATTGCCGAACTCAAGGCCGCAGGCAAAGTCAGCGACAAGACCAAGTTTGCCTTGAGTGTGGCCGCTTTCAACCGCATCAGCCAGTACGACGGCGCCATCAGCGACTATTTGTCGGCCGTGCAAATTGGGGATGACGTGCCCGCTGGCGACGCCGCGCCCCAGTTGGACCTGTTCCCAGGTCAGGCCAATGGCCGCTTCGTCAAGTTGCAAGACCTTCGCTACGGCGAAAACTCACACCAACAAGCCGCTCTGTACCGCGACCTGTTTCCTGCGCCCGGTTCGTTGGTCACGGCCGTGCAGTTGCAAGGCAAAGAGCTGAGCTACAACAACCTGGCCGATGCCGATGCGGCTTGGGAATGTGTCAAAAGCTTCAGCGAAACCGCTTGCGTGATCGTCAAGCACGCCAACCCCTGCGGCGTGGCCGTGGGCACCGACCCGTTGAATGCCTACAGCAAGGCTTTCCAGACCGACCCCACCTCGGCGTTTGGCGGCATCATCGCTTTCAATCGCCCGCTGGATGAGCAGGCGGCGCAGCAAGTCTCCAAGCAGTTTGTCGAGGTGTTGATGGCCCCTGACTTCACGCCTGAGGCGTTGGAGGTCTTCAAATCCAAAGTCAATGTGCGCATCCTCAAGATCAGTCTGCCAGTTGGTGGCGACAGCGCCTGGGCGCAGGGGCGCAATGCGATGGATGTCAAACGCATCGGGTCCGGCATGCTGATGCAGACCTCCGACAACCACGAACTGACTCTGGCTGACCTGAAGGTCGTGACCAAGAAGCAGCCCACGCCCGAGCAGCTGCAAGACCTGCTGTTCGCCTGGAGTGTGGCCAAGTACGTCAAGAGCAACGCCATCGTGTTTTGTGCCAATGGCATGACGATGGGGGTCGGTGCTGGTCAGATGAGTCGTCTGGACTCGGCCCGCATAGCCAGCATCAAGGCCCAGCACGCCAACCTGTCACTCGCCGGCACGGTGGTGGCCAGCGACGCCTTCTTCCCGTTCCGCGATGGCCTGGATGTGGTGGTGGACGCCGGTGCAACCTGCGTCATCCAGCCCGGCGGCTCGATGCGTGACCAAGAGGTGATTGACGCCGCCGACGAGCGCGGCGTGGCCATGGTGTTCAGCGGCGTGCGCCATTTCCGCCATTGAGCGAAAGCATGCACCCATGAAAAAAGCGGCCCAGGCCGATTTTTTTACAGAAAATAGGGCTCTAGCCCTTTATAGGTCAGCGTAGATAGCTCTTATTTTGAGAGCAGTTTGAAGACCTCGCCGGCAGCTGAAATGCTGGCAACGATGTCCTCGTCGGTGTGTGCGCCGCTCACAAAGCCCGCTTCGTACAAGGCGGGCGCGATGTAGACGCCGCGGTCCAGCAGGCCATGAAACAGGGTGTTGAACCGGGCGTTGTCGGTGGTCATGACCGTGGCGTAGTTCTGCGGCAAGGTGTTAAACAGGAAGAAGCCGAACATGCCGCCTTCGCTGTCGGTGCAAAAGGGAACACCTTGTGCGTCTGCGGCGGCTTGCAGGCCGCGGGTCAGGGTCTGTGTTTTCGCGGCCAGACACTCGTAAAAACCGGGCTTCTGGATCTCACGCAAGGTGGCCAAACCACACGCGGTGGCCACCGGGTTGCCACTCAATGTGCCGGCCTGGTAGACCTTGCCCAGAGGGGCCATCTGCTCCATCACGTCCCGCTTGGCACCAAACGCTGCCAACGGCATACCGCCGCCAATCACCTTGCCCATGACCGTCATGTCGGGCTCAAAGCCGGGGATGAGCTTGGCGTAGACGCTTTGGGCGCCGCCCAGGGCCACTCGGAAGCCGACCATGACCTCGTCAAACACCAGCAAGGCGCCATAGTCGGTGCACAACTCGCGGCAACGCTTCATGAAGGGCACCGAGGCGCGCACAAAGTTCATGTTGCCGGCAATCGGCTCAATCATCAAACAGGCCAATTCGCGGCCATGCAGCACAAAGGCCTCTTCCAGCTGCTCAATGTTGTTGTATTCCAGCACGATGGTGTGCTGAACCACCTCGGCCGGCACGCCGGCGCTGGTGGCGTTGCCAAAGGTCGCCAGACCCGAGCCGGCTTTCACCAGCAAGGCGTCGGCATGGCCGTGGTAGCAGCCTTCGAACTTGATCAACTTGCTGCGCCCGGTGGCGCCACGGGCCAGGCGAATGGCGCTCATGGCGGCTTCGGTGCCTGAGCTGACCAAGCGCACCATGTCCATGGAGGGAATGATTTTCAAAATTTCCTCGGCCAACTCAACTTCCCGCTCCGTGGGCGCTCCAAAGGAGAAGCCTTCGAGCACGGCGGATTGAACCGCTTCCACCACTGCTGGATGGCCATGGCCCAAAATCATTGGGCCCCACGAGCCGATGTAGTCGATGTAGCGCTGGTCGTTCGCATCCCAGAAGTAGGCGCCTTGAGCGCGCTTGATGAAGCGGGGTGTGCCGCCCACGGCCTTGAAGGCGCGAACGGGGGAGTTGACGCCGCCTGGGATCACGCGCTTGGCGCGTTCGAACAAGGCGAGGTTGAGATCAGTGCTTGGTGTCATTGGGGGTGTGGTCCAAAAATGAAATAGAGGTGGCAGGATCACCTTCGACGCGTTCTGTATCTTCGTCGTCTTCGGGTTGCGCCCAGAAAAGTCGATCCGGCACGATATGGCCCATGCCAGGGCGAAACCCGGCTTCCAGACTGTGGTCCAGATAACTCAAGGCTTCACTGAAGGCTTCGGTCATGTCGCATCCACTGGCAATCAGCGCAGAAAAAGCTGCGGACAGCGTGTCTCCGGCCCCGGAAAAAACAGCCTCGAATCGCTCAAACTTTTCGCTGGCCATGACGGCTTGGGCCGAGGTCAAAACGTTGTCGATGAATTGGTCTGGCAGTGGAATGCCGGTAACGAAGGTGTAGGGCACGCCCAACTCTTCTGCTGCTCTGGCAATGTCACGCGCGCCGGGCGGACGCTCCATGCTCCAGTCTGGCAACAACCAGCGCCAGAGAGTGCTGTGGTTGCCGACCAACACCGAGGTTTGCGGCAATATCAATTCTTTGAACGCGTCCAGGTAGATGTCAATTTGTACCTCGTCCCACCAAGCCAGATTGGGCATGTAGGCGATCACTGGAACATCGGCGTAATCGGCAGAAATACCAGCAATCACCCCCAGGTTCTCGGGTGTGCCAACAAAACCGACTTTAATCAACTGAACAGACACATCCTCCAGTACTGCCCTGGCTTGTTCGGCGACCGCCTCGTCGTCAAACGCAAAATGACCGAAGATGTCAGCCGTGTCGCGGGTGTAAGCACCTGTTACAACCGGGACAGCATGTGCTCCGACGGAGGCCATGGCGGT
The DNA here is from genome assembly GCF_017948265.1 of Rhodoferax sp. PAMC 29310. NCBI lineage: Bacteria > Pseudomonadati > Pseudomonadota > Betaproteobacteria > Burkholderiales > Comamonadaceae > Rhodoferax > Rhodoferax sp. PAMC 29310. The sequence goes on along the minus strand of NZ_CP072852.1, from coordinate 2,391,900 downwards.
GATGTCCGCTGAAAGACCCCCTGCGCCACTGGGGTCGCTGGCATTGAAGACCAACACGCAAGCTGGTTGCGCGCTTTCTGGCGATTCGTCATTGGGTGAGGGAGCTATGGGGGATTCCATGGGGGTGGCCCTGGTGTTTCTTAAGGCAGAATGTCGCTGGCCGTTTAGCGCGGCACATTGATAAAACATGTGGACCTGCATCGGTGCATACATTCTAATTGGAAGGCCTTTTACGCTGTGACAGAGATGAAAACTTGGATGTGCCTGATTTGTGGTTGGATTTATGATGAGGCGACAGGAGATCCTGAGCACGGCGTTGCCCCGGGAACAGCTTGGCGTGACGTCCCTGTGAACTGGACTTGCCCTGAGTGTGGCGCCCGCAAAGAAGATTTCGAGATGGTGGCCATCTGAGACCTTCTGTCTCGACAGCCGATATTCATTGTTCCCAATTGCTTGTTCAGGAGTTTTAGCTTGTGACCATGCCCATAACGACTTTTAAAGTGCTGGTCATCGACGACAGCAATACCATTCGACGCAGTGCAGAAATCTTCCTGAAGCAGGGCGGTCATGAGGTCATTCTTGCTGAGGATGGCTTTGATGCGCTTGCCAAGGTCAATGATTGCCAGCCCGACTTAATTTTCTGCGATATTTTGATGCCCCGTTTGGATGGGTATCAAGCCTGCGCGATCATCAAACGCAATGCTAAATTCGCAGATGTTCCCATCGTGATGTTGTCATCCAAGGATGGCGTTTTTGACAAAGCACGAGGGCGAATGGTCGGAGCGCAGGACTATCTGACAAAACCGTTTACCAAAGACCAACTGCTGCATGCGGTGCAGGAATTTGGTCGTGCAATGCAAGGAATAAGTTAATGGCGATTCAAAATGTACTGGTCGTGGACGACTCGAAAACCGAGTTGATGTATTTGACCAATTTATTGCAGAAAAACGGAATGTCCGTTCGGACAGCACAAGGCGCGGACGAAGCGCTTCGTCGCTTGACAGAGCAGAAGCCGGATCTGATTCTGATGGATATCGTGATGCCGGGACAGAACGGATTTCAGTTGACCCGATCAATCAATAGAAACCCGGAGTACACGGACATTCCCATCATCATTTGCACGAGCAAGAATTTGGAGACTGATCGTGTCTGGGGTATGCGCCAGGGCGCCAAGGACTACATCACCAAGCCGGTGGATGCCGCCGAGTTGATGACAAAAATCAAGGCACTGGGCTAAGCCCGGCATTCGAGATGGCGAATCGCGAAGCACTGCGAGAACTCCAGACCCGACTGGCCAGTCGACTGAAGGCCGCGCGGACCGAAGAGGTGTCGGCGTCCTGGTTGGCAGTGACGGTGGGTGATCGGCATTGTCTTTTTCCATTGTCGCAATCAGGAGAGATTTTTCCGGTTAGCTACATTCAGGCAGTCCCCTACGCACAGGCCTGGTTCAAGGGTGTTGCCAATCTGCGAGGCTCATTGTGTGGCGTCGTTGATTTGGCAAGTTTCATGGGCGACTCGTCGAATTTTGGCGGCGCTGACCTTTCGCAGTCAGACCCCAGCGTTGTTACCTTTAATTCTGCGCTCGATATCAACTGCTCGCTGTTGGTCGGCGGCTTGGCTGGTTTGCGTAAAAGAGATGCGTTCGCTTCAGCGCGGCCGCCGCCTGAGGGCGCGCCCGCCTACTTTGGCAATCAGTTTGTCGATCTCGATGGAGTGTCCTGGCAGGAAATTAACCTGCAGACCCTGTCGCAGTTTCCCGAATTCCTCAGCATTAGCGCTTAAGTTCCAACCTAAGGTTTTGATATGTCCGTTGTTGATCAGTTGAAAGCAGTTTTTGGAAAAAAAGCGCCCGAATTGGAGGAGGATTCAAGGATGAGTCTGGGAATGCCGGATGGTGCCATGGGCGCAATGCCTATGGGGAAAATGACCGGTTACGCCGGTCTGCCTGCCGGCGCTCGGGAGTCCGAGGCGGAAAGTGATCTGGTCGCTTTGCCCTTGCTCGGCAAGAAAACGGTGCTGCAGCATCAGCGAGTGCTGTCTATTCTGCTTGGCGTGAGCTTGGTGCTGCTGGCCGGAGTGACGTTGCTGGCCTTGAGTCAGGGCGATCGTGTGGCGCAGCAAATTGAAGCCACCGGCAACTCCTTGATGCAGTCTCAGCGGTTGGCGAAATCGGTGTCTCAAGCCTTGGTCGGCGGCTCACAAGCTTTCCCGGACGTGGCGGAAAGCTCTGGGGTGTTGGTGAAATCAGTTCGCGGATTGCAGGGAGGCGACGAGAAAATGGGTCTGGCCGCCCTCAGCGCCGACTTTGCGGGCGACCTGGGGAAAATTGCTCCACTGATGGAGCGCGCCGAAAAAAATGCCGCAACTGTGATGTCTCAGCAAAAGATTTTGACGCAAGTCGGCGCTGCTCTTCGATTGATCAATCGTCAATCGTCTGACCTGCTCGAGATTGCTGAAACAGTGTCCTCTCTCAAGTTGCAGCAAAATGCGCCGCCTGCCGAAATCTCCGCTGCGGGTCAGCTTGTTATGTTGACACAACGTGTCGGCAAATCGTCCAATGAATTTTTGACAGCGGATGGTGTGAGTCCAGAGGCTGTTTTTCTTTTGGGTAAAGATCTGAACTCCTTCAAGGAAATATCAGTTGGCCTACTGGATGGCAGTCCAGAACTTCGTTTATCGGCCGCAAAAAATCCACAGACGCGTGAGCAACTGGAAGCGCTAATCAAGTTGTTTGACGAAACGCGAACACAAGCAGGCGCTATCTTGGGCAACCTCCAGGGTTTGGTCTCAGCACGTGAGGCGCAGGTTGCCATTTTGGCTGACAGTGAACCTTTGCGTCAGAACCTAGAGACATTGCAGGGCAAGTTGTCCTCGCAAGCGGGACTTGGCGTGGCGCCGCTGTCTACATTGATTGGCTCGGCGTTGTTGGCTTTGCTTTGTGCGGGTGGTCTGTCCTATGTGCAGCTGCTCGATAGCCGCAAACGTCAGCAGGGTGCGGAGGTGCAACGAGTTCGCGCGGAGAACCAGCAACAAGAGGGTAAACGGGTTAATGATGCCAACCAGGCCGCTATTTTGCGTCTGATGAATGAGCTGCAAACGGTTGCTGAGGGTGATCTGACACAAGAAGCCACGGTGACGGAGGACATCACCGGCGCCATTGCCGACTCGGTGAACTATACGGTCGAAGAGTTGCGCTCGCTTGTTGGAAACGTACAAAAAACGGCTGCACGAGTGGCGCAGACGACGGCTGATGTCGACACGACTTCAACTGAGTTGTTGGCCGCATCCAATGAACAACTTCACGAAATTCGGGAAACAGGCCGCTCTGTTGTGGACATGGCGTCGCGAATTAACGATGTGTCAGCCCAAGCGCAAGAGTCGGCTTCGGTGGCGCGTCAGTCGCTTCAGGCCGCAGAGGTTGGCTTGCAGGCGGTGCAGCATGCGATCGGTGGTATGAACGCCATTCGCGACCAGATTCAGGAAACGTCCAAACGCATCAAGCGACTGGGCGAGTCGTCTCAGGAGATTGGAGAGATCACAGAGCTGATTTCCGATATCACCGAGCAAACCAACGTCTTGGCGTTGAATGCGGCCATTCAGGCGGCGTCCGCTGGCGAAGCGGGGCGAGGCTTCTCGGTGGTTGCTGAAGAGGTGCAGCGTTTGGCCGAGCGCTCAGCGGATGCGACGCGTCAGATTTCAGCCTTGGTGAAGGCGATTCAGACTGACACCCAGGATGCTGTGGGCGCCATGGAGCGCTCTACACAGGGTGTGGTTGAAGGAGCCAAGCTGTCCGACAACGCCGGTACAGCGCTGACCGAGGTTGACCTCGTGTCTCGCAAACTGGCTGACTTGATTGAGAATATTTCAACATCAACCTCACGCGAGGCCAGTTTGGCCAATGTGGTGGCGGACAACATTCAACATATTTTTGCTGTGACTGAGCAAACCGGGGAGGGAACACGTTCCACCGCGGCTCAGGTTCGCGAGTTGTCAAAGATGGCTGAGGAGCTGCGTCAATCGGTTGCTCGATTCAAAATTGCCTGACCCTCACCGACTGTCGTCTTTGTTTCCAGGAGTGCACGACCCCATGCAAGTAAACGTTGCCTCGACTGGCGAAAATCAATCCAACGCCCCTGATTTAGGTCCGTTGGCCTGGGTGCTTGATGAGTTGCGAAAGTCTTTGGACGGCGCCACGAAAGCGTTGCGCCGATTTGTCCGTGACGCAGCCCTGTCGCGGGGATCGGATTTAGCCGCGCTGGATGCCAGTCAGCTGCGCATTGCCCGCCAACAATTGCACCAAGCCGTCGGCGCGCTTGAGATGGTGGGAATGCCAGCGCCTGCCAAGGTTCTGCGCGCCATGGAAGCACTGGCGCAGCGCTTTGTGCAACGACCAGAGCAATGCAGTGATGAGGCGACGAACAAAGTGGAGCGCGCCAGTTTCGCATTGATTGAATACCTTGAAGGTGTTCTTAAAGGCAAGCAGGCCTCGTCAGTGGCCTTGTTTCCACAATACCGGGACCTGCAGGAATTGTTGGGTGAGGAGCGAATTCACCCTGCGGATCTTTGGCCACATGACTGGCGATGGGTTGACGTCGATATTCAGAATTGCCCGCCCGCACAGGGCTATGACGCGGTCTCGCGTAGCCGAATTGAGGGCTATGTTCTCAATGTCGTTAAAACGGGCAATGTTTCGACCTCCAAGGCCATGCGGGATGTTTCCCTTGGATTCGCCGCCAATCAGTCGGCGCTTGAGCCACGGGTGTTCTGGAAAATCTGCGCAGCATATTTCGAGGCAGTTGCCAAAGGATTGTGCCCCTCAGACGTCTATGCCAAACGTGTTGCGTCACGGATCTTCCTTCAATATCGGACCTTGATCAAAGGTGACGCTGATCTGTCGATCCGGCTTGCTCAAGATTTGCTTTTCTTTTGCGCGCAAGCGGTCCCCGTCAACGACGAGGACACCCCCGTACTTGCAGCTGTGCGTCGGGCGTATGGTCTGACCGGGGCACTTCCATTTAGCTACGACAAACCGCAGTTCGGGCGGTTTGATCCTGCAATGCTGGTGCAAGCTCGCCGGCGAATCGCGTCTGCGACGGAGACTTGGTCGGCATTGGCAGGTGGTGAGACGAATCGCTTGAAGGCGGCAACTGACCAATTTGCCCTCGTGGCTGACTCTGTGGTTAAGTTGCATCCAGAAAGCAGCGCCTTGGCCCAGGCATTGACAGCGGCAGTTGAGACGACGACTCGTTCCTCAGAGGCGCCTCCGCCTGCATTGGCGATGGAGGTGGCCACAGCAATTTTGTTCCTTGAGGCCGCTTATGAGGACATGGATCCGACCGATTCGAACATGCCGGCACGAAGTGCCGGCCTTGCGCGGCGACTCGTGCACGTCAATGCTGGCGGCGACCCCGAACCGCTTGAGGGGTGGATGGAGGAGCTCTATCGGCGCGTCAGTGATCGACAGATTATGGGAAGCGTTGTCGATGAATTGCGGACCACGCTGTCTGATGTTGAGAAGTCGCTTGATGCTTATTTTCGCGATTCGTCCAGCGCACTGCCTCTTCATGAGGTTCCCAGCCAATTGGCGCAAATGCGGGGTGTCTTTTCCGTGTTGGGACTGGATCAGGCCGCGATCGCATCGCTGCGAATGAGAGCTACGGTAGAGAGATTTCTTGCCGATGGGGGCGACGCATCATTTGACAGAAATACAGCGATTGAAAAGCTGGGGAATAGCTTGGGGGCGCTGGGCTTTCTGATTGATATGTTGAGTTATCAACGCGAACTCGCCAAGAAACTTTTTGTCTATGACGAGGAGGCAGGGGAGTTCAAACCGGTAATGGGCCGTGAACGGCAGCCCGACGTCGGGCCAACCGCATCGCCTGAGATGTCCGCCGTGTTGGAAGATACGGGGCTCGCGGATGCGAATATGACTGGCGCGGTGGAAGAGACTGCGGTGCAAGCAGCGGCAATCAGTATTCCTGCTCCAGAGGTGCAGACACCGACACCGACACGTGAGTCGTCAATAGCTGAGATCGACAATGATGATGAAGAGATTGATCTCAAAGAGATCTTTCTGGAGGAGGCACGGGAGGTCGCCAAAACCGGCCTGGAAGCTGTACACGCATTGGCAGACCAACCTGATGATTTGGGCCAACTGACCACGCTGCGACGCGCTTTTCATACCCTCAAGGGAAGCTCGCGCATGGTCGGTCTCACCGAGTTCGGCGAGGGTGGTTGGGCCATGGAGCAGTTGCTAAACAGTTGGCTGGCCGACCGGTTGCCAGCGAGTCCATCGATGCTCGATTTGTGCGGCGATGCCTTGCAAGGGTTTTCTCGCTGGATCGAAGATATCGCCGTGGACGAGGATGCCGCTTGGGAGGCGCGAGTTTTCAGGGAGGCCGCCGATGCGATGCGCCTTGAGGGGCGTCGAGTTGAGATGTTGCTGCCTGGAGATATTTCAGAAGCATTCAAAACCAATGACGAGGATTCGCAAGAGGGTCAACCCGACTTTGCATCCACCGAGTTGGCTGACGCAGCGACGTCGATGCTAGATTTCAAAGGCCATCTGGTTGCCCAAGAGCAGTCGGACCGTGACGGTGCCGAAAGCCAGTCCTTGAATCTTGACGATTTTGACTTTGGAGAGTTTCCCGATGCGGAAACGGTTCTTTTGGTTCCTGAGGGCGAACGAGAGGACTGCGTGGACTCTGTTCGGGCAGCCACCGAGGTTGACGAAGAAAGCGTTACAACCAGTGGTGCACCATTGGAATCTTTGATAGAACCAGAACCAGAATTGGCCTTTGAAGAGCAGGTCAAGGTGATTGGTGGTTTGCGCATCGACATTCCGCTCTACAACGTCTATTTAAATGAAGCCGATGAATGGTCCCGGCGGCTGTTGACAGAGTTGAGTGAGTGGGCACTGGAGTTGCATAAACCCCTGCCTGAGTCGACCTTGGCGTTGACACATTCATTGGCCGGTAGCTCCGCGACTGTTGGGTTTGGCGCGCTGTCAGAAATCTCCAGAGTGCTAGAACACGCGCTGGACCATGTGCGCCTACATATTGCAGGGACACCCGAACACGCGCAGTTGTTCGTCGAGTCAGCAGAAGACATCCGACGTTTGCTGCACCAGTTCGCCGCTGGCTTTCTCAAAGAACCCAACCCAAGCTTGGTCGAGGCCTTGAAAAAAGTTCTTGAGATTGACGCATCCTCTGGCTACGCCACGATTGACGATGAATTGAGTGCGGTCGAAGTACCGGTTGACGAGGATCCGATCGAACTTGAATCAAACCCACTTGACAACCGGGGCGAAGGCGCTGGTGAGATCGAACCATTGCTAGACGAGTTGCAGGGAGCGGAAGAGTCCGTGAACGGCGACACGGACTCATTCATGGCTGACGAGATTGAGGCCGCTGTTGTCCCCGCGACGTTAGCCACGAAGCCCGTCGAGCAGTTGTTTGCCCATAACCGCTTGGACGACGATGACAGCGACATTGAAGCTACAGATCAACTCGACGTCGATCTGCTCCCTATATTCGAGGAAGAGGCCCTTGAGTTGCTGCCTCAGTTGGGCGGCGCATTGCGCCAATGGGCCGCGCATCCTGGAAATCTAGGCGCTCGCAACGAAGCGCTGCGTGTATTGCACACCCTGAAAGGCAGCGCCCGTCTCGCAGGGGCCATGCAAATGGGGGAGTTAAGCCACCGCATGGAGTCAGCGATTGAGCACATGGGCTCAGACTCATTGGATCAGAGTCAAATTGAGCCACTAATGGCACGTTTGGACACCATCCAAGCCAACTTTGGAAAACTTCGGGCGATACCTGAGCAAGAACTGCTTCATCCTGAGTCCGCACAGGACGACGGGGAGCCACTCTCGTCCGACGCTGAGCCAGAGAGCAGTGATACGACAGAGACTGTGACGCAGCCTGGGGACATGCCTGTTGCACCTTCGGTTCCGACGGGTGCCAGGGTGGCCGCTGCTGCATTGGAAATAGCTCCGTCGCGCAAAGGCTCCAATCAGAGTGTGAGGGTTCGCGCTCAGCTCCTGGATCGTTTGGTCAATCAGGCGGGGGAAGTCATGATCACGCGCTCCCGCTTGGAGGTCCGCTTGGGGCAACTGCGCGGATCCTTGGGCGATTTGACGGGAAATCTGGATCGATTGAGGGGGCAGTTGCGAGACATTGAACTGCAGTCTGAATCGCAGATGCAGTCTCGACTGGCGCAAGCCAAAGACTCGGCACAAGGCTTTGACCCGCTGGAGTTTGATCGGTTCACACGGGTTCAGGAACTGACCCGGATGATGGCCGAGTCAGTGGATGACGTGGCAACGGTGCACCGCAATTTGCAGCGCACTGTTGAGGGAACCGAGGATGACTTGGTGGCTCAGCGACGTCAGGCCCGGGAGTTGCAGCGTGATTTGCTGCGCACTCGCATGGTGGAGTTTGACGGCATCTCAGATCGCTTGTACGGGGTCGTCCGGCAAGCAGCCAAAGAAACAGGTAAACAAGTCAAGTTGGACATCCGGGGCGCCTTGGAGATGGATCGCGGGGTGCTGGATCGAATGGCGCCCGCCTTTGAACACCTGTTGCGAAACTCGGTGGTTCACGGCGTGGAGTCACCAGAGTTGCGACTTGAGGCAGGAAAACCGGCTGTAGGCACCATCGTGGTTCAGTTGCAGCAACAAAGCAATGACGTCACCGTCGAGTTTCAGGATGACGGTGCGGGGCTGAATCTGGATCGCATCCTGGAAAAAGCTCAAGCAGAAGGTTACCTCGCTGAGGGCGCAACCCCGACAGATCTTGAGTTGGCCGACTTTATCTTCACCCCTGGGTTTTCTACGGCGTCACAAGTGACTGAGCTGGCGGGGCGAGGAATCGGTCTGGATGTCGTTCGGGCCGAAGTGAATGCCTTGGGTGGACGAATCGAAACCACCACCAAGCCTGGGCAGGGGACGACATTCAAGTTGGTTCTGCCTTTGACGACAGCCGTGACCCAAGTCGTGATGTTGCGATTGGGCGATAAATTGATCGGCGTGCCTGCAAATTTGATTGAAACGGTGCGTCGTGTGCCTGCAGATAGCGTGGATCAAGCCTATCAAGCTCACGTTTTTGAATCTGGTAGTGAGATGCTCCCGTTTTACTGGGCCGGTGCACTTTTGCAATCATCGCCCGCCAGTGTGGAGGCGCGGACGAAGACGTTGCCGGTGGTGGTGTTCCGAAGCGCAGGCCAAGGATTGGCCATGCACGTAGACGAGGTGCTGGGCAATCAAGAGGTTGTGGTCAAACACTTGGGGCCTCAGTTGTCCCGCCTGCCCGGCCTGACCGGCATGTCTGTGTTGGCCTCAGGTGTCGTCGTGTTGATTTACAACCCAGTCGCGCTGGCGTCGGTTTATGGGAAAAAGGCGCAAGAGTTCAAACGCCAAGGCGAAGAGCAGGCCTCTGCCGCTGGATCGTCAGGCGCGGCGGCATCTGCGTCCCTGTCAAATGGCCCAGGGCAAGCGCCATTGGTTCTTGTTGTTGATGACTCCATCACTGTTCGACGTGTCACGCAAAGGTTGTTGAAACGTGAGGGCTTCCGAGTGGCTTTGGCAGCAGATGGATTGCAGGCGCTTGAGCGATTGCGAGACGAGATTCCTTCAGTGGTGCTGTCGGACATTGAAATGCCTCGAATGGACGGATTTGACCTGGTTCGTAATATTCGCGGCGACACCAAGATGCATGACCTGCCAGTCATCATGATTACCTCACGTATCGCCGAGAAGCATCGTGAGTTGGCGCGTGAGTTGGGCGTGGATCATTACCTGGGCAAGCCGTACTCGGAAGATACATTGGTTGAGTTGGTTCGCACCTATTGCGTCCCGACGATTGACGCCTGAAAAAGCGATTGAATCCCAACCAAACCTCTGGGCCGTTCTTTGACAGGGAACGGCCCTTTTTTATTTCTTTGATAGCGATTTTTTGACCACGGCATAGCGACTGAGGGTGAGTAACCTGGCCTCATCATGGGCCACCACAGGGTGTGGGTAGTTCACCCCCAAAGTCAATTTAGCAGCCTTTAGTTCATCCGGTTTGGTTTTCCAAGGGGCGTGCAGGGCCTTGTTGGTCAATAAGGACAATTGAGGCAGGTAGCGGCGGATGAAATCCCCTTGCGGGTCGAACTTCTCACTCTGACTGATCGGGTTGAAAATTCGGAAATAGGGTTGTGCGTCGCACCCGCTGGAGCTGACCCATTGCCACCCGCCGTTATTGGCGGCCAAATCAAAGTCATTCAAGTGCTTGGCAAAATAGGCCTCGCCTTGACGCCAGTCAATGCCGAGGTCTTTGACGAGAAAACTGCCAACCACCATTCGCAGGCGGTTGTGCATATAGCCTGTTTGGTTGAGTTGCGCCATGGCTGCGTCCACCAGGGGATAACCCGTTTTTCCGTGGCACCAGGCTTCAAACAACGATTTTTCACGAGGCCCGCTTTCCCAGACGATGGCGTCGTACTCTGACTTGTACGCCCGTTGGGCGACATGGGGGAAGTTTGCCAAAATTTGAAAATAAAAGTCCCGCCATACCAATTCACTCAGCCAAACGGCCGCACCTTGACTGCCTTGAATCTGACGCTGCAGGGCCGTCGCCACGAGCTGGCGAATGGAAACGGTGCCAAAACGCAAATGCACGCTGAGATAGCTCGGCCCCTTTTTGGAGGGGAAGTTGCGGGTGTCGTGGTACTCATCCATCCGGTCGAAAAAGTCCTCGAACAACTGCCGGGCACCCGAGGCGCCCGTGGGCAAACGCAGCGTACTCAGATTGCTTGCTTCGAAACCAATCCTCGCAAGCGCAGGCACGTCGTTGCAATATGCCGCTGGGCGCGACGCCAGCTTGGATGCCAGGGCGGAGCAGTCATGGTTGCCCAAGTGAGTTTCTGTCAGCGTGGCCAGCCATTTATTTTTGTAAGGCGTGAATACGCCATAGGGCGTGCCGGTTTGGGTCAGTATTTCCTGGCGCTCAAAGATCACATGGTCTTTGCAGGTTTGAAAGTCAACGCCGGCGCTTGCCAATGCCGCACGTACCTGCTCGTCTCGAATGTCGGATTGGGGTTCATAGTCGTGTGCCGCAAATACCGCCTGGGCACCGAGTTCCTGGGCCAGCGGGGCGATAGCGTCCACGGATTTGGCGTGCCGAATGATCAAGCCGGCATTACTTTTTCCGCTCAATTGGCGCAGATCCGCGTCTAACTCACACAGTGACTCGCGAATGAACTCGACACGACGATCGGCGCGTGGCAGCTCATCAAGAATGTCCCGGTCAAACACGAAAACGCAATGAAGCTGTCGACACGCCTTGAGGGCCATGTGCAGGGCGGCGTTGTCCGCGACGCGCAAATCGCGTCGAAACCACATCAGTCCGGTCTCAAATTGTTGGATCATGTTCACCGTTAAAATTGTTGGATGCATGATGATTTTGCCCTGACTAACTTGACGAATCATTTTCTGATCGCCATGCCCGGATTGCAGGACGAGGTTTTCCATCGCAGTGTGGTCTACCTGTGCGAGCACAGTGACAAAGGAGCCTTGGGGCTGGTAATCAATAAACCGTGTGAAATCAGCATGACCGGCTTGTTCGACAAGCTGAGTTTGCCGCTGCTGCGCAAGGATTTGTTTGACGCGCCAGTGTTCCTGGGCGGGCCGGTTCAAAACGACCGTGGATTTGTGCTGCATGACGCCACGTTCTCCGAAGCGGATCAACCGGAGGAGGCCGTTTATGCCTCGACGATGATGATTCCAGGTGGTATGGAAATGACGACCTCCAAGGACGTGTTGGAGGCGATTTCCACCGGATTTGGACCCGCTCGCGTCCTGGTATCCCTGGGTTATGCCGCCTGGGGAGAGGGGCAGTTGGAGTCAGAGTTGGGCGAAAACAGCTGGTTGACCGTGGCAGCAGACCCGGCCCTGATTTTCGAGACGCCCTTTGCCGAACGGTATGACAAAGCGCTGAAGTTGCTCGGACTGGAGGCATGGATGCTCTCCATGGATGCGGGGCACGCATGAGCACCGCACCTGCGGTAACACCGGCCACCGTTTCCCCCGGCTTGCAGACTTTTTTGGCGCTGGATTTTGGCATCAAGCGAACCGGCTTTGCAGTTGGCAACCGCTTGATGCGCACCGCCCAGCCGCAAGGCACGATTCAAGCCGAAGGCGATGCGCGCTTCGTCAAGATCGCCGAGCGTCTGCGCGAATGGCAGCCCGATGCCTTGGTGGTAGGTGTGCCCTATCACCCGGACGGTGCCGAGCACGAAAACACCCGCAGGGCCCGCAAGTTCTCTCGCCAGTTGCAAGGGCGTTTTAACCTGCCGGTGTTTGAGGTGGATGAGCGCTACACGACAACCGAAGCGCACTCCATGGGCGCTAAAGACGCCGATGCCGCCGCAGCCTGCATTATTTTGGAACAGTTTTTGAGGAGTATTCCATGAGCACACTCGTGCTGGACGCCGAGGCGCTTTATACCGAGTTTTTGGCGGGCGTGCGCGCCCTGTACCGCCCCGGCATGCGCTTGGTGGGTGTGACCTCGGGCGGCGCCTGGCTGGCTGAGCGTATGCACAAGGATTTGGGCCTGACTGAAGACATTGGCATTATTTCTTCGAGCATGCATCGTGATGATTTCGCCCAGCGCGGCATGACCTCGGCGGCGCAGACTCAAATTGGCTTTGACGTGAATGGGGCAGACATTATTTTGCTGGACGACGTGCTGCATACCGGGCGCACCATTCGGGCCGTGTTGAATGAGCTGTTTGACTTCGGTCGCCCGGCCTCCGTCAAGCTGGCCGTGCTGGTAGACCGCAGTGGTCACCAATTGCCCATTCAGGCGGATTACTTTGCCGCGCGGGTGGCCCTGTCGCCCAAGCAGTCACTGGCTCTGGCGCGCAGTGATGCGGGAGTCTTCAGTTTCAACGTGAAAGAGCGCTAAGCCATGCTGTACCGGCGTAACCCCCAGCTGAACAAAAATGGTGAGTTGATTCACCTGCTCTCCATTGAGGGCCTGCCCAAGAGCATCCTGAACCAGGTGCTGGATACAGCGACCAATTTTGTCAGTGTGAACGATCGCGAGGTCAAGAAGGTGCCTTTGCTGCGTGGCAAGAGCGTGTTCAACCTCTTTTTTGAAAACTCAACACGTACCCGAACCACTTTCGAGATTGCTGGCAAGCGCCTGAGCGCCGACGTGATCAACCTGGACATAGCCAAGTCTTCCGCCTCCAAAGGCGAGTCACTGCTGGACACCGTGGCGAATTTGAGCGCCATGGCCGCGGACCTGTTTGTGGTTCGCCACGGTGAGTCTGGCGCCCCCTATTTGATTGCCCAGCACGTGGCGCCTCATGTGCATGTGATCAACGCCGGGGACGGGCGGCACTCGCATCCGACCCAGGGCCTGCTGGACATGTATACGATTCGGCACTTCAAGAAAGACTTCACCAACCTCACCGTGGCCATCGTTGGCGATGTGCTGCACTCACGGGTTGCCCGTTCTGACATTCACGCACTGACTATTCTGGGTTGCGCCGAGGTGCGGGTTGTGGGTCCCAAAACTCTGGTGCCGTCCGACCTGTCGCACATGGGGGTTCGCGTGTTCCACAACATGGAAGAGGGCATTCGCGATTGCGATGTGGTCATCATGTTGCGCTTGCAAAGCGAGCGCATGAGCGGCGCCTTGCTGCCGTCCAGCCATGAATATTTCAAAAGCTATGGCCTCACGCCTGAGAAACTGCAATTGGCCAAGCCGGATGCCATCGTGATGCACCCTGGCCCCATCAACCGGGGGGTGGAGATTGACTCCGCCGTGGTCGATGGCAAGCAAGCAGTAATCTTGCCCCAGGTGACCTTTGGCATCGCCGTGCGTATGGCGGTGATGAGCATCGTCGCGGGCAATGAGGCATAACGCGGCGGCTCCGAGCCACCGCAACTGACGGGTTCATGATGACAATGCAGAAAAACTTACTGATCAAGGGTGGCCGGGTCATCGACCCCGCCAGCGGTTTCGATGAAATTGCCGACGTGGCCCTTGCCAATGGGGCAGTGGTAGCTATTAAAAATATAGCATCTGACTTCCAGGCCGAACAAACGATTGACGCTACGGGCTGCCTGGTGCTACCCGGTTTGGTGGATTTGGCGCTGCGTCTGCGTGAGCCAGGTCATGAACACGAGGGCATGCTGGAATCGGAAATGACGGCGGCAGTGGCCGGCGGGGTGACCAGTCTGGTTTGCCCACCCGACACCGATCCAGTGCTGGACGTACCCGGCTTGGTGGAGATGTTGCGCTTCAGGGCTGAGAAGCTCAACCTGGGCCGCTTGTACCCACTGGGCGCATTAACCCGCAACCTCGCGGGTGAGGCGCTGACTGAAATGTTGGAGCTCACGGAAGCGGGCTGTGTAGGCTTCAGCCAGGCCGATGTGCCAGTGCAAAACACCCAAGTCTTGCAGCGTGCCCTGCAATACGCCAGCACGTTTGGCTACACCGTGTGGTTGCGGCCCCAAGACTACTACCTGGGCAAGGGCGTGGCGGCCAGCGGCGCGCTGGCCACCCGCATGGGCTTGAGTGGGGTGCCCGTGGCAGCCGAAACCATTGGACTGCTCACCATCTTTGAATTAATGAAAACGACGGACGCCCGGGTTCACTTGTGCCGACTCAGCAGTGCCGCCGGCGTTGCTTTGGTGCGGCAAGCCAAATTGGATGGACTGAAAGTCAGTTGCGATATCAATATCAACTCGCTACACCTGACAGACGCCGACATCAGCTACTTTGACAGCCGCGCGCGATTGAACCCGCCGCTGCGTCAGCAGCGCGACCGTGACGCGCTTTCCTCCGGTTTGGCCGATGGCACTATCGACGCCTTGGTGTCTGACCACACTCCGGTGGATGAAGACGCCAAGAACCTCCCCTTTGCCGAAAGCGAACCCGGCGCCACGGGCGTTGAACTCTTGCTGAGCCTGGCCTACAAGTGGAGCGTGGATAAAAAAGTGGACCTGGCCCGTGCTGTGGCCGTGGTCACCAGTGGACCGGCTGATGTCCTGGGGCAGTCGCTGGGTAAGCGCGCGGGCCGTGTCGGGCGCATCGCTGTCGGTGGGCTGGCCGACTTGTGTATTTTTGCGCCGAATGAGGATTGGGTGGTGGAAGCCAGTGCTTTGCGCAGCCAAGGCAAGCACACCCCTTTCTCTGGCTACGAATTACCGGGACGGGTGCGCTGCACCGTGGTCGGCGGTCGCGTCGCTTACCAAGCGCAATGACGGGCGCGGTAGTACGGCTGCTGGCCGTCTGGAGGCTCGTGCGTGTTGTCAGCTACATCCTTTGGGGCGGCTGGCTGGTGTTTACACGGCTGCCCAAGATGACTCCCCAGCAAAAAGAGGCACGAATCAAGAGTTGGTCCCTTTCTTTGCTTGATAAGTTTGCTATCAAAGTAATAGTAAATGGCGTGCCACCCGCTCAGGGTCCAATGTTATTGGCCTCCAACCACATCTCGTGGCTGGATATTGTGGTGATGCTGGCCGCTCGCCCCTGTCGCTTTGTGTCCAAGGCCGACATCAAACACTGGCCGTTGATTGGCGCGATGGCCAGCGCCGGTGGCACGTTGTTTATTGAGCGAGAGTCTCGCCGTGACGCCATGCGCGTGGTTCACCATATGGCCGAGCAGCTCACTGCTGGCGATGTGCTGGCGGTCTTTCCAGAAGGCACGACCAGCGACGGGGTCAGCTTGCTGCCTTTTCACGCCAACCTCTTTCAGGCCGCCATTGCTGTCAATGCGCCGGTGATGCCCGTGGCAATTTCGTTCATTGACGAAGCTACCGGGACCACCAGCCTGGCCCCTTGCTACATCGGTGACGATACCTTGATGCAGTCCATGTGGCGAACGCTCAAGGCGCAGCCGCTGTGCGTGGTGCTCTCCTACGGCGAGGCGCAATATGCGCAAGGCCGGGATCGTCGCACCTGGGCGGCTGATTTGCGAACCGAAGTGAGCCGTTTGCGGACTCCCGCCTAATTCTTGTCGCTCAGGCACCAACGGTGTCGGAGCGCAGCTGGATGGCAATAGGACGCACGGTATTTTCACAAGGCATTTGGCAAACTTTTCCATCCACGCCCGGGCAATCCCGGTTGAAGGTGACCACATGGTCGACCTGGGCGCGAATGCCGATCCACTCCCCGACCTTGTGGTCATGGTGGCTGGGCACGTGGGCCATCACCGTCTCGCCACTGGCCAGACGCAGGGTGTAGAGAAACTCCGAACCCCGAAACGCCTTGCGAACAATTTGCGCCTTCACCGGCGCGTCATCATCGTGCACGATGTCATCAGCCCGCAGCAGAACGTCACAGACGCCACCTGCAAAAGCGCAGGGCAGGGGGCACTCGGCCACATCGGTCAAATCGCCCAGAGGGGTTTGCACCACCACTTGTTGCCCGACCTGGCGGATGACTGCCGGCGCAAACACACCGTGCCCAATGAACTCCGCGACAAAGCGGGTGGTGGGGCGGTGATACAGGGTGTAGGCGTCATCCCACTGATGCAACTCTCCCTCGTGCATCACCCCAATGGTGTCGCCAATGGCAAAAGCCTCTAGCTGATCGTGAGTGACAAACAGGGCGGTGGTTTGGGCCGCCTTGAGGATGGTGCGCACCTCATGGGCCAGGCGTTCGCGCAAATCCACATCCAGATTCGAGAAGGGTTCGTCCAGCAACAACAATCGGGGCTTCGGGGCCAGCGCTCGCGCCAAAGCCACGCGCTGCTGTTGCCCGCCAGACAGTTCGTGCGGAAAACGGGCCTCTTGACCAGCCAAGCCCACCAGCTCCAGTACCTCCGCCACACGAGCGGCGCGTGCCTTTCCGGGTAAGTGGTGAATGCCAAAACCGACGTTGCGTCCAATTGTCAGGTGCGGAAACAACGCGTAGTCCTGAAACACCATGCCAATCTGGCGGTCTTCGGGTGCAAGATTGAACGATGCACTGCTAACGACCTCGTCTGCCAGTTTGATGCTGCCTGCTGACACCGGTTCCAGGCCCGCCACGGCGCGTAGCAAGGTGGTTTTTCCACAGCCGGAGGGGCCAATCAAGACCCCAATGTCACCCGCGTTGAGGCCTAGCGACACCTCGCGGACAGCAGGTTGAGGGCGGCCGGCGTAGGCCACGCGGAGTTGGGAGACCTCTAAGAACATGGGAACAATTGTAGATGCTTACAATTCTCATTTACTTTACGCGCTTGCCTCAAGTCGGGTGATCTTCCTCATGCTGTTTCGCCGGCTTCGCCAAACCCTCTTTTTGCTCTTGACACTGGCTTTCATGCTGCCGGTGTTGGCCGTGTTCTCCTCATGGCTGCCTGGCGGCGATTCGAATGGCGTGGCCGCCCAAATACTGCGGGAAATGCGTAGCACGGTATTGCCAGATTACCTCTGGACCACCTTGCGACTTTGCGTGACGGTCGCAGTCGGCGTGATCGTCGTCGGGCTGACCGCGGCCGCAGCGGTGACGCTGTTTGATTTTCCTGGGCGAAAACTGTTTGAATGGGCCCTGCTGCTTCCAATGGCGATTCCCGCCTATGTGGTCGCGTACGCCTACACCGACTTCCTGCAGTTTGCCGGTCCGTTTCAGACGCTGATTCGCGACGTTTTTGGCTTGGAGGGGCGCGTCTTTCCTGAGGTGCGAAGCGAAGGGGGCGCGGCGCTGGTGTTCATCTTTGCCCTGTACCCCTATGTCTATCTGCTGGCGCGCACCGCGCTGGGCGAGCGCGCCTCACAGCTAATGGAAGCGGCCCGCTTGTTGGGGGCGCCCATGCGCCGGCGAATTTTGGAGGTGGCTTTGCCCTTGGCCCGGCCGGCCGTGGCCGCAGGCACCGCTCTGGCATTGATGGAAACGCTGGCCGATTTCGGTGTGTCAAGTTACTTTGGCATTCAAACCTTCACGGCCGGCATCTACAAAGCCTGGCTGTCGATGGACAACCGAATTGCCGCCGCCCAGTTGGCGACCTTGCTGCTGGCCTTTGTGGCCTTGTTATTGTTTCTGGAGCATCGCGCGGAGAAGCGCATGCGTTTTTCTGCCACGCGGGGGACGCGGGCCGGTTCCCTGGATGCCCGCCCCTTGAGGCTGCACGGGCGGGCCAAATGGCTGGCGTGGTGGGTGTGCAGCGCCCCCATCGTGATGGGTTTTGTGCTGCCTGTGCTGTTCATGCTTCGCCCCTTGGTGGCGGATTGGTCGGTGCTCTCGTGGGGACCGTTTCTGGGCTGGACACTGAATAGCCTGCGTCTGGGCGCGCTGAGCGCGGTGCTGGCCGTGGCGCTGGCCCTGGTGTTGGCCTTCAATCTGCGCCGTCGCTCAGATTGGACGACCCGCTGGACGGTCCAGCTGGTTAGCTTGGGATATGCCGTGCCGGGTGCTGTGATCGTGGTGGGCCTGTTGTTGCCGGTGGGGTGGCTGCAATCGGTGGCACCACAGAGCGGGGTGGGCTATGTCATGACGGCCACTTCCCTGGGCCTGGTTTGGGCCTACCTGGTTCGGTTTTGCGCCGTCGCCTTGCAGTCGGTGCAAAGCGGCTACGCCCGTATTCCCCTGAGTTTTGATGACTCTGCACGGATGTTGGGTACCGGTGACATGGCCTTGCTTCGACGCGTGCATTGGCCCTTGTTAAAGCGCTCAACGGCAGCAGCCACCTTGTTGGTTTTTGTCGATGTGATGAAAGAGCTGCCCGCCACGCTGGTGCTGCGGCCGTTCAACAGCGACACGCTGGCCGTGGTCGCCTACCAGTTGGCACGGGATGAGCGCCTGGGCGAGGCGGCCCTGCCTTCATTGGCACTGGTGCTTGTGGGTTTAATTCCCGTGGTCATGCTCAGTCGCACCTTGCGTGCCCCCGCTCACTGACCCAATTGCGACTGCCGTGAGTGGATGTCGGCGTACTTTTGATGCAGTGCACAATAAAGCCCTCATCCCGCCCATTTTTCACGCAGTTCAAGGAGCCCTGTCATGCCTCTCGTCGTCTTCAACCAGAAAGGTGGGGTTGGAAAATCCACCATCACCTGCAATCTGGCAGCCATCAGTGCCAGCCAGGGGCTCCAAACCCTGGTCATCGATTTGGACCCGCAGGGCAATTCCACCAGCTATTTGCTAGGCGACAGCGCGAGCGACGATCAGCCCAATGTGGCGGGCTTCTTTGAGCACTCTTTGAGTTACAGTTTTCGCCCGGTGCCGCCGACCGAGTTCATTGTGGTCACCCCGCATGAAAATCTCCATGTCATGCCTTCCAGCCCTGCGCTGACAGAATTGCAGACCAAGTTGGAATCGCGCCAGAAAATCTACAAACTGCGTGAAGCGTTGCAAAAGCTGGGCGAGACCTATGACCGCATTTATATCGACACACCACCGGCGCTGAATTTCTTCACCCGTTCCGCCCTTATTGGGGCCAGCGGATGCCTGATCCCATTTGACTGCGATGAGTTCTCCCGCAAAGCGCTGTACACCTTGATGGACAACGTACAGGAAATTCGGGCCGATCACAATCCTGATCTGGTCGTCAAAGGCATTGTGGTGAACCAGTTTCAACCTCGCGCCAATCTGCCCCAGCGCATGGTGAACGAGTTGATCGAAGAAGGCTTGCCCGTGTTGCAGCCCTACCTGCCATCGTCGGTCCGCATCCGGGAATCACACGAGCAGTCTCTGCCCATGATTTACCTCGACCCCAATCACAAGCTGACGCTGGCCTTGGTGGAGTTGCACGAAGCGTTGGCGGACTAACTGGCTTGCTCGGCGTGATGCCGTTGCCGGAGTTGAATCTTTGCTATCAGAAAAGTAGCGTTATGCGCTGACTTCCACTGGACTAATCTTCTTTTTCCCCGGGGAAAAGTGCCGCAGAGTCATGAAGTTGAATCCGGTTCTTCCCCGCCTTTTTCGCGCGGTACATCGCCGCATCCGCCCATTTGAGGATTTCGTCGTGGCAAGCGGCCTCGTTCACAAACAGGGCGATACCGATGCTTGCAGTGCAGTGGTGCTCGACAGTTGAACTCTGCCGTAACTCATCCTGAACTTCTAGCAAATAAGGTTGCTTGAGCGCATGGGCAATCTTCTTCGCGACCGCGTCAGCCAATTCGGCCGCATCCCCTTGATGCCGGCTCAGGGCGGTCAACAACACCACAAATTCGTCGCCACCAAAGCGCACCACCAAATCGGTTTCACGCACGCATTGCTGCAGCCGCCGTGCAACTTCAATCAGCAGAAGGTCACCGGCGGCGTGGCCGTAGGTGTCGTTCAGCGGTTTGAAGTTATCCAGGTCCAACAACAGCAGCGAAGCGTAAAGTTCGCTGCGTTTGCTGGCAACTCGGGCCTGATTGACACGGTCAATCAGCACCCGCCGATTGGGCAGGCCAGTCAACATGTCCTGAAAAGCCAACTGCAGGACGTTGTCCGCCACCTGCATGCGGGCGCGACTCTCCTGTTGGAGCAGGGCGGTTCATTTTTGTTCTGTGACATCGCGCCAAGCGACCTGAATGGCGGGCGCCCCCTCGTGATCGATCAGGGTCGCCTGGGCTTGCACGTCCATGACGGCGCCGTCGAGTTTGATGAACCTCATCTCGGTCAACGGCGCATTCTCTTGCTGGCCAATCAGAGCACTCATTCTGGACAATGCCAGGGGGAGATCGTCAGAATGCACCCGGTCTTTTGACGGTTGACCCAGCAGCTCTTGGGCGGAGTCGGCCCCATACAACTCGATTGCCGCCGGGTTCAGATAAACGAAGTGACCATCGCGAAGAATATGGGTGGCTTCCAGAGACCATTCCACCAGCGCGTAGTTTTTGGACTGGGCCTCCAGCAGTGCCTGGGTCAGTCGCTTGATTTCACTCACGTTGACCAGGTTGATCACCGCGCCCGTTGGTCCGAGGTTCTCGCTGCGACAGGGCCTGACTGTGGCCTCCATCCAGTTGCCGGCAGGCGCCAGCAGGTGAGCCGTCTGGGAGGCGGGATGGTCCAGGACGCATTGCGTGGCAACGATCAAATCCTCGCACCCTTGCATGTTGGCAAAAACATGGGCCAGAGGACGCCCTGCATCCAGCCAAATCAGGTTGGGAATGATGGCCGCATGGTCCGTGAAGCTGGTGACGCGCATATTGGCGTCAACGAAAACAACGGACACTCCGGCGGCATCCATGAGGCGGAGCGCTTCGGTGTGAATGGCAGGCAGTTCGTGCAAGGTGAAGTCCGAAAATTGAGGCCAATAACAGCGAGTCACTCGCTTTACTTCAGGCCACTCTAGCATCCTTGGGACGAGGGTCAATGACCCTGATGGGGGATGGGCCACGCGGCAAGCCACTGAATTCCCTAGCGCGGTTGCTCGATGGGGGTGGTTTTTTGGCCCAATGGAGGTGCCAACAAGAAAAAGGCCAGACGCCTTTTTAGTGTCCAGCTTTTGAAATGGTGCCCCCGACAGGAATCGAACCTGTATCTGAGACTTAGGAGGTCCCCGTTCTATCCGTTGAACTACGACGGCAGCGCCCCGCATTGTAAGGGGGCTGGGCGGTGACTCAGTCGTAGCGATGGGTGAAGATCAGGTCGACTGCACTTTGGTTGCCCGTGGTCGCGCGCAGGGTGAAGCGACGTGACAAGTCGTAAAACACTTGCAAGGTGCCCACCGCACCCGCCAACCCGGTTTCATAGGCCACATAGAAGTCCTGCGACAGGCGCTTCCCCACTGTCAATGTGGCCCCACTGACGCCACCGGTGCCGCCGCCGACGGATAGTTCGTCCAGCCCGATCCGTTGCGCTAGGCTGACCCCGGTGCCATTGTCATTGCGCCCCATCAAGGCCAGCGCCGCCTGTTGCAAAAGGGCGGTTTCTGCCCCGCCCCCGTTGGGTGAGCGGCCCAGCACCAGCCAGGCCAGCTTCTCCGCCTCGGGCAACTCGGGGTCGGCATACAGGCGAACGACCGGCGAGCGCGCCGTGCCATTGATTTGCACACCAACCCGCTGCGACAGCTTGGACCGCAGAGCCAGCACGTTCAAGGACGGGTTGTCGTACGGGCCCGTAAAACGCAACACGCCTTCTTCGATGTCGAGTTCCTGGCCGTAAGCCTTGAAGGTGCCACGGACCGTGCTGACCGTGCCGGTCAGACGGGGCTGGCCATTGGTTTGCGCCGAGCTGGTGAGCGTCAATTTACCCGCCAATCTGGAGGACAAACCGCGGCCTTTGACCTGAAAGTCCGGGCCAAGGTCAAGCGTGACGAGCAAATCTGGCGTGATGGCGTTGGTCGATTCTGCGGTCGGGCGGCTTGCGGGCTCAGTGTCGGTCCGGCCCCGTACGACCACATCCTTGCCCAGTTGGGGGGCGGAGTCATCGGGCAGAATAATCAAAGCCTCATCGGTCGTCAAAGCGCCCCGAATCGCCAATTGGTTGTCCGCCAGTCGCGCAGTGAGTTGGCCGGACATGATCAGGCGGCGGTCCACGCGCGAGCTCATTCGCAGGGATTTCAGCGAGGCATCCAGATCCATTCGCAGACGGGCCAGCGGGCTGGCAGGCGGTGTTTTACCGGCTGGCAGCCACTCCACCAAGCCCTTCATCGACAGCTGACCGCCTTGTGCACCACCGGCGCCTTGCAAAGCGAACTCGTCGATGATCAGGCGCTGCCCATCCAGTCGGGTGGTGAGTGTTCCTTGGCTGAAGTCAATTCCATCCACCACTGAGCGCACTGCCATGTCTTTGGCCTGCAGGCGCCCATGCCAAAGCGGCGTGCCCAATGTGCCAGAGAGTGTGGTGTCCGCGTCCAGCGTGCCGCTGAGTCGCCAGCCTGGCGGGGCCAATAGCGACCAGGCGCCCACCGGCGGCAGTTCAGCGCTGATTTTTCCGGCCAACGGAGCAGTTGGGGTCCAAGTCCAAAGCCCGTCTTTGATCGGCAAGCGTGTGCTCGCGGTGGCATTCAGCCGCCCGGCGCGCTGGCTGTCCCAAATCAGGGTGGCGCCCAGGTTTTCGTTGTTGGCGGTCAGCACCAGGCGTGCATCACGCAAGCCGGCGCTCAGGGCCACGGTTTGGCCGTCTTCTCCCAGCAGCTGCAGGTCACCACTGGAGCGTTCCACAATCAAGGTCAGGTTCAAGGCGTCGGCACTGACGGCGTCCCACTGGCCGCCAAAGACCAGGTCGCCACGCAATCCGAGGTTAACCAACGGGGTTTTACCCAAAAATTCGATCCAGCCCAAAGGCAGTTGGCTGATATTGCCGCGAGTCGCCCATGCAGTTTGTCCCGTCTTGCCGTTGTTGCGGCGGGACCAGTTGGCGGCTTGCCAGTTGAGCTGGGCTGTGCCGGGTACAGGGCCGGTCAAGCTCAAGGCCCCTGCGCCCACCGCCAGCGACTGGCGGGTGGCGTCTTGCTTCAGGTTGAGGCTCACTTTGTTGGTGAGTTGGGCAGTCCAGGTACCGCTGGTACTGGATTCCTTGGCCGTCAACTTCGCGGTGTTGATCTGCGCTTGCCACTGACCATCAACTTGTTGTCCGCCTTGCAGTTGGGACTGCAGGGCCAATTGGTGGGTGGGGGTGTTGAGCTTGGTCTTCACCTGGAGTTCAAGCGCACGCAGGGTGCCAGTCAGGGTCAGTTGGGTGTCACGCAGCCCCAGTGTGGCCTCCGTGGCCTTCGGGCCCGGAAAAAGGTCGAGTTTTTGTGTGTCAATGTTGGCTTTCAGATTCAGTGCCTGGCCTTGTTTCTGCCAGCCTCCCTGCCACCGGGCGGACAGGTCCGCACCGCCCTGGAGGTAAAGGTCGGTCAGCCCTTTCGGCATGCCGGGCAGGCGGGCCAACCATTGAGTGAGCACGGCAGCATTGCCCGCTTTGAACTGCAGTGCCCCATCGCCGTCAGCGCTGGTCATGCGGCCGGCCAAGTTAGCTTGTGCCCCGGGCACGACCAAGGCCAATTGCCCCTGGGTGGCAAGTGTTTGGGTGTGCACGGTGGCTTGGCCGGTCATCTTCGCGTCGTCTGTTTGCACCAGCAGCGAGTCGAGCTGCAGAGTTGGGGCGCGCCAGAGACCACTGGCCTGAACCGCTTTAAGTCGCAAGCCGCGCAAGGTTTTGGAAAGCGGCACGGTCTGCCTGATCGATGGCTGCAGACTGGCCTCAAAACGGATGCCTTGAGGGCCTTGTTCGGCCGTCAAAGCACCATCCAAACTGATGGTGTCCAACCGGGTGTCCAGTGCCGCCGGGTTGATCTGACGGGCGGTGCCCGAGACCTTCCAGTCGGTGGGTGAGGCTGCTCCGTCGGGGCCTTGGGTGGCTTCACCGCGGGCCAGCAATTCACCGCCAGCGCCTTTGGCCTGCAGTGATTTCAACAGCCAGCGACCGCCGTCAAACATAACCTGGGCGTTGATGTCTTGCAGGGGCAGGGACTGCTGGTCCCACGGGCCACTGCGGGAGTTGCGGGCCACTAGCGAGCCTTGCCAGCCGGAGCCGGCTGGCGTGACGCTGGCTTCGCCGCTGAGATCGGTCTTGGGCGCTTGGGGCCAGAGCGCCGCCAGGTTGAGCGACTGCCACCGTCCCTTTGCCTGAGCCAGCGGCTGCGCGTTCCATGGCTGTATTTGGGCGTTTAAAGTGGCTTGCGGGTTGCGCTGAGCTTGGCCGCCCAAGGCGGGAAGTAGTTGGGCTTGCAATGCCAGTTGGGAATCCGCGTGGCTCAATTCGCCCGTTATGTCGGCCTTGGCGGTGACGGTGATGGCTTGGCCGCTGCCCGGTACTTCGGTGCTCACGGTGCCCTGAAGCTTGACCTCCACCGCCATGGGGGCGAGGGCTTCCAGTTTGGCCTGCAAAGCGTATTTGCCAGATGAAATAAGCACTTGGTCCAAGTCAAGAGTGTGGTGAGTGCTATTAAATTGATAGCTTCCCTTGAGTTCTGTCGCTACCAGGGCCGGAGGGCCCATCCATTCGACCGTGTTGACTGCAAACGGCAGACTGACCTTGATGGGCAGGCTGAATCCTGATGGGGGCTCCTTGTCCTCGGAGGGGCTGGGAGGCCGTTGATCGTCAACGCGCAGGTGTTGGACGGTTACTTGACGGATGCGAAGCTCGCCGTCCCACAAGGGGCGCAGTGTCCAGGCCAACTCAACATCTGTGGCCTCCACACTGAGTTCACCTTGGCGCCAGCGCAAGCTGCCAATGCGGCCGCCATCGCGCAGGGAACCGGTCACTTCGCTCACCGAGAGAGACTGATCTGCTGGCAGATAGGGGCCGACACGTGCCAAGAGGGTCGACAACGAGGTGGCCGAACCGCCCCACAACCATGCGCCACCCAGCAAGGCCAGGACAAGTACCACCACTGAAAGCAGCCCCAGCAGGGCATAACGAAACACTTTCATCAGAAATTAAAACCTACGTTCATGTGCAGCCGAAGTCGCTGAGTGTCGAGACCATAGGCCAAGTCGATTTGCAGCGGCCCAATCGGGCTCTTCCAGCGAACACCCGCGCCAACGCCCACTTTGTGATTGAGGTTGGAAGGGGCGTCCGCGACGCCACCTGCGTCCACGAACAAGGCGCCTTCCCAGTCCGTGACCTGTCCGTCGGAGATGAGCGGGCTTTGCCACTCCACGCCGCCGTTCACCATATAGCGCCCAGGGGCCACCAGCCCGCTCGTCTGGGTGACCCCCAGCTCGCGGTAGCTGTAACCGCGCACGGTGGTGTCACCGCCGGTCAAAAACAATTGGGTGCTGGGCAGGGAGATGCCGTCTTTGGCGATCACCGCGCCGCCTTCCGCGCGCAACACGATTCGACCCGAGCGCAGCTGAGTGGCTGCGTTGTCGTTGCTGTCCGCCAGTGAGAAGTAGTACCGCCCGCGGGCCAGCACCCGGCTGAAGGGATCGCGCTGACCCCCCAGGGTGGTTCCGCCGCCGACTTCGACCCCCAGGCCCCAGCCAGATGAGGGGAAGGGCATGCTGTCAAAACTGCGTAGTGTGAAAGCGTAGTTGACACTGAGTGACTGGGCCACGATGGGCAATGCATTGGTGCTGGACGCGGTATCCGCCCGGTCGTATTCGAGGTAGTAGCTGCGGTCGATGCGGTCACTGTCCTGGCGGCGACCACCGCGCCACCGTTGGCTGGTGACATCAACGCCCCCAGTGTTCTGGTTTTGAATCTGGGCGGAGGTGATCCAGCGCCAGTTGTCCATGTCAGGGGGGGCCGTCAGTTCGGTGCTGATGGCACGGGTCTCGTTGTCGAGTGAAATTTTGGACAGGGCGCGCCAACCCAGCCATGGCAATTTGTGATTGGTGTGCTCCAGCGACAAACGGGGCCCGCTGTCGGTGCTGATACCCACTCCCAGCACGATTTTCTTCAACTTGCCTTCGCGCAGTTGCACGACCACCGGTGCGTTTTCAGGGTCGCCGCTGGTATCGATCGAGACATAGGCCGAGTCAAAGTACCCGCTGTTGGCCAGTCGCCGCTGGGCAGCTACCAAGTCCAATTGGTCATAGTCGGCACCGACCGGCAGGCGGGCCAGCCGGGTGACCAGTTCCTCGTCATAGCGCTCCAAGCCGTTGATCTGGAGTTTTCCGAGTCGGTAGTTGGGGCCGGAATCCAGGGTCACGTTAAGGCGGACCAGGTGGGCTGTTGGGTCGATGTCGGCCAAAGACTCGCCCAGTTGCCCGGCAGGAAAGCGCTCATTGGTCAACTGGCGCAACGCCTGCAATTTGGCCGCGTCCCACCGGACCTGGGTAAAGCGCATGCCATTGCGAAAAGACCAGTCGTTTTGAATCTTCTCACGCTGTAGTTGGGTCGTCGGGTCTTGGCTGATGGCGCCAGTGAAGGTCAGGTTGACATCGCTCACAAGCGTGGGCTCGCCCGGCACCACCGTTAACGTGACGGTGCGGCGGCGTTCCCCATCGGTGATGTCCAATTCAGCCTGAATCTCAGGCGAGAAGTAGCCGATCGTGCCAAGCAGCGCGCGGCTGTCTTCCTTGGCGACCAGCATCAGCCGCCTCAGCTCGTTGTCGCTCAAATCGCTGACTTCGCGGTAGCGTTTGATCTCCAGGTGGGTGTTCAGCAGATCGCGAATGGCATCCGGGGCGTCCACCTTCAGTTCAAACGTGGTTGCTGCGGCCACTTCGCTAGTGGGCGCAGCGGCAGGCGGTTCCTGAGCGACAGCCCCAAAGGGGAGCCCGATCATCAGGGCAGAAAGGATGCCCCATTTCATTTGGACAGCAACCGCATGGTGTCCTCGAGGCCTTTCAGCGTGAGGGGAAACATGCGCTGATTCATCAGTTGTTGAACCACACTGATGCTTTGGCGGTACTCCCAGACGCCTTGCGGCTCGGGGTTGATCCAGGCGAACTTTGGGAACGCGCTGGTCAGGCGACCCAGCCATTCGACGCCGGCTTCTTCGTTGCTGTATTCCACACTGCCACCGGGCTGCAGAATCTCATAGGGGCTCATGGTGGCATCGCCCACAAAGATCAGTTTGTAGTCTTTGTTGTATTTGCGAATGATGTCCCAGGTCGCAAACTTCTCGGCAAAACGGCGCCGGTTGTTCTTCCACATGAAGTCATACACGCAGTTGTGAAAGTAATAAAACTCCAGGTGCTTGAACTCTGCTTTGGCGGCTGAGAACATCTCCTCGACCCGCGTGATGTGGTCGTCCATTGAGCCACCCACATCCATCAGCAGCAAGACCTTGACGTTGTTGTGGCGCTCAGGCCGCATCTTTATGTCCAGGTAGCCAGCGTTGGCAGCGGTGGAGCGGATGGTGTTGTCCAGATCCAGCTCGTCTTCGTGCCCCTCCCGGGCAAACTTGCGCAGCCGGCGCAAAGCCACCTTGATGTTGCGCGTGCCCAGTTCCTGTGTATCGTCGTAATCCTTGTAGGCGCGTTGGTCCCAAACCTTCACGGCGCTGCGGTTGCGGCTTTTGTCCTGGCCTATGCGAATGCCTTGCGGATTTTGGCCATAGGCGCCAAAGGGGCTGGTGCCGCTGGTTCCGATCCATTTGCTGCCGCCTTCGTGCCGTTCCTTTTGTTCTTCAAACCGCTTTTTCAGCGTCTTCATCAGCTCATCCCAGCCCATTTTCTCGATCTTGGCGCGCTCCTCAGCGCTGAGATCGAGTTCCAGGTTCTTGCGCAACCACTCCAGCGGCACCTCTTTGGTGAAGTCCGCCACCATCTCGATGCCTTTGAAATAGGCTGAAAAAGCGCGGTCGAACTTGTCGAAGTGTTTCTCGTCTTTCACCAGTGCCGTGCGGCTCAGGTAATAAAAGTCGTCAATCTTGTAGCCTGTGGGGCCGCCCTCAAAGTCTGGTTCAGGCGTATTCGGCCCCACCACACCTTCTTTCAGGGCTTCCAGCAGGGTCAGGTATTCCTTGACGGACACCGGTAACTTGGCCGATCGAAGGGTGTAGAAGAAATCAAGCAACATGATGGGGTCTCTGAGTCATCGCCAGCGGAAATGGTTCCGCCATCAGGTTCGGGGTTTGTCCAACTGGTACAGCAGCTGCGCTTTCACCTCGGCCCACTCGCCACTGCGCAAGCTGTACATGACGGTGTCGCGAATGGTGCCGTCGCGTCGCATGGCATGGCCGCGAATCACGCCGTCCTTGCGAGCGCCCAGTCGTTCTATCGCGGCTTGGGAGGCGAAGTTGAAGTTGTCAGTGCGCCAGCCCACCACGTTGCAGTTCAGCGTCTCAAACGCGTGCGTCATCATGAGCAACTTGTCGGTGGTGTTGACATGGGTGCGCTGGCAGCGCTTGGCATACCAAGTCCAGCCAATTTCCAGTCGTTTCACGGCGGGCACGATGTCGTGAAAGCTGGTGCAACCCAGCACAGTGCCCGTGGAATCGTCCGTCACCGCAAAAGCAAAACGGTTTCCGGCTTCTCGCATGGCCAGTGCGTCCTGGATGTACTGGGCGGTTTGGTCCGGCTCAGGCACCCAGGTGATACGCAGTTTCCACAACTCGCCATCAGCCGCTGCCGAATGCAGGCCCTCTTCGTGCTCGGACGCGAGCGGCACCAGCGTGATACCGCGCGCGGAGAGCGTGACGGGTTGCACAAAAGACATGGCGGGCTCCTGTCGCGGTTCAGCGGTTGTGGCGTTGCATGAACACCAGTTTTTCGAACAGGGTCACGTCCTGCTCGTTTTTCAGGAGGGCGCCCACCAGCGGCGGCACTGCCACCTTGTCGTCTTTGCTCTGCAGGGCTTCGAGCGGCATGTCTTCGGCCACCAGCAGCTTGAGCCAGTCCAGCAATTCACTGGTGGACGGCTTCTTTTTCAGGCCGGGCAAGTTGCGCACATCGAAGAACGTCTTCATGGCCGCGCTCAGCAACTCTTTCTTCAGCCCGGGAAAGTGCACACCGACGATGCTGCGCATTGTGTCGGCATCCGGGAACTTGATGTAGTGAAAGAAGCAGCGGCGCAGAAAAGCGTCAGGCAGCTCTTTTTCGTTGTTGGAGGTAATAAAAACCAAGGGGCGGTGTTTGGCCTTGATCAGCTGGCGGGTCTCGTAACAGTAAAACTCCATGCGGTCGATCTCGCGCAGCAGGTCGTTCGGGAATTCAATGTCGGCCTTGTCGATTTCATCAATCAACAGCGCCACTGGCTCATCGGCCGTGAAGGCCTGCCACAACACGCCCTTGATGATGTAGTTGTTGATGTCCTTCACCCGCTCGCCGCCGGTGACATCGGAGAGCTGCGAGTCACGCAGGCGGCTCACCGCGTCATATTCGTAAAGGCCTTGCTGGGCCTTGGTGGTGGACTTGATGTGCCATTGCAGCAGGGGCAAACCCAGCGCGGAGGCGACTTCTTCAGCCAGCATGGTTTTGCCAGTACCGGGTTCGCCTTTGACCAGCAAAGGGCGCTTCAGGGTGATGGCCGCGTTCACGGACAGCATCAAGTCCTGGGTGGCAACGTAGTTTTCAGTTCCTGTGAATTTCATGGTTCGGGCTCGCTAAGGGGAAACAGCAGGTGAGTCAGAGTCGGGCGTCGATATAATCGAAATCTGATACATCTCAAACAATGGCTGATTGTCTGTTCAAAATGAAAAAACTCCTGTCCTCACTGTCTCTTCTGCTTGTCGCCTATGGGACGGTATTTTCTGCCAATGCCCAAGAGGTCAAGGGTGACATCCAAGCTGGCGAGAAAAAAATCGCTATGTGCATTGGTTGTCATGGCATCAAAGGGTATCAGGCCAGTTTTCCTGAGATCCACAAGGTGCCCATGATTTCTGGACAAGGCGCCAAGTACATTGTGTCAGCACTCACGGCTTACAAAAAAGGCGACCGCAAGCACCCTACCATGCGCGGTATCGCGGAGAGCCTGAGCGATCAGGACATGGCCGACATGGGTGCCTACTATGAGGCTCACGGGAAAGTTGAAGGTGCAACCCTGCCTGAGAAAGCCCCTGAAGGCAACGCTCGTGTGGCGGCCTTGCTGCAAAAAGGCGCTTGCGTGTCCTGCCACGGCGACAACTTCAGCAAGCCCATTGACCCCAGCTACCCCAAAATTGCGGGTCAGCACTCCGACTACCTGTTTGTGGCGCTCAAATCCTATAAAGCCGAGGGCCACGCTTTGTGGGGTCGCTCGAATGGTGTGATGGGTGGCATTGCCAAGCAGTACTCCAACTCGGAGTTGAAAGACTTGGCCGGCTATATCAGCGCCCAACCCGGCGAATTGAAAACCGTGCCGCAAAGCAAGTTCCGCTGAACCTCGCGCAAGTCAAGAAAAAGCCGCTCATTGAGCGGCTTTTTTACGCCCTGTCCTTGTGCGACATGCGTGAGGTGCTATCGAATCTGAAGCAGGTTGAGTGGGCCCGTAGGGCGTGACAGAGTAATCAGTCCCGGGTGGCGTGTTGCTGCACGCAGTCGATGTAGGCATTGCCGTCGGGGGGGCGGCCGGCGCGCTGGCTTTCCCAGATCATTTTTCCGAGGCAGTCCATGGCGTCGTGGTGCGCCAGGTGTAGGGAATTGCGCCGGTGACTCAGCAGCTCCACTGCCTGGCGAATGCCACGGGGCTGATCAATGCTGCATTGCTCGCTGATGGACAAGTGCATCGACAGGTGCAAAAACGGGTTGCTTTTGCCTTCCTCCGCCACCTTCATGCTGGTCAAGGCGGCGTCCACATCCGCCAGTTCGGCGTGGTACTCGGGGTGCTCGTCAATCCAGAGGCTGGCCAGCGTTTCAATGGCTTCCATGGGTTGTCCGGCTTGCGCTTTGGCGTAAACAGAGCAAAAAAACTGGCGAACGTCGGCTTGGGTGGGTGAAAACATAGTGGGTTGTATTGTCGTGTGCTGTCCGCCATGTTGCAGCGGCCGGGCCGCAATCCCGTCAAAATGCGTTTCTTTGTCCAGGAGTTCGCCAACATGTCTCACGCGTTTATTTGCGATGCCATCCGCACCCCTTTTGGTCGCTACGGCGGCGCTTTGAGCAGTGTGCGCGCTGACAACTTGGGGGCACTGCCGATTCAGGCGCTGATGGAGCGCAATCCGGGGGTGGACTGGGCGTCGGTGAGCGATGTGCTCTTTGGCTGCGCCAACCAGGCTGGGGAGGACAACCGCAATGTGGCCCGCATGAGCAGCTTGCTGGCGGGGTTGCCGATTGAGGTGCCGGGCGCCACGCTGAACCGCTTGTGCGGCTCGGGGTTGGACGCCGTGGGCACGGCAGCGCGGGCCATCATGGCCGGCGAAGCCGGCTTGGTGATTGCCGGCGGCGTGGAGAGCATGAGCCGTGCGCCCTTTGTCATGCCCAAGATGGAGGCCGCCTTTGGCCGCCAAAACGCCGTGTACGACACCACCATTGGTTGGCGGTTCATCAACCCGCTGATGAAAGCGCAATACGGCGTGGACAGCATGCCGGAAACCGCCGAAAACGTGGCGACTGAGTTCAACATTGAACGTGAGGCACAAGATCGCATGGCGCTGGCCAGTCAACTCAACGCGGTAGCGGCCCAGAAAGCCGGCCATCTGGCACGCGAGATCATTCCCGTGACGATTGTGCAGAAAAAAGGCGAGCCTTTGCTGGTGACAGACGACGAACACCCCCGTGAGACCTCGTTTCATTCGCTGGCCAAGCTGAAAGGCATTGTTCGCCCCGACGGCACCGTGACGGCGGGCAATGCCAGCGGCGTGAACGACGGCGCTTGCGCGCTGTTGCTGGCGAACGAGGCGACGGCCAAGAAAAACTGGCTCACGCCCCGTGCCCGAGTGGTGGGTATGGCCGTGGCGGGTGTGGCTCCGCGCCTGATGGGCATTGGCCCGGCCCCAGCCACGCAAAAAGTGCTGGCGCTGACGGGGCTCAAGCTGGAGCAGATGGATGTGATTGAGCTGAATGAAGCCTTTGCCGCACAGGGGTTGGCCGTGTTGCGCATGTTGGGCTTGGCGGACGACGACGCCCGTGTCAATGCGTGGGGCGGTGCAATTGCGCTGGGGCACCCATTGGGGGCCTCGGGGGCCCGTCTGGCGACCACGGCAGTGAACCGCTTGCACGCCACCGGGGGGCGCTTCGCCTTGTGCACCATGTGTATTGGCGTCGGGCAGGGCATTGCGCTGGTGCTGGAGCGGGTGTAGGGCTAACCCGCGTCGATCACGCTCAAGGCTCCCAGGTCGGCAGCGTCCAGTTGCGCCACAAAGCCAGGCCTCGCAAGCCCGCGGTGATCAGCACGCAGGCCAGCAGCGCGACCCAACCGGGGGCCTGGGTTTGCCAGAGGCCCACGTATATCCAGCCGCCTGCAAACGCACACACGGTGTAGGGCCGGTGGTCGCTGAAGGCACTGGGAATGTCATTGCACACCACGTCGCGAAGCACGCCGCCAAACACCCCGGTGATCAGTCCCATGAGCACGGCCACGACGGCTGGCATCTGGCTAAGTAACGCTTGGTGGACGCCGGTGGCCGTGAACAGGCCCAGGCCCAAGGCGTCGGGCCACTGCATGGTTTTCTCGGTCAGCTCAAAGTGCCGGTGCTGCAAAAACACCATGGTCAAAACACAGAGCGCAAGCACCACCCACAGCAGGTTCACTTGTTTCACCCAGAAGAAGGGGCGCTGGTCCAGCAGCAAATCGCGCAGCGTACCACCCCCAAACGCCGCCACAAAACCCACCGCACAGACACCTACCGCATCCATTTTTTTGCGGGCCGCCGCCAGCACGCCCGACAACGCAAAGGCAATGGTGGCCGACAGCTCCACCAGCAGTTTGACGGTGTCGCCCCAGAATTGAATGTTGTTCATGGTTAGATTTTGCCTCTGACCTTGGGGTGATACTTGGGCCCTTTGTTTGCAGCGGTGCTTGCCCGCGCCGAACGACCCCGTAATCCCGCTGAGTTGAGCCCCTGAACCGATGATGACGCCTTTGATTTGCCAATTGACCCCCGCGCACGCCAGCGCTTACCGCGACTTGCGGCTCCGCTGCCTTGCCGACCACCCGCAGGCCTTCACCTCCGAAGCCGACGAGGCCAGGGCCCAGCCGCTGGCTTGGTCGGTGCAGCGATTGACGCCGCACCCAAATCAGCCCCATGACTTCTTTCTGGGAGCGTTTGTGAACGGCGAGATGGTGGGAATGGTCGGCTTGCAGGGGCGCTACCGTGCCAAAGAGCGTCACAACGCCACCATCATGGGCCTGTATGTGGCGCCTGAGCACGGCAACCTGGGCCTGGGCGCGGCCCTGTTCATGGCCTTGCTGAACCAGGCCCGCCAACTGCCCGACTTGGAGCAACTCGATTTGACTGTGACACAGGGCAATGAGACGGCGCAAGTCTTGTACAAGCGCCATGGCTTCACCGTGTTCGGGATTCACCCCTGCGCTATCAAAGTGGACGGGGTTGATTACGCCAAAGTGCTGATGCACTTGGATTTGCGCCCCAGCGCTCTGAGAGGCTGAACGCCCATGACTTTTCCTCTGATCACCGACCCCTATTTCTATGCCGTGACGATTCCTGCGGTGCTGCTCCTGGGCGTCAGCAAGAGCGGCTTCGGGGCTGGTTTTGGCTCACTGGCGGTTCCGATGATGGCGCTGGCGGTCACTGTGCCGGACGCGGCTGCCATTCTGATGCCGGTGCTGCTGGTGATGGACATTCTGGGCATGGCGGCGTTTCGCAAAGACTTTGACATGAAGCTGCTGCGCTTCTTGCTGCCCTGGGGCTTGGTGGGCATTGCGATTGGCGCCTTGCTGTTCAAGGTGCTGGATTCACACACAGTGGCCGGTATGGTGGGCGTCTTCACCTTGCTGTTTTTGGCGCAGCGACTATTATTTCCGCCCACGCTGGATAGCCCGCACCCGCCCAAATGGCTGGGCGCGATATTGACGGCCACCTCGGGCTTCACCAGCTTCATTGCGCACGCAGGTGGGCCACCCATCAGCGCCTATGTGATTCCGATGCGCCTGTCGCCGGTCAAGTACACGGCGACCATGGCGTTTTTCTTTTTTGTGATTAATCTGTCGAAATGGATTCCCTACGCCTGGCTGGGCTTGCTGGACACGCGCAATATGGCGACCTCGCTGGTGCTGCTGCCGATTGCGCCCATTGGCGTCTGGATCGGTGTGGGCCTAGCCCGCCGCATCAGTCGGGTGCTGTTTTATCGCTTCCTGTACACCGGCATGGCGCTCACCGGGATCAAGCTGATTTGGGATGCTGTGAAATAGTTGCTATCTATTTAGTAGCTGTTCCCGCAGGTGCATCAAACGCTAGAGCCCTAAAACATTAATATTGTTAGTGATGATTGGCCTCAAAGATCGGCGGGTCACGCAGGCCGTTGGGAGGCCTCCCAAGCCTGGAGGTAGGCGCGGGCTTTGACGCCCACTTCTGCGGCCGTGGTCCCGGGCGAAAACAGCTGCCCGCCAATGCCAAAACCGGCTGCCCCGGCTTTGACCCAAGGCCCCATGCTCTCGGGGGTCACGCCGCCCACAGGCCAGAAGTCAGTGTCTGCGGGCACCACAGACAGCAAGGCTTTCAGCCCGCTGTGGCCGACCATGTCGGCCGGGAAGAGTTTCAGCGCGTGGGCGCCCGCCTGCAGGGCGGCAAAGGCTTCCGTGGGCGTCACTACGCCGGGGGCGCACAACATGCCCAATGACGCGGCGTGGGCAATGACGCGCACATCGCAGTTGGGGGACACCATCAGCCGGCCACCGGCGCCGTGAACCGCGTCTACGTCTGCCTTGCTCAGCATGGTGCCGCCGCCAATCAATGCGTCAGCGGGCAGGGCGCGGGTCAGGACGTCAATGCATTCAATGGCACCGGGGCGATTCAGCGGCACTTCCAGGGCGCGAAAGCCGCCTTCATAGAGCGCGCTTCCGATGGCGGCCGCCTCAGCGGGAACCAGCCCACGAAGAATCGCCACCAAAGGCATGCGGCGGGCTTGTGTCAAGAGGGGGAAGGGGGTGTTCATGCGGATTCCAGTTCAGATTGAAGGTAAGCCATGGCGGAGAGGAAGGCCGCGCGGGCGTCCAGCACCTCAACGTTCAGGCCAAGCAATGCGGCGGCGGCTTCGTAGTGGGTGGCCAGCTCGGGTGAGCCGATGAGTTTGAAGCGGCCTGTGTCGCCAGTGCCGTCGGCGCTGCGATGCACATCATGTAGTTCCGTGCCAATGAGCAGGCCACTCAAATACGCTTTGGTGTGGCTGGCGGGCATGTCGCCTGTCACCACGCGAGCGCGGGTGCCAAACAAGGCGCGGCTCAGGGAGCCGTTGGCAGCGGCTTTGACGCCTTCTGCAAATATCGCGCTGTCCCAGTCCTGCGTGTGGGCGCCAATGGCGGCGGCCAGCGTGCCATGCTGGCCGAGCAGGTTGAACAGCTCACCGGTCATGTAGGTGCGTAGCTGGCGCACTCGTCCTTCTTGCAGTTGAACCCACTTGCTGTGGGTGCCGGGCAGCACGAACCAGCCCGTGGCATGGCCCAGGGTGACGGCGCCCAGCAACTGGGTTTCTTCGCCGCGCATGACATCGGGCTGACCAAACGCATCCCGCACGCAGTAGCCGGGAACAATCAGCGGCCTGGGCCCGCCGGCAGGCGAGGCCACCTCGGTGAGGTGTTGGGCCAAATCAGTCAAGGGCACGTCGTCGCTCACATAGGGCACCTCTTTCCACCCCAGCGCGCTGCCCACCATGCCGGACATCAGCACCAGTTTGGGCGTGGCGTTCATAGCCTGCATGGCGCTTGCCAACGCTTCTGGAAACCGGCCCTTGCAGGCCAGCGCGCCGTCGGCATCGGCATGCTCATTGATGCAGTGCCCGCTCGCATCGAGTGCATAGGCCCGGCGATGGGTGGTGCCCCAGTCGAAGGCGACGGTGTGACAGGTCTCTGTGGTTCGCATGGTGCTCCGTCAAAAAAGAAGATAACGATAACTGAGGATTTAATCATCGCGGTAATCGGATGGATCCTTCAAAGCTAGGCCATGAATCCGTTTGTTCCCTTGTCTGTCTTCACCTACACCGGTCGAAACCTGTATGGACAGGCTATGGAGGAGCTGGGTCAGGCGTCGTTGCGTACTTTTATCCGGCGGGGGTGCTGCTGTCCAATGAGGCGCAGCTTCGGACATTGAGCGGGCTTCAAGGCCACGGAACATGCTCAAAAAAAGAAATTGCTGGGCGTGTATACCCACTCGGTCGAAGGTTTCAAATGCACCCTGGCGGATCGCCAAAAAGTGTGAGTCGCTACGACAGGGCGATCCGCAAATTGCACTACATGGCATGGAAGGACCCCCTGCCTTGATGAATCGAGCCGGTCCCTAACCACCTGTCGCAATTTCTGAAAATTTGCCCTTGATGTTGATCAAGGTTACTCCCCGGTATTTATTGGAACCCATTGGTGTGAAAATTAAATCCGGGCGGATTCACATCAGACGGCTTGGACAGTGCAGCAACCGGAAACCGCTCTTGCGCGACTTGAAAAGCAGTCTGCGAATCAAGCGTTGCACCTGACGACCGCTCAGTGCTTTAACGCTTCAAATCCTGCGACGAGGTCAAACAATTCTTCGTCAATGCCGCTTTGGCGCAAACGGTGAAACGAGCGGTTCAGGTCTTCCAGCAGTTCGTCAATGTTTTTTTCCGCGCGCTGCATGGCGGCCAGTCGGCTGGCGTTTTCGCTAGCCAGGGATTCAGCACAAGCCCTGAAAAGCGAGACAAATAGGTATTCCCGCACGAAGGCCAGCAAGGTCGCCGCCCCACCATTCATGACCTCAGGCAAAATCTTGGTAGGCCAGGCCATCGCAGTCAACTCACGCCGCCAGACCTCGTCGAGCGGCAGCAAGCGCTGGCAGGCGGGGCTATAAATTTCCCCGGCGTGAGGACTGTTGTGAAAAACGTAGAGCTGCGCAACCTCACCTTTTTCACGCAGCGCTTCGAACTCGATGAGGATCAGCCCGACCAACTGTGTAATCGCGCCAATGGAGCCCGGCAGAAGGAAGCTTTTTCCCAGTTCCAAATCCGTTTCCGTCAACCTTGATCGGATGCGCCCGCCAACGGTCCAGACCGTTTTTTGAGCCGGCAAACCGGCCAGGGTTTTGACCACGAAATCGGACATCACGTCGTTGAACTGGCCAACCAGTCCCTGGTCGGAACCTAACACCACGGCGATGATAGGACCCGTTTCTTTGTTCTGTATTTGAGCCGGCGCAAGAGGAGACTCGATCTCGCGCAAGCACGCGACCAGCCCGAGTTGTACCGTCCGGTAGTAGTCGTTCAGGGCGCGCACTGCGCTCTCGTATTGACCGAGGCTGGATGCGGCCACGGCCTTCATCGTGTGAACCACGGATTGAAGGTCGCCGGCCGTGCCAATCTTGCGGCTCAGACTGGCGGTGGTATCGCTCATGACGATTCCGTGCTGGCCGACTTCGGTTGGGTGCTGTCGTGTGTTTCTGCCTTTCGCTCCACCTTGGTTTGAAAGCCGGCAAGCGCTGTACGGGCGATCTCGACAATCGTCGCCCGATCCGCATCGCTCAACTTGGTGGCGGTGTCGAAACGTGCTTGAAGGTCGTCGGGCAGCGTGGCGGACGCTTCACGCACCGCCCGTTCGGCCTCTGGCATCCGGTCAAGCGGCACGCTGTCGAAGAGCTTTTCGGTTAATGCCATCAGCACCGCAATTTGTGCAGCGACAGACACCGGTGAAGATTGCGGCTGCTTGAGGCAGGCCCGAATGCGTCGCCCGTGCTCGATGATCTTGGTGGTGCTTTCATCCAACTTGGCCCCAAAGCGGGCAAACGTTTCCAGTTCCTCGAACTGTGCATAGGCGAGCTTGAGGTCGCCAGCGACCGCGCGGTAGGTGGCGCGTTGCGCCTTGCCGCCAACGCGCGAGACGGACTTACCGACATCGACGGCAGGCAGAACGCCCAATTCGAACAGCGAGGGCGAGAGGTAGATCTGTCCGTCGGTAATGGAGATCAGGTTGGTGGGAATGTAGGCAGAAATGTTCTGTGCCTCAGTCTCGATGATGGGCAGGGCCGTGAGTGAGCCGCCGCCACGCTCCTCACGCAGGCGGGTGGCGCGCTCCAGTAAACGCGAGTGGATGTAGAAAATGTCGCCAGGGAAGGCTTCACGACCGGGTGGCCGACGCAGTAGAAGTGACAACTCGCGGTAAGAGCGGGCGTGCTGCGTGAGGTCGTCATACACGATGAGAACGTCGCGCCCCATTTCCATGAAGTGCTCGGCAATGCTGGTCGCAGCGTAGGGCGCAATGTATTCCAGGCCCGGAGGATCATTCCCCTCGGTGACCACCACGACGGTATAGGCCATCGCGCCGTGGTCCTTCAATACCGCGACTGCCTTCGCCACCGCGGAAGAGCGCTGGCCAATCGCGCAGTAGACGCACACCACATCTTTGTCACGCTGGTTGAGAATGGTATCAATCGCAATGGCCGTTTTGCCGGTCTGCCGGTCGCCCAGCAGTAGCTCGCGTTGGCCGCGTCCGATCGGAATCAAGGCATCGACCACCTTCAGTCCGGTCTGCAGAGGTACCGTCACAGGTGCGCGGTCCATGATGGGCGCTGCCGGACGTTCGATTGGCAACCGTTTGCTGGCCACCACCGGCCCCTGGTTGTCGAGCGGGCGACCCAGCGGATCAATCACCCGGCCCAGCAAACCTTCCCCAACGATGATGTCCATCACCCGGCCGGTGCGCTCGACCTGGTCACCGGCCTGCAGGCGAGAATAGTCGCCAAGCAGAACCACCCCGATCTCGCTCTCATCCACATTGAAGGCGATGCCGAACACATTGCCGGGAAATTTCACCAACTCGTCATAGCCCACCCCAGGCAGTCCCGACACCATGGCGATGGCGGTTGACACGCTGGTGATCGTGCCCACTTCCCGTGGCGCTAGGTTCGGCTCGAAGGCCTCCCGCGCGTCGCGCATACCCGCGAACGCACTGTCAACAATCTTCTCCAGGCCCTCAGCAGGTTCCATGTTCATGGGTTTGCGGTCTCGGACTTGGGTTCTTCAGGCTTCGTTAATCCAGACGCTTTCTTTGCCAGGGGTTCCGCCCCTTTATTCGCTTTCAGAAGCTCGTCGACATCCTTTTCAAGCGAGGCAAGAAAATCCGCGATATTCCAGGCGACCTTCCACCCGTTTGCTGACAGCTCGATGCCGCTGATCAAGTCCGGCGCGGTATCAAACTGAATCTTGATGTCAGACGCGAGCGACTCATTGAGCGTCTGCTGTATGTCGTCTCGTTGCGTTGAGGGTAGTTCCAAGGCGCTGCGCACGAGAACCGAGTTGGACGATGTCTTCAATGCTTTGGCGAGGCCCGCCTTGGCCTCGTCGTCAAGTTCTCGCAAACGCCGCGCGAACACCGCGCCGATGCGTTCTTCAAGGCTCAGCCCCGCCAGAGCGGTCAGTGCCTTTTGTGCAACGGCAAACACTTCCTCACGGCTTCGACGGGCGATGTCCTGATGCTGGGTTTGCAACTCGCGGGCCAACGCCTCTTGTTTCTTGGTGCGCAAATTGTCGGCCACTTGCCGGGCTTCGTCGAGCAAACGTTGGCGTTCGGCCTTAGCCTCGTCTTTTGCCTGTTCCAGCATGTCGTTGCGCTGTCGATCAAAATCCTCATTCTTTTGAAGAAACTCATCGCGCTCTTTTTGCGCGGCGGTTTTTTTCAAGGCCGCATCGGCAAGAGCTGAGGCGATTCGCTTCTCCCTTGCGTCGATGGCGTCGAGGATCGGCTTGTAAAGAAATCGCTTCATCAACCACACCAAGACGAGGAAGTTGAGCGCCTGCGCGCCGACGGTGAACCAGTCGAACAGCATGACTTATTTTCCGGCGGCCATGGCGATGGCGTAATTCCAGAATGGGTTGGCAAAAATCAGAATCATCGACACCACGAAGCAATAGATTGCGGTGGATTCGATCATCGCCAGTCCCACAAACAGGGTTCGGGTGATGGTGGCTGAGGCGTCGGGCTGCTGCGCCAGTGCCGTGAGTGCGGTGGCGACGGCCCGCCCTTCTGCAAATGCAGGCCCCATGGTGCCGAAGCCCGTCGTGATGCCGGCGATGACGATGGAGGCCACCGCGATGATTGTCATGCTGTCCATAGCAAATCCTTGGTACATAAGTTGTTATTCAATTTCTGGCGCCAGCTCAGCGTTGGGCTCGGGCTTGCGCACATGGGTGGCGGCGGCGATGTAAACCGCCGCCAGAATGCTGAAAATATAGGCCTGCACCATGCCCGTGAGCAAGCCCAGCACAGTCATGACGATCGGAAAGATGAAGGGGGTGATGCTCACAAGAATGCCAATGATCATGGCGCCGCTCATCATGTTGCCAAACAGGCGGACGGCCAGCGCCAGCGTGCGGGAGATCTCACTTATGAGGTTGAACGGCAGCATGATCACGGTCGGCTCCAGGTAGGTCTTGAGGTATCCACCCAGGCCTTGGTCCGCAATGCCGAACAGCGGCACGGCCACCATCACGCACAAGGCAAGTGCGGCTGTGGTTGACAGCGAACCAGTCGGCGGCTCATAGCCGGGTATGACAGTGCACAGGCTGGCCATGGCGACAAACAGAAACAGCGTGCCCAGAAATCCGATGTATTTGCGTGGATGACGCAGCCCGACATCTTTAATTTGGTTTTCGATACCGGTCACGATGATCTCAAGCAGGTTCTGCCAGCGCGATCGGCTGTGGCCAGTAGAAAGATGGCGAGTGATGAGTTTGGAGCCAACAGCCATCACCAGCATCAGGGCCCACGTGGTCGCAATGGTGGCGTTGAGCTTGAAAAAACCGTATTGCCAAAAGATGATCGCATCAGGGCTAAGGCGCATGACTGGCCTCCTGTTGTTGGTGCGTCGGGGCCTCGTCAGGCAAGCGCGTCAGCCGTGTCACGAGCTGGCGCGCCATGATAAAACCGACCAGGCAGCTGAGCAACCGCTGCCAGTCGCCGCCTGATACAAAATAAAAACCGGTCATCGTCACGCCCATCCTCAGCAGCAGACTGCCAAACATCCACAGTGCGGGCTTGGTTGAAGCAAGCCCCTTTCTAACCGTCCACCACAGGCCGCCGAAAAAAAACGCGCCGAGCGACCCACCCGCGATCCATGCCAGTACCAGGGCCAGTGTTTCATTCATCATCATTTTCCTGTTCTTCCCGCATGGCTTCGTCTTCCTTGCTCACCCAGTGCCACGCATTCAGACAGCCCAATGTCAGCCCGGCCATCAACAGTGCCAGCGTCCAGGTGCGTCCACCGGGATAGCTGCGGTCCAGCCAGAGGCCGAGCGCAGCGCCCAGCAGGGTAGGCACCACCACCGACCAGCCAACGACCCCCATCAACCCCAGGCCAAACCAGACGCCCGGCGTGGCGTTGCGCTGTGCCTTGAGCTTGCGCGCCGCTTTGGCCCCGATCTGCTCGGCCAGGCTCGGTTCCACTTTAGAGACGATCTTGGTTTCTTCAATCATGTTGAAAAGTCGCGAAGCGACGCAAAAAACCAGTTTCCAGTTTGGCCATGACAGAGCGCACGTTTTGTTCGTGCTCGTCCAGCGCCAAAAACTCTTTTTCCACCGCATGGCGCAATTGCCCGAGGTTCGCGCCGCTCATGGCCCGCCGCACAGAAATCAGCACGTTTGGCCCGGTTTTGACCAGCACGCCGGCATCGACGGCCACAAAAACCTCGCCGTCAACTTCGGTCTCATAGACCAAGATGCCGGGTGCCAGCGCCGCCACGCAATCGCGTCGGTGTGGCAGCAAGCCAAACGAGCCAGCATGGGTTTCCGAGACGATGCGCGACACGCCTGATTTTTCGGCAAACACCTTGGAGGGCAGAAGAATCTTAAGGTGCATGAGTGTCGGCCGTCTCTGCTTGCTTGGTCAGGGCTTCGTCAATCTTCCCGATCATGTAAAGCGCACTCTCCGGGACATCTTTGAATTCATCGCTCAGGATTCGCGCGCAGCCGTCAAGCGCATCTTCCAAGCTGACCAGCTTGCCCTGCATGCTGGTGAATTGCTCGGTCGTGAAAAATGGCTGGGTTAAAAACCGCTCCAGCCGACGTGCCCGGCCGACGACATTGCGATCTTCTTGCGACAACTGCTCCAGGCCAAGCATGGCAATGATGTCTTTGAGCTGGGCATATTGGGCCAGGGTACGTCGGATTTCCTGAGCCAGGGCGTAATGCCGCTCGCCAACAATGCCAGGGGTCGCCATCTTGGAACTTGATTGGAGTGGGTCAATGGCGGGGTAAAGACCTTCGCTGGCACGCTTGCGCGAAAGGACGATGGATGCCGAGAGATGCGAGAAGGTGTGCACCGCCGCCGGATCAGTGAAATCGTCCGCCGGGACATACACCGCTTGAATGGACGTGATGGCGCCGGTCTC
Organism: Rhodoferax sp. PAMC 29310; assembly: GCF_017948265.1. Lineage (NCBI taxonomy): Bacteria > Pseudomonadati > Pseudomonadota > Betaproteobacteria > Burkholderiales > Comamonadaceae > Rhodoferax > Rhodoferax sp. PAMC 29310. Next base: position 2,349,173 of record NZ_CP072852.1, on the reverse strand, counting down.
AGTGTTGGCAATGCGCTCTTCCAGTGCCGACAACTCGGTCCCCATCGTCGGTTGGTAGCCCAACCGCGAGGGCATCTGCCCCATCAGGCCAGATACTTCCGCGCCAGCCTGGATAAACCGGAAGATGTTGTCGATCAGAAGCAGCACATCACGGTGCTCGTCGTCGCGAAAGTACTCGGCCATGGTCAGTGCCGCATGACCGACCCGAAAACGGCTGCCGGGCGGCTCATTCATCTGGCCAAAGATCATCACCATATTGGGCAGCACGCCGGCGGCTTCCATTTCCCGGTGAAGCTCTTCGCCTTCGCGGCAACGTTCGCCAATGCCGCAAAAAATGCTGACACCCTCCTGGTGCCCAACCATGTTGTGAATCATTTCGGTCAGCAACACCGTTTTTCCAACCCCGGCGCCGCCGAACAGGCCGGCCTTGCCGCCGCGCTCCAGCGGTAGCAGCACATCGATGACCTTGATGCCGGTCTCGAAGATTTCAGATTGGGTTGAGCGCCTGGCCAGCGCTGGCGGTGCTCGGTGCACGGAACGCCATTGCACATCTGACGGCGCCGGTTGCCGGTCGATCGCATTGCCAAACACGTCGAACATGCGGGAAAGAATGCCCTTGCCCACTGGCGCCTTCAGCGGCCCACCGGTGTCCGTCACCGTCATGCCGCGTGCGAGGCCTTGGGTTGGCGTCAGTGCAATTGCACGCACATGATGCGCATCGCGCTGCGCAAACACCTCTATGACCACGCGTCCTTCATCCGCCTTGAGAATCGAGTGAATGGGGGGCAGCAGCTTCTCAAACCGCACATCCACAACGCTGCCGCGCACCGACACAACCTTTCCTGAATTGGTCAGATTTGGTGTGGCGTTCATATTTTTTTCATTCCCCTGAGCATCAGTTGGGGCGTCCGATGGTCGCCGAATGATGTTCACGGCCATTGTGCGCTCGTCATGGGCCAAGGCGCCCATCGGTGGATCGAACTATTGATTTAGGTCAATTGCTTGACAGGCACTGCAGCCCTATTCAGGTTTGACGCTGCCTGCGCGCAGGGCACGCTCCTGCGCCATTTGCGCTTCCAGTGTTTGGCGCCCTTGCTTGGCGACGGCGATCAACTTGGCGCGGTCCTGGTGGAAGGGGTACATCTGCTCAATCAAAGCCAGGTTGTGCTCGCGAAACCGGGCTGTGATCTCTTGTGCCGAGGTTTCACTGTGGCCCATCAACTCCAGCACACAGCGACCGCTGCGCAGACTGGACTCAAACACCTCGCGCTCAACGCGTGTGACCTGCAGGTCGCGGAGTTGGTTCCAGTGCGTCATGTCCCGCGCGCGGGCGACAATTTGAAGCTGGGGGAAGTGCTCGCGCGCGATAGCCACAATTTTGAGCGACTGGGCCACATCATCTACTGCCACGACCAGAATGCGGGCAGTGCCCGCGCCAGCCGTGCGCAGCAGGTCCACGCGAGTGGCGTCCCCGTAAAAAACCCGGTAACCGAAACTGTGCGCGGCCTCGATCATGTCGGCGTCATGGTCGAGCAAGGTGCAGGGCACCCCTTGTGCCAGCATCATGCGCGCCACGATTTGACCGTAGCGACCAAACCCGGCAATCAAGATGGGAGCATCCTGGGGCTCGGAAATCTCGGGCAATTTGGTTTTTCTCAGACGCGCATAGCGGGGCAACAAGAACCGGTCCACCGCAACCAGCAGCAAGGGACTCACCAGCATGGATACGGCCACGGCACCCAGCAGCAGGGAGGCGGTTTGCGCCGGCAGCACGTGGGCGCCCACGGCGGCCTGAAACACCACAAACGCAAATTCGCCGCCTTGCGTCAGCAAGAGGGTGAACACCGGGCGCTCCTGAAACGGCAGTTTCATGGCGCGGGCCACGGCAAAGATCATCAGCCCTTTCACAGTCAGAAAACCCAGCACGATCAGGGCCATCCACCCCGGTGACTCGCGCAATACCCCAAAGTCAATACTCATACCCACCGCAATAAAGAACAGGCCCAGTAGCAGTCCTTTGAAGGGTTCCAAGTCGGTCTCCAGCGCGCGGCGGTATTCACTTTCAGCCAGCAAGACGCCCGCCAAAAAGGCGCCCAGTGCCATGCTCAAACCGACCCACTGCATCAGGGCGGCGGTGCCAATGACCAATAGAAGTGACGCTGCGGTGAAGATTTCTGGTGTGTTTGATCGGGCAATCCAGCGAAATAGGGGGCGCATCAGCAAGCGTCCTCCCAAGATGATGCCAGCGATTACTGCTATCACTTTAATAGCTTCAACTGCATGATTGACCGGGGATACGGCCTCATTTGTCATCGAAATGACGCCCAGCAAGGGCAATAAGGCCAGGATGGGGATGGCCGCCACGTCCTGAAACAGCAGAATAGACAGCGCAGCTTGTCCGCTTTTCGTGGGCATCAAATGACGCTCGTTGAGTGTCTGCAAGGCAATCGCCGTGCTGGACAGGGCCAGGCCGAGCCCGGCCACAGTGGCAATGCGCCAATTCACGCCGCAAGCCATGGCCACCCCGCCAATCAGTACGGCGCAGCCGAGAACCTGTAGGCCACCCCAGCCAAAAATCGGTCGACGCAGGCTCCAAAGGCGTTTCGGCTCCAGCTCCAAGCCGACCAGAAACAGCATCAGCACCACGCCGAACTCCGCAAAGTGCAGGATGTCCTGCACATTGGTGACGAACCCCAGTCCCCAAGGGCCGATGGCGATGCCGGCCGCTAAGTAGCCAATGATGGTGCCCAGGCCCAGGGCTTTGCTCAATGGAACGGCAATGACGGCGGCGCTGAGGTAAATAAAGCTGTTGATCAGCCAGGTTGAGGTGTGTTCCATGTCGGGGGTGAAGGGTTGAGCGGTTGGGGGGAGCAGTCTATCTTGGTGAGCTGGGCAAGGGCGGGCTAGTCGCAGAACTGACAGGCCTCAATGGAGGACGTTGTTAGAGTGAGCCGATGAAAACATTTGAAACACTGGCCGATTTGTCGGCTCTGGTCGGGCAAGAGGTAGCGGTCAGCGACTGGATCACGATCACCCAAGAACAAGTCAATTTGTTTGCGCAGGCCACGGGAGACCACCAGTGGATTCACGTGGATCCAGAGAAGGCCCGTGCCGGTCCGTTTGGTGCGCCCATTGCCCATGGGTTCCTGACCTTGTCGATGTTGCCGCGGTTCTTTGAGACCTCCATGCACATCGTTCAAGTTCGCATGGGTGTGAACTATGGGCTGAACAAGGTGCGTTTCACGGCGCCTGTGCCTGTGGGCAGCCGCTTGCGGGCGCGCATGACACTGCTGAACAGCGAGCCCGTGGACCAAGGAGGCGTACAAATGACTTGGTCGGTGGCGGTCGAGCGTGAAGGCGCCGCCAAGCCAGTTTGCGTGGCGGAATCCTTGGCCCGCCACTATCCCTGACCTCAATCGGGCCGATCAGGTCGAGGCTGGGTTGATGTCTGGCATGGCAAAGTCGTTTTGCCGCCAGGCTTCAAATACGGTCACCGCAACGGCATTCGACAGGTTCAAGCTGCGCTGGCCCGCCAGCATGGGCAACTTCAGTCCTTGTTCCGGGGGAAAAGACTGGCGCACGATGTCGGACAGTCCTTTGGTTTCCGACCCAAAGACCAGCCAGTCACCGGGTTGAAATTTTTGCTCATGCGCTCGGCAGGTCGCCCGTGTGGTCAAAGCAAACATGCGGCCGGGGGCGGGTTGCTCGGCGTCCAGAAAGGCTTGCCAGTTGGCGTGGCGCTTGAGTTGCGCATATTCGTGGTAATCCAGCCCGGCGCGGCGCATGTGCTTGTCATCCATGGAGAAGCCAAGTGGCTCAACCAGATGCAGGGTACAGCCCGTGTTGGCGGCCAATCGTATGACGTTGCCGGTATTGGGCGGAATTTCGGGTTCGACAAGGACAATATGAAACATGGGCCGATTGTCGTCGGCCCGCGCGCGGCCGAAAAGGCCTCACGCTGTGCGCGCCACCACAATGGCAGTGATATGGGCCGCGCCTGCGGTGCGAAGGGCAAGCGCGGCCGCAAAGAGCGAGGCGCCGCTGGTCATCACGTCGTCCACCAGCACCACTCGCGCCCCTTTGACCTCTGAAGTACGCAAGGGCTCGACGGCGAAGGCATCTTTCACGCTGCTGAGGCGCTCGGCGCGCGTCAGGCTGCTCTGGGGCGGGGTGTCCTTGATTCGCAGCAGCAGGGCTGCGTCAGCCTTCGGTTTGGATAAGGCCTGTGCAAGCACATGGGCTTGGTTAAAGCCCCTTGTACGCAGACGTTCTTTGGACAATGGCATGGGCAGTACGGTGTCAGCCGCGTCCAGCGCGGGTTCCACCCAAGGCGTGCTGCGCAGCATTAGTGCCAGTGTGCGAGCCAGGCCGGGTTGGGCCTGAAATTTGTATCGAACAATGATTTGAGACCACGGGTACCCATAAGACACTGCGGTGAGGCAGCGATCCAGCGGAGGTGGGTGCTGGAGGCAGGCGCCACAGTGTGGGACGTCGGCGGGCAAGGGCAGGGCGCAACTTTGGCACCGGTGCAGGGGCTGGACAAACCGACTCATGCACGCTTCGCAGATGGTCTGGTTCGGCCAGGCGCGGCAAACAAGGCACTGACTGGGAAGCGCATCTAAAACCCGTTTGAACAACGCGAATCGCATCCGGTCAATATACTCGTCCAAAGCACTTTCAGAACATGTCCCATCAGCGTCCCCCTTCCATTTCCCCAGAGGCCGCCCAGCGTTGGCAGTCCTTGCCCGTCACCCAATCCCCCTGGTTGCACGAAGAGGTCGCGCGCCGCATGGAGGAGCGCCTGGCGTGGATCAAACTCCAGCCAAGCGCCTGGGCTCACTGGTCGCCTCTGAAAGGCGGTCTGCAAGCACACGAGTTGCTCACCCGTCGCTACCCCGCCGCCGCCTGTCATGTGGTGGAGGCCGACGAAATACAAGCGAAATCAGCCAGAAAAATGCTGGAGAAGCCTTGGTGGGCACCCGCGAGGTGGACCGGCGCCGCGATGGAATTTTCCCCGCCTGCTGACGGTGCCGTTCAAATGTTGTGGGCCAATATGTCACTGCACATGTCGGCCGATCCCCTGTCCTTGATGGCCCAGTGGCACCGGGCGGTGGCCGTGGATGGTTTTGTGATGTTTTCCTGCCTGGGTCCGGACACGCTGCGGGAATTGCGGGCGTTGTACTTGGCCATGGGGTGGCCAGCGCCCACGCATGACTTCACCGATATGCATGACTGGGGCGATATGTTGGTCGCTGCCGGGTTTGCCGAACCGGTCATGGACATGGAGCGCATCACGCTAAGTTTTGACTCGCCTGAGCGCTTGTTGCAGGAGTTGAGAGGGTTGGGGCGAAACCTCAATGCGGACCGATTTTCGGGATTGCGCGGGCGCGCTTGGCATGCCCAATTGTTGAAGGCAATGGACTCGCCACTGCAATTGACCTTTGAGGTGATTTACGGCCACGCCTTCAAGCCAACACCCCGTCTCCCCATGCAGGCGCAGACCGAAGTCTCACTGGCCCAGATGCGAGAAACCTTGCATCAACGCAAGAGCTACCCACGCCCGGCTTGAGTACTGGGCTTGATAAGCGATTTTCCCTGTAGGTGTGGGCTACAATCTGCGGGATAAACATGGCTTGGCCGATGGTTTTTTTGTGCCTGCGTTCAGGTCAGGGGAGCCAAATACGGGTATTCAGCATGGTGCGTTGCCGGTTAAGGGTGCAAAGTGCTGTGTTGTTTGAGTCAAGTCACGATGTTCAGTGCGTATACGTTTGAGGGGTGATGAACCCTGACTCGCTAGATGCGGTTAATTTGAGGCAATGAAGAAGTGAACATGATCAAAAGCATTTTCAATAAACTGGGTGGTGCGCTTCTGGCTGCAGGTGCCATGGTCGGCTCTGCACATGCCGTCAATGACCTGCCCGGCGGTCCAGCGGTCAATCAACTGAACCTGGGACCCGCCGTGACAAGTATTGCTGCTGAGCAAGCTTGGCTGCATTGGTTTATGCTGATCCTCTGTACCGTGATTTTTGTCGCCGTTTTTGCAGTCATGTTTTATTCCATCTGGAAGCACCGCAAATCCAAGGGATACAAGGCGGCCAACTTCCATGAGTCTGTGACCGTCGAAATCATTTGGACTATCGTTCCTTTTGTGATCGTGATTTTGATGGCCTTGCCTGCCACCAAGGTCGTTGTGGCCATGAAAGACACCACCAATGCTGACTTGACCATCAAGGCGACCGGCATGCAGTGGAAGTGGGGCTATGACTACATCAAAGGCGAAGGCGAGGGCATTGCTTTCGTCTCTTCTTTGGATACGGCTCAACGTGAAATGTCCAATAACGGTGGCCCCAAGGCCGGCGAAGTGGTCAATGACTACCTGCTGAAGGTGGACAACCCTCTGGTCGTCCCGGTCAATAAGAAAGTGCGAATCATCACCACGGCCACAGATGTGATTCACGCCTGGATGGTGCCCGCCTTTGGCGTCAAGCAAGATGCGATCCCCGGTTTTGTGCGTGATACCTGGTTTCGCGCTGAAAAGACAGGCGATTTTTATGGTCAGTGCGCCGAGTTGTGTGGCAAAGAGCACGCCTACATGCCTATCCATGTCAAGGTGCTTTCGGCTGAAGACTACGCAGTGTGGGTCGACGGCGAAGTCAAGAAAATGGCTGCCAAGGCCGACGATCCAACCAAGGTCTGGACCATGGAAGACATCAGCCAGCGTGGCGCCAAAGTGTATGCCGCCAACTGTGCTGCCTGCCACCAAGCCAACGGCAAGGGCGCTGGTCCCATCAAGCCACTTGATGGTTCCGCAGTCGTGCTGAATGAAGACAAGAGCTTGCAGATTGCGGTCTTGCTGAATGGTCAGAACAACGGCACGATGCCTGCGTGGAAGCAGTTGAGTGACACTGAAATCGCCGCTGTGATCACCTACACCAAGAACAACTGGTCCAATCAAACCGGTCAATTGGTTCAGCCTGCTGACATCACTGCCGCCCGCAAATAAGCCGCTGCACCACGAAAAAGTATTGAGAAGGAAATCAGAATGAGTGCTGTTCTAGACCACCATGACCACGTTGACGGCCATGATGACCACCATGCCCCAGTGGGCTGGCGTCGCTGGGTGTTTGCTACCAATCACAAAGACATTGGTACCTTGTACCTGTTGTTCGCGTTCACCATGTTGATGATCGGCGGTGTACTGGCGCTGATGATTCGAGCGGAATTGTTTCAACCTGGTCTGCAGTTCGTGAATCCTGAGCTGTTCAATCAGCTCACCACCATGCACGGCCTGATCATGGTGTTTGGCGCCATCATGCCAGCCTTCGTGGGCTTCGCCAACTGGATGATTCCGTTGCAAATTGGTGCAGCAGACATGGCCTTTGCCCGCATGAATAACTTCAGCTTCTGGCTGATGATTCCTGCGGCCTTGATGCTGGTCAGCTCATTCTTCATGCCGGGTGGCGCGCCGGCTGCGGGCTGGACCCTCTACGCACCGTTGACCTTGCAAATGGGGCCTTCAATGGATGCTGGCATATTTGCCTTGCACATTCTGGGTGCCAGTTCCATCATGGGTTCGATCAACATCATCGTGACCATTTTGAACATGCGCGCCCCAGGCATGCCGCTGATGAAAATGCCTATGTTCTGTTGGACTTGGTTGATTACCGCTTACTTGCTGATTGCTGTGATGCCTGTTTTGGCGGGCGCGATCACCATGACACTGACAGACCGTCACTTCGGCACCAGCTTCTTTAACCCCGCTGGTGGTGGTGACCCGGTGATGTATCAGCACATCTTCTGGTTCTTCGGTCACCCCGAGGTCTACATCATGATTTTGCCGGCCTTCGGAATCGTCAGCCAGATCGTGCCAGCCTTTGCCCGCAAGAAGCTGTTTGGCTATGCCTCGATGGTGTACGCGACCTCCAGCATCGCCATCTTGTCCTTCATCGTGTGGGCGCATCACATGTTCACCACTGGCATGCCGGTGACCGGACAGCTGTTCTTCATGTACGCGACCATGCTGATTGCGGTGCCAACGGCTGTGAAGATTTTTAACTGGATTGCCACGATGTGGCAGGGTTCGATGACGTTTGAAACCCCGATGCTGTTCTCAGTGGGCTTCATCTTTGTGTTCACCATGGGTGGGTTCACAGGTCTGATTCTGGCCATGGCGCCGATTGACATTCAGTTGCAAGACACCTACTACGTGGTCGCTCACTTCCACTATGTGCTAGTGGCCGGCTCCCTGTTCGCCATGTTTGCGGGCTGCTACTACTGGTTGCCCAAGTGGACGGGTGTGATGTACAGCGAGAAACGCGGTCGTATTCACTTCTGGTGGTCGCTGATTTCATTCAACGTCACGTTCTTTCCGATGCACTTCCTGGGTCTCGCAGGCATGCCCCGTCGTTATGCCGACTACCCCATGCAATTTGCCGACTTCAATATGCTGGCGTCCATTGGTGGCTTCCTATTCGGATTTGCCCAAGTGTACTTCTTCCTGTTTGTGGTGCTGCCCTGCATGCGCGGCAAAGGTGAGAAAGCTCCACAGAAGCCTTGGGAGGGAGCTGAAGGCCTGGAGTGGGAAGTTCCTTCGCCAGCACCGTTTCACACTTTTGAGACACCGCCAAAATTGGATGTGACTGCAACCAAGGTGATCGGTTGATCTCTTACAAGGACACACTAAATGACGCCTGAACAAAAGAAAGCCAACTTGAAGCTGGCATTGATTCTCGGATCAGTGGCCATTGTGTTTTTCGTTGGATTTTTCGCCAAAATGGTTTTGTTAAGCCAGTGAGCATGAGTTTGCGGCAACAAAATATTCGGATGGTGGGCAAACTGGTAATCGTGACCGCTGGTATGTTTGCCTTTGGGTATGCATTGATACCTCTTTATCGCGCAATTTGTGAGGTGACGGGCATCAACATTCTTGCGCTGGGTGACCGGAATATTCCTGGTGCTCAGTCCAAGATGCCGCTAAACACACAGGTTGATACCAGCCGCACGATCACGGTCGAGTTTGATGCCAACGCCAGAGGACCTTGGGTATTTAAGCCGGCCAAGCGATCCTTGCAGGTTCATCCGGGCGAGATGGCGACGGTGATGTATGAATTCCAGAATGTGCAAGATCGGCGAATGGCCGCTCAGGCCATTCCGAGCTACGCACCACAACAGGCTAGTCCCTACTTCAACAAAGTGGAGTGTTTTTGCTTTAATCAGTACACGCTTGAGCCTGGTGAAAAGAAAGAGTGGCCAGTGACCTTTGTCATTGACCCAAAGATGTCTAAAGATGTGACAACGATTACTTTGTCCTATACCTTCTTTGAAGTCGGTGGCAAGGTTCCAGCGGCGCCGACGGCAGCCGTGGAGGCAACTGGGAAATCTGGGTCTGGCGCGTGAGTGACGAAGAGACTCGGTCCCCTGATCGGCCAAAGGCGTCTTTTTTTCGCAGCGTCAAGATGGTAGCGTGGTCGTTTTTGGGCATTCGAAAGAACAGTGAGTACAAGGACGATTTGGCTCAAGTCAATCCGTTTCACGTGATCATTGCCGGATTGCTTGGCGCGATATTGATGGTGGTTGGTTTGATTGTGTTGGTGAAGTGGGTTGTGGCCAGTTGAGGCGCCCCTGACACCCGGAAAAATATTAAAAAGTTTTGGAAAGACTGGAGCTGAAATGAGTTCAACAACACACGGTACAACACCGCACTACTTTATTCCCGGGCCGTCGCGTCACCCCGCGATGGGGGCGTTCGGCCTGTTTTTTGTCATCCTGGGCGCGGGTCAGTGGATCAATGGTACTGAATGGGGCAAGTGGTCGCTGGCATTCGGCATGGTGTGGTTTTTGACGGTTTTGTTCCAGTGGTTCAAGGAATCGGTCACCGAGAGTGAAGGTGGGCAATACGGGCACAAGATCGACCTGTCCTTCCGCTGGAGCATGAGCTGGTTCATCTTTTCCGAGGTGATGTTCTTTGGTGCCTTCTTCACCGCCTTGTGGTGGGCCCGTGCTCACTCGGTACCGGCGTTGGGAAGTTTGGACAACGCCTTGCTCTGGCCGGGTTTCAAGGCGGTTTGGCCGAGCGTCGCCGCTGGTTTCACCGCATCACCCGCCGGCATCGTGGAGCCCTTCACCACCATGACACCGTTCTGGTTGCCGACCATCAATACCGCTTTGTTGTTGACCTCCGGGGTAACTCTGACCATTGCGCACCATGCGCTTGTGGCAGGCAACCGCAGCAAGACCATTGCCTTTATGTGGATGACCGTGCTCCTCGGGACCGTGTTCTTGTTTGTGCAAGGTTATGAGTATTACCATGCCTACACTGAGCTGAACCTGAAGATGACCTCCGGCATTTTCGGATCGACATTCTTCCTTCTCACAGGCTTCCACGGCTTCCACGTGTTTGTTGGTATGTTGATGTTGCTTTTCATCACCTTACGTCTGCAAAAGGGACATTTCACCGCTGAGCGCCACTTCGGCTTCGAAGGTGCTGCTTGGTACTGGCACTTCGTTGACGTGGTTTGGTTGGGTCTCTACATCGTGATTTACTGGATGTAGTCGACTAACCGGCCAGCAAAAAGGCACCGCGCGCGGTGCCTTTTTGCTTGTTTAGGGCCGCACGCGAATTAAGCGCCCGTTGGAATGCCCGTAGGGTGAAGATAGCCAAGTTTCCAGCCGATCAAGATGGCCAGGAACAAGAGAATTGAAAAGCCGATACGCAACATTAACGCCCGCGCCATTTTCTTTCCCCCTTTTTGGTTGTCCGTCGTGTTCTTCATCATGAAAAAAAGCGCGGCAGCCAAGCTAGAGAAAATAAGCACAAAGCCAAACAGGACCATATATTTCATGACCGGGATTATCGCGTGACCACACCTGGATGGCGTTTTTGGCTAATCACCGCTGCGGCCATGTTGGCGACGCTCTCAACGATTTCTTTGGGGCGTTGGCAACTTAACCGTGCGGCAGAGAAGGTCGCACTGCAGGAACAACTTGACCAGCAAGGAACTCGCCCCGCGCTGGATGGTGCGGCCTTGGTGGCGCTCACTGATCTCACGGCCGATATGCACCGTCCGGTACAGATCCAGGGTCAATGGTTGCCCGATCGCACTGTCTTTCTGGACAACCGGCAAATGAACGCAAAGCCTGGCCTCTATGTCGTCACGCCATTGAAAATTGAAGGTTCTAGCGGCGTCGTGCTGGTTCAACGTGGCTGGGTCGCGCGAAACTTTGAAGACCGCACCCGCCTGCCATCTTTGACGACTCCGTCCGGTACCGTGACAGTGGAGGGTCTTATTGCCCCATCTCCCGCCAAGTTATATGCGATGGGCGGTGAGGACTCGGGCGTGATCCGGCAAAATCTGGAATTGGCCCAGTTTTCCATGGAAACCGGGTTGCCTCTGTTGGCCATGTCCGTTCAACAAGTCGGTGTTGCCAGTGAGGGCTTGTTACGTGAGTGGCCGGTCGTTGGTACCGGCGTCGAAAAACACTACGGCTATGCCTTTCAGTGGTTTGCTTTGAGCGTGTTGATCGCTCTTCTTTATGTCTGGTTTCAAATTGTTAGACGATTCTTCTCCCCGCGGCGCGCCTGACGCCGGATCCCGTTCGAAGCCTTCGGACCAGCCCTTGGGCCTGACGGTTCACGACCTGCCAACCCCAAGTCAGGCCATGCACGGCGCTGCGCTGCGCCCAGGCCCGGGTCGCTGGAAAATGATGTTGGTCCTGTTGGTGTGTGCAGCACCTGTGGTCGCGTCGTACCTCACGTTCTACGTCATCAAACCCGAAAGTCGCCAGAATTTTGGTGAACTGATTGAACCGCAAAGCCCTCTGCCCGATGTGAACGGGACAACGCCTGCCGGAGAGGTCGTTAAATTGCGCTCGCTCAAGGATCAATGGCTGCTGATCAGCGTGGCTGGTGGCGCCTGCGAGGTGGCGTGTCGAGACCGGCTTTACATGCAACGCCAATTGCGCGAGGGCTTGGGCCGTGAAAAAGATCGCCTGGATTGGGTTTGGCTGGTGTCGGACGATGCACCGATTGACCCTAGTCTGTTGTCTGGGCTGAGTACCGCGACCGTGTTGCGTGTGCCCGCCGCAGACTTGACGAATTGGTTGCAGCCCGCCAAGGGCCAACAGTTGGCAGATCATTTGTACATGGTTGACCCGTGGGGCAACTGGATGATGCGCTTTCCCGCCAACCTGGATCTTGCCAAGGCACCCAAGGCCAAGCGGGATGTGGAGCGTCTATTGCGGGCTTCAAACTCCTGGGACAAACCGGGTCGGGAAGGCAGTGAGTAAGTCAGTATGAGTGCGCAAGACCTTTACGATCTGTCCCCCTTGCTGCGCCTGCTGTTGGTCGGTACGCTGCTGGCCGGTGGGCCGCTGGCTTGGGTGTGGCTGCGCAATCGGCGTGGAACCCCACTTCGTCGGGCGCAAGTCCTGACTTTGCTCACGCTCTTTCTGACTTTCGATCTCGTGCTGTTTGGCGCCTTCACTCGCCTTACCGATTCCGGTTTGGGCTGCCCGGATTGGCCTGGCTGCTATGGTCATGCCAGTCCAATCGGTGCCAGCGTCAGCATTCAGGCCGCGCAGACGGCCATGCCAACCGGCCCCGTGACGCATGGAAAAGCCTGGGTAGAGATGGTTCACCGCTATTTGGCGAGCAGCGTTGGTTTCCTTATATTGGTGCTAGCCATCCTGGCGTGGCGCCGTTGGTCGAGTGACAAAGGCAAGGCAACTGGCTCACCAGTTTCCCCGTGGTGGCCCACATTGACCCTGATTTGGGTTTGTATCCAAGGGGCTTTTGGCGCCTTGACTGTGACCATGAAGCTGTTCCCAGCCATCGTGACCTTGCACCTGGCTGGTGGTGTTATTTTGTTGGTTTTATTGTGCATACAGGCGGTGCGCTATACCCAGTTTGAAAGTGGTCGGCCTCCCGTCGGTATTTCCGGCGGCGGGCGAGCCTTGTTGTGGATGGGGGCCATTCTTTTGGCCGTGCAGGTTTTGCTGGGCGGTTGGGTTAGTACCAACTACGCCGTGTTGGCCTGCAGCGAATTTCCGCGTTGTCAGGGAAGCTGGTGGCCGCTGATGAACTGGCAGCAGGGCTTCGAGATCTGGCGTGAGTTGGGCATGACCGGGGCCGCTGAAGTCATCGGTTTCTCTGCGTTGACCGCCATTCATTACGCACACCGCCTGGCGGCCTACTTGGTTTTGGCTGTTCTGGGCCTGTTGGCCTGGTACTTGAACCGGATACCGGCCTTGCGAATTCAGTCGCGGTGGCTGGCGGGGCTCACCGGCCTGCAGCTGGCTACTGGATTGAGCAATGTGGTGCTGGACTGGCCCTTGGTTGCCGCCGTGCTTCACACCGGTGGCGCCGCCGCCCTGGCCGTTACATTGACTTGGGCCATCGCCGCCAGTCGCGTTCGGACTTCCACTCAGGCACTGTCCAACCTGAATCCTTCTGAATCGAGATTTTCCGCATGAGTGCTACTTTGCTTACCGATGGGGCTTCTGTGTTTCGGCAGTTCTATGCCTTGACCAAGCCACGAGTGATCCAGTTGATTGTTTTTTGCGCCTTGATTGGCATGGTGCTCGCTGTGCCCGGTGTACCAACATGGCAGGAAGTTCAATTGGCCTTGATTGCCTGCGCGGGCATCTGGCTGGTGGCTGCTGCGGCCGCCGCATTCAACTGTATTGTCGAAAAAGGCATTGACGCCAAGATGAAGCGTACGGCTTGGCGGCCCACCGCCAAGGGCGAGTTGAACGATCGCCAGACCTTGCTCTTCTCCGCGAGCTTGTGTGCAGCGGGTTCCGCGCTGCTGTATTTCTGGGTCAACCCGCTCACCATGTGGCTGACCTTTGCGACCTTCGTCGGCTATGCGGTGGTTTACACCGTAATTCTTAAGCCCCTGACCCCTCAAAACATCGTGATTGGGGGCGCCTCTGGCGCCATGCCACCCGTGCTGGGCTGGTCCGCTATGGCGGGCAACGTTGGTCCTGAGGCCTTGATTCTGTTCTTGATCATCTTCTTGTGGACGCCACCCCACTTTTGGGCATTGGCCTTGTACCGCGTCGAGGACTATCGAAAATCAGGGCTGCCAATGCTGCCCGTGACGCACGGCAATGAATTCACCCGCCTGCAAATTCTGCTGTACACGTTTGTGCTATTTGCCGCCTGCCTGCTGCCCTTTGTTTACGGCATGAGTTCCTGGATTTACCTGGGCGTTGCCGTGGTTTTGAGTTTCGGGTTTTGCCTCTACGGTTATTGGCTGTGGCGCGAGTACTCTGACGCATTGGCGCGCAAGACTTTCCGCTTCTCCTTGATCCACCTGAGCGTGCTGTTCGCCGCTTTGCTGGTGGACCACTACGTACTGTGATTGACGATGAACAAACGAAATACTCTTAAATTGATAGCTTCCGCTGCATTGTGGACGGGGGCTACAGGTCTTTTAGCTGCATGTACTGACAGTGCGCCGAAGTTTGCGGCGGTTGACGTGACCGGCGCCGACTATGCCCATGATTTCGCCTTGACTGACCACAACGGCCAACCGCGGACGTTAAAAGACTTCGCAGGCAAGGTCGTGGTCATGTTCTTTGGTTTCACCCAATGTCCCGACGTCTGCCCCACCTCCATGAACGAGCTGGCTGAAGTCAAGAAGATGCTGGGTAAAGATGGCGACCGCCTGCAGGGGCTGTTTGTCACCGTTGATCCGGAGCGCGACACCCCTGAAGTGCTGAAGGCCTATATGGGTAACTTCGACCCGTCGTTTCTGGCGCTCTACACCACGACGACAGGGCAGTTGGCGGCGCTGGCCAAAGACTACAAGGTCTACTACAAAAAGGTGGATGGCACGACGGCGACCAGCTACACCATGGATCACTCAGCGGGCAGCTATGTGTATGACACGCAGGGAAAACTGCGCCTTTACACCCGCTACGGCTCTGGGGTGCAGCCGCTCGTCGACGACATCAAGCTCCTGCTCAAGTAGAGTCCAGCCACTGCGGCGAATACTCAATCGATGCTGGGTCGTTTCACCGCGGCAGTCAATTTTCAGTAAAAAAATGCCCCTGCTGGTGAAACCGGCAGAGGCACCTGTGAAGCAGGATCAGATTAGCTGTATTCGACCAGTGTCTTCTTCATCTTCTTCATGGCAGCGACTTCGATCTGGCGAATGCGCTCGGCGCTCACGCCATAGACCGCGGCCAACTCGTGCAGCGTCATGCCGCCTGAGGAGTCGTCATTGACCTTGAGCCAGCGCTCTTCCACGATACGGCGGCTGCGCTCGTCAAGAGCTTCCAGTGCCGTGGCAATACCATCGCTGGCCAGCACGTCGCGCTGTGTCGCTTCGATCATGGCTGTTGGCTCGTGGCGGGTGTCCGTCAGGTAGGCAATGGGGCCATAAGACTCTTCGCCGTCGGCAGAAGGGCCCGGGTCCAGCATCACATCGCCGCCTGACAGGCGCGTTTCCATCTCGATGACGTCTTCGCGCTTGACGTTCAGCGTTGCCGCCATGGCCTCGATCTGCTCTTCGTTCAGCGTCTCGCGGTGGGTGCCTGCATCGGCTTCGGCGTCGGCGGCCTTGAAACGTTGCTTCATGGAGCGCAGATTGAAAAACAATTTGCGCTGTGATTTGGTCGTCGCAACCTTCACCATGCGCCAGTTCTTCAGGATGTACTCGTGAATTTCCGCCTTGATCCAGTGCAGCGCATAGCTGACCAGCCGCACGCCGTGGTCGGGGTCAAAGCGTTTCACCGCTTTCATCAAACCCACATTGCCTTCCTGAATCAGGTCGCTGTGGGGCAGGCCGTAGCCAAGGTACTGGCGCGACACGGACACGACTAAACGCAGGTGCGACAGCACCAGCTTTCCAGCCGCATCCACGTTGTTGTCTTCTTTGAGCTGGCGGGAAAATTTTTGTTCTTCTTCGAGCGTGAGCATCGGCAAGCGGTTGGCGGCCGAAATGTACGCGTCCAAATTGCCCAGTGGCGGCACCATAGCCCACGGGTTGGCAACTGTCAGCGCGGCGCCGGATGCGCCTGTTGAATAAGTCATAAGGGACTCCTTTTCTTCCTAGACTTAATGTTAGCACTCTGTATGAGCGAGTGCCAATTCATAAGTTCAATCTCCCTCATAGTCAGCGCAAAGTTGTGCAAAGTAAGGTTAACTTACTGATTTTTTGAACTGCGTTCGTCGGATAAGCTGTGGGTTTATACCCGTTGATATTCCTCAACTCGTTGATTTGAAACAATTTTTCATCGAGTTGACTGTGTGATGGCCAGTTTTGCTATCGGCGCAGCTCAGTGGCTCAAGGTCCGCCTGAGTCTCAAAGCCCTCGTTGATTCAAGGGAGCCGGCGCCGGCCACTTACCGCGTCAACCACCGCCGGTAGCCAAAGCTCAGCGAATCCACCAGCGCCACCAGCAGCAGCATGGCGATGAGTACCGAGCTGGTTTCGCTCATCTGGAACAGGCCCATGTGGTACATCAGCATTTGCCCGAGGCCGCCGGCACCTACCACGCCAAGTACGGTGGCCGCGCGGATGTTGTTCTCCCAGCGGTAAAGCGTGTAGCTCATCAATTGCGGCAGCACCTGAGGCAGGGTGGCGTACAGGAACACACGGCTTTCGCCCACGCCGCGCATTCGCAGCGCAAAGGCCGGCTCAGGCGGGGCGTTTTCAATGGCTTCGGCAAACAGACGACCGAGCACGCCCGAGGTGTGCAGGCCCAGCGCCAGCGTGCCGGCAAACGGGCCCAGACCTGCGGCAATCAACAGCAAGACCGCCCAGACCAGTTCAGGCACGCTGCGCAAGGCGTTCAGCACCAGTCGGGTTGCCGTGCGCCAGCGCGCCGGGTCCTCGGCGTTGGTTTTGCTCGCCGGCAACGCCAGGGCCAGGCCCAGCACCACGGCCAGCACTGTGCCCAGCGCCGACATGGCCAGCGTCTCCAGCGTGGCCCACAACAATTTGCTCAGGAATGCGGGGTCGGTTTGCGGCACCAGCAACTCGCCCAAAAAACGGCCCATCTTGACTAGGGCCCTGGCAGACAGAAACTGCGCCCACTGCAGGTCCAGCGACCAGAAGCTGGCGACGATCAAAGCCAGCACCGCCAGCACGAACCAGCAGGCTTTGCAGCGGGCATCGAACAGTTTGGGCGGCAGCTTGTAGGCCTCGTTGGCCGCCGGTTTGGCGTTGGTTTTCATGCCAGGCCCTTGCGCAACCAGGCGCTGATGCGGTCCGCCAGCCAGACCAAGGCCATGAAAACCAGCAGCATGGTGGCCACTTCCGAGCCGTTGAACATCTTCATGGAGGCGTCCATTTGCTGGCCCAAGCCGCCTGCGCCGACAAAACCGAGCACGGCAGAGGAGCGAATGGCGCATTCCCATCGGTACACGGTGTAGCTGGTCAGCTCACCCGCGTTTTGCGGCAAAAGTGCGTAAAAGAACGCCTGCACGCGGCCAGAGCCATTGCGCAGCAGGCTGGTGGTGGCATGGGTGTCGCCACTGTCCAGAATTTCGGCGTACACCTTGCCCAGCATGCCGCCGTAGGTGAGACCAATGGCCAGCACGCCCGAGGTGGGCCCCAGGCCCACCACGCGCACAAACACCAGCGCCCAGATCAACTCCGGCACGCTGCGCAGCACGATCAGCACCCAGCGCACAATTTGCCTCACTACGGTTGGCAGCAGCGCCATGCGCCCGCTCAGGGCCGAAACGGAAAGTGCCCGCACCGACAGCAGCGTCAGCGGCACCGCCAGCACCATGGCTAGTGTCAGCCCGGCAGTGGCAATGGCCACGGTGCGCCAGGTTTCTCGGGCGACCATGCTCAAAAAGTCGGGGTTGAGCTTGGGTGGGAAAAAATCACTCACGAAGCGCAGCGTGGGCCGCAAAGACTCAGGGTCCAGCAAGAGCCAGGGTTTGAATTCGGTGAGCACCAGCGCTGGCCATAGCAGCACCAAGCCACCCAATGCCCAAAACACCCGCGATAGCCAGGCAGGGTCACGCAGCGCCGGTGCCGGGTTGGGTCCAAAAGGTAGGGGCGCGGAGGGCGGCATTGGGCGCAATGCTTATCGGCAGTGCATAACCACCGGCGCTGGCGTGGTGCGCGCCTCAGACGGCGGTGGGGGCGTGGTTTGAGTCAGCTCGTCCAGATGCTGGTCGTACAACGCCTGCAGTCGGGCGGGGGTGACTTCGGCAGAGGGCAGGTCAAAGGCCAACGCGCCGTCACGCAGGCCAATGATGCGCGGAAAGTGCTGCAAGGCCATTTCAACATGGTGCAACGTGGTGACCAAGGTGGCTCCGCGCTCACGCGCGGCCTGGGTGAGCGAAGCCATGGCTTGCTGCGCCCGGGTCGGGTCCAGCGCGGAGAGGGGTTCGTCCACCAAAAACAGACTGGCTTGCGTGGCCAGGGCGCGGGCCAGGCCGACACGCTGGCGCTCGCCGCCAGACAGTCGGTCGACCCGCTCAAACAACTTGTCGCTCACATCAAAATGCGCCAAGGCGCGCTCGGCCATGGCGATGTCGGTAGGGTAAAACAGGCTGCGCACGCTGGCCCACAGGCTCTCATTGGGCAGTCGCCCGGCCAGTACGGCGATCACCACACGCTGGCGCGGCGGCAAAGGCGGTACTTGCGGGGCTAGAAACAACTCGCCCCGCAGGGCCTGCAACTGTCGGCGCGGCAGGGTCCAGGGCGAGCGATCGCCCAGTTGGAGCACGCCGCTGGCGGGTTTCAAGGCGCAGGCCAGCAGGTGCAGCAAGGTTGTTTTTCCCGCGCCTGAGGGGCCAATCACGGCCAGTTGTTCGCCCGGTGAGACCTGCAGACTGAAATCGCGCAGCGCCGCCGGTGCCGAAGCCCGGGCGGCTGGGTGCCAGGCGTTGCAATGCTGCAAGGTCAATTTCATAAGCGAATAATGGCTGTGGCGCCCGTTTTAGCTGCGCAAGCAGCTATTGTTTCAGTAGCGGTTTAAATTTACTTCAGCAAACCGGCGCTGCGTGCCGCAGCTTCAATGCCGTCATAGTTGGAGGCCTTGGTGGCCACAAAACGCGTGGCCCGTTGTAACTCCAGAATCTCTTTACCTTCAGGCGTGGCCGGGCTTAAGGCCAGGAAGGCTTTGGTCAGCTTCTCGCGCTGGGCCAAGGGCATGTCCGCATGCACGGTCCAGTTGTAGTCGTAGTAAGTGGGGGTGGTGAAGATGACCTTTACTTTGTCAGTGTCAACCTTTTTGTCGGTCACAAACTTTTCCCACACCGAGATGTTGAGGGCGCCCGCGTCCACCTTGCCAGCAGCTACGGCGGCAATGGTGGCGTCGTGCGCGCCTGAGAAGGCAACGCGTTTGAAGTCTTTGTCGGCGTCAATATTGGCTTTCATCAGATAGCTGCGCGGCATCAAATGACCGGAGGTGCTCGATGGCGAGCCAAAGCTGACAGTTTTGCCTTTCAGATCGGACAAGCCTTTAATGGCCGGGTCGCCGCTGATGAACACGGAGCGGAATTTCTCGTCTTCCTCGCGCTGAACCAGTGGCACTGCCTTGCCGCCAGAACGCACATTGGCCTGCACAAAGGTAAAGCCACCAAACCAGGCCATGTCGACCTGCTTGTTGGCCAGTGCCTCGACAGCGGCTGCGTAATCAGACACCGGGGTGAACTCCACCTTCATGCCCAGTGTGGTTTCCAGGTACTTGACCAACGGTGCCGCTTTGCGGGCCAACTCGGTGGGGGACTCGTCAGGAATGGCAGTGATCTTGAACACGGCCTGTGCCTGCGCCAGGCCGCCCAGGGCGACGATGGCCGTGGCAGCCACGGTTTTTAGAAAGCGGGCGCAGGTGAAGGGGGTGAAAGTAGCCACTGATAACTCCATGAATGTATATTGGGGAGTCTGCAATTAGACGCGAAGTTGGAGCAGCCTGCTGGCAGGCAGCGGGCAGCTCCAGGCACTTGAGCAGAAACAGCGCACGAGTCTTTTGACTTGCCAAGCCGCTGACCAACCCGAGACCCGTGCGCCATGACCCTGCCTCATTTCATTCAGCTTGATCACGAAAACGCCGCAGCCACCCAAGCCGAACTGGCTGCGGGCCTGCTGGCCACAGCCGCGTCGATCGCCCCCAAGTACTTTTACAATGCGCTGGGCTCCCGGCTGTTTGACGCCATTACTGCCTTGCCTGAGTACTACCCCACGCGCACCGAGGCCCGTATTTTTGACGCCCACGCAGCGGACATGGCAGCTCAGCTGCCCGGCGGCTGGCCGCTGATTGATCTAGGTGCGGGCAACTGCGCCAAAGCGGCTCGCCTGCTGGGGGTACTGCGCCCTTCGCGCTATGTGGCGGTCGACATTTCAGCTGCCTTTCTCCAGGACGCGTTGGGTCAATTGCAGCGCCAGCACCCGGATTTGCCGATGGTCGGCGTGGGCATGGACTTCTCCCATCATCTGGACTTGCCGCTTGAGGCTGGTGACGGGCCCCGGCTGGTTTTTTACCCCGGCTCCAGCATTGGCAATTTCACCTCTGAGCAGGCGGTGGATTTCCTTAGCCAAATCCGCCTGGCCGCACAGGGTGGGGCGCTGTTGATTGGCGTGGATTTGCTCAAACCGGCCTCCTTGCTGGTGCCCGCCTATGACGATGCGCTGGGCGTGACCGCAGCCTTCAATCGCAACATGCTTTTGCATCTGAACCAGCGGCTGGGCAGTGATTTTCAGGTGGCGCAGTGGCAGCACATTGCGCTGTTCAACCAGGAGGCTTCGCGCATTGAAATGCATCTGCAGGCCGCGCAAGATCTCACGGTGCGTTGGCCCGGCGCCGAGCGGCGTTTTCGCGCGGGGGAGCGTATTCACACGGAGAACGCCTACAAATACACCCTGGCCCAGTTTGAAGGTCTGCTACGCGAGGCCGGGTTTGTGAACACGACCCATTGGTCCGAGGCGCTACGCCATTTCGCCGTGTTTTTGGCCCGTGCTTGAAGGAGGATCTTATGAATGCTTCCAAAATAATAGCGGCTTGCACCGAGCGTACAAGGAGTGGCGCCCAATTTGTTGTAAAAATGGAAGCTATTGAGCGAGGACACTGACACCATGAGCAAACCCCATGTCCTGATCATTACCCCGGCGCTGGCGAAAGCCAACAACGGCAACTGGCAGACGGCGTTGCGCTGGTCACGCCTTTTGCAGCCGGCGTTTCGAACCACGATAGGCAACCGCTGGCAAGGCGAGGGCGCCGACGTGATGCTCGCCTTGCACGCCCGCAAATCCGCCCCCGCCGCACTCGCTTGGGCGCAGGCCATGGGCCCCCAGAAGCTAGCCGTGGTGTTGACCGGCACGGACCTCTACCGAGACATCCAGACCGACACGGACGCGCAACACGTGGTGCAAGTTGCCGGTCATTTGGTGGTGTTGCAAGAGCGCGGGCCCGACGCCCTGCCACCCGGCCTGCGGCCCAAAGCCCAGGTGATTTTTCAGTCCACCCCCCGGCGCGTCACGCTAAGCAAGCCCAAGGGCCACCTGCGCGCGCTGATGGTGGGGCATTTGCGTGATGAGAAAGACCCGCTGACTTGCCTGCGGGCGGCCTCTCGCCTGGCCGAGCGGTCTGATGTGTTGCTGGACCATATCGGCGAGGCGCTGGAGCCGCACTGGTTGCAGGCGGTGCAACATGCCGCCCGGTGCTGCCCGGCCTACCGATGGCTCGGCGGGCTACCCCATGCCGACACCCGGCGGCACATTCAGCGCGCCCATGTGCTGGTGCACCCCAGCAAGATGGAAGGGGGTGCCCACGTTATCCTGGAGGCGGTGCAAAGCGGTACACCCGTGCTGGCCTCGCGCATTGACGGCAATGTGGGCATGCTCGGGGCCGACTACGCGGGCTATTTCGACCTGGGTGACGACGCCGCCCTGGCCGAGTTGCTGTTGCGCTGCCGGGACGACGCTGCTTTTCTGCCGCTGCTGCGCGAGCAATGCGAAGCCCGCGCCACTTTGTTTGAGCCCGCGCGTGAACAGGCGCTGCTGCACCAGCTGGTCAAAACCATGCTGGCCGCCTGAGGCGCCCATCACCTCTAAACTCGACCCTTCACTGGAGATTGACATGACGACACCGACCCCCCCCTCACATCCCGCCGCGAATTTGCCCACCGAGCCCCGCCTCACCAGCCTGTCACACGGCGGTGGCTGCGGCTGCAAGATAGCGCCCGGCGTTTTGTCTGAAATTTTGAAGGGCATCACGGCCATGCCTATGCCCAAAGAGTTGATGGTCGGCATTGAAACGGCAGACGATGCCGCCGTCTACAAGCTCAACGATGAGCAGGCGCTGATTGCCACCACCGACTTCTTCATGCCCATCGTGGACGACCCGTTTGAGTTTGGCCGCATTGCCGCCACCAACGCCATTTCTGACGTGTACGCCATGGGCGGCACGCCCATCATGGCGCTGGCGCTGGTCGGCATGCCCATCAACGTGCTGTCAACCGCCACCATTGCCAAGGTACTTGAAGGCGGCGCCTCGGTCTGCCGCGCGGCGGGTATCCCGATTGCGGGCGGCCACACCATTGACTCGGTCGAGGCCATTTATGGGCTGGTGGCGATGGGGCTGGTTCACCCCGCGCGCGTCAAGCGCAATGCTGACGCCCGCGTGGGCGACCGGCTGATTCTGGGCAAACCGCTGGGCGTGGGCATCTTGTCGGCCGCGCTCAAGAAAGAAAAACTCAGCGCCGAAGGCTACGCGCAGATGATTGCCGTCACCACCAAGCTGAACACCCCCGGCCCTGAACTGGCCGCACTGGACGGCGTACACGCCCTGACGGATGTGACCGGTTTTGGACTCGCCGGCCACACGCTGGAACTGGCGCGCGGCGCCCAATGCACCGTGCAAATCGACTGGGCCCGTGTGCCACTTCTGAGCGGTGTGCGTGAGCTTGCCGCCCAGGGCATGGTCACCGGCGCATCGGGTCGAAACTGGGCAGGTTATGGGCACGACATTCAGTTGGCCGCTGGTTTTGACCCCGTCAACCAGGCCTTGCTGTCCGACCCGCAAACCAGCGGCGGCTTGCTGGTGTCCTGTGCACCAGAGGCGGTTGACGCCGTGCTGGCCATCTTCAAGGCCCACGGTTTTGACGACGCCGCCGAGATTGGCGAAATTTTGCAGGGTGAAGGCGCTGGCAAATTGCGGGTTCGCTAAGACGGGCCCATGGCGGAGATTGGTGTGACAACCTTGGGGGGCGTGATTGCGCTCACCCTGTTGGCCGGCTTGGCCATGCCGCTGGGGGCGGTGTTGGCCCATGTGGAGAAAATTCGGCCGTTGTGGCTGGAACGGGAGTTTCGGCACAGCATTTTGGCCTTTGGTGGCGGGGCCTTGTTGGCTGCCGTCATGCTGGTGCTGGTGCCGCAGGGCATGGCCCACTTGCAGCCGGCCTCAGCCGGTTTTTTTCTGATCCTGGGCGGGTTGCTGTTCATGGCGCTGGATTGGGCGCTGTACCGTCAGGGCACGCCAGCCAGTCAGTTTCTGGCGATGCTGGCCGATTTTTTGCCTGAGTCTATTGCCTTGGGCGCCGTTTGCGCGGTGGTCGGCGAGCATGTGATTTTGCTGGCCGCGCTGATTGGCATGCAAAACGTGCCCGAAGGTTTCAACGCCTACCGTGAGCTTCGTCAATCAGAGGCCTTTGGCTCTCGCAAAATCATTCTCATGTTCGCGCTCATGGCGTTGTTGGGGCCAGTCGCGGGCGCAGCGGGGTATTTGTGGTTGTCGGCTTACCCGCAGGTGGTGTCAGCCGTCATGCTGCTGGCCACGGGCGGAATTTTGTACTCGGTGTTTCAGGACATCGCGCCCCAAGCCAAAATGCGCCGGCGCTGGGCACCGGCCATGGGTGCCATACTGGGCTTTTCGGTCGGCGTGGTGGGGCAGATGCTCGAAGCGCTTTAAGGCATCTGCGCCTCTGCTTAGTCTTCCGGGTCGGAGAAAAAAGCGGCCCGGCTGTCGGGCTTGTGGCGGGAGCGGGTGCGCAGCACGCGCTGAAAGAAAAAGTTGTTGGGCACGTTCAACACCGACGGCCTGTCGGGCGAATCACCTTCAGCCACTGGCAGCGTGAGGGTGGTGAACATCAGGTTCATGTCGGTGACTTCCCCGCCCATGGGTTCCCCCGTGGGGTCCATCAACTCCACCGTGTCACCGATGCGGAACGGGCGAAGAATCAGCACCAGCACCGCCGAGGTGGCATTGCTCAAAATGCTCCAGGCCGCCACAAAGCCCAGCGCCACGGCCAGCAGCGCCGTTGAAAGGAATGCCCAGGCGTTGTCAAAAACACCGGCTATTTGCATCAGCACCAGCAAGGTAATAAAAATGATCGTCCGTTGGCGAAAATTTTGCAGGCGCTTGGCCATGGTGGACGAGAGGCTGTGCGATTCCCGCAGAGTGTTGATGACCCGGCGCAACACGCGTGAGATCAGAAAGGCAACAAGAACAACAATCGCACCCGCCCCCAATTCGCGGGCGAAGGTTTTCAACATGATGATGTAGTCAGGCATAGACAGAAGCAAGGCAGGCAATCCAGGGAATTCAAAGGGGATGACGTTAACACGGGCTTTGGCGGCTCGTCTATGGTCAATAAAGTAGGGGGCAAGCTGCTTTTACAGCGCGTTGACCGGCTTCGATGCGGGCGAAAGAGAGGGTGTAAGAAGTTTTGTGTAAACGGTTATTTGGCAGGAAACTGCTGTCTTGCATGGAGCCGAGATGACCGTAGAGATGAAACCCTTACCCGCCGAGCTGATTGACGCCCTGTTGGCCGACTACAAAAAGCCCGAAGACCTGATTGGCCAGAATGGCCTCTTGACGCAGCTCACCAAAGCCTTGGTCGAGCGAGCTTTGCAAGCCGAATTGACCGGCCACCTGGGTCACGGCAAGAACCAGTTGGTTGCCAATGAAGCGGGCAACACCCGCAACGGGTGCAGCAAGAAAACGCTCAAAGGCGATTTTGGCCAGCTACCCATAGAAATCCCCCGTGACCGCGCCGGCACCTTCGAGCCCCAACTGATTGGCAAACACCAGACCCGCTGGAGCGGCTTTGACGACAAGATACTGTCGCTGTATGCCCGAGGCATGACGGTACGCGAGATTCAAGGCCATCTGCAGGAGATGTACGGCGCCGAAGTGTCTCCTGCCCTGATTTCATCCGTGACCGACGCCGTCATGGACGAGGTCAAAGCCTGGCAGTCGCGCCCCTTGGAGGCGCTGTACCCCATCGTCTACATGGACTGCATTCACGTCAAGGTGCGCGACAACGGTACTGTGCGGGTCAAGGCCCTGTACTTGGCCATTGGCGTCAACCTGGACGGCCTCAAAGAGGTACTGGGCCTGTGGATGGCCCAAACCGAAGGGGCCAAGTTCTGGCTGCAGGTGGTGACTGAACTGAAGAATCGGGGCGTGGCTGACATCTTTATCGCCTGCGTAGATGGGCTCAAAGGTTTCCCTGACGCCATTGAGGCAGTCTTCCCCAAGGCGACGGTGCAGCTTTGCATTGTTCACATGGTGCGTCACAGCCTGAACTTCGTGGGGTGGAAACAGCGCAAGGAAGTCGCCGCGGATTTGCGGCTGATTTACGCTGCGCCCACTGAATCCGAAGCTGAGCGACAACTCACGGCATTCGAGGTCAAATGGGACGATTCCTTCGCTCCGATTGGGCGCTCCTGGCGGCGCAACTGGACACACTTGATACCGTTCTTTGAATACCCGCCAGACATCCGAAAAGTGATTTACACGACCAACGCCATTGAGTCCGTGAACATGAGCCTGCGCAAAATAACCAAGACCCGCGGCTCGTTCCCATCTGAGGACGCAGTGTTCAAGCTGTTCTATCTGGCACTGAACAACATCAGCCAGAAATGGACGATGCCGATTCGGGATTGGAAGGCTGCTCTGAACCGCTTTACCATTCAGCTTGACGAGCGCATGCCGCGCGTCTAACTTAACCGCCGTTTACACAAAATTCGGGACACCCTCGCGAAAGACCGTTGACATAAAACTTCTTGCACCCTCGTCAGTCGCGCCTGTCGCCCGGTTTTCTAATGTGGGCAATAGCGAGTCGCCCAGGTTGCATACGCCAGGTCAAACTTTTTGGTATTGCCAGCTTATTGGCTTACCAGGGGCCGAAAAGGTGGTTGTTACACTGATTTCTCAGATCATGAGAATCCATTGTGAAGTGACGCTCGGATGCGCTTTGACCCTAAGGTCGTATTCACTTCGCGACGAAAGACTTGCCAGGCGGGTTTTGCCTGCAATCCGAGAATGAAAAAAAGCAGCGCCGATCATTGAAACGACTCCGCACTTATGAATCGACTAGCTCTTTCCGCAACAGTTGCAATGACCTATGCCGTCGTCGGTCCTTGCACATCAACACAGGCCGTCGCTCAGAATCTCGACTCAATTGAGATTAAGGACAATTCGGTAGCGCCTGAAAGTAGTCAAACTATGTATACGTATGTCGAAGTTGGGCATACGGTATTCATCTGATGCCCCGAATGTCTATTTATCTTGGTCGAAAGGTCGCATTGCTGACCCAGCACGGTAAAGAACAAGTCCTCGCACCAATTCTGGACTCGGGTCTAGACTGCGCTATTCACCATGTCACTGGCTTCGACACCGACCAACTCGGCACGTTTACGCGGGAAACCCCTCGCCTTGGCACGCAACTCGACGCCGCCCGGCGCAAGGCCCGCAAGGGTATGGAGCTGTCAGGACTGTCAATCGGTATGGCCAGTGAAGGAAGTTTTGGTCCTGACCCATTCACTGGGCTGTTTCCGTGGAACGTTGAGCTCCTGGTCTGGATCGACGATTGCCTAGGCGTCGAGGTCGTTGGCATGGCGCAGGGAGCTGCGCGCAGTGGTCATTTGCAGACCAGTGACTGGGGTGAAGTCGAGACCTTTGCAGCAAATGAGGATTTTCCGCAGCACCAATTGGTATTGCGGCCTCAGAACCAGGAAGACTCGCGTATCTACAAAGGCATTGCCGATTGGGAACACCTGAAGTCCTGTTTCCACGATTGCATCGCTCAAGCGAGCAATCGGCAGGTCTGTGTCGAGACGGACCTGAGGGCCTTCGCCAACCCTAGTCGAATGCAGATCATCGAGCAAGCAGCGCGAGATTTGCTTCAGCGCATACAGTCTTGTTGCCCCGCCTGCGATTCCCCTGGCTATTGGGTGACCGAGCGACGGCCTGGACTTCCGTGTGCAGCCTGTGGACTGCCGACCTCCGGGTATCGAAGTGAGGTATGGACCTGTCTGTGTTGCGAGCACAAGTCCGTGCAGCCAAGGACAGACTGTGCCGTCGCGGAGCCCAAGCATTGCCCGCGCTGTAATCCGTGATCGGTTTCCATCAAATACATCCAGCAACCCAATCGAATGCATGGGCTTTCACCGGTCTGCTTAGACAGTGCTGGCTAAGACCTACTCATAGGAGAAAACGAGAGGCATTCCCCGTTTTCCTCCCGAATTCAAGCTCTTTAGCGGTATCTGATTTTGCCTTGGTGACTGACTACGGCCCGGAAGGACGGCTGTAGCGCTTGATAAACCCCCGGTCAATCCAGTCTTTCAACCACCAGACCCAGCGCCCTTGGGCGTTGTAGTCGCCCCAGGTGGCGATGGCGTAGTGGTCGCCGCAGGACAGCAGATTCAGCGTATTTTTGGGTGGCAGGTGGGCCACAAGGGACACGCGGGCCAGCGCGGCATAGATGCCGCTGCCAGCGTGCGGCAATCAATCGGCTGCAGTCAATTTTCTCGGGCGCAGCGTCACGTTATCGGCATTCGTTGGGCTGCGGCGACGTCAAGCGCTCCGTGAGCGTGCCCTTCAAGCGATTGACCGTCGCGCATATTCAGCCGCAGAATACTTATTTCGCCCACGGGTGCAAACTTGACCACTTCCGACGGAAGTACACCCTGGCCGAACAACTTCTCCAGCCGGTGATCAGCCGCTCAGTTCAAATTCATCCAGTGGCTTTCGAGCTTTTTCCAGTATTGCTCGACGGCCCTTCTCCTCTGACTTGACTCTGGAAACCATGAAAAAAAATACGGCCGTCGCCGCAATTCACTTCCCTTATCGATTCGACAAACGTTGGAGCGCGTTGTTCTTGGCACTTGGCGTTCGCAAGGACGATGGCGTGTCGATCTGCGACAACGGCGATCTCGTCGCCACCTTTGGACGGTTCAAGGTGAAAACGACGAAAGACAACGTTCGCCGCACGCTTGTCACCGGTCCGCACCGTTGGTACACCGCTGTTGGACTTCGGCTGAGCTTGACTGACGACAGCATCACCTTTGGCACCAATCATAAAAAGGGGCTGAGCATCGAGTTCGTCCAAAAAGTGCCCCGTGTCATTGGGTTCAGAAAGCACTCGAAGCTATGGGTGAGCGTCGCCGATCCTGAAGGACTTGCCGCCGCTATCGAGAAGTAGCCGTGGTTGTCACTGCTTGGCCGCAGTGCCGAATTCTGAGCAAAGCAGGCACCGGAGCCGATGCCACTGCCTTGGTGGGGCTAACGCAGCCTTATACGCCTATTGATTGCGTTGACGCGATACTTGCATTTTTTGGGTCGTTGTCTCCGACTCTGTCATGCTGGACGCCCAACAAAAGACATGTCACTTCATTGGTTGGCATGTCTCAAGCGATTTTGGCCATGATCCCCCTTTAGCGCCCTCAAGGCCGGCTGTAGCGCTTGATAAATCCCCGGTCAATCCAGTCTTTCAGCCACCAGACCCAGCGGCCTTGGGTGTTGTAGTCGCCCCAGGTGGCGATGGCGTAGTGGTCGCCGCAGGACAGCAGATTTAAGGTGTTTTTGGGCGGCAGATGGGCCACGGGGGGCACGCCGGCCAGCACGGCGGTGAGGTTGGTTAGCAGGGCGGGGCCGGCTCGCACGGCGTAGACGCCGCTGCGGGGCAGGGGCTGGTCGATGCGGGTGCAGACGTCGCCGGCGGCAAAGATGTGGTCGTGGCTGGGTGATCGCTGAAAAGCGTCCACCGCCATGAAACCTTGTTCGTCCAAAGTGAGCCCACTGGTGGCGAGCCAGGCGGGGGCTTGGGCGCCGGTGGCAATGATGGGCACGTCGCAAGCCAGGGTGGCGCCGCTTTCCAGCGTAACCTCGCCGGCCTGAATGCGGCTGGCTCGTTCAAGCAGGACGATGATGCCGCGTGCTTTCAGGGCCCGGCCAACGCGCTGTCGCACGCCTTCGGGGTAGGTCGCGGCCAGTTCGCCACTGCCGTTGATGAGGGTGACCGAGGCTTTGGGCAGGCGCTGGCGCACCGCCATGCACAATTCAATGCCAGCGGCGCCGCCGCCAATCACGGCCAGGCGCAGGGGTTTGGTTTGGGCCATTTCCAGCACTTGGGGCCACAGGGCGCCGAAGGATTCGATGGGGCGCACAAACAAGCCGTGCTCGCGGGCGCCGGGCATCATGGCGTCGGTCTTTTGGCGGTCTTGCACCGGCCCGGTGTTGACAGATATCCAGTCAAAGTCGACGGTGCTGCCGTCGTCCAGGGTGACGGTTCGGGCGTTGGCGTCCAGTGCGGTTACGCTGCGGGGCAGCCAAGTGATGTCGGTGCCTTTGAGCAGCGGTTCAAGCTGAATGACGCACTCGTCCAACGTGTAGTGGCCAGCCACAAAACCCGGCACCATGCCAGAGTAGAGCTGGCGCGGAAACGGCGCCACCAGCGTGACCTGCACGCCGGGCAGCGGCTTGGCCGCCAAAGTCGAGAGAACGTGCACATGGGCGTGACCCGCACCCAACAACACCAGTTTTTTCATGTCAACAATATCCGTATCAAGGCCGATAAGCGCGGCGGGTTGCCGCGACTTGAATTCATCAGGGCAACCAGCGCAGCTGGCTGATGTAGGCCAGGCTGTGCCCCCGCGTATTGTCGCTGTCGGCCCCAATCGCCACATCGGTGACGGGCGGGGTGCGGGGGCTTTCTTTGCCGAAAAGGCGTTGAAAGTCATCTGCCACCCGGCGCGTCTGGGTGGTCCATTGGCCCAGCGTGGCGCCGGGGCCGCCCAGCACGATGTAGCGCACGCGTGCCGTGTAGGGGTTGGCGCCCAGTGTGCCTTCGCTGTAGCGCTGGTCCCACACGTAGCAAAGCGTGGCGTTGGGCAGGTCTTGACCAGTCACCGACTTGGCAAGGGCCAGGCCGGTTCGCTGGAAAAAGGGGATTTCTGAGGTGGGTTGGTCGAACATCACACACACTTTGAGTGCCGCGTCGTCGCCGGCCTTGGCGCTCAGATCAGCGCCCGCCAGGGGCTGATCCACCCGCCAGCGCCAACTCAAGGTCGCGGGCGTGGCGCCGTGCCAGGCATGGGACAAGACGCCGTAGGACGCATCGGTGCTGACCTTGAGGCCGGCCACGCCGTCCACCACCGCTCGCTCGAAGCGGCTGGGCGCAATGCCTTTGTCAGCGGGCAGAACGCTTAGTCGCCAGGCGGGGTTCAGGTCCTGCTGGCCTTCGCCCTCAAAAGAAGCCAACTGGGTTGGGACTGATTTTTCCAAGGAAAAAGAGGTGCTGCCGCCCGTCAGTAATGCGCAAGCAGCTATTAAATGAATAGCATCTCTATTTAGACGGTGGGGCGTCATCAGCAGATGTCGATTCAACCGCGCTTCCAGTCGTGGTACTTGGCGACCCATTCCAGCAGTTTTTTGGGTTGGTGGGCGCGCTTCCACTCCCCGGCGGCGTACTTGTTGGCCTCGGCCAGCGTTGGGTAGGTGTGGATGGTGCCCAGAATCTTGTTCAGGCCCAGGCCGTGTTTCATGGCCAGTACATACTCGGCCAGCAAGTCACCGGCATGAGTGCCGACGATGGTGACGCCCAAAATCGTGTCTTTGCCAGGCACGGTGAGCACCTTCACAAAGCCGTGGGCTTCGCTGTCGGCAATGGCGCGGTCCAGGTCGTCGATGCCGTATTTCGTCACCTCATAAGGCACGTTCTTCTCTTGGGCGTCGGTCTCGTTCAGGCCCACCCGGGCGACCTCGGGGTCGATGAAGGTCGCCCAAGGGATGACACGGTAGTCGGCCTTGAATTTCTTGAAGTCGCCAAACAGCGCGTTGACTGCCGTGTACCAAGCCTGATGCGAGGCCACATGGGTGAACTGGTAAGGTCCGGCCACGTCGCCGGCAGCGTAAATGTTGGGGTAAATGGTTTGCAGGTACTCGTTGGTGGGCACGGTGCGCTGGGTTTCAATGCCAAGTTCTTCCAGTCCGTAGCCGGTGAGGCGGGCCACGCGGCCTACGGCGCACAGCAGGGCGTCAAATTCGAGGCGAATCTCTTGGCCTTCGTGTTCCACGATGATGGTTTTGACATCCCCCACTTTTTCACAGCGCAGTGCCTTGTGGCCGGTGAGCACCTGCACGCCATCGGCCTGCAGGGCAGCTTTGGCCAGGGCAGAGACCTCTTCGTCTTCACGCCCCATGATGCGCGGCGCCATCTCTATCTGCATCACTTGCGCACCCAGGCGGGCAAAGCTCTGCGCCAGCTCGCAGCCAATGGGGCCACCACCCAACACCACCAGGCGCTTGGGAATGTCGTCCATCTTGGCAAATTCGTCCCACAGGTTGTCACTGGTCACGTAACCCACGTCGTCCAGACCGGGGAGCGGCGGCACAAAGGGGCGAGCACCAGCAGCAATCACGATCGCGCGGCCGGTCAGCACCTGCTTGCTGCCGTCGTTCAGGGCAATTTCCACTGTCCAAGGGTTCACAATTTTTGCGTAGCCCTGCAACACTTCGACGCCCAGGCTGGTGTAGCGCTCCACGCTGTCGTGCGGCTCAATGGCGGCAATCACATCGTGAATACGCTGCATGACGCCCTTGAAGCTGAAGCTGGGTGTGGTGTCGGACAAGCCGTACCGGGCGCCGTGCTTCATCTGATGGGCCAGCTTGGCGCTTTTGATGAGCGCTTTGCTCGGCACGCAGCCGTAGTTCAGGCAGTCACCGCCCATCTTATGCGCTTCAATCAGGGTCACCTTGGCCTTGACCGCTGCGGCAATGTAGGCCGACACCAGTCCGCCCGCGCCGGCACCAATGACGATCAGGTTGCGGTCAAACGACTTGGGTTTGAGGTGGGCCCACCGGGCATAGACTTTACGGCCTTTCAATGCCTCTGTGACTTTGCGAGCCAGCAGGGGAAAGATACCCAGCAGCACAAACGAGCCAATCAAGCCGGGGCTCAAGATGCCCTTGAGGGATTCCAGCTGGGCCAACTGCGTGCCAGCATTCACGTACACGGCGGTGCCGGCCAGCATGCCGAGCTGGCTCACGCCGTAGAAGGTGAGGGTCTTCATCTTTGTCAGACCCATCAGCAGGTTGATGACAAAGAAGGGCACCAGCGGCACCAGGCGCAGGGTAAAGAGGTAAAACGCACCTTCCTTTTCAACGCCTTTGTTGAACTCGGTCAGGCGCGCGCCAAAGCGGGCCTCAATGCTGTCGCGAAGCACAAAACGCGCGGCCAGAAAAGCCAGTGTGGCGCCCAGGCTGGAGGCAAACGACACAATCACCGTGCCCCACAGCGTGCCGAAAATGGCACCACCGGCCAAGGTCATGATCGCGGCGCCCGGGACGGACAAAGCGGTCACGGCGACGTAGATGGCGAAATAGGTGCCCGCCACGATCAGGGGTTTTTCAGCGTAAATGGATTCGAACGCGGACTGGCTGCTTTTTATGTAATCCAGACTCAAATAACGGCCCAGGTCCAGGACGAAGAACGCAGCCAGCAGGGCCAGCAGCACAACGATCAGACCGATTTTTTTCTTATTCATCATTATTCACTCGGTTGTAGAAAAGGGTCACGCAAAGGCGCGCCATCCCCACCAGAGACGGGTAGCGATGGTGACGACGCACAGGGCGGCAAAAACGTAGGCCAGTGTGGCGAAGTGCTCAGGCCAGACGCACATGGCTGCGAAGAAGGCCAAGGTTTCGGTGGCTTCGGTCAGTCCGCCCAAAAAGTAAAACGATTTGTCGGGGTAGTCCAGACTGTTCAGACCGCGCTTGGCGGCAATGGCCGCAAAGGCCAGAAAGCTGGTGGCGGTGCCAATGAACGCGGCCAGAAGCACGGCGGCGGGCAGGGCGTTTCTGGGTGGATCGGCCACCGCGAAGGCCAGGGGAATGCTGGCGTAGAACAAAAAATCCAGCGCAATGTCGAGAAAGCCACCTTGGTCTGTGGCCTGGCTCATGCGGGCCACGGCACCGTCCAGTGCGTCCAGAAGTCTGGAGGTCAATAGGGCCACAGCGCCCAAAACGTATGCACCATTAGCTATCAAAACCGCAGAAAAAATACCTAACGCGAAGCCGGCCACTGTGATCTGGTTGGCGGTGAGTCCGACACGGAACAAGACCGTGGCCATTCCTTGTACGGCGGGCTTGATCAGGGCGGTGGCAGTTCGGTCGAGCATGGGTGGCTTAAAGCTGGGTCAGGTGGCTGGGGTCGGCGATGTCAGAAACATCGTGTGTGACCATTAGTACGGGGATGCTGCGTTTTCTTACAGTTTTGAAGACAAAGTCACGCATGCGTTCGCGCAAGGCAGCGTCCAGCTTGGAAAACGGCTCATCCAGCAGCAGTGCCTGGGGCTGGGCCAGCAGCGCCCGCATCAAGGCCACCCGGCCTCGTTGCCCACCCGACAAGGTGGCTGGGTCGGCCTGGGCAAAGGCGGCCATCTCCAGATCTTCAAGACCTTGCGTCACAGCGGCCGCACGCTGGGCCTTGGGGCCGGGAGGCAAGGCAAACAACAGGTTCTCAAACACTGTCATGTGGGCAAACAGCAAGTCTTCTTGAAACAGGATGCCCACCTGGCGTTTCTCGGTGGGCAGGGTATCAATGCGGGTGCCGTTGAGGGTGATGGTGCCCTCAAACTGAACGGGGTCGGGCAGGGTGCCGCACACCGCAGCCAGCAGGCTGGACTTGCCGGACCCGCTGGCGCCCATGACGGTGTGAATCACGCCGGGGGGCACCTGCAGCGTAAAACCCCGGAGCAGGGTGCTGGTGGGGGTGCGAAGCTGGATCAGCGCGATGTCAAGACTCATGAGGCTCTCGTTGGAGGGGGAAGGGACTGTGCGCGCCGGCAGGGCTGAGAACCGGCAGGCTTGGCAGGAGGATAATGGTTTCACGCCCGGCCATTCTGGATCGGGGCATTTATGTGGATTTACCTTTCGGGAGAACAGCAAATGAAAAAATTGATCGTATTGGCCATGGTGCCCTTGATGGCCCTGAGCGGTGTCGCTCAAGCTGAATCCAGCGCCGCAAAAAAAGAGCTGGTGACCAAGTTGTTGCAACTGCAACAACCCGGCATCGAAACGGCAGCCCGCGCGCTGGCCGAGCGCCCTGCTGCCGTGATGGTGCAACAAGCCGGCCTGGCCTTGCAGGCTCGCGTGACCTTGGACAAGCGTGAAGCCGTGGCCAAAGACATGCAGGCTGACCTGAAAAAATACTTGGATGAAGCTGTGCCTTTGGTGACCGAGCGCGCCCTGAAGCTGGCACCTTCTACCGTTGGCGCTCTGATCGAAGAAAAATTCTCCGAGCAGGAGCTCAAGGAGTTGATCGCCATCATCGAGTCACCGGTGAACCGCAAGTTCGTGGCGCTGGGCGGCGACATGCAAAAAGCACTGGTTGAAAAACTGGTGGCTGAAACCCAGGATGTGATCAACCCGAAAGTCAAACTTCTGGAGCAGTCACTCTCCAAGCGCCTGGGCATCACGCCTGCCAAGTCGCCCGCCATCAAGTAAATCGGCTGGCCACGCGGCGCGGTGGTCAGGTCTGGCTGGTGTCAGACTGACCGCAGCGGCCGCTGACAAAACTTTCAAAGGCGGACGGGGTCAAGGGCCGGCTGAAATAATAGCCCTGCACCTCGTCACAGCCCTCACTGCGCAGAAACTCCAACTGCCCCTCGGTTTCCACCCCCTCAGCAATGGTTTGCATGCCCATGCTGCTGGCCAGACTAATGATGGCGCCCACAATCGCCTTGTCGTCCGGGTCGGTGGTGATGTACCGCACAAAGGTCTGATCAATCTTGAGTTTGTAAACCTTGAATCGTTTCAGGTAGCTCAGTGAGGAGTAGCCAGTTCCGAAATCGTCAATGGACAAGCGAACCCCTCTCTGGTGAAGGTCGTCCATGACCGCGATGGCTTTCTGGGGGTTGTTCATGGCCACCCCTTCGGTAAGCTCCAGCTCCAGCAGCTCGGGGGGCAGACCGGCATCGCTCAGGATGCGCGACACCAGTTCTGGCAGCTCTGCGTGCCTGAATTGAATCGCCGACAGGTTCACCGACATGGTGAGCGCTTGCATACCCCCCTTGAGCCATAGCGCGAGTTGATTCACGGCCGTGCGCACCACCCACTCGCCGATGGAAAGAATGTGTCCGTTGCTCTCTGCAATCGGTATAAATTCTGCCGGTGAAACCGGACCCAGCTCAGGGTGGTGCCAGCGTAGCAAGGCTTCGGCGCCAATGACCCGATTTGTTTTTATGTCTATTTGAGGCTGGTATTGGAGCGTCAATTGGTCGCGTTCCAGCGCTCGGCGCAACGCGTTGTCCAGCATCAAGGTGCGGTCTGATACGGCTTGCAGCTCGGAAGTAAAAAATCGGTAACTGTTGCGACCTTCCTCCTTGGCCCGGTACATGGCGGCATCGGCGCATTTGTACAAAGTGTCCAGGTCGGCCCCGTCTTTGGGGTAGATCGCAATACCGATTGAGGGAGTCACCGTGAGATCGTGCTGTCCAATGTGCAGCGGCTTCATGGCGGACTGAAGCAACTTGTCGGCGACGTGAGCCGCCCCCAGCATATCGGCGTTGGGCAATAGCAAAATGAACTCATCGCCGCCAAAGCGGGCCACGGTGTCCTGATCGCGCACATTGGCTTTCAGGCGCTGCGCCAGTTGGACCAACACCTCGTCGCCCACATGATGGCCAAGGGAGTCGTTGATGTTCTTGAAGTGATCCAAATCAATGAACATCAAGGCCACGGACCGCTGGCCGCGATCGGCCAGGCTCAGGGCTTGAACACAACGGTCTTTGAGCAGCAGGCGATTAGGCAAGCCGGTCAACGGGTCGAAATGGGCGAGTTGTTGAATTTTTGCTTCAGCCGCTTTTTGCTCAATGGCCCTTTGCTCCAGTTCCGCAACGGTTCGGCTGAGTTCTTGCGTGCGGCTTTCCACCAGTTTTTCCAGACTGTCACGGGCGTCTTCCAGAGCCAGTTCTGCTTTTTTTCTGGCATTCACGTCCAGCACGATCCAGATGGAGCCTTTGCTCAAATCATGGGGGTCAATGGCTTTGGCGTTGACCGCACAATGAACGGGCGAACCATCCTTTTTGCGCAGCACCATTTCGTCCTCAAATGTCTTGCCTGCCGCCATGGGTGCGTAACACCGGGTGCCGGCGTCCAGCCATTCTTGCTCGCTTAAGTACCACGCTCGCGAGGAGAATCCTTTCAACTCGCCCGGCGCGTAACCGAGCATGGATTCAAACTGGCCGTTGCTCCGGGTGAGGTGTCGGTCATGCAAAAACACAATGCCGACCATGGCGTTGTCCAAAATCAGGTTCTGTTCAGCAAGGCTGGCCTGGAGCCGCTCCTGGGCCTTTTTTTCTTCATGAATGTCATCGATGATCCAGATCGAACCCTCGGCGGTGTCGGCCGGGTTCACCAGCTTGCCAGTCAAGTGCGACCAGAACAGCGAGCCGTCAATGCGACGCATCAACACCTCGGACTTGTAGGTCAGCCCCTGGGTCATCACGGTAAACGCAGATTTACCCAAGCTGTAAAAGGATTCAGTGTCGGGGTAGAGCGAGACGCTGGTCCGGCCCAGCATGTCGCTGGCCTCGGCGTGGCCATAAATCTGCGCAAACCGCTGATTGCAGCGAATCACCGTTCGCTGTTTGATGAACACAATGCCGACCCCGGCGGTCTCCAGAATGACGTCTTGCTCGCGCAACGCCAATCGCAACTGGTCAGGCGCACCAGATGGAATGGCGTTGGGGGACGGATTTTCAAGCATTGAGAATGAGCGGTCGTTTGCCCTGTATTGTCCCGCATGTGAATCCCACCCGCCAGTGGTCGGCGATAGCAAAAACATGGGGACTTTTTTTCTGACTCTCACCTGTAATTAGGCATCGAGCTTGGGCCGGATTATTCACACATCAAGGGTGCGTGGCGTTGGCGGTTGTCGAAAGCGGCGCGCCTGCCCCAGCCAGGCAGCCAGACCAAACACCAATACCGGTAGGATCCACTGCAGCCAGGCGTAGGAAGCGGTCAGGGACCGCTGTGCGCCTGCAGCCAGCGTGATTGCCTCGGTGGTCACCGTGCCGAAGCGTCCGGCACCCACAAACAAGGTCGGCAGGTACTGCGCGACGCTGACCGAAAAACCAATGGCGAAGGCTGCCGTGAGCGATGCCCGCAAGAGCGGCCATTTGACTCGCCACAAAAACGTCCAGCGGCCCTGCCCAAGGGAGGCGCACAGTTGGCGAAAACGAGGGTCAAAGCCGGTGTAGGCCGGGCTCAGTGCAATCAACACATAGGGCAGTGCGGCCAGGGTGTGGGCCAGCCACACACCGGTCCAGGTGGCATCCAGCCCCCAAGTCAACGTGAGGCCATGCACCCCCACGACCCACAGCACAGGAGGCAGGATGAGTGGCAGGTATATCACCCGGCGCATCGGCTCAATCCATCGTGGCGGGGCGCACTCCAGCCAGGCGACCGACCAGGCCAGGGCGGTCACCGCACTGGCCATCGCCAGGGTCAAGGTGGTGCCTACAGTGTCCAGACTATTCCACACCGAGTTCCAGGCCCGCCACGTCCATGTTTCTGGCAGAAGGGCCGGGAAGGGCCAAAACCCCGACACGCTGCCCACGGCCAGCGCGAGCATGACGGCCAGGTACAGGCCGAGCACACCGCCCCAAGCGAAACGCCCCATGCTCCCCCGAGTCGGCGGCGAGGCGCCACGAGCTCCGTTGGTGCACCGATTGCGCCAATGCGCGAGTCGGGGCAAGGGCCACAGCAGCAAGGTCAAGCTGACTACCAAAGCGGCCAGCAGCCAAGCAGCGGCTGTGCCCTGGGCGTTGCGTGCCACGTCGGCGTCCAACAACCATTGCCAGGCCAGCACAGCCAATGTCGGCGGTGAAGTGGGTCCAATCACCAAGGCCATGTCCACTACCGTGAGGTTATAGGCCAGCACGGCCAGCATGGGCCAGCGCAGGCGTGGCCATAGTTGCGGCCAAAGCACGCGCCACCAGGCGGTGCGAGGTGAGTAACCCATGCTGCGGGCGGCTTGCAGTTCGCGCATCCAGGTGTGGGCCACATCGGCACGCTGCAGCTGCGTAGCGGCTGCCCAGAGCAGAAAAGGCACCTCTTTGGCCACAAGCACCATCACCAAGCCCAGGCCCCAAGGGTCTTGGGTGGTGGGCCACGGGGGCGGCGCGTCAAGTCCGCTGGCCCACGGGGACAGGGCCCGCAAAAACCAGCCGCTGGGAGCAATCAGGAAGGCCAAGCCAATGGCGAAGGCCGCGTGGGGAACCGCCAGCAGCGGCCCCAAGGCTCGCACCAGTCGGGCCCAGTGGCGACCCGGGAAATGGTGCGACAACAGCCAGGCCGCCAACGCCATGGCCAAGCCACTGGCCAGCAAGCCCGTGACCAGTGTCAGGTAAACGGCGGGCCAAGTCTGGGTGTCGGCCCACAAATCATGCCAAGCCGTCAGGTCAAAAGCCCCGCGAAGAGCCGCCAGGATCGACCAAAGCAATGGAACGGCCAGCGCCACCAGAAGCACCAACGCCACCCGCAGGTCTGTACGGCGGACCGGCGTGGTGCTCATTCTCAGTGGGCGCCAGCGACGTGTCCAGCCCAGGCCAGACCGGCAGCGACGCCGCCAAAGCGGTCGCCTTTGACCGTTTCTGCGCCGGGAAAAGCGTGTTGCAGTCCCTGCATCAACGGCGCCAGTGCCGATGAGCCACCGGTAAGGTAAACCACGTCGATGCTGGGTACGCCAGCCAGTGCGACGCAGTCCTGGGCACAACGCACGATGGCTGCCAAAGGCTGGACCAGCAGTGACTGCAGGGCCTGAGGCGACAACTCGGCTGTCAACGCCGACTCGATGCAGTCCAGATCAATGCCGGCCGACGCGTTTGACATGGAACAATCGATTTTGGCGTTTTCGACGTGCGTCAGAATTTGATGGCCCTGACGCTCCTGCAGCACATGCATCAGGCGTTGGTGAAGATGCCGGTCAGAGTACGAGCGCCACAACTCGGTGGCATGGTGCATGCTCTTGCGTGAGTAAGCGTGGTGAATCAGGTGCCACGTCGACAGGTCAAAGAAGACGCTGTTGGGTACCTCGCGCCCATTCGGCCCGGTGTGGGCGAGGCCTAAAAACGGCATCACGCAACCCAGATTCAGCAGCCGGTCAAAGTCGGTGCCACCCAAGTGCACGCCGGTGGTGGCCATGATGTCTTGACTGCGGTTGCTTTGTTGCTGCCGGTCGGGGCCCAGTTGAATGACGGTGAAGTCCGAGGTGCCCCCGCCAATGTCCACCACCAGCACGGTGGTATCGCGGGTGACCCGGCGCTCGTAGTCGAAAGCGGCCGCAATGGGTTCCAGTTGAAACGCCACTGACTGAAAACCCGCCGAATGGGCCGCTTTGGCCAGTGTCAATTGGGCGAGCGCATCACGCTCCGGCTTGTCGTCGACAAAATGCACCGGGCGACCCAGCATGGCTCGGTACACCGGTTGACCGACATGGGCTTCGGAGCGTGCTTTCAGTTCCTTGAAAAACAGAACCACGATGTCAAAGAAGCTCAGCAACTCTCCGTTGACCAGGGTTTGCTCGTCCATCAGCTTGCTGCCCAGCAGGCTCTTGATGGAGCGCATCAAGCGCCCCCCCATCACCTGTTCCTGCGCGGCCTTCAGGTAGGTGGCCAGAGCCACTGACCCGTATTCAATGCGTCCGTCTTCTTGTGAAAAATACAGCGCCGTGGGCATGGCGTTGGTGTGCCCCTCCAGGGGAATCACGTTCAGCTGACCGTCAGCGCCAATCAATGCCGCTGCGGAGTTGGAAGTGCCAAAGTCGATGCCCAGCACCGCTTCATTGCCTTGATGTGTCATGTATCTCGAAGGCACCAATCAGTGAGGGATCGGGCGCTGGGCCAGTACGGTCGTCAAAAAGGTGGAAATGTCAGCCACTTCCCGAGGATGCACGCTGTGCGGCATGGGATAAGTGTGCCAATGCACAGCGTAGCCCAGGCTGCTTAGCAGGTCGCGAGAGGCCTCGCCACGGGCGGGCACCACCACCGGGTCCTGGCTGCCATGGGCCATGAAAATGGGCGTGGCGGCGTTGGCCGGATGGCGCTCGGCCGCAAACGTCTCGGCCAATGGCAGGTAGCCCGATAAGGCCATGACACCGGCCAAGCGCTTCGGAAAACGCAAGCCGGTGTGCAGGGCCATGGCGCAGCCTTGTGAAAATCCGGCCAGCACAATGTTTTCTGCCGCAATGCCACGAGATATTTCATTCTCAATCAAGGCCGAAATCGCGAGTGCAGATTTTTGAATGCCTTCAGTGTCCTGACGGCTGACGAGGTCGGCCCCGCGAATGTCGTACCAAGCTGGCATGACATAGCCGCCATTGATGGTGACGGGCAGGGTCGGGGCGTGGGGAAACACGAAGCGGATCGGTGGGCAGGCGCTCAAATCCAGTTCAGGAACCAGGTTGGCAAAGTCGTTGCCGTCCGCGCCCAAGCCGTGCAGCCAGATAACGGCAGCCGTGGGTTGGGGGGCACTTTCAATTTCAATTCGGGGCA
Organism: Rhodoferax sp. PAMC 29310; assembly: GCF_017948265.1. NCBI lineage: Bacteria > Pseudomonadati > Pseudomonadota > Betaproteobacteria > Burkholderiales > Comamonadaceae > Rhodoferax > Rhodoferax sp. PAMC 29310. The sequence continues at coordinate 2,308,426 of NZ_CP072852.1, read as the reverse complement.
GCAGGGTATTCATGGCGGGCAAGTGTACCCAGTTGACCCGGCCCGCATCGTCAAACCACAGGGTTAGGTCGGGATTGCTGGCCAGTCAAACTCCGGCCATTGGGCCAACTTGCCGTCACTAGAACAGCTCGATGTCACCTTCGTTCGCGGTTTGTTCGAGCAGATCGCCGCGTGCGACCATCGAGCCATGGCTGCACACCTGGTTGCGGCCGTGCTCTTTCGCGAAGTAGACGGCTTTGTCAGCCCGCTCAAATGCGCCGCTGGGGGTGTCGCCCGATCGGACTTCAGAAAATCCGACGCTGATGGTGATGCGGCCCACCTGGGGAAACAGGTAGCCTTCAGTGGTCGTCCTGAGTCTCTCAAGCGCACCAGAAGCTTGCTCCTCGCCGTTGCAACGCATCAACACGACAAATTCCTCACCGCCGAAGCGATAGAGCTGGTCATTGAAGCGAAACGTCGCGCGCATGATTCGTGCCAACAACAGCAATACCTCGTCACCAATGAGGTGCCCAAAGGTGTCATTGACTCGTTTGAAGTGGTCAATATCAATCATCGCCAGCCAATAGCTGCCCGCCGGACCGGTTTCGCGGCGCTGACCTACTGCATCAGGCAACACTTGCTTTTGCTCTACCGTGGCCTTGAGGAAGGCGCCATCAAATGTTTTGCGATTCAGGAGCTCAGTGAGCGCGTCACGCTCGCCGTAGTCCAGCAGGCTATGGAAGTTGGCATACAGGCGCAGAACACCCTGAATGACCCGAATTGTCTCGTCAGTCAAGGGGTCCTGCGTCTCCAATTCCAGAACGCCGGCTGAGCCCGGAGCACCAATAACCGAAAAAGTGGTTGTATCCGGTTGAGTGGACGCACGGGTCATCTTTCCAGTCAGGCTGGTTTGCTGGCGAAGTGGGTAGTCGGTCAGGAGCGGCAGGGTCTCCAGATTCGTCCAGGTCGAGTCAAAGGTGGGAACCGCTTGTTCGCTCGACATTTTGGCGCTGGACAGCCAACGTTCTCGGCCCTCCTCACCGACCACTTGGTAAATGGCAGTTGATTGGGGTTGAAGCAAGTCATTGATGGCACTGACGAGGGCAATATCCAGCGCGTCCCGATCTCGCAGCGACGTTAAATTGGCAAGTGAGTCGACTAGTTGAGACATAAGTGGAGTGTAAGCATGCGACCGCTTTTCCGGTCTAGTGCTTTTACCTACCGTAACGCTTTAGCCACTCCTGCTCCAGCGCGCTGACCCAACTGCCGTGCGGTTCAGGCAAGACCGGCGCCACTTGGGTGACTTGGCCTGGCACCGGTTTGCCGGTGAAGCGCGCCCGCTCTGCTTCGGGCAGCTTGTCCAGCGCCAGCACCGTGGGGTCTCCCCACTGGGTGATATCGGCCTTGCGGGCTTGGGCTTCGGGGCTGAGCAGGAAATTGATCAAAACCTGAGCGCCTTCTTTGGCTGGGGCGTTGAAAGGAATCGCCAGAAAGTGCGTGTTGCCGATGGTGCCACTATCGAATTGATAGCTGACTACACTTGTCGGTAGACGGCTGGCGGCAATTTCGTTGGCCGCTTCGTTGGGGTTGAAGGTGAGAGCCAGCATGAGCTCGCCGTCAGCCATCATCTGACGCACCGCGGACGCGTTTTGCGGGAACTGCTTGCCCGAGCGCCACAGGTGAGGGTGCAGTGCGTCCAGAAAAGCCCACAGCGGAGCCCCTGCTTTGGCCAGCGCCTCGGGCGTGACAGGTTTGTAAATCGCGCTGCGGTCCGGGTTGGTATCCAGCAGGGCCTGCTTGATGAACGTGGTGCCATGAAAGTCTGGCAAGCGGGGGTAGCTGATGCGGCCCGGGTTCGCCTTGGCAAAGCTCAGCAGCTCATTCATGCTGCGCGGGGGGGAGGGGACGCGCTTGCTGTCGACAAAGAAGGTCAGTTGTGCCATACCCCAGGGCGCTTCCAGTCCTTCAACCGGCTCGGAAAAATCCAGCCGTGTGGTTGGCTTGCCCTTGACGTCAACGTAGACGAAGTTCGGCAAGCTCTCGGCAAACGGTCCAAACAGAAGGGCTTCGCGCTTCATGGTGGCAAAGTTCTCGCCGTTGATCCAGACCATGTCCACCGATCCATCGGTCAACTTGCCCGCCGCTTTTTCACTGCGCACCCGCTTCACCACTTCAGCGGTGTCAGTGATCTTGACGTGCTCCAGCTTTACGCCGTAGCGTTTCTGGACTTCCGCGCCCGCCCATTGCAGATAGGCGTTGATGTTCTGGCTCCCTGCCCAGGCGTTGAAGTACACCGTTTGGCCGCGGGCCTTCTTCTCAATGGTGGTCCATACCGGCGTCATCTGGGCCCACAAGGGCGTAGACAGCGAAGCGGCCAACAGGGTTAGCGCGCCGCGACGGTTGATTGAATCCGCGGCAGTGAGAGTGCTGGGTAGGCGAGAGGTTGGGGTCATGGTCAATTCACAAGTAGTGGGGCAAGCGATGAGTCGCCCCATGAGCCGATTTCTTACAGTGGTGGTGAGGAGCCGAGTCAGGCCAGCAAGGCCTGCGCAAATTCCCGGGCGTTGAAAGTCTCAAGGTCTTCGAGCTTCTCGCCGACGCCGACGAAGTAAACAGGAATGGGTCGTTCGCGCGCAATGGCGGCCAGCACACCACCTTTGGCAGTGCCGTCCAGTTTGGTCACGATCAATCCGGTGAGTTGCAGCGCGTCGTCAAAGGACTTGACTTGGGAGAGCGCGTTTTGTCCGGTGTTGCCGTCAATGACCAGCAGCACCTCGTGGGGCGCGGAGGCATCTGCTTTTTGCACCACGCGCTTGATCTTGCGCAACTCTTCCATCAGGTGAAGCTGGGTGGGCAGGCGCCCGGCCGTGTCCACCAGCACCACATCGCGGCCACGGGCCTTGCCGGCAGCGACGGCATCAAAGCTGACGGCGGCGGGGTCACCGCCTTGCTGGCTGATGATCTCGACCGTGGTGCGCTCAGCCCAGACGCTGAGCTGCTCCCGTGCCGCGGCCCGAAAAGTATCGGCCGCAGCCAGCAGCACCGAAGCCCCTTGGCTGGACAGATGGCGGGTGAGCTTGCCAATCGAGGTGGTTTTGCCCGCGCCGTTGACGCCCGTCACCATGATGACCGTGGGTTTGAATTCACCCACTACCAACTGCTTCTCAAGTGGCGAGAGCAATTGGGTGATAGATTCAATCAACAAGCCCTTGACGGCGGCCGGATCGGTTGCCTTGGCTTCTTTGACCCGGCGTTTCAGGTCTTCCAGCAGGTGTTCGGTGGCTTTGACACCTGTGTCTGCCATCAGCAGGGCCGATTCCAGATCTTCGTAAAGTGCATCGTCAATCTTGGTGCCGGTGAAGACGCTGGCGATGCTGGCGCCGGTCTTGCGCAGACCCGCCTTGAGTTTGCTCAGCCAGGATTGACGCTCGCCCGTACTCAAAGGCGTCACAGCGGCCGTTGGCAGGGTGAGTGTGGACGTCACCACAGCGGGCACAGTGGGTTCGTGCGGCTTGACCGGGGAAGGGGTTGCCGCAGGAGGCGATGGGGTCGTCTGGGTTGGGGGAACGGGCGTGGCAACCGCTGGGGTTACCTCAGTCGGCGCGGTGGGTGGCGTCGGGGCAGGGGGCTTTTTTTTGAAAAAACTGAACATTTGGTGGGTTTTTAGAATCACACCATTCTATGAAACGACCACTCCATCACCTACTGCCTTTTTTACCTTTGTTTTTCAGCCTGTGGTTCAACCCCACTGCGCAGGCACAAACGCCTCCTCCGGTTCAGCAATTCACGCTCTCCAACGGTTTCACCTTGATCGTCAAGCCCGACCGGCGTGCGCCCACGGCCGTGCACATGCTCTGGGTGAGGGTGGGCTCCATGGACGAGGTCGACGGCACCTCCGGCGTGGCGCATGTGCTGGAGCACATGTTGTTCAAAGGCACCAAAACCTTGAAGCCGGGTGAGTTCTCACGCCGGGTGGCGGCCTTGGGGGGGCGAGAGAACGCCTTCACCAGCAAGGACTACACCGGCTACTACCAGCAGATTCCAGCCAACAGGCTGGAAGACGTGATGCAGTTGGAGGCAGACCGCTTTGCCAACAATGCGTGGAGTGATGAAGAGTTTCGCAAAGAGCTCGAAGTGGTCAAGGAGGAGCGCCGTCTTCGCACCGAAGACAACCCCCAGGCACTGATGAATGAAGCGTTGAATGCGACGGTGTTCGTGGCCTCGCCTTACCACCGCCCCATCGTGGGTTGGATGAGCGACCTGGACGCGATGACGCCCGATGACGCCCGCGCTTTCTACCAACGGTGGTACGTGCCGGCCAACGCGGCCATTGTGGTCGCCGGTGACGTGGACTTGGCCCAAGTGCGGCAATGGGCTGAAAAATACTATGCGGCCGTCCCGGCCCGGGCAGTACCCGCGCGCAAGCCGCGCACCGAACCCGAGCAGGTCGGCATGCGGCGCCTGGCGTTCAAGGCCCCGGCCGAGCAGGCTTCTTTGACGCTGGCCTTCAAGGTGCCGGGCGTGCATTCTTTGCCCGAGTCGGCCGCCCCGTGGGCTGCGGACGATTGCGACGCCTTGGCGCTGACGGTGTTGGCCGCCGTGCTGGATGGCTACAGCGGTGCCCGTCTGGAGCGTGCATTGGTCCAGGGCGAGGGGCGGGTGGCTGACCGGGCTGGCGCCTACAACGGCCTGTGGGGCCGGGGACCGCAACTGTTCATGCTGACCGGCGTGCCGGCAAAAGGCAAGACTGCGGTGCAGGTGGAGCAAGCGCTGCGAGCGCAGGTCACCCGCATTGCGACCGAGGGTGTGTCTGAGGCGGAATTGGCGCGGGTCAAAACCCAATGGGTCGCCAGTGAAATCTACAAGCTGGACTCGGTGTTCAACCAGGCCCGCGAACTGGGCAATCAATGGATTCAGGGCCTGCCGCTGGACGCCGGGGAGCGTCTGGTTGAGCGCCTCAGGGCGGTGACTGCCAACCAAGTTCAGTCGGTGGCCGCACGGTATTTTGGTGACGACCAGTTGACCGTCGCCGAGTTGCTGCCGCAACCCTTAAACACCCAGCGCCCCGCCCGAACGCCCACAGCCAGTTTGCGCCATTGAGACTTGAGTGACGATATGAATACTATTAAAAAGATAGCTGCTCCCGCAATAGCTGCCTTCGCGATCGGCCTAATTGGCTCACAAAATGCCATCGCTGGCATTCCCATTCAGCACTGGGTTCAAGCCAGCGGTGCCAAGGTGTTTTTGGTGGAAAGCCCGGTGATTCCCATGGTGGACGTGCAACTAGACTTTGACGCCGGCAGCCGGCGCGATCCGCGCGAGCAAGCCGGATTGGCCAGCACCATGGCCGCCATGAGTGACAAAGGGGTGCTGGCTCAGCAGGGCAACGCTGCGCTTGATGAAAATGCCTTGAGCGAAGCATGGGCCGACCTCGGGGCTGGTTTTGGCGCCACGGCCACGCAAGATCGGCTGAGTTTCTCATTGCGCTCGCTCACCTACCCGGACCTTTTGCCCAAAGCCGTGCAGCTTGCGGCCCGTCAGCTGAGCGCCCCGGCCTTTCCCGACCCTATTTGGCAGCGTGAGCGCGAGCGTTTGAGCGCCGCCATCCGCCAAGCCAACACCCGCCCTGCCACCTTGGCACAGCAGGCCTTTTCGACGGCCGTGTACGGCACGCACCCCTATGGCTTACAAGTCACGGAAGCCAGTCTGGCACGCATTAATACGACTGACATACGCGAGCGTTACGCGCGGTCAGTGCTTCCCTGCCGTGCACAGATCACCGTGGTGGGGGGTGTGAATCGGGTGCAAGCCGACGCCATGGTGACTGAGCTCTTGGCGGGCCTGCCCGGCGCCGACTGCCCGGCTTTGCCCGCGGTGGCTGAGGTTGCGCCCTTGGAGAAAGCCAGCGAGCAGCAGATTGCATTTGACTCGGCCCAGGCTCATGTGTTGATTGGGCAACCCGGTGTTCGCCGGGATGACCCGGACTACTTCGCCCTCACCGTGGGTAATTACATTTTGGGTGGCGGTGGATTTGTGTCGCGTCTGACGAATGAGGTGCGCGAAAAGCGGGGTCTGAGTTATGGCGCGTACAGCTACTTTTCACCTGCGCTGCACGCCGGCGCCTTTACCGTGGGCCTGCAAACCCGGCCAGACCAGGCCGCGCAAGCCGTGCAGCTGGCGCGGGACGTGGTCGCCCAATTTGTGGCCGACGGGCCGACTGAGGCCGAATTAAAGGCCGCCAAAGACAACCTGATCGGCGGCTTTGCGTTGCGCATTGACAGCAACCGCAAGCTGCTGGACAACGTGGCCAATATCGCCTGGAACGACCTGCCACTGGACTACTTGGATACCTGGACGCAAGCAGTGGCCAAGGTCAGCGTGGCGGACATCCGGCGGGCGTTTGGCCGACACCTGCAACCCGAGCGCATGGTGACAGTCGTGCTGGGCGGGACCGAGGCCGCCCGTTAGCCAATGTGCAGGGGTTTGCGCTCTGGCTGCATCTGTGCTGGAATGTTTGGTCCCGCAGCGGCAGGAGTGTGTCTACGCAGCGGGCCTGCTACTTAGCTTAAAGGAGCGATGTGATGACCCCCAATGCAGTCGGTTGGTTTGAAATCTATGTGCAAGACATGAAGCGGGCCAAACCGTTCTATGAAGCCGTGTTTCAACGAACCCTGGAAAAGCTGGACAGTCCGGGCATGGAAATGTGGGCGTTTCCCATGCTCATGGATCGAATGGGTGCCGCGGGGGCGCTGGTTCAAATGGATGGCGTTCCTTCTGGCGGCAACAGTACCCTGGTTTATTTCAACTGTGTGGATTGCGCGGTTGAGGCGGCTCGTGTGGCGGGGGCCGGTGGTCGGGTTGAGCGGGACAAAACTTCCATTGGTCAATACGGCTTTATTGCGCTGTGCTTTGACACGGAAGGCAATAAGTTCGGCCTGCACTCCATGGCGTAGGGTGAACGATGCGTGGTCCGGGTTTGATTTTTTGGCGTGCCGTCTTCGGTAAGCTATAGGTATGAAGCAAAAGAAATCTGAATTACCTCGCAAACCCCGCGTCCCGCGCCATGCCACGCCATTGGCCAATGAAATTCGCATCATTGGCGGTGATTGGAAACGCACCAAACTGGCCGTGGCAGACCGCCCCGGCCTGCGCCCCACGCCGGATCGGGTGCGTGAAACCTTGTTTAACTGGTTGGGCCAGGATTTGACTGGCTGGCGTTGTATTGACGTGTTTTCCGGCACGGGCGTGCTCGGCTTCGAGGCGGCGTCGCGCGGCGCCAAAGAAGTCCAGTTGGTGGAGTTGGACACCGCCTTGGTTGCGCAACTCAAGCGCACCCAGATCCAATTGGGAGCGAATGCAACGCAAGTGGTCCGGGGTGACGGCATCGTTACCTTGAAGCAGATGAATCCCGCCAGCATGGACGTGATCTTTCTGGACCCGCCTTTTGATTCGGTGCTGTTCGAGCCTGCCTTGGCGGCGGCCGGTCGGGCAGTGGCGCCAGACGGGTTTGTGTATCTGGAAGCGCCCATTCTGTGGAAGGATGAGCAACTCAAAGACCATGGTCTGATGGTCTACCGGCATCTGAAAGCCGGGGCGGTTCACGCGCACATTCTCAAGCGACTGGCGCCATTACCGGCTGCCTGATCGTTCCTTTTCAACCCAATACCTGCGAGTTATTTCAACCATGTCAAACAACGTTATCGCTGTGTACCCGGGCACATTTGATCCGATGACACTTGGCCACGAAGACGTGGTGCGACGAGCCACGCAGTTGTTTGGGCGCGTGATCGTGGCCGTGGCGGCGGGCCACCACAAAAAAGCCATGTTCTCCCTGGCGGAGCGCATGGAGATGGTGAGCGAATCGGTCAAGGACTACCCCCATGTCGAAGTAGCCAGCTTTTCCGGCTTGTTGCGTGACTTTGTGCTTGAGCGCGGTGGCAAGGCGATGGTGCGTGGCTTGCGCGCGGTGACCGACTTTGACTATGAGTTTCAGTTGGCAGGCATGAATCGCACCCTGATGCCGGACGTGGAAACGGTGTTTCTGACGCCCAGCGACAAGTACCAATTCATCTCCAGTACCTTTGTCCGTGAAATTGCCACCCTGGGTGGCGAGGTTGATAATTTTGTCTCACCGGCAGTGCATGCCCGTTTGCGTGAGAAGGTGCTGCAATTAAAGGGGTCCTGATTTGCGACGGCTGTCCACGCCTGACGCGCTGACGTATATTGACCCAAGTCATTTTGGACTTCTTACCTCTGGGTTAACCTGAAGCCAGTTCTTAAGCCTACTCATCGGAGAAAAAATGAAAATACTGTTACCCATTGATGGCTCGGATGTGTCGCTAGAAGCGGTTCGTGTGATGATTCGCCTGTCAAAAGACGGGTTGGCAACCAGTGCGGTGCTGGCCAACGTACAGGAAGCGGCCACTTTGTATGAATTGGTGGTGGCACACGACCCCGCGGTGATTGAGCAGGTGAGCGCGGCCGCTGGTGCGCACACTTTGCAACCAGGCGAGGCCTTGTTGAACGAAGCCGGAATTGCCTATGAAACCGAAGTGGCCTCGGGCGACCCGGCTCACACCATCATCGATATTCTCGAACGCTATGGCTGTGACATGGTCATCATGGGCGCCCGTGGCATGAGCACGTTGCGCGGCGCTTTGCTGGGCTCGGTGTCCAACGAGGTGTTGCACACCGCCAAGGTGCCGGTAATGATTGTCAAACTGGTCGACGCATCGTCCGAAGACAGCGCCATCGACGGCTGAGTGATGAGTTCGGGTCACCGTTTGGCGTGAGGGGTGCGCCTGGTGGTCACCCTGATGGGGTAAGGGTGTTTCGCCGGATGTGGCTGCGCGTCGATAATGCCTCCATGACCTTTCGCCTGAATTTTTTCGAACTCCCGCGGGGTGAGCAGCCATGGCGCTGATCATTACTGACGAGTGCATCAACTGCGATGTCTGCGAGCCCGAGTGTCCCAATGAGGCCATTTACCTGGGCCAGGAGATTTACGAGATCGATCCCAACAAGTGCACCGAATGCGTCGGCCACTTTGATGAGCCTCAATGTGTGCAGGTCTGTCCTGTTGCCTGTATCCCGGTGAACCCCAATTGCATTGAGGATCAGGAAACTCTGTGGCAGAAATACCGCCGTTTGCAGGCCGCATCAACATAGACTGGTTTGAGTCGATGCCGTTCCTTAATGCGCGTCGATCTGGCTGCTGATGGGTCTAAGAGTCAGTAGACGAGTCAGCTTTCTTTTTGGTGTGTTTTTTGAGCGGTGTAGTCCCCGGTACGACTGCTCGAAACTCTTCCTTTTTTCCTTGGAAGGTGTTTTTCTTCGGTGCCGGGACTGGTTTTTCCTGAGTTGCGGACTTTGGCACCGGTCGCTTGATGTCTGGCGAGTTGGAGGCAATCTCCTTCTTCTCCTGAATCAGGCGAGATTTCTCCATGCGGTCGGCGGTCAATGTGTCGCGGCGAGTCGCTTGATCTGCCGCGCTTCGTTGAGCTACATCGGGGACGGGCGTCGCCGGCAGCGCGGCGCCATCAGGGCATGGCTGCTGGGTGTAAGTTGTCCCACATTTGTAGATCTTTTGAGCTGAAGCCCCCGTGGACACTGCAGCAAGCGCTATAAAAAAAATACTAATCAAGAGACGAGTGTGCATGGTGGGTCCTTTGGTGGCTGAGGCCTGTCAATGTCGATCTGCGCTGGTGTGTTGGCAGGCTTTGCCGGTTTGGGGCGGGGCGGCTTGCTCGTATGAATCTGCATCGTCGCCTTTTCCATCTCGTTCGAAAAAAAGTGAGGCAAAGCTTTGACGGCCCGGTCAATGGTTTGATCAATGGCGATGCGGTGGTCCAGTGACGGTTTCTTCAGAACCCAGTTCACCACTTCCGCCTTGAGTCCTGGGTGCCCCACCCCCAGCCTCAACCGCCAATAGCGGTCTGAACCCAACTGCGCATGAATATCGCGCAATCCATTGTGGCCCGCATGGTTGCCTCCCAGTTTGAGTTTGGCCTCGCCAGGGGGGAGGTCCAACTCATCGTGGGCCACCAATATTTCTTCCGGTTGAATCTTGAAGAAGCGCGCAAGCCCGCCCACTGACTTGCCAGACAGATTCATATAGGTCTGAGGTTTAAGTAGCCAAACGGTTTGTCCATCAACAGTGGTTCTGGCAAGCAGGCCATGATAATTTTTATCCATGGAAAGCGTAGTTTTAAGCGCTCGCGAGACTTCGTCTACAAACCAAAATCCCGCGTTGTGGCGCGTGCCTTCATATTCAGGGCCGGGGTTTCCCAAGCCAACAAAGAGTCTGATCATGTCGCAATTATCATGGCGCGGCTACAAAAAAAAGGCCCACTTGCGTGGGCCTTTTGGCAAGAAGCGAATCTAAAGCAGATTATTTCTTCTTGGCGGGAGCAGCTTTGCCACCTTTGCCGGCTGGTGCGGCAGGCGCAGCAGCGGCAGCGTCACCTTCAGCTGGCAACTCGGTACCGGCCACAACCATCACGGAAACCAGTACGGGGTTGTTGTTGCCGCGGGTGATGACGGTTACGCCTTTTGGTAATTTGATGTCCGACAGATTGAGTGTGGTGCCCTTTTTCAGCCCGCTCAAATCGACGGCGATGAACTCTGGCAAGTTACGTGGCAGGCACATTACGTCCAACTCGGTCATCACGTGCGATGCAACGCAATGGTCAATCTTGACCGCAGGAGACTCTTCGTCACCGCTGTAGTGCAATGGCACTTTCAGGTGCAACTTGGTGCCGGCTGTTACACGCTGAAAGTCAACGTGCAAAATCAGCTGCTTGTAGGGGTGCATTTGCACGTCGCGCAAAACGACGCGAGAAGCCTTTCCGTCGACTTCCATGTCCAGAACGCTGGAATGGAAGGCTTCCTTTTTCAGGGCGTGCCACAAAGCGTTGTGATCGACTTCGATCTGTTGAGCTTCGACCTCACCGCCGTAAACAATTCCGGGTGTGCGACCGGTGATGCGGAGACGGCGGCTCGCACCCGTGCCCTGCTTAGCGCGCTCAAAAGCGACAAAATTCATAGTAATACTCCTAGAGAAGTCCACCGCGACCAGTGTGACTCCGATTTTTAAAAGACTCGCAGCACGCTTGAGGCAGCTGCGGGCCCACTTTTGCTCAAATCAAAAAAGATTTTCCTGATCCGAGAACAAACTCATGACTGACTCGCCTTTAGCAATGCGCTGGATTGTTTCCGCAATCAGCGGCGCCACAGAAAGCTGACGGATTTTGGCGCACGCCTGTGCTTCAGCGCTCAAGGGAATCGTATTGGTGACCACGACTTCGTCGAGTGCGTCACCACTGGCAATGCGCTCAATGGCGGGTCCCGAGAAAATGGGGTGCGTGCAATAGGCGTAAACCTTTTTGGCGCCACGATCCTTCAACACCTCAGCAGCTTTGACCAGCGTACCGGCGGTGTCGATCATGTCGTCCATGATGACGCAATTGCGTCCTTCGATCTCGCCGATCACATGCATCACTTCGCTGACATTGGCTTTTGGGCGACGCTTGTCGATGATGGCCAAGTCGCAGTTCAGCTGTTTGGCCAACGCTCGGGCACGAACAACACCGCCAACGTCAGGGGAGACAACGATCAAATCGTCGTAATTCTTTAGGCGCAAATCACCCAGCAAAACGGGTGACGCATAAATATTGTCAACGGGAATGTCGAAAAATCCCTGGATCTGATCGGCATGCAAATCCATGGTCAAAACGCGGGCGACACCCACAGCTTGAAGCATATTGGCCACGACTTTTGCCGTGATTGGCACACGGCTGGACCGAGGACGACGGTCCTGGCGAGCATAGCCAAAGTAGGGAATCACGGCACTGATGCGCTCGGCGGATGCTCGTTTCAAGGCATCGACCATGATGAGCAGTTCCATCAATGAGTCGTTGGTGGGAGAGCAGGTGGACTGAACCACAAAAACGTCGCGAGCGCGTACGTTTTGGTTAATCTCGACGGTGACTTCACCGTCCGAGAATCGTCCGACTGTGGCGGCACCTAAGGTAATGTTCAGGTGGCGGGCAATGTCAGCCGCCAAGGCGGGATTGGCATTGCCAGTAAAAACCATGAAATCAGGGGGAGGAGCAGCCTGCATGAGAATTCCAGCGATTGAGTGACGATTGTGGTTGTGAGCCCTTTGTCTGGACAACACAGCGAGATATTTGGCAGGGGAAGAAGGACTCGAACCTTCGCATGCTGGAATCAAAATCCAGTGCCTTAACCAACTTGGCGACTCCCCTACACGGGTTAGCAACAGAAGCTGCTAACCGATAACCTTAACTCTTTGCCCATCCCGACAAAGGGTGGACGTCCAGCATATTACATGCCTTGATTTGAAAGCCGCTTGGTGCGCCTCTCAAATCCAAATTCTTTGGCATATGTGCAAACACTGCACTGCCTGATCCTGTCATTCTTCCACGTAGCCCGATCGTTGAAAGCCAGCCAATGGCTTCTTGAATCCCCGGGCATAGCCTAAGAGCAACATCTTGCATGTCGTTTTGACCAAAATCAAAATCTTCTTCAGCGAAGCCTGAAATTATAGCGCGCTTTGTGTCTCTTTTTAAAGAGGTGTCCATAAAAATTGCTTTTGTCTCCACTCCGTTTTCGGGTTTGATCACCAAAAACTGGGCGGGCGTCAGCTTGACGGGTGAGATTATGTCACCGATTCCTTCGACCCAGGCATTGCCCCCACTCAGAAAAAAGGGGACGTCTGCTCCCAATTGGAGTCCAATTTGCATGAGATGCTTGACGGAAAGTTGAGTGTTCCACAGTTGATTTAAGGCAAGCAAGGTCGAAGCCGCATCAGATGAGCCACCACCCATTCCTGCTTGAGCTGGAATTTTTTTCTCAATTCCAATGTGCGCACCCAGCGATGTCTTGGTGGCGGCTTGCAAGGCACGCGCAGCTTTGACAATCAGGTCATCTGGAGGCAACGCTGTGCAAAGATCCTCGCGGGTAATTTTTCCGTCAGCACGAGTTTCCATATGTAGTGTGTCGCACCAATCCACCAGCATGAACACTGATTGAAGTAAGTGGTAACCATCGTCGCGGCGACCGGTGATGTGTAGAAACCGGTTGAGCTTCGCGGGGGCGCAAATATCGTAGATCGCTTTCATGACCGCAAGAAATTGGTTTATTTATCCAAGACGACCCGCAGTTCGGCGGAGGGTCCAGGTGTGGTTCGCTGTGCCGTGATTCGCCCGTTGGCGTGGCCCGATAGATCAGCCGTCCACCCGTCGGCTGACGCGGCAGTTCCATTTAGCCATGCAAATAGGGACTCAACAGGAATGGGCGTTCCAACGATGTGATTGATTAAGGCTTCCAACGATGGGAAGTGACGTTGATCCGAGGGAGATGTTAGTGAGGCGTCGTTTTTGGACCATGCCAAGACCGCTGCGGTGCCACCAATGGGGGTGAAGAGGGTGAGTCCACCCTCTTTGGTGTTACCTGTCAGTTCAAACCCTGCTGATACCGAGCGCGCAGCGCCGTTTTGCTCGTCGGCAGCAATGCGCACGGCCAATCGACCTCGCCAAACTGGCAATTCAGGGTTCAAGTTCGGTGACAAGGGGGGCAGAGCACATCCGGTGGCCAACAATGCCGATGAATAGAGAAACGATTGAAGGATTCGTCGCCTGCTTCGACTTACCACTTCACACCCAAGCGTTTCAGCGTGTCAGTCAACGTGTCGTTCTTGGGGTTGATTTGGTTGCCTTGTTTCCAAATCTCAATGGCTTCTTGTCGCTTGCCCATCGTCCACATCACCTCTCCAAGGTGCGCGGCAATTTCCGCATCTGGTTTTGAATTGAATGCGCTTTGGAGTATGCGTATTGCTTCTTCATGGTTGCCGCTTCGAAACTCGACCCACCCCAAGCTGTCCATAATGAATGGATCTGCTTTGGCGTACTCCAGCGCCTTCAAGATGAGTTGCTTTGCTTCGGGAAGCAGGTGGCCTCTGTCCGCCAGTGAGTAGCCGAGTGCGTTGTAGGCGTGGTGGTAATCGGGTTTGCTCGCAATGATGGATCGCAAAAGGCGCTCCATTTCGGCCAAATTCCCCATTTTTTCAACAACCATGGCCATGTCGTACACAAAATCCCAGTCATTTGGGTTTTGCTCAATGGCGCTCTTTAGAACTGAATAGGCGGCAGCAAATTGCTTCTCTTCCCGAAGAATTTGTACCTCAGTTGCAATCTTCATTCGAGCATCCGAATCGGAGTCTTCGCTTTGATTGTGAATGAGTTGCAGCGCGGCGTTCACCTGGCCTTGCTTTGCCATCAAAACAGCACGACGCAATTGAGCACTGAGGACACTGTCTTTGCTATCGATGCGGTTCAACCATGCATCTGCGATTTCATATTGTTTTCGCTGCTCCGCGATTTGAGAGAGTGATAGGTAAGCTTGCGTCAAGCCCTTGTCAGACTCGGATTGATTGTTTTGACGTCGCTGGACCAAAGAAATATATTGTTGAAGCGACCTTTCCGCGGCTTCCAGATTGCCTTCCTGAGCCTGCAAAACACCTTGAATAAGCCATGAGTCCTGGAAGTCGGGGTGCGCCGTCGTCATAATTTGAAGTTGCGCCTGTGCTTCAGCGAAACGTTGCGCGCCCAGTAAAGTTCTCGCATAGTCCATTCTAATTTCCGGAGTGGAATTTCTCTCTAGGTGTAGCAGGACCAAGGCCTCAGCATGCGGCACTTGCTCTCTCATCAAATACAGACTGAGAAGTACGGGGCCCTTAGCAGCTGGGTCGGCGTTTTGGGCTTTGCGTGTCGCGTCGATCGCGCCATCAAGATTTCCTGCATCAAACCTCATCCGCGCAATGGTTGTCCAAGATGCTGACGCTTCTGTCGGATCGCTCAGGTGCTTGGACAGGGCTTTTTCAACAGTGTCCGCCGCCAGTTTTTTGTCACTGGTTCGGACATAGTATTGAGGAATAGCCGCAATAAACTTGGGGCGGTTCACTGCCGGTGTGGACACCAGTTCCTGCTTTAGCGGCTCAAGCGTGTCACCAATTCGGTTGAGTCCAATCAGAATTTGAAATAGAAAACCATTGGCCTCCTTGGAGTCAGGAAGTACTTGCTTCCAAGCCTGTGCTGCCTGAAGAGCCGATGGGCCCGATCGGGCTTGCAACGCAATTTCGACTGCGCGCTGGAATAGCTGAGCACTTTCGGTTTTTCTCGCGGCGTCCAGAACTAAGGAGTATGCCGCGCCTGCGTCGCCCGCGCGTGCGTTCAGCTCCCCCATTAGCAACTGATAGAACAAGGGGCCGGTCAGTTGAGAGGAATGGGGGTGGGGAGCCTGGTTTTCTGCGGCCAAATTTTGAGCGTTTACGCCCAGAGCACAGGTCAAAGTAACAAGAATAGCAAGACGGTTAAAGCGCAACATCGGATCATAATAATGCAAGCCAATAAGTTTGTTTTGTTATGCCGGAATTACCAGAAGTTGAAGTTACTCGGTTGAGTTTTGTCGAGCGCATCGCCGGGGCTTCTGTGCAAGCGGCGCGCCTGGGCAAGCCACTGCGATGGGCTTTGGGGTGCACGCCTGAGTCTTTAGTTGGGAAAAACGTGCTGACCGTGCGGCGCCGGGGCAAGTACCTTCTACTTGATTTCGACCATGGCGTGCTGATATTGCATTTGGGGATGTCAGGGAGCCTGAGATTTGAGCCAGACCTGCCGGCGCCAGGTAAGCATGATCATTTCGATCTCGTAACGAGTCGTGGCACGCTTCGACTTCACGATCCCCGGCGGTTTGGGGCCGTCGTATATGCCAATTCGGATGATCATCCGACCGCAACCAGGCTACTGGGTCGCTTGGGTGTTGAGCCGCTTTCTGATAAATTTGATCTCGCTGTCTTTCATGCCGGGTTGAAAGAGCGTCGGGCGCCGATCAAGCAAGTCTTGCTGACGGGGGATTTGGTCGTTGGCGTGGGCAATATATATGCGTCGGAGGCCTTGTTTCTGGCGGGCATCAGGCCAACGGTACGCGCAACGAAATTGAGCGGCCCTCGAGCAAAGAAACTACATCAGGCGATTCGCGATGTGTTGTTTCGTGCAGTAGATTTAGGCGGCAGTACCCTGCGCGACTTCTCGAGCGCAAAGGGGGAAAGTGGCTATTTCCAACTCGAAGCCATGGTGTATGGGAGAGCAGATCAGCCGTGCCGGACTTGTCAATCTACGATCAAAGTGATTCGTCAAGGGCAGAGGGCTACGTTTTACTGCCCTGTTTGTCAAAAAACCTGAGTGCCTTCAAGGGTGGCAATGCTATATTGAGTGACTGACTCCGGAGGATACTTGCAGACTTCATTCAATGACCGATTTGACCAACACGGCGCGTGGCGGCGTGACTTTGCCCTGCGCTTAAAGCTGTTGGGCGAATGGATGAAGGATCACGATTTGGTGGATTCCGCGCTAGAGGAGCGCTTGCAACGGCTGGAGACGCAGGTTCGATCCGACAAGGTGATGGTGGCATTTGTTGCCGAGTTCTCCCGCGGAAAGTCAGAGCTGATCAATGCGATATTTTTTGCCGGATATGGTCGGCGGATCATGCCTGCTGCCGCAGGGCGAACGACCATGTGTCCAACGGAATTGGGTTACGACGCCAATGTGCCGCCTAGTTTGCGCCTGCTGCCAATTGAAACCCGCCTAAGACCGCAGTCACTGATGGAGTGGCGAATGGTTCCCGAGAAGTGGACTCGCATCGACCTGGATGTGAATGATCCCAAACGATTGGCGATTGCGCTCGAGAAAGTGGCTGAAACACGACGAGTTACGCCTGAAGAAGCTCGATTGCTGGGTTTTTGGAATGGTCAGGCGCCTGAAGAGAACCCCCCCTTGGATTCACGTGGATTAGCTGAAATCCCGATGTGGCGTCATGCGCTGATCAACATCGCGCATCCGTTGCTAAAGCAGGGCTTGGTCATTTTGGATACACCGGGCCTTAATGCCATTGGCGCCGAGCCCGAGTTGACAGTGAGCTTGATACCTCAGGCGCAAGCCATCGTCTTCCTATTAGGGGCGGACACAGGGGTCACCAAATCTGATCTTGCAATTTGGCGAGAGCACTTGATAGGTGACGGCCATGATGAAAGCACTCGGCTGGTTGTGTTGAATAAAATTGATACGCTTTGGGATGCCCTAAGTACAACCGCACAGGTGCAGGATCAAATTGACCGACAGCAAAGTGCAACTGCTGAGATTCTTGGCATTCACAAAGCGCAAGTTATTCCAGTTTCGGCGCACAAAGGGTTGTTGGCAAAAGTAACCAACGACACTGACTTGCTCAAACGAAGTGCACTTTCCGAACTGGAAGAGGCCTTGAGCCAAGGGGTATTAGGTCAGCGGCGAAAGATTTTGGGTGCCGCCGTGTCCACGGCCTTGGTGGAACTTCGGTCCGAGGCCGCACGAATGGTTCATATCCGACGGCGTGACCTGTCCGAGCAAACGGCGGAACTAAGAGAGCTTCAAAGCAAAAACTCGCCGGTCATCAAAAACATGCGCTCGCGTATCTCCCAAGAACAAACAGAGTTTGATTTGGGCGGGGTGAAAATTCATGCCGTGCGTTCGGTTCATTTGAAGCTGTTGCGCGAAGTTTTCAAGCTGATGGGACCCGTTTCTCTCAAAGTTGAAATGAGCCAACTCACGGCAACCCTGCAGAAAAAAGGTATCAAGTTTGGGGTGAAGCGAGCCTATGGCGAGACATTTGATCAGCTGCGAGGGAGTTTGACGCGCGTGCAGGCTGTAAGTGCCGAAATCCAAACGATGTTGGCCGCCACATTTCGTCAGTTGAATTCAGAGTACGGGTTTTCTTTGCTGGCTCCGGCGATGCCGGAGATGAAGCGCTACCTTCATGCACTGGATCAGGTCGAACAAAGTCATTTGAAGTTTCTCAGTGTCACCAACGCGTTTCGATTGGCACAGCCTGAGTTTTCCGCTCGTTTGGTACGCGCGCTGTCGACGAGAATTCGAGTGGTTCACGAAGCGATTCTGGGGGATATCGAGTTGTGGAGCAAATCCGCTACCGCGCAACTCGACGCGCAACTGCGAGAGCGCCGCCGCAACTTCAGTCGGCGCCTCGAGGCAATTGATCGCATTCAGCAAGCTTCAGGTGGGCTCAATGAACGGATTGCGGAAATTGAGGCGCAGGGTACAGCGTTGCATCAGTTGGAGTCCAAACTCGGGGAGTTGACCGGATACGTCGTCAATGCCCTTGATTTGGCTGAGGCAGACAGTTCACGAGTGTCGGTGCCTGTTTGACCCAGCAGCACAGTCAGTTGGGCTTCGCCATACGGGTTGTGGCATGGCAAAAAGAGTTCGGGCGCAACGATCTGCCTTGGCAAAATACGCGGGACCCCTATCGGGTCTGGCTGTCAGAAATCATGCTTCAGCAAACCCAAGTAGTCACTGTTCTGGGTTATTTCTCGCGTTTCTTGGCCCGATTTCCGAATGTATCTGCTCTGGCGGCAGCGTCACAGGACGATGTTTTGGCCTTATGGAGCGGGCTTGGCTATTACAGCCGCGCTCGAAACTTGCACCAATGTGCAATTGATGTTGAAACGATTCATGGCGGGACCTTTCCCCTGTCAACGGATGAGTTGGAATCGCTGCCCGGGATTGGCCGCTCAACCGCCGCGGCAATTGCCTCGCTGTGCTACGGGCATCGCGTGGCGATTTTGGATGGAAACGTTAAACGGGTTCTAACCCGGATGCTTGGCTTTTCTCATGACTTGGCGCGTTCCGCCAACGAGAAATTGCTTTGGAGCGAGGCAACGTCGCTGCTGCCAAAGACTGATCTTTTTGCTGCGATGCCGCGCTACACCCAAGGCGTGATGGATTTGGGTGCGACTGTTTGCACAACAAAGAACCCGAAGTGCAGCGAGTGCCCCGTCGCTCCTCTGTGTGCGGCCGAGAAAACAGGAGAGCCCGAAAGGTATCCCGTCAAGACGCGCAAAATTAAACGCAGCGCTCAATCAATATGGATTTTGCTTGCCATGAAAAGTGATGGCGCTGTGCTTTTGAGTAAACGCCCAACACCAGGTGTATGGGCGGGACTGTACTGTGCACCTCTGTACGCGGATCGGGCTTCACTGGAAGCGGCTGTGCCCCAAGAGGTGCGTGCCGAGTTGATCGATGGCCCTGTATTTACCCACGTTTTGACCCACAAAGATCTCTATTTGCACCCTGTGTCGCTGGTCACTTCAACTGACTTGGTAGAGATTGCCGAAGGAGGGTGGTTTGGGCCTGATGAATGGCCTCGCCTAGGCTTGCCAGCTCCCATTCGTCGACTCCTCACAACCGTTTGATCGGCTCCCCTGTGAGGGCGTCGAGTTCACGGTGGCGTTTGAGAGTTGCCCATTTGCCTTCGTACAAGACGACGAGGCGCTCAACCAAAAAAACAGAGCGATGCTGGCCACCTGTGCAGCCAATGGCCACGGTGACATAACTTCGATGGTCGTTGGCGAGTGCGTCCAGCCAGTGATTCAGGAAGGTTTGAATGTGATCCAGCATTTGCAGCACCGGCGGCTGAGCATTCAAATACTCTGCGACTGGCGCATCAATCCCTGTGAGATGACGAAGTTCCGGCTCGTAATGGGGATTGGGAAGCATGCGGACGTCAAAGAGGTAGTCAGCATCGCCAGGGGCGCCGTGCTTGAACGCAAATGACTTGAAGATCAGCGTCAATTGACCCGCTGGGGAATTGACAAAGGACTTGATGTCTCGTTGAAGTTGCGCAGGTCGACTGAAGCTGGTGTCAATCAAGTGGGAGTTTTCTCGAATTTCAGAGAGAAGTTCACGCTCTAGTTCGATGGCATCCACAAGGACACGACGCATATCTGGTGAAGATGGGTCCTGCGCCATATGAGACAGAGGATGTTTTCGACGGGTCTCTGAATACCGTCTGACCAACGTCCCCGTCGTTGCATCCAAGAATACAAGTTTGACTGATATACCCTGTTTTCTCAGTGCTGCCAGTTGTTCGGGCAGGATGGGCAGGGACGTGGCGGTCCGGACATCCATCGCAATGGCGACGCGGCTGGTTTTTTGCTCTCTCTCCAGTTCAATCAGCGAAAGAAGCAATTCAGGCGGGAGATTGTCAACACAGAAGTAACCTGCGTCCTCCAGGGCGTTGAGAGCGACTGACTTTCCGGACCCAGACATGCCGGTGATCAATACAATTTCTAGCTGCTGTTCGATTTGGGGCATGGCGTTACGGTCTCAATTGCAGCATTTCTCTTGCATGGGCTTGAGAGGTGCCAGACAGTCGCTCACCTCCCAGCATGCGTGCAACCTCGGCAACACGAACTTCACCTGTGACCTCAGAGACAAAACTCAGGGTCGACTCGCCCTGCAGGCGTTTGGATACCAGCCAATGGTGATCTGCGCATGCTGCAACCTGCGGAAGATGCGTAACGGCCAATACTTGTCGATCAACTCCCAACTGCTTCATCAGGCGACCTACAGTCTCTGCGACGGCGCCGCCAATGCCGGCATCAACTTCATCAAAAATAAGAGTTTGGGCGGTGCCGAGTTGGCTGGTTGTCACGGCAATTGCTAGCGCGATTCGCGACAACTCTCCCCCTGACGCGACCTTGTTCACGGGTTTTGGCGTACTACCGGCGTGACCTGCGACAAGAAAACTGACTTCATCAAGCCCACTTGCCATCGGTTGTGCAGTGTTTTGCAATTTGACCTCAAACTGCCCGCCTTGCATGCCTAAGTCTTGCATGGCATTGCTCACGGCGCGAGCGAGTCGTGGCGCCGCTTTGTGGCGGGCCTTGGAAACCCGGTTAGCCTCAGTGACAAAAGCGGAGCTTGCAGTCGATTCAGCCTTTTGAAGAACAGAAAGATTGGTGGCTTCATCCAGATCTTGAAGGGCTTTTGACCAAGACAATTGAAGGTCTGGAAGTTCTGCTGGCGCCCGCTTATAGCGCCTTGCCAATGAAACCCAGAGCGCAATTCGTTCGTCCAGGGCGCTCAGTCGATCCGGGTCCAAGTCAACATTTCGCAAATAACCACGCAGTGAGTGAACGGTGTCCTCAACCTGTGCCAGTGCTGACTCCAAGAGGGATGCAAGATCTTTGTAAATTGGCTCCAGATGTTCTTGCTGCTGAAGTTGTTGGTGGGCGAGGTGCAGGCGTTGAAGTGCGCTGCTGTCGTCGTCGTCCAGCGCTTGGCTGGCTGATTGAGCCGCGTCAATCAGCGTTTGCGCATTGGAAAGTCGAGCGTGCTCAGTGTTCAGGGATTCCCACTCCTGTGGCTGAGGTGCCAGCTTGCTGAGCTCGCCAATCTGCCACATCAGCCGCTCTCGCTCAATTTGCATAGAGTCCTGAGCCGCAGTAGCTTGTGAAAGCTGTCCTTGGGCGAGGCGCCATTTGTGCCACAAATTAACAAGATCCGATGTGGTTATCTGCCCGTATGCGTCCAAGAGCGCGCGAATTGACTCCGGCTCAGTCAGGCTTTGCCAGGCGTGTTGACCATGAATGTCCAGCAACTGTTGGCCAATTTCACGTAACTGGGTCGCTGTCGCTGGGCTGCCATTAATCCATGCCCGACTTTTGCCTTGACTGTCGACGGTGCGGCGCAGCAGCAATACGCCGGCGGACTCAAAGCCAAATTGTGCAAGCCATGTCACCGTGGTCGAATTGACGTCGAACTCAGCGCTTACATCGGCTCGGTTAGTGCCCTCGCGAATGACGCCGATATCCGCCCTGCCACCGGTGACCAGTTGCAGTGCATCGATGAGGATCGATTTTCCAGCGCCCGTTTCCCCGGTCAGCACCGTGAATCCGGTATCCAGGTCCAGATCAAGTTCGTTAACAATGACGAAATCACGCAGAACAATACGTCGCAAGCTCACGGTGCAGTCACTCCTTCATTCCAATGCAGTTTTTGACGCAAGGTGTCAAAGTACGACCAACCCTTCGGGTGAAGAAAGCGAACAGAATGCTCCGACCGCTTGATCACAATACGGTCACCTTGCATCAATGATGCGATGGACTGCATGTCAAAGCTTGCGCCAGCATCACGACCAGCTACCATTTCTATCGCAATTTCTGTGGCATTTGAAATAACGATAGGGCGATTCGACAGCGTGTGCGGCGCTATGGGGGCAAGCACCCAACCAGGGATGGACGGGTGTAGCAACGGGCCGCCGGCTGATAGTGAGTAAGCCGTGGATCCCGTCGGCGTGGCGATGATGAGTCCGTCCGCTCGCTGATTGGCAACAAAATGGCCATCCACCTCAACGCGCAACTCAACCATGCCCGATGTGGCGCCACGATTGATTACAACGTCATTCATCGCCAGTGCGTCAAAAACACTGTGTCCATCTCGGACGACCTTGCCATGAATCAAGCTTCGATGCTCTTCCTCAAACTCTCCCTGAAGCATGGGACCTAGAGTCGCTGCAAAGCCATCAAACCGAATATCTGTGATGAACCCAAGGCGTCCTTGATTCACCCCAATGAGGGGGACGCCAAAACAGGCCAGCTGGCGTCCAATGGCCAACATCGTGCCGTCGCCACCCACAACCAGACCCAAATCACATTGGGTGCCAATGGTCGCCACACTCATTGTGGGGTAACCAGAGATGCCCATATTGCGGGCGGTGTCGTGTTCGAACACGACCTCGCAGCCTTTGGAATGCAGGAAGTGTGCAATATCTTCCAGTGCTTGGCGAGACGAAGCCCCGGTAGCACCAGACGATAACGTTTGGTATTTGCCGATTAGGGCAACTTGCCTGAAATTCGAGTTCATCATCAAATTACATCACTAAAATGACTTCATGCTGGATGACCGTGCCAAGTTGTTGTTGAAAGCGCTGGTTGAGCGCTATATTGCCGATGGCCAGCCGGTGGGATCACGCACGCTGTCCAAGGCGTCTGGCTTGGAGTTGTCCCCAGCCACCATCCGCAATGTCATGTCCGACCTTGAGGAGCTCGGGCTAATCGTCAGCCCCCATACGTCAGCGGGGCGCATTCCAACTGCACGTGGATATCGGTTATTCGTCGATACGATGTTAACGGTCAAGCAAGGTCAATACGGACTGCACAGCTTGGCGCCCGATCAGCCGCAAAAAGTGTTGTCAAACGCGGCCAACTTGCTATCAAGTCTCTCCCAGTTTGTGGGGGTGGTTGTCGCCCCTCGGCGCTCGTCGGTTTTTCGGCATATTGAGTTCTTAAGGCTGTCCGAGCGTCGAATGCTGGTCATCATCGTGTCCCCGGAGGGTGATGTTCAAAACCGAGTCATTTTTACGGCGGTCGATTATTCGCAGTCTCAGTTGGTAGAGGCCGCCAACTATTTGAATACCAACTATGTTGGGCTCGCCATCGAGCAGGTGCGGGAGCGATTGAAGAATGAAGTTGAGTCGCTTCGCTCGGAAATTGCCAGCTTGATGCAGGCTGCCGTTGCGGTGAGTTCAGAAGCTATTTCGGATACCCAAGACGACGTTGTGATCTCGGGTGAGAGGAATTTGTTGTCGGTGACAGATTTTTCTCATGACATGGGGCATCTTCGGCGTGCGTTTGAGCTTTTTGAGCAAAAAGCTCAATTGATGCGATTGCTGGAAGTGGCGGGCCAAGCGGAAGGCGTTCGTATTTTCATTGGAGGCGAGAGTCAGGTCGTTCCATTTGAAGATCTGTCCATTGTCAGTTCACCTTACGAAGTTGATGGCCGAGTCGTGGGCACGCTGGGCGTGATTGGGCCAACCCGCATGGCGTATGACCGAATGATTCAAATTGTGGACATCACCTCAAAATTGGTTAGCAATGCGCTGAGCCACCACAAATAGGCCATTACAATCAAACCTCGGTTGGGGCGTTAGCTCAGTTGGTTAGAGCAGAGGACTCATAATCCTTTGGTCGAGTGTTCAAGTCACTCACGCCCTACCAAATTCAGTGTTATAATTTATTTCTAGGCGGCTGTAGCTCAGTTGGATAGAGTACTTGGCTACGAACCAAGGGGTCGTGGGTTCAATTCCTGCCAGCCGCACCAAAAAGACAAGGGTCTGCATTGAAAAATGCAGACCCTTTTTCTTTTGTCCTTCCTGGATTGATCTCAGCGACGAGCAACTGCTTTCATTTGCGCTTCTGGGAGCAAAAAAAATGGTTTGTGCCGTTTCTTGAACTCCAAAGACAATACGAGAATGAATAAATCATTCACAAAGGAGCGCGACGGCGACGAAGACGATGAGCTGCGCCTACCTGCCATTCCCGCTGGCGCCAAAAATTACATCACGCCAACAGGCCACGCCCGTATTCGGGTGGAGTTGCTTGACCTCATCGACAACCAGCGCCCCCGTGTGGTGGAGGCTGTCTACTGGGCTGCCAGCAATGGAGATCGCTCAGAAAATGGTGACTATATCTACGGGAAAAAGCGACTGCGTGAAATTGACCGGCGAATTCGATTCCTGACCAAACGCCTGGAGGTCATGGAGGTGATCAACCCGGCACTTCATTACGGGGCTGAGCAAATATTTTTTGGTGCCACAGTGACCTACCTTCAGGGTGATGAACTCGAGCGGACTGTTACCATTTTGGGGATTGATGAAGCTGATAGTGCTCAAGGACAGGTCAGTTGGGTCTCCCCAATTGCCAGAACGCTGTTGAAAAATCGGCAAGGTGACGTGCTTCAACTTGTCACCCCTGTTGGCGTTGTTGAAATCGAGGTCGTCAGCGTTGACTACCCCTCTTCCTGAGATTCAGTCACCAGCTAGGTAATTTTCGCCCGTTGTGCCTTGAGGACTGAGGGTGTGCGCCTGAGGTTGCGAAGCGCCACCTCCAACTGGGCCAGATTGTGAACAGAGATTACAAAGCGCAAGTCAGAAGCTTCATGGGTTGACTCGTCTTCCATGGTGATGTGCGTGATGTCTGCCTCGGATGCGGCGACTGCGGCGGCGACTCGGGCCAACACGCCTTTGCCGTTGATCACCGTGACTCTCACGCCTGTCTCGAATGCACGCATCGGCTCATCTGACCACTCCACGCCGATGAACCTTTCACTGTCTTTGTGAAGCAGTTTTCTTGCGACACTGCAGTCATGGGCGTGCACCATCAGACCTTCTCCACGACCCAGATAGCCGACGATGCTGTCCCCGGGAATCGGCCGACAGCAGCGCGCAAACTGAACCGATGCACTTTCACTTCCATCGAGCACAACGCTGCCTTGGGAAATTGAGTCGTGTGCTGTAAAGCGTTCGCGACTTAGCAACAGGGCATCTGGGCGCTCTCCGTTGTCGGCCAGCAAGGTTAGTAGTCGTTTGGCGACGATGCCTGCGATTCGTTTTCCCAGCCCAATATCCGTTAATAGCTCGGCACGAGTCTTGTTGCCGCTAAACCGGAGAAGCCGGTCCCAAATCCCTGCATATTCTGGAGACTCGTCCGGCAACTTTTTGATGCCTTCGGCACGAAGCGCCTGAGATAGCATTTTTTCGCCCAGCGCCTCCGATTCAGCCTGCGCCAAAGTCTTCAGGTGATGTCGAATTTTGGAGCGAGCCCTGGCAGTGCGAACAAAGCTGAGCCAAGTAGGATTGGGTGTGGATACCGGGGCTGTGTCAATTTCAATCACATCGCCATTGCGCAGTTCGGTACGCAGTGGAA
The DNA here is from genome assembly GCF_017948265.1 of Rhodoferax sp. PAMC 29310. Classification (NCBI taxonomy): domain Bacteria; kingdom Pseudomonadati; phylum Pseudomonadota; class Betaproteobacteria; order Burkholderiales; family Comamonadaceae; genus Rhodoferax; species Rhodoferax sp. PAMC 29310. Next base: position 2,282,835 of record NZ_CP072852.1, on the reverse strand, counting down.
CTTGCTCCCCATTGATCCGAGCCCCCAGTGTTCGATCGCCAACATCGCTGTGAATCGCATAAGCGAAATCAACAACAGTGGCACCCCTGGGCAGAGCCAGAACCTGACTCTTTGGCGTCAGGACGTAGACGGCGTCAGGGAACAGGTCGACTTTGACGTGGTCCCAAAATTCGGCGGCATCACGGGTTTCGTGTTGAATATCGAGCAGCGACTGAAGCCACTTAGACCCCAACCGCTCTGCACTAGAGGCATCTTGTGGGTTGTTGACTTTGTACAGCCAATGAGCCGCCACACCAGACTCGGCAACGATATGCATCGCCTCGGTCCGCATCTGGAACTCAACATTGACACCAGAAGGTCCAACCAGCGTGGTGTGAAGAGATTGATAGCCATTGAGCTTGCCGAGGGCGATATGGTCCTTGAATTTTCCGGGGACGGGCTTGTACATTTGATGCAACAAGCCCAGTGCGGTGTAGCAGTCAATGATTTCTGGAACGATGACTCGGAATCCATAAATATCGGTCACTTGGGCAAAGCTCAAGTTTTTTTCGTCCATCTTGGTGTAGATAGAGTGCAGGGTTTTTTCGCGACCTGCAATTTTTACCGACATTCCAAAAGTCGTAAACGCGGCTTCAAGTTCTGCTTGCACCTTGTGGATCAGGTCCCGGCGCCGACTACGGGCTTTGGCTACGGCTTTGGAGAGGATGGCGTGTCGCCACGGGCGAAGATGGCAGAAAGCCAAATCCTGCAATTCTCGATAGGTTTGATTCAGGCCCAGTCTGTGTGCAATCGGAGCGTAAATATCAAGTGTTTCCGAGGCAATCCGCCCCCATTTGGCTCGGGGCGATGCCGAGAGGGTGCGCATATTGTGGGTACGATCAGCCAGTTTGATCAAAATCACCCGCACGTCGCGGGCCATGGCCAACAGCATTTTGCGAAACGACTCTGCCTGATTCTCTTCGCGCGTGTTGAAGTGAAGTTTGTCCAGCTTCGTCAAACCATCCACCAATTCAGCCACGGGAGATCCAAAATGCTCGATCAACTCAGCTTTGGTGATACTGCAGTCCTCCATGGCGTCGTGCAGTAGTGCGGCCATGAGCGCTTGCGCATCGAGTTTCCATTCGGCGCATTGCACGGCCACCGCAATGGGGTGGGTGATGTAGGGTTCGCCACTGTTCCTAAGTTGCCCTAGGTGGGCCTCGTCAGCAAAACGATAGGCAAGTCGAACTTGCTCTAAATCCACGGGAGACAGGTAGTCAAGGAGGGCTGTCAAGCCCGCAAAACTTGCGGCTTCTGCATTCGCTGCGGCCGGGTTTGGCGTCACGACAGAGTGCCGAACTGCTCCACCTGATGCGGGTTCGGCGGATTGGTGTTGAAGTGCTTTGCCCATGGTTCGAATATAGCGTGATGATCCGGTTTTGCTGTTTGCCAATAAAAAAAGCACCTCGGAAGGTGCTCTTTTTACAGTTGGGACTGTTAGAGGGGGACTTTTTTCAGCATTTCCAATCCAACCTTGCCAGCGGCAATTTCTCGCAGCGCAGTCACAGCTGGTTTGTTTTTGCTCTCGACCTTGGCGGTGTGCCCTTGGCTGAGCATGCGTGCCCGGTAAGTGGCGGCAAGTACCAGTTGAAAGCGGTTGGGAATCTGCTGAAGGCAGTCTTCTACAGTAATACGAGCCATGAAAGTCTCCAAAAAAACCAGGGGCGCACTCAGGGGATGTGCAATGCGGTGAATGTCTCTGCTCTGGCGCGGCGCTGCGCAGAGAATTTAAGCCGTTGAGAATGAACGATTGCTTTTAAGTCAAAAAGCGCACGGTCAAATAACTCGTTGATTATAACGAAGTCAAATTTACTGACTTGAGCAACCTCAATGGCTGCGTTTTTCATACGCAATTCAATCACTGCGCCTGCATCTTCGCCGCGGCGTTCCAGCCGAGAGCGCAACTCATCCCAGCTTGGCGGGAGAATGAACACGCTGATGGCATTGGCAAAGATGTGTTTGATCTGCACTGCGCCTTGAAAGTCAATTTCAAGTATTACATCAGCGCCCTGTTCCATGCGATCTTGGATCGCCTTTTTCGAAGTGCCGTATCGGTGGCTGTGAACGTTTGCCCATTCCGCGAAGGCATCAGCCTTGACCATGGCGTCGAATTCCTGCTCCGACACAAAGAAGTAATCTCGTCCGTGTTTCTCTTGACCGCGCGGCGCGCGGGTCGTGTGGGAAACGGAGAGCTGTATGTGCGAGTCGAGTTCAAGCAATGCCTTGACCAAGCTTGATTTGCCAGCGCCACTAGGGGCTGCGACGACGAATAGGTTTCCGGGATAGTCCATTTGAGGAAAAGTGCAGTGGTTGTCGAGAACCCCTTATTCTATGTTTTGCACCTGTTCCCTCATTTGCTCGATCAAAACCTTCATATCGACTGAAATATGCGTCAATTCAAGCGCGGCAGACTTGGAGCCCATGGTGTTGGCCTCACGGTGCAGTTCCTGAATCAGGAAATCAAGGCGTTTCCCGATTTCGCCGCCTTTTGTGATCAGCCGTTCCAGTTCATCCAAGTGAGAGTCGATGCGCGTGATCTCCTCTGCCACATCAATGCGAATGGCAAATGCAGTGGCTTCTGCCAGTGCGCGGTCTCGCGCGGCTTCCGGCAATGTCGCACCGTTGGTCAGTGCCATGGCCTCTTGCCAGCGGTCCAGAAACCGTTGCCGTTGCTGTGCCACCAGTTGAGGAATCAGGGGTACTGACTTCGCCGCAAGAGCGCGAAGTTGAGAGATTCGGTCCATGAGCATCACCGCCAGCCTCGAACCCTCGCGTTCTCGTGCGGAAATAAGTGCGTCAACCGCTGTTTGGGCAAGTGGAAGAATATGCTCTTCCCAGCCCTTTGAGCCTGCGGACTCATTCGACGACAGGCGCAGTACGTCCGCGACGCTCAAAGGCCCGGCTTCTGGAAGCCAGACTCTGACAGAGTCTTGGAGTGCGTTGAGGCGTTGGAGCAAGCGGGAAGATGGGTCAGACACCACGCTCTGACCGCCGCTCTCAATGGCGGCCCGCACCTCCACTTTTCCCCGTTTGAGTTGGCGCACCAACTGCTCGCGAAGCGCTGGCTCGTGCTGTCGAAGTTCTTCAGGCAGTTTGAAGGAAAGGTCCAAAAACCGGCTGTTGACGGACCGGATTTCCAAACCCAGCCGACTGGTTGCGCTGGCTTTGGCATCGGTGTCGGAACCCGAACTGGCTGTGCTGTGCTGTGCACTGGCATAGCCAGTCATGCTGTAAACTGGCATCGCTACTCTTTGATCAATGGAATGAGCTTGAGAATAACCGGGTTCAAGCAATATAGGTCTATGTGCAACCGAAAAATATGTCCAAGGTCAAACCTGCCTCGCTTCCCCCAGATACCTCTCTTGGGGGGTACCGTGTATTGAGAAAAGTGGCCGCCGGCGGGTTCGGCGTTGTTTATTTGGCGGTGGATGCCGAAGGGCAGCAGGTAGCAATCAAAGAGTACTTGCCATCCTCGTTGGCCAGTCGGGCACCTGGTGAGCTTTGTCCTCAGGTTCAACCTGAGAAGCTTTCCCTGTATCGCCTGGGGCTCAAGAGTTTCTTTGAAGAAGGCCGTTCACTGGCCCAGATCTCGCACCCCTCGGTGGTCAGCGTGATGAACTTTTTCAGAGAAAACGAAACCGTTTACATGGTGATGAACTATTTGGAGGGCGCTTCGCTTCAGGACTTCATCATTACTGCGCGCGACCTCAAGCAGGCCAAAGTTTTCAGGGAGTCGACCATTCTTTCCCTGTTTGACGAAATCTTGAGAGGGCTGCGAATTGTTCATCAGCACAAGATGCTGCATCTGGACATCAAGCCCGCCAATATTTTCATCACAGACGACAATAAATCAGTTCTGATTGACTTTGGCGCGGCGCGTGAAGTGCTGAGTAAAGAAGGTAATTTCATCCGCCCGATGTACACCCCTGGCTTTGCGGCGCCCGAAATGTACCGGCGAGACGCGTCCATGGGTCCTTGGACTGACATCTACGCAATTGGTGCGTGCATTTACGCCTGTATGCAGGGTTTCCCGCCGAACGAGGCGCCGCAGCGACTTGAAAACGACCGAATTGCGGTTGCCTTGGCCCGGTTGCGGGGGACTTATTCAGACAATTTAATCGAGGTGGTCGAGTGGTGCATGTCCATTGATCCTCTGTCACGCCCTCAATCGGTTTTTTCGCTGCAGAAAGAGTTGGGTCGAGAAGGCGAGCGTCGCTACACCAAACTCAGCGTCGCTGAAAAAATGCGCTTGCAGTTTGACACCATCGTGTCTGACACCCGAAAGAACGTTCAGAAAGCCACTGGCTTGGGAGGAAAGGATAAATGAAGTTCTCGGTGTTCCAAGTCAGCCGCAAAGGCGGTCGGCAAAAAAACGAGGATCGCATGGGTTATTGCTACACGCGATCTTCGGCCATCTTTTTGTTGGCTGATGGTATGGGCGGGCATCCGCAAGGTGAGGTCGCAGCCCAGCTGGCCATTCAAACCATTTCCAGCCTGTTTCAACGGGAGGCACAACCGGTCGTCGAAGATGTGGCCGCGTTTCTGGACTCCGCCGCACTAACGGCACACCGTCAAATACTGCGGTATGCCGTCGAGAAGGGGATGTCTGACATGCCCCGTACGACAGTGGTGGTTGCATTGGTTCAAGAAGGCACGGTCACCTGGATGCATTGTGGTGATTCCCGCCTGTACCACGTACGTCAGGACGAGTTGATGAGTCGTACGCGGGACCATTCATACCGCGAGCAACAACATATGGCACCGCCCATGCTCAAGATGAGCAACAGCGTCAATCGCAATGTGCTGTTCACCTGCCTTGGATCTCCTGCCAGTCCAGTGATCGAAATCGCGGGCCCCTTTGTTCTGCAGCAAGGTGACAAGGTGATGCTGTGTTCCGACGGGCTGTGGGACGGACTCAGCGAGGATGACATCGTTTATCACTTGGGACACAAAGCGGTGGGCGAGTCGGTCCCCGACTTGGTTGAGAAGGCCCTGCGCGTGGGCGGGGCGACCAGCGACAACGTGACTGCGATTGCGTTTGAATGGGAGACACCCGACGACGCGGCCTTGACGGATGACCGTGTGTCAACTGACAGTATCAGCAATGGTGTTTTTGCTTCCACGGTCCAATTAGGCTACCCAGATTCGGACATGGATGACCTGGACGATGCCGCGATTGAGCGCTCTATTTCCGAAATCAACGAGGCAATTCGTCGTTCTGCCGCCAAAAGAGGTTGACGCCTCGGCTGGGGCCTGTTTTTGACTGAAATCTATCCATGACTGAATTTTTGAGAGCGGACTCGCGGGCTACCGATGCCCTGCGCAAAGTAACCATCACCCGCCGCTACACCATGCATGCCGAGGGATCCGTGCTAATTGAGTTCGGTCAAACGAAGGTGCTGTGTACCGCGTCAGTGGCGGAGAAAGTGCCCAGTCATAAAAAGGGCAGCGGTGAGGGATGGGTCACGGCGGAATACGGCATGTTGCCGCGAGCCACACACACTCGCAATGACCGGGAGGCCGCGCGTGGCAAGCAAAGTGGACGCACACAAGAGATTCAGCGCCTCATTGGCCGCTCCTTGCGCGCTGTATTTGACTTAACCTTGCTTGGCGAGCGAACGATCCATCTGGACTGCGATGTGATACAGGCCGACGGTGGCACCCGAACCGCAGCCATCACTGGCGCTTTTGTGGCGGCGCAAGACGCGGTGACCGGCTTGCTGGCACAAGGAAAACTGACGGCGAACCCAATCAGGGACCATGTCGCAGCCATCTCGGTGGGCATTGTTCAGGGCACGCCCCTGCTTGACCTGGCCTACACCGAAGACTCTGAATGCGACACCGACATGAACGTGGTCATGACTGGGGCAGGGCATTTCATTGAAGTCCAGGGTACAGCCGAAGGACTTGCCTTCACGCGCGCTGAAATGGACGCGCTGCTGATGTTGGCTGAAAAGGGCATTGGGGAGCTGGTGAGTTTGCAGAAAACGTCGCTATTCAATGTATAGCTGTCTACGCTTTCCCAATATGCGCAAAGAGGGTATTTGATGAAAATTGTTCTGGCCTCCAATAATCAGGGCAAGCTGGCTGAACTGCACGCCATGTTGGCGCCTCTGGGCCTGGAGTTGATCTCTCAAGGGGTGCTCAATATTTCGGAGGCGGCGGAGCCCTTCAAAACCTTTGTGGAGAACGCGCTCGCCAAGGCGCGCCATGCGGCGCAAGCCAGCGGCATGCCAGCGCTTGCCGATGATGCCGGCTTGTGTGTGGATGCGTTTGGAGGTTTGCCAGGCGTCGACACGGCTTATTACGCGACCCAATTTGGTTTGGAGAAAAGTGACAGCAATAGCGTACGCGCCTTGCTGGAGCAAATGAAGGATATCGACAATCGGCGCGCCGCCTTGGTGAGTACGCTGGTGGCCGTGCGCTCTGCGCAAGACCCCGAGCCGCTGATCGCTGTCGGCCGAGTGGTGGGGGAAATTACGCGGGAACCCAGAGGGGAGAATGGCTTCGGCTTTGACCCCGTCATGTACATCCCCGCTTTTGACAAAACCTTTGCTCAATTGCCCATTGAGGTCAAAAATGCCAACAGTCACCGGGGGCAGGCCGCGCGCGCCATGGTGACCTTGATGCGTGATCGCTGGCTGTCGACCTGAGCGGGCAGCGCATGATTCCCATCATTCCATCGACGGACGCTGAAGTCGCTCAAGCCTCAGTACAACGGGATGTGCAGCACTACATGCGGCCAGGCACCCTGCAGTTGGCGGCCTTGCCGCCGCTAGCGCTTTACATCCATCTGCCTTGGTGTATCAAGAAGTGCCCCTATTGCGACTTCAATTCCCATGAAATGCGAGCAGCAGAGCTGCCCGAACAACGTTATATCGACGCCGTGATGGCCGACCTGGAAGCTGCGCTGCCGTTGGTCTGGGGGCGCACCGTTCACAGTATCTTCATTGGTGGTGGCACGCCCAGTCTGTTTTCACCGGATGCGATTGATAGGCTGCTGGGTGGAGTCCGCGCCCGACTTCGGCTGGAGCCAGATTGCGAAATTACGCTGGAGGCGAATCCAGGCACATTCGAGAAAGATCGCTTCAAGGCCTTTCGAGGTGCTGGCGTTACCCGCTTGTCTGTGGGAGTGCAAAGTTTCAATGACGACAATTTGAAGGCGCTGGGTCGAGTGCATGACCGGGCCCAAGCCTTGGCAGCGGTGGAGGAGGCTGCGCAGGCGTTTGACACGTTCAATTTGGACATCATGTATGCGCTGCCCGGCCAGTCGATGGACGACCTCAAGCAGGACATGGCCACGGCACTGGCGCTGTCGCCCCCCCACATTTCGATTTACCACCTCACGATCGAGCCCAATACGTATTTCGCCAAATTTCCTCCGGTTATTCCAGAGGAAGACACCGCCTACGACATGCTGGACCTCATCACGGACATGACGGGCGCGGCCGGTTTGCACCGCTATGAAGTGTCCGCCTATGCCCGCGATGGTCACCGCTGCCTTCACAACCTCAACTATTGGCAGTTTGGCGACTACCTTGGTTTGGGCGCTGGCGCCCACAGCAAGCTGAGTTTTGCGCATCGGGTGGTCCGGCAAGTGCGCTTTCGCGAGCCCCGCCTCTACATGGAGAAGGCGCTCGCGGGAAACTGTCTTGCCCAGGACGAAGAGATCAGCCGCGCCGATTTGCCATTTGAGTACATGCTGAACGCTTTGCGCTTGAAAGACGGGTTCGGTTTGCAGCAATTTTCAGAGCGCACTGGCCTGGCCATTACCGCCATTCAAAAAGGTCTGGAAGAGGCCGAGCGCAAAGGTCTGATTGAGCGTGACTTTGCCCGCGTCAAGCCCAGCTTGCGTGGGTTCGACTTTCTGAACGACCTGCAATCCTTGTTCCTGCCGCCTTCCTTATAGGGCGATTAGGGTATTTGGTGGCCCACCGCTATAGTCTTTAGATTAAACGGAGGTGCGAATCATGTACTTTGTCTACGGCATTGGTGGTCGTGTCTTCAGAGGCTCAATCGAACAATTGCGACAAATAGGCGGCGTCAATGCCATTACGCGTGCGCGTGCCATTCAAGCGACCGGACGGGAAGGCAGTGATCCGCAATCCGGGGCTGCAGACCCCGCATTCGCCCTCAATGTGCCGTCAGCGTCGGTCGATCAAAACCATCGAAGCGCGCTGGCTGCTTATGCAGAAACCCAAAAGGTAGAGCATCTCCCTCAACCTCTGCGTCGAGTGGACGAGCTAATGACTCGGGCGGTGACCACCTTGGCGGATTCTGCAACCGTGTTGGAGGCATGGCACACGTTGGCAGAAAAAAAGCTGGGTCAAGCGCCTGTTGTCAACGATGCCGGCACATTGGTCGGATTGTTGTCGCGTGCAGACTTGATGCAGCCGGAGCGGCTGCCTGACCCCGACAGCCACGCACTGGTTTGGCAAGCGCTGCTGGCTCAAAATGTGAAAGACTTAATGTGGACTCCGGTGCCCGGTGTCGCGCCGGGTGAGGATATCCGGCGCGTGGCAAGTGTCTTGCTGGACACCGGTTTACCCGGACTCCCCGTGGTGGATGAAGACGGCTTGGTGCAAGGCTTTATTTCAAGATCTGACATCTTGCGCGCTGTGGTCACGCCGCCACCGCTGGATCTCTGGGGTTAGCCGGGCGGTTTTCGTTTGTCTCCCAAAGGCTCCAGATCAGCGGGGATTGTTTCGTCAAAAGCGTCTGGCGCTGATTTCGGCTTGCTTTTAGGTGCTGCCAAATCTTCAAACAGGCCCCACGCCGTGTCTGTGTCCAGTTCAGTTGCTTCAGCGACCGGAATAGGGTCTCCCGCTGAATAGGGATGACTCGTGCGCTGTTTGTCCGCCGTTGGGGGTTTTTTCTGAGGGTCCGATTGGCTCATGATTGCCTGCCTCCATCTAAATTTTGGTTTCTTTGACTGCGATTGGGTACAAAAATGCGATTGTTCACATTGTTGTTCGTTTGCGCGTCGTTCCTAGTCAGTATCCTCTTTTTGAGAATTGCTTGTAAACGTAGGTGCAACGGATGCCCCGCCAGGCCTGTCATGCCGGGTAAACAAAAAGCCCCAAGCAATTGACTTGCCTGGGGCTGCTGTTTGGCGGAAGCGGTGACCGCAGAAAGTGCAGTCGCAGAATCTCGCAATTGCTCTCAGTTCATAGCAAGTGCTTATCGGCATTGGAGAAAATGCCCTCCACTCACTCCAAGTTTGCTTCATCTCATCTAGCCTGCTACAGTTCTATTTCAATTTTGAATGTGGATTGAAATGTTGATAGAACTGAGAGCCTTTGATGGACGATGCAGCCAAAAACAATAAATCAAAAACCCAAAAAAGCCGCGCCCGTAATAGGTTTACGGCGGTCGCAGTGCGCAATCTCAACGAGGTTGGTTATCATCATGATGGCGGAGGACTCTATTTGCAGGTTAGCCCCACCAAAACAAAATCTTGGGTGCTTCGGTACACATTGAATAAGTCTGTCCGATACATGGGCTTGGGCTCTGCTGCTGACTGGACTTTGGCCGAGGCCCGAGAACGTGCCCACAAGTACCGTCAATTGCTAACCGATGGAATAGACCCTCAGACCTTCCGCGAACAAGAACGCTTGCATAGGACTGCCCAAGAAACAGAAGCATCGCGACTGCGGCGCACGTTTGCCGAATGTGCAAAGGAGTACCACGATGCCAATGCAGACGATTGGAAAAACACCAAGCACAAAGACCAGTGGATTAACACCCTGACCACCTACGCTTTTCCAGTCTTTGGAAAAGTCCCCATGAGCCAATTGACCCGTGACCAGATTCGCCAAGCCCTGCTGCCTATTTGGAAATCCAAAGCGGAAACTGCTTCACGTGTGTTGCAGCGTATCCGCACCACCATTAACTACGGTGCAGCAATGGGGTATTGCAATGGTCTTGATAGTGAACAGTGGGTTCAGTTGAAAGAAACCCTACCCAACAATAGCAAGCAGTTGGCAGGGGAGAATCATCCATCTTGTCCGGATGGTCAAGTCGGAGCAGTGCTCCACGCAGTCATGCGCGGTACATCGTCTGATGCCGTGAAGTTGGCTTTTGCCTTCATTGTCCTAACCGCTGCTCGCTCAGGCGAAGTTCGTTTCGCCATGTGGGAGGAGATTGATCTTGAGACTCGCATGTGGACGATTCCCAAAGAGCGAATGAAGTCAGAGCGCAAGCACACGGTTCCATTGTCAAAAGCTGCCCTGTCGATTCTCACCCGCGCAAAAGAGTTGCGCCCTGAACTGTTCACCGAAAAAACCAAGCCGACTGGTCTGATTTTCACTAACTTGAATGGCGGCGCTCTTAGCGACATGACATTCACGCAGGTACTACGCCGTATGAAGGTCGATCACACCATGCATGGCTTTAGAGCCAGTTTTCGCACATGGGGGGCATCGACTACCAACTACGAGCATGAAATGTTGGAGTTTGCACTGGCGCACGTTGTTGGCGACAAAACGGTGCGGGCCTACCTTCGATCAGATATGGTTGAGAAGCGCCATCACTTGATGCAGGACTGGGCCGACTACATCAAGTCAAAGGAGGGTGCAACGCTGGTGCTAAGGCCCGAATGATTATTTCGACTGACAATTACAAGCGGCAATAAATTGCTTCCACAGACTAGACTCGAACCCCAAAAGGCTTGCGATACGTTAAGCATTGACCAACGGGGTGACGCCAGGCTGCGTGGCTTCCAGCTACCAAAAATTATCTTGGCCATCCTCATCGCCGTTGGGGACATTGAGTATTGGAACTTGTGGGAATGAAGAGCTGCGGCGTGAGCATTTTTGAAGTTTTCGATGGTATCGTCATGCGAAATAAACGTTCACTTCGGACGGGGGAAGTAAGGCAAATAAGAAAATGCAGAAGATACTTGAGAGCAGGATAAAAGCGGCCGAGCAACTAAAAGATGCAACGCATGTACGTGTAGCGGTCCTTAGTTTGTTCAGAATTGGACTCCAACATGCTTGTGTTTCTCTTGGCGAGTGGATCGCGGCTGCGCTACACGATGATCCGAGCAAGCTTGCTTCATACACAGCGATAGACCTTAAAGAGTTCAGCACTCCATCAGATGGTGGACTTGTGGCTTTGCTGTCACAACTGCTAGTTTCGGCAGAGAACATCGGATGGCGTCATGTTGGCAAGGTGTATTGGGAACAATTCGAGTACCGAAGCGAACTGAAGCAGCTAACTGGAATTTCTAAGGGGAACATTGAAACGGTACTTGCGTCTTTCGTGCGCATGCGAAATGACAGCGGTGAGGGCCACGGAATATCTGGCGCCTACAGCCCAGAAACAGATGTTGCGGTTTTACGTGCTTTGATCGAGAGAACATCTGGGTTCTTGCCTACGGCCGGAAAGGATGGTCAAACGTTGCTTCTACCGGCGTTGGGAGATTCGCCTGCCACTGCGGTTACCACTCTGAAGCTTTTTGACGGTGACCCTATTTGCTACAGGCGTTTACGACGAACATCTGCTGGGCGTTTGCAAGTCGATGCACAGGTACAGCGGACACTGCTTAGTCGCGTCGATGTGAGCTACGAAATCAACAACGTCTTAATGGAATTGCCCAGACCGGCGACACCTGAGTACCGCATCGCTGAACCAGTTTGGACTGACCATTGGAGACCTTTTGTTTTTGTTCCGGATCGTCTTGCCTCAGAAGACGTTTTCACGGGACGCGTGGGAGAAATGAGTGCTCTTGCCGAATGGGTCGATGACCCTGATTCTAGGAAGTGCATGGTTCACGGTGATGGCGGTGTTGGAAAGACGACTCTTGTAGTTGAATTTCTTCATCGCTTTTTGGAGGGGAGAACGGGTGTTGCATGGCGTCCTGAGTTAATCACCTTCTACACCACTAAGAAAACTCGTTGGGGATTGAATGGGCTCGAACATATTTCAGCACAAGATATTGGTGTGGCAGATGTAGCCTTAGACATTGCCAGAATGCTGACTACACCGAACCTTGATAGAAGCTGGTTCGACAAAAGTCCTAAGGATGTAATCCAGAAGCTTGGATCACTTCTTGCCGAGATGAAGATTAGCCGGGACGCGCATCTGATAGTTTTGGATAACACTGAGACCATGGCGCGCAGTGACGCCGACGTACAGTCATTGGCACAGCAAATTAATGAATTGTCACGCCGAGTAGGGCGAGTAATCCTAACTTCCCGACGAAGAGAGCAAATCGAAGCACTACCGATACAGACAGAAAATTGGACCGAAGAGGAGGGAGCCGAATTCCTAAAAAAGCGTGGGCACGCACTTAACTGTACTTCTATAGCTCAAGCTGGAGTTTCAACCCTCAAGCGGTATTCGCGTACGTTAGTGAATAAACCAATTGCTCTGGAAGTCTTTGTGCAGGCAGCGTCTGCGCCAGGCATTGGACTAGACAATGCTCTCCAACGCGTTCAGCGTATGCAGCGCCAAGACTTGGGTCAATTTTTGTACGACGACGCGTGGGCCCGACTTTCTCCGGGTCTACGTCGACTGCTGCTACTAATGAGTAGGGTTGGTGACGCACACGATCAGTATTTGCTTCAGCTTTGTTGCCAACGGGCTGACGTGACGGTTGCTGCTGCAAGTGATGCGATCGAGGAGAGTCGAGGGATCGCTACGATAAACCGCTTTGAGGGAGTGCTTCAGATTACCTTTAATCCGGAGTTTTTTCAATACTGCGCCGAGCGGACAGAACTGGTAGAGGGGAAGCGTACACCGACGGATGAAGATGTACTTTGGGTTCGACGGCGCTATGCAGAATTTGTCGCAAGTGCAAGTTCTCAAGTTTACGATCGAAACATCAGGGCCTTTCGTGTGCTTTCGGCGCGAGCAGCATGGAATGCATTTACTGAAGAGCGTGCAGAGGTGCTAGATTATTACGAGATCGCTGCCATGGAAGATCCCGACAATGGGTGGTTCTTTGAGCGATATGCGCATACGTTGATGAAGTTGAGGAAATTTGATCTTGCGCTTGAAAAAGCCAAAAAGGCAGAACTGCTGCGTCCAGAGGACCAAGAAGTTCAGTTCACCAAGGGCATGATCGAAGCCCGGAGTGGTCTGGTCGGCGATAGCCTCGCGAGTCTGGCGAACGCTGAGAGGCTCGGCAAACCAAAACATCTGTGTGACTTGCAAAGAGCTTATGCATACGTACATGCATCGCCAAAACAATCTCGCGAGGCAGAGACATGCCTCAGCCATGCCCTCCGCAATGCGCCGAAAGACAAGTTTCTTAGTCGTTTTGTTTCTGAGGCTACCGCTCTTCAGCGGCGTCATTTTCCTAATTCCGGTCAATTTTGATTGGGTTTACACGAAACATCACACGCTGCGCCAGCGGTCACGATCGGTTGGAATGAGCGATCACAATCTCCGGACTACGCACTTACCAGCAGCAGGGATCAAGCCGGTGGCGAATTCGCACGCATAAGCTTGAAACCCACAAGTGCGTTTGAGATGTACCGTCAGTTTTTATTCATTGGGAGAGCGGTTCGGATTTCTTCAAGTACACATAGACGCTGGCCCGAGAGATTCCAAGCGTTTCTGCAATCTCAACTTTTGACAATCCTTCTGCCTCCATCTTTTTCAACCTTGCGATTTCGGCTTTATCCAGTACTTTCTTTCTACCTTTGTAAACATTCTTGGCCTTGGCGATGGCGATGCCCTCGCGTTGGCGTTCTTTAATCAGTGCTCGCTCAAACTGTCCCACAGCGCCAAGCAATTGCAGCATCAGTGTTGAATACGCCGTCTGGTGTGCATCGGTGCCAGTTGCTGGAGGATCAAACCTCAAGTTTTCCTTCACAAACGTCACGCTGATGCCCTTAGCAGTCAGCCGCTCAACCACGTCTTGCAAATCCCTTAAGCTGCGAGACAGTCGGTCCATGCTATGGACATAGATTTGGTCTCCTTCGCGCACAAATTCGAGCATGGCTTGCAATTGTGGACGGTCTGTATTTTTGCCGCTGGCCTTGTCGGTGAAAGTCTTGTCTAGCGCCACGCCGTCAAGTTGACGAGCATCGTTCTGATCTGCACTGCTGACGCGAACGTAGCCGATGTGCTTGCCGTCGCCGCTATTTGTCTTCTTGGCAATCATTCCGTACTCCAATCAAATTGTGGTTCTAATGTGTCTATTTGAGATTTTAGAGTCTTTCTGGAATGTGTCAATTAAATCAAATATATATCCTAAATAGACACATTTTCAACCGGTCAAAAATGTCTATTTGGCGTGTACTTCAAATAGACGATTGGAATTTCAATTGCTGACTCGCATAATTTGGACGGCCACAAAAGACTGAGTGCCACCCTACTCAAATGAGACACAGCCGCTGGGCTATAGCGATGATTTCGTATTACTGCTTAAATAATCGGCGTAGACGCGAACAGCATTAATTAGGCTCAAATAGGCATAGGGCATTGTGGGTGTTGCCCCCAGTTTTTTTTGCCGAATTTCATCGCAAATCATTTCAGTTCCTTCGCTGCAGCCAACGTTCAGCTGAGATAATTCAATTGATAGGAGGACCTCAACGGTCCGACATCGCCTGAGGAGATCGGTGACGACTTTTGGAGAGTATGGCTTGAGTGTCTTGCTGCTCTTGCGGACGTTGGTAAGGTATGCCCGAAACTCGGAGGCGTTCTGCATGGTGTCAGTTTGCGATGTGCGGCCTATTGACTCGCTGGTTTTGGTAATCTTTGAACAAGCTGGTTGATGGCGTCCATTTTTTTGCAAATCCATCGGCCTTTTCCAGCCATTTCGCGATCCGGTCAACAGGTGGGACGGACTCGCCCCAGTATTCAATAAACAGGGCATCTTCCAATTCATTGGCGGCGATGAGCATTTCTGATTCGATCAGCTTCAGCGCCCGCTCTGTGTAAATGCCTCCATTGTCGTCATTGGTGGGGTTGGAAACGCTACCTGCGGTGAACATGTCTCGTGTATTGTGGCTAAGGACGCCCCTGTAAGTTAGTAGATATAACGGCACGTCGTCATATTTGTCGATGGCGCTTCCCACGATTTGGGGACAGAGAAGAGCTGCCTCCGCGCGGAGTCGCGTTTTTCTGTCCTTGGTCAAACGAGTGTAGAGACTTGCTTGCAAAGGCAGCGTATGGGTTGGCACCTCGGAATCTTCGAGCCACCAAAGCCGTTCACCCTTTTTCAAGCGCCCGCGTGCGTATTCGCGGATGTGAGGCATCTTCTGATCCATAGGGAGTCGCCGGAAGTCGTCATACGCGATGTTCATTTGTTGAAATAGTGGCAAAGTCCCGCCGGTAGGCGGCAGCTCAACTTCAAATCTTGGGACATGTGATGTGCGGACATGCACTATGCAATCCTCGTAGCGGCTCCATCTAACCTCTAGCGTGCCGCCCATCTTGCCGAAAATCACATATACCTGGTCGACACTCGGGATTCGGTTTGACTCCAGCACACTATTGGCGATGCTCAGCCATGTGTCATTTGTTGTAAATTTGACCTCAATGCCAAATTTTCCGACCGCTATATCGGGGAATGCCTGTGCAGGTGGATTTGGATCGATTTGAATTGCTGGGTCTGTGACGACCTCTGAAGTCAGAGACCGTACTCGTCGCTCAAAGTCCTTAGGGGTAAGAAAACCAGAGCGCTGTGCCTCAGCCGATAAGCGTAAGCAAACAACATCAAGAATCGCCTCAAATTCATTATCCGTCATACCAATTCTCAGGCCAAAGTGAAATAGCCTGAAAGGTTAGCATGCGCAGCAGTTAAGAGGGGGGAACAGTACGCCAAGCCGGGGGCGTAATCGACCTTTATTTGATAAAACAGCGCTCGACGGCTTTGGCAATATGCCAAGCTAAAACTGGAGGGACTGCGTTGCCGACTTGCCGTTCCGTTTCGCGTAGCTTTGCATCAAAGATGTAACTGTCAGGGAACGATTGAAAGCGAGCAGCCTCCCTCATTGATATGCGTCGGGGAAGATCGTAATGGAATTGAATGTTGCCGTGGCATTCTGAGCGGATCGTATAGCCCGGACGGTCGGCAATCATGCGGCGGCTACCCTGTTCAGCACTCTTTTTCGCGCGACTCCAAACGTGGTTGAACGTTTCACTTTCTGGCATCTCTGCTAGGTCGCCAATGGCGATTTGGGCCGTAATATGAGTGTTTTTGTCGTGGGTGGCCTTTGGCGGTTGAAATTGTGGAATGGTAGGCAGTGTTCCTACAATTATCACTCGCTCGCGCGACTGAGGGACACCATAGTCAGCCGCGTTGTACAGTTGAAATGTTACGTTGTAACCAAGCGCCCTAAAGTCTGTAAGCACTCGTTCCAGCGAGCTGGCATTGTGCTTCATCAACAGCCCCTTTACGTTTTCTGCAACGAACACTTTGGGCTTGGTTCTAGACACGACCTCAACCATCGCTCGATAGAGCCCGCTTCTCTTGCCGTCCACCCCAGCGCCTTTGCCGTTAATTGAAATGTCTTGGCAGGGAAAGCCCCCAATAACAAGATCGGCCGCCTTCGGAACCGCATTCATGAGTTCCCAGATATCCCCATGATGGATATGTTTGCCGATATTGTTTGCGTATGAGCGGCAGGCCGCAGCGTTAAAGTCATTGGCCCAAACGATCTCGAAAGGGTTCTGTGCGTAGCGTTTTCCGAGAAGATCAAATCCACCCACAAAGCCTAAATCCATTCCCCCACACCCGGAAAACAATGAAACCACCTTGATTTTTTTGTTGGCCTTGGCCCTTGTCGAAGAGCGCTTCATTGAAGATGAATCGTTGGACATGGTTTGGTCGGTGATATCAAGCATATTGTGGGGTTCTCAAGGAGTGAATCAGCTAGCAACGCACAACGATTCAGTGTCGCGCACAATGGGTCAATACTGTGAATGAAACCAGTATTTTAGTCTTCCTTCAGCGCTAGTGATCAATTCGGTGAGGCGTGCCTTTCCTCATCACCATCGTCTGATGCGCGGGTAAGCAAGTCATTTCGCGATGCGTTTCCTGCCCATTTTGGAGAAGTTCCGATGGTAGTCATCCTTTTACAAATATTCGCGTCATCTGGCGAGTACTTGGGTTTGGCCAACAAATTGCCCATGCAGCAGCTCTTTGATCGATCAATTGATCGATCAAAGAGCCATCAATGCAGAGAGTGTCATCAAGATGACTTTTGTTAAATATTGATTAACTTTCGTTAAAAAAACTTATATTATTGTAATAATCATCTAAATATCGGTAATATGATGCTATCGTTCTGTCCATGGCCGATGGTTGGTTGACTCAACCATACAAGCTGCTAAACCGAGCCCGAGGCTTTTTCGTTTTCTGGGGCGCCGTCCGGTGTTTCTGGGTAAAAAAGCAGCCTCACCCTAATTGACCTGTTGACCTGCCTGACCGCGCAGGCGGCTGGTGGTCTGGAAAGACTACATGAGCCCAACCCCACCCGGCAGCGTCGATCTCGACGGCAGCTTCAATGCGAGTCAGTCAGTTGCGCCCTATGGCGTCCCGTCCCAACCGGCCAACCAAGCGTTCGCCAACGGTATGGAAGCGGTCTTGATGAAGACGCTAGGGATGAATCTGAGCAGCATCACGACCAGTGACAACTTCCCCTGGCCTGCCATCCAGATCAGGGACTACTTTGCGGATCATTTTGGCGAGCAAGCTGAACAGCCTGTCACACCGAACGTGCCTGCGTTCCTGTTGCTGCCTGAGCAAAGAGTGTCACCACAGCTCATTCCTGCCGCCTTCCTCTACCGACTGAGTTCATTGGAGCTGTTGGCCCATGATCAAGCGTGTACGGTAGTGCGCAATCTGGATTGGCTCACCTCGTCCTTTCACCTCAGTCGTGCTGAGCGCAAAGCGTTGCTGTGGACCTACGTGGTGAATGGCCAGAAGCCATCCGTTGTTGAGGGCGTGCTGTCCGAGATTCAGTTTGCCAACGCAGAGCAAGCCTATGCGGCGCTATCGCTGCTGCTGGATGAACCGGAGTCAGACGTAGCGAGCTGCTTTGGCCCACCCTGCCGCCTTCGTGGACTGCGGCTCATTGAGTCGCACCCGTGGCGGTATCCGCTGACTCTGGACAGCTTCTTTCAAAGCACTGTCAACCTGAGTGCCTGCCTGCCGATCAGCTTGAGTCGTTGGCAAGACATCTGGATTCCGTGACGGTCATCAAGCCGTCCAAGCCCGCTGCGCGATAGACCTTAAACGCGAATCGCTGGCACCGCCGACTCACGGCGACGTGCCCCCCTGAATTTTTAACCGCGTGTTTTGGTATCCGACCACTGTTTTTCGGAGATCGACTCACGCCCCTACGTTTCACAAAAGGAGAAGACCATGAGCAATGAAACCACCACCAATGCCGACGACTCGCGTTCACAAACGCCAGTCACCATCATCACCAACTCGGCAAAGTTCTCTCTAGGCCAAGTCGTTGCCACACCAGGCGCACTGGCTCTGCTTCAGACGACTGGACGCAGTGCAGCCTGTCTGCTGGCCCGACATCTGCATGGAGATTGGGGCGACATCTGCCGGGATGACGCTGCCATGAACGAACAAGCCATCACTGACGGATCACGAATCATGAGCGTCTACAGACTGGTGGACGTTGAAAGACACAAGGCCACGCCAAAACAACGACGCTCCGATCTGCCAACAGTCTGGATCATCACTGACGGAACCAATGGCGCTGGCCAGCGCGAAGCAACGACTTTCCTCTTGCCCGAGGACTATTGAATGGCCGCGTCGAAATCAAAAGCTGAAACGGTGACGTACCGGTGGCAGAGATACCACGCATCGCTTCGGACCGGGCGCTACTTGACTGTGCAATCCAAGCGGAAAGAGCTGGTCCCGGCGTTCTACGGCCAAATGGGTTTTTTTGACCATGCCTGCGGCTTGTGTCTCTTTTCAGCGGTGCTGGTCATGTTCGATTTGGCCAAAGCCAGCGCTCTACAGGACATGCCACGGCGCAAGTACGGTGTAGCCGCTGAAGTCTGGGCCGCTTTTCAGCACACGTACTTCAGCGGCGTTCATGCCAATGAGTTTGTGGAGCTGGTGGAGTCATTGAACTTACCGCTGAGCCTGACCCTACGGCAAGACAATGACGGTGGACTGGATAAGTGGACCATTGACAACTTGCTACGCGGCGAGCTGGTGGCCGTGACATTCGCCAGCGTCAAGAACAGGCTCACCAAGCACTGGGCGCTTTGTGTCGGCTGTGAAGGCATGACCATTGGTCGTGAATCGCAGACTGACACGATTCTGCTGCTGGACCCCAGCGCATCGGAGCCGAGCTTTCAAGCTGCCAATGCTCGACTCTGTGTGCCACAGACCGGACCATACAGTCGCAGTGGAAAGACCGTGGACGCACTCTGCCAGTCGAAGGACTCGAAGCCAATTGATTGGCTGTATGAGAGTCCGGACTGGGATTCAGAGCCAATGCGACTGACAGCGGCTGTGAGATTTCGATTGGTGGATTGACGGCTAGGCGTCGTCAATACTCTGATCAAAGACTCCTCAATTTGAACAATTACCCAGATGCAACCTTCACCCTTGGTGTACGTGCTCAACTGGGTGAGTCCAACCTCGAAAAGAAGATCTAAATACAAAAAATTTAAGACCCATTAACCCGGCAAGTTTTTGGCACAAGAAGAGTATCTGGTCGGATGTATATAAGCAAAATATTATATTAATATTATTGCAGATTAAATGGCGCTAATTAATTATCGCCTTTAAAACATGAAACTCAGCCAGCTCCTTTAAGGTAAAAGAACCATTGCCTTTAAGTGTGGTTTCTAGGTGGGAATTTTTATCAAACCAACTATCGCCAAGAGGATAAAAAGTCTTAATGTAATCAGTGCCAGTCTCGATCACAACCTTTGCTCTTCGATTTCTGAAATCCGACAGCATTACTTCATATATATCAGAACTTAATTTTGAAATTTTTTGTACGCGGATGGTCTTGCGAGGCTCGTAATAGAATATATCCCGTTCTGCGTTCCTCGTCTTTCCGCCGCCGGGGGCATTATACCAATACTCTTTAGTTGTTTTCTCCTCATTTGCTATTCCATAGCGTATCGCCAGTGCCTCATTTGCATGCTTTCCGATTTCATATGTATATGGGCTATCTTGACGGTCAGAATCCCTATGCGCCATATTTAATTCTCGACGGACAGTTTCCCGCTTAAATTCGTCAAATTCTGCAGCGCGAACTTTTGCTTGCTCTTCAGCTTTCTCGCTTTGGAGTCGTGTCTCCTCTGCTGACTTTTTTGCCAAGTATTTTTCTTTTGCAGCAGGATTGACCGCGTGATAGAGCCATCGAGCGATGAGAAATGTGAGCCCTAATGCGATGAGCACTGCCGCGACGATGAAAACCAACTTAATAGCCACGACTAGTGCTGTGGCAACTAGAAGGAATGGAGCCAATTTAATTAAATTCCACACGGAATTTCACCTCTTTTAAATTTATATTTCGTAGAGGCCCGAATGGTACCTTTGTCCAATAGATTCGCATGTTGACATACCGTTGGCGGTGCACGCACGACATCAGCCTTAATCCGTTGAAGTTACCATACTAGGGAGCAAATTGGATCGAATTGGATCGAATTGGTTACTCCACTTGGACGGAAAACAGCGTCTGCCCAATCGACTCAACAAAACAGTCAGCTGTCTGAAGTAGTGTTCAGTGGCTTGTAACAGCAGTCACTGGAAGCCGTTGGAATTATTGTGTTAGTGGTTGCTAACATGCTGATTTGATTGACTGTGGAATACAGTCAAGCAAATCAGCGTTTCCGCTCCATCCAAAAGCAGTTCAAAACGGCCGGATTCGGTGTTTTTGTGGCTTTTGGCGGTCGCGGTAATACTGGTGTGGCTTCGATGCGTAAAAACGCAGCAAATCGCCGACTAAACGGTTGCGGTTTTAATTTCAAGTACCGACAGAAAGAGCCACGCCGGCGACTGCCGTAAGACATCAAGCAAGCTGGCATTGAAATCTTCTGGCCGCCACCAATCGGCGACCATGCGGCGCAGGGTCTTTTCATGGCTTTCGATTAACGCTTTAGTTGCCTGCCTGTCGGCGGCATTGGCAAGCGACCAGCTTCGGGCACCGTTGAACCCACGCAGGCGCACACAATCAATGTAGTGGATGAACTCGGGTGACATTCGGATGCCAGAACGCCGTTTGACTTCCCATACTTTATAGCCGCCGAAAATATCGGTCTGCTTGCTCAACTCGGAAAGGCCAACAGGCCGTTTGAACAGGCGGCGGCTTTCAATGCGAAGACCCTTTGCGGTGGCATCAAGTGCGATCTCTGCATCCTCACGCAACGACCGCCGGCGGCTAGTTACTTCACCCACATTGGCCTTGTAGTTGTCGCTTGCGACTTGATCGTAGGCCACGCCGTGGTGCTGGGACTCGACGCCGCCCATGTAGATGGACTTGATGGTGCCGCCGTTCGCGGTCGTCAAGCCAAACCGGGTTCCGACCTTTACCCCATCCAAATCAATGATTAGGTCGTCAATGCGTTGTTCAAAGTCGGCGCAGATATCAACACGGTGGAACAACATAGTGCGGGCAATAGCCGTCGCGTTCAGGCCAAGCAGTTCTTTCCAGACCCGTCGCATTAACCGGGCGTCGATCACGCTCATATGACTGGGGTTGGGGTTGAACACCAACTTCAGTTGAGCTTTGATGTTTGCCTGGGTCGGGGTCATCTGTAGCATTGCATAGGCCCCGCTTTCAAAAGGCAGTTTGAACACGTTTTGGTAGTGCCTTTGTTTACTGGTGCTTTTGACCAGAGTCTTATCCCGTACCATTTCCAAGGCCCGCTCTACCGCCGCGCCAAGTTCTTGAGAACTCATGTAGGCGTTTAGTTCGACCTTGTCGCAGTTCATCTGATACGGCTTGGTTGTGCCCATGATCTGTTGTGCAGGCATGACACGCTGCTTAACCTTGATGGTCGATGGCTTGCCTGCTTTCGCTTCAGTAAGGCGTGCAGCCTTGTCGGCGCACAGTCCATCATGGTTCAGCTTGTGACGCGACTGGCCTGCGTTGCGGACTGGAGTGACCTTGATGCTCTTGCCTTTGATGGTGCCATCGTGCTTTGAGCTACTGGTCTTGCCTGCTGCTTCATCAGCCTCATTCTGGTCATCAAGGTAATCATCAATATCAAAGTTGTTACTGGTAAGAGTCTTACCACTACGTGTAGTGTTCTTATTGGTGTGTTTTGCCGAGGGCTTCTTCATCATAATTTCCATTGAATAGGGCCGTTGATGCGCTGTATAGCGGTATGGATGGCATTAGCGGCCGGGGTTTTATGTCGGGTGTTTTTGCGCAACCGTGGTTGGCGCTTTGGTGCTGCCAACGATCATTTACAGCATGACGTTCGTGAAAATGGCTTAGACGTAATGTCAGCGGTACTGTTTTGACGTAGCTCGGGACGGCCACCAAACCGTCGTTGGCGCTTTCCGGAAAAGTGATGCCGCCAAGGCCAAAGCCACGGGGTAGGGCCAAAATTAACTGCGCCCAAATTTGGAGCATCTGCCTTCGTATCGCAGTCACCTCGTTTCGTCTTCATCTGGAAAGCCATTCAGTAATTCCTCGGTTGAGTGCGAGAGCGGCTGTTCAAAGTGGACGGCCTCGCTCTTGCGTGATTCATTTACAGCAGGCAAAATATCTAAATGAATAGAGGTATGAGTAAAGGTATCAATAGAGGAATTGAGAAGTGATTTTTTTGTGAAAATTTACTGGAATAGAAGCTGGAATTTGGTCGAAGCGGTGACGAGGCTCGCGCTTGATTCGACGTTTTTTGACGCGGTAGGAAACCACGAATCTTGGTTGCACGTTGTGGTCAAAGACCAATTGGAGGGGCGCTTCGGACGGCTGAATGAGCGCGAAGACATGAAGCCTGTGGCAGAGGTTTTGCCCAAAATATGTAGTCTTTTGATGACTCAGATGGCTGCTGTTGGCCTCGATAAAGAAGCGAACCTACCGCCTGTCGTTTGGATTCGGCTGATGCGCGAGGGGGGTATAAAGCCAGTCGATCAAGCGCTTCGGCAATTTGACGGTTGGCAGGCGAGGATCAAAGAGGATGGAAAGGCCATTCTCTATTTGCGCTTGAATGAAATAACGGCAAAGTATGTAGGGCCGAGCCGAGAGCGTGAAGGCTTGGGTCTCGTGCGAGGGTTCAGCATCGAAGAACTGCTTGCGGAGGAAAAGCAACAACAGCCTTATTGGCCGTACAGCCATGAATGGAAGTGCGCGTATCGGCGATTAAAGAGGGCTGGTAAGCAATCCCCGGCCAAAATGCTCACCCGCATCACCGATGTCAGTACTCAAGTTCAATTGGAAAATTTTAAGCCCAGGGCATCGCCAAGAAAACGCTGTAAGCGAAGCCTCCAAACACTGGTGCGCGCATGTGGATCACGCTTGGTTGCTGCATTGGAAGATTGCCTTACCTCAGAGTTGGCTGCGAAGAAAAGTGCGATTCAGGCGGGGGGGCGAAATCGGAGGAAATACGACAGTCAACTATCCCTCGACGAGCTAGTGAGGGTATTGAAGAAGAAATACGGCTCGAAACTGACTTACGCCGACAGCACCCTCAAAAGTGCGTTGCCGCGCTTTGTATCTTGCCCGCGTGGCAGGCCCGGTGGTTTGGCATGAAATTACAAATTCTTGTAGTGGCGCATTGATCCGAGGTCAGGTTGCCGGCCTCCATGTACCTGCCTTGAATGCGTCAAGATCAGACATCAGCCAGAACGCGCCTTTGCCTCGCTGAATGGCTTGCGGAAACTGGCCCTCAGCTTTCTTCCGGTACAGGTTGGACTCTGACTCGCCGAGGTAATGTGCGGCAAACGCCATGCGGACGGCTGGGTCGATGGAGCTGGCCCGTTGTGCATTCACGCGCTGAAACTCTCTATTCAATCGCGCAAGTTTGGCTTCTTTTTTTACATCACCGAGAGGTTGGTGCGAGTCTTTGGATTGAGGCGGTAGCTGTGCCGTTGAGGGGGCTTCGTGCTTGGACAGCGGCTTGTTCTGGACGTCGAGCATCTGGGATGGGCGTTGAACAAACGTGTGAACCCTTTTTATCTCAACGCCTTGAACGGGTTTCACTGTCTTTTCAACGATACCTATGATGCGAAAGATTTCGCCCGTCAGGGAGCGGGCAAGGAAACTCTTGTCCTGCGGGCCGCGTTCAAAGCCAGGACTGGTGTTTACTTTCACGAGAAGCGTTTTGGCCTTCTCCGCGATTGGGCTGACGCGCGCGTAAACAGCACCTCTAACGAGCAAGGTTTGGCCGCTTCTTTGCAGTCTGATAAGGCCAGACTCATTCAGTCCTGTGTAGTCGTATACCCGCGCCTTTGATGGAACGGGGATGGCCGCAGGTTTATCTAGGGATTGAATGCTCATATGCGGTTTATACAGTCAATTTCTAGGGAGGAAAACGATCAGTGTGGGTTCTGAAGTGCATAACGCTCTAAATTGGTCCCAGTTGCTCCTAGCCAATCGCAGAATCAAATGTGGATTGAGATGTGAGTAGGAAACAAAAAAGCCACCTTGCGGTGGCTTTTTGTACTTATAAATCAATGACTTATAGATTTTTTATGGCGGAAGCGGTGAGATTCGAACTCACGGATGTCGCAAAACATCGCCGGTTTTCAAGACCGGTGCATTCAACCGCTCTGCCACGCTTCCAAGCCAATCATTCTAACTGCCTCGCGAAGGTCTTGTGCTTGTGGGATGTGCAAATTCTTTGACCCCGGCCCTGCATCACGGCTCGGAAGGCGAATCCGGGGCGGGCCAACGCCGGCGGGCTTTGGTGGCTTGTTGCGCAGCGCGGCGAAGGGCGCTGTAGCGGCGCAGGGCTTCTTCCATATCAGACAGGCGGGTGCCGCCCACGGCGCCGGCGGCCAGCAGGCTGGCTTTCAGGGTTTCGTAAGCGGTTTCCATTTCGCTGGCGGCGGCGTCCAGGGCCGCTGTTTCTGGGTCATAAGCTTGTGGGTCGCACAGGGCCAGCAAGGCTTCGGTCTGGACCAAGAACGCGGCATGGGCGGTCTGTGCGAGCCTTTCTTTGGGCGCGATATGGCCCAGTGGTGCGGCGGCTTTGGCTTGTTCTGCGGTGGTTTCGTGGTAACGCAGCACCCTGAGTACCTGCGCCAAACGCTCGCTGGCGCGCTGGGGCATGGCCGAGCGGTTCATGCGCTCCACAAAGGTGGCAATAGCGGCGTCCAGTTGGGTGACGATGGCATGGTCGCGCGCCAGATCGATCTGACTTGCGCCGTGGAGCGCCGCGCTCACCATGCGAATGGCCACGTGGCCGACGCGGGCCACCTCGCGTACCAGGGCCTCGACGGCCAGGGCCGGCACGGGCAGTACGTTGTCGTCCAGATGCTGAACCTGCGCTTCGTCGTCTTCGCGCCGTTTGAAACGGGCCTGAAGCCAGCGTGTCAGGTGGCTGGCCAATGGCCACATCAGCAGCACGCCCAGAATGTTGAAGATCGAGTGGAACAGCGCCAGTTTGGCAGCCGGGTCATGGGGGAGCCCCAATGCTTCGCTGCCCGCGCCCAATGCACCAATTAGCCAAGGTAGCAGTGCCAGCGCCACCAATGCTGTGATCAGGTTGAACATCACCTGTGCCGCCGCTGCCCGGCGTGCATTGGGGGTGGCACCAATGGCGGCCAGCATAGCGGTCACCGTGGTGCCAATATTGGCCCCGATGACCACGGCTGCGGCCCCCTGGGTTGTGAGTAGGCCACCTTGCGCGGCGGTGAGTGCAATGGCCATGGAGGCGCTGGAGGACTGCATCAGCACCGTCATTAACGCCCCGATTGCGACTTGGGCCAGCACAGCCAGTGGGCCCTCACCTTGCGGCAGTTCAATTTGCCCCGCCAGCCCGGTGAACGATGACTGGAGCATGGCAATGCCCAGAAACAACAGTCCAAAACCGGCCAGGGCGGTACCAATAGCGCCGCGGCGCTGGCCCTCCCCGGTGAGGCGAAGCATGACGCCCACACCAATCAGAGGCAAGGCCAGTGCTTCAATCTTGAATTTCAGCCCAATCAGCGCAATGATCCAGCCCGTCATCGTGGTGCCCACGTTGGCGCCGAATAGCACCCATAACGCGGGACCCAGTGACAGCAGGCCGGCATTGACAAAACCAATGGCCGCCACGGTGACGGCACTGGACGACTGCACCAACGCCGTCACCATCACGCCTGAGCCCAGGGCATGCCAACGGGTACGTGTGGCGCCGGCCAGGATGCGCTCGAGGGCCGGGCCGGCGGCCAACTTCAGGCCGTCGGTCATCATCGACATGCCGAGCAGGAACAGGCCCAAGCCGCCTACCAGATTGGTGGAAAGCGCCCACAAGCTCATCGCGGGTTCCTCGGCAGGAAGTGGGGCGAGGCAAAGGGCGGCAGGGTCAGCATGAGATCAAGGAGGGGGCGTGTGGGTTTGAATGCAACAATTACAGCACGGAGCGTCGGCGCCGCAAGACAGGGGTCGTGCGTGACGGCGCAGGAGCCCAATGTGAATTCACAACCCAAACATCAACTGCCTTCGGTCGCCCTTTATTGGGATTTTGAGAACTTGCACGCCAGTCTGTCCGAGGCCCGTCTGGGTGAAGGCAGCTACGGCAAACCGGATGGCCGCTTCAAGCTGCAGGAACCTGTGGTTGACGTGGCGGCAGTGGTGGAGTTTGCGTTGGCCTTGGGGCCACTGGCCATCAACCGGGCCTATTGCAACTGGCAGTTTTTTGGTCGCTACCGCGATGCACTGCTGCAAGGCGCAGTGGAACTGGTGCAACTCTTTCCTCCGGGCGCCGCGGCCAAGAACGGGGCCGACATACGGCTCTGTCTGGACGCCATGCAGGACATTGAGCGCTTTGAGCACGTTGGTTCGGTGGTGATTGTGGGCGGCGACAGTGATTTCATGCCAGTGGCGCAAAAGGTCAAGGCGGCAGGGCGTCGACTGATTGGCATTGGTGACCGCAAATCGACCAACCGGCATTGGGCCAAAAGCTGCGATGAGTTCATTTACTACGACCGTCTGGTGGACCCGATGGCAATGCCAGCCGAGCCCGATCATTCCCCTGCGGCCCTGGTGCCCCGCGCCATTCGGCTGTTGGCTCGAAACACCGGCGAGCCTTGGGTGGCGCGTGCGGCGGTGTGGCAGATGGTTCAGCGCATGGACGCTACGCTGGACCTGCAGGAGCAGGGTTTTGACAGCTTTTCGGACCTTCTGACCCGCCTCAACGCGTCGGTAGAGCAGGGAGCTGGCGCGTGGGAAAACCACTTGCGTCTGCGCCAGCCCTAAGTGAGCGTGCACAAGCTGCGAAAATCACCCCATGGAATCGTCTGAAACACCCCCCGCATCCCCTTCCAAGCCGCCCACTCAGGCGCACAACCCGCTGCACGGCCTGACGCTGGAGGCCATCGTCACGGCCTTGGCCGACTTTTACGGCTGGGACGAGTTGGGCCAGCGCATTCCCGTGCGCTGCTTTGTGCTGGACCCCAGCGTCAAGTCCAGCCTCAAGTTTTTGCGCAAAACCCCTTGGGCGCGCGAAAAAGTCGAAGGCCTCTACCTGTTTATGTTGCGAGAACAGCGGCGAGGTGACCAGTCTCGTTAACCGGTGATATTTACAAGTCTTTTCGCTCTCTACCCACAGTCAGGTATGCAGGCGTAGCTATTGATGTAATAGCAATTACCAGTACTTATTGCTGCAACGCAGCATATTTGACGGCGCAAATTGGGGATAACCCCATACTGAACTGAACCCGTCTGGCGTCTTCTGCGCCGAAAAGGAGTTCAGATGACTGACAGTTCTCTGCGTGCCGGCCAAGCGCTGGCCCCGTCCCCGTCCGTTACCAATGTGTTCAGGCGCTTGCGCCGCTCGCCCTTGCGTCGTCTGAATCTCGCCTTGCAGGGCGGCGCACGGTGCCTTCACCTGGGGTGTGCTGGATGCCTTGCTGGATCAGCCTGATCTTTCCGTTGAAGGTTTGAGTGGCAGTAGCGCGGGCGCCATGAACGCCGTGGTGTTTGCTGACGGCTGGATGAAGGGCGGCGCCCAAGGCGCACGTGAGGGCTTGACCCGGTTCTGGACCGACGTGGGGCAGCAAATGCCCTGGGGCTTGATGACCCAAGGCGAGGGCCACACCATCAGCCTGTCGCCGGCCAGCAAGCTGATGGCGAACTGGGCTGGGTATTTTCACCCTCACAACTCAATCCGCTGGAACTCAACCCCTTGCGTGATCTGCTCAATCGGCAAGTGGACTTTGCGGGCTTGCGGTCCCACAGTCCGTTCAAACTGTTTGTGGGCACCACCCAGGCCAACACCGGCAAGCTGCGCCTGTTTCGGGAGTCTGAGTTGACGGTGGAAGTTTTGCTGGCTTCGGCCTGCCTGCCCCGCATTCACCACGCGGTGTAAATTGATGGCGAGGCCTACTGGGACGGTGGTTACTTGGCCAACCCGGCCGTCTTTCCATTGTTTTATCAATGCGACTCGCGCGACGTGCTGCTGGTGTTGCTCAACCCGCTGGAGCACTCCAGTACGCCTCGCAGCATGGAAGACATTGAAACGCGTATTGGAGAGCTGTCCTTCAGCGCCAACTTCATGCGGGAGATGCGCATGTTTGCACGTGCTGCCGATTTCGCCGGGCCCAGCTGGTTTACACGGGGTCGACTTGAGCGTCGTCTACTGGCCATGCGTTTTCACATGATTGACTCCCACCAGGTCGAAAGCCTTCAGCGCTCAGAAACCAAGCTGATTGCCTACGCGCCGTTCTTGGAGTTGCTGCGCGCTCAAGGGCGAGAGCGAGGAGCGCAGTGGGTCAATGCCCACTGGGACAACGTGGGCCGCCGGCCCACGGTCGATGTCAAGCGCCTGTTTGGTTAAGCGCCTGGACGTTGGCTTAGCTGGTCTGACGACGGCGCACCGCCACCAGCGCGATCACAGCCAATCCAAAGAGCGCGAGCGAGCCCGGCTCAGGCACTCCCAACACCACCAATGCGGACCGCGCGAAGAGTGAGTGAACCAGGGCAGAGGGATGGAGTTCATCTGAAAATGCGGACTGCGCGCAGCTGGCGCCCTCCGAGCCCAAAAAGCCTGCGCAAGGCTTATTCGTATTGGTGACGCCATACAAGGAGGGGTTCAAGCGCACGTCAGTCGCAATGCCTGCCATGTCTAGCAAGTTCATATGCACACCCAGCGAGCTTCCGTACCCCATCAATGAGCCAAAAAAGCTATTGAATGCAGCGGAGGCGTCAGAGGATTCGGCCTGCAATCCCAGCCTGATGGCTTCCGGGGTGAAACCGAGGTCGGGCAGGTTGGCGATCAGCATGTTTTTCACACCCTTATTTGCCAGATAGGTAACCGTGGTCGCCAAGTTGTTGAACGCCGAGGCCGCTGCAGTCATTCGCGTGAGGGAATCACCCCCAATTACCGAGCGGGCATCGCGCATATCGTTGCCACCGCCAACCACCACATACAGTGCATTGGGGTCAGCAGGACCAGTGTGAGTGGCACCCCAAATTCCTAACGCTTGCGCCAGAACGCCAGGGGGAGAAAGGTCGACACCTGTCCGCGCACCCGCGTAGGCGTAGTTGTTCCCGCCTAATAGATAAGGCGTGGCGGCTCCGGGCAGGCCCAATCCAGAAGCGAGCCCTTCCACCCAAACGGGTCCATCGGAATATCGTCCGCCGCTATAGGGGCCATTGGCAAGCTCTGGGTAAAAGCCGCTTGATGCAAGCGACAGGTTGCCCGTGTCCGACAAGCTGTCACCAAAGACAATCATGCTGCTGTAGGGCCCAGCCATGGCGCCCAACGGCACGCTTAGAACGAGGGGAAGAAGGAGGGCACGCAAAAATTTAAATGTCATGTTGTCTCTCGGGTCGTTGTTTGTTGTTGATGTGGTGCCACTGACGGACCGGTTAGTGGCACCACAACCGCGAAATGCAATTTTCGAGCCATAAAAAAAATCCTATAACAATCAAGAACTTGCGATGGACCAAGCAACATAAATAGGAAAACTGCCGGTAAGTTGTAAATAAATTCGACACTTGTTTCAAAGTGTTTTCTCCCGTTCTACGTGATGTCGCAGGGCGATGGACCTGTGGTTCAAACCGGTTGAAGGAGGGTGTTTCCGCCTCCCCCGACTATGATTCCCGCTCACATACAGAGAGGTGACACATATTCATGATCGGGTTCCTCGTGCTGTCAGGCGTCGTCGTCATTTGGGGCGTGGCCATTTACAACCGGCTGGTGGCCTTGCGCAACCGCATTGCCAATGCGTTCGGGCAGATTGATGTGCAACTCAAACGACGATATGACCTGGTGCCCAACCTGGTGGAGGTGGCGCGGGCTTAGTTAAAGCATGAGTCCGCCACGCTGGAGGCGGTGATTCAGGCGCGCGGTCAGGCTCAGTCTGCCGCCGTCTCGGCGCGCGCGAAACCCGGCGACGCGGCCAGTATTGGCGCACTGTCGGTGGCTGAAGGCGTGTTGGGCGGCAGTCTGGGACGCTTGATGATGGTGGCTGAAAACTATCCTGACTTGAAAGCCGACGCCACCATGCAGTCGCTTTCCGAAGAACTCACCAGCACCGAAAACCGCCTCGGCTTTGCGCGCCAGGCCTTCAATGACCAGGTGCTGGATTTCAACAACGCGGTGCAGGCCTTCCCTGATTTGATCGTGGCTTGGTTGACTGGTTTTGCGCCGGCAGCCGTGCTGGAGGCCACCCGCAGTGATGAAGAGCGCGCCGCGCCTAAAGTGAGTTTCTGATCGGCTTGGCCGGAACCTGACCCCGATCCATGCGTTTTTTCGACCATCAGGATGCCGCCCGCAGTGAGACGCGGCGTCTGCTGCTGGCGTTCTCGCTGGCGGTGCTGTTGCTGGTTATGGCCGTGCATGGCGCGCTGGTGGTCGCGTGGTGGTTGATGGCGGCCTTTTTGACCTGGGCGCTGCACTGGACGCCCGGGTTTCCCATTGGCTTTCTGGCGGTGAACGTGGGCGTGACCTTGTTGCTGGTGTTGGGCGGCTGGTGGGTGGAGACCTCGCAGTTGCGTGCTGGCGGCGTGAAACTGGCCAAGCGCATTGGCGCCCGCGAGGCGCGGCCCTCGGTGTCATTTGCCGAGCAGCGCTTTTGCAATGTGCTGGATGAACTGTGCATTGCCGGCACCGTGGCCCGCCCGGCCCCCATGGTGGTGACCCGTACCGACGCCATCAACGCCTTTGCGGCGGGCTGGGACGAATCCGACGCCGTGATTGCTGTCACCCAAGGCGCGCTGGACCTGCTGAACCGCGAAGAGTTACAGGGCATGGTGGCCCATGAATTGAGCCACTTGCGTGAGGGTGACACCCGCTTGAAGATGCAGCTCGCCGGCATGGTCTATGGGCTGGAACTGGTGTACAACTTTGGCGACACGGTGCGTGAGCGCGGTGGACTGGGGGTGTTGTTTGGCTCGGCCATCATGGTCGCGGGGTTTGCGGGCTGGGTCGCCGGGCGGGTGCTGAAGGCGGCCGTGTCCCGCCAGCGCGAATACCTGGCTGACGCCCGCGCCGTGCAGTGGACCCGCAGCCGCGACGGCTTGGGCGGGGTATTGCGCAAGGTCATGACCCAGCGCCGCGATGCAGACGCCGCCCCGCACCGCTTCATGGGCATTGCGCACCCGTCTGTGCAGCACATGCTGTTGGTGGACGTGCCGGATGAGCGTGCGTTGGCCCACTGGATGGACAGCCACCCGACGCTGGAACAGCGGGTGAAGCGCCTGTACGGCCGGCGCATGAGTCCTTTACCTTTGACGCCAGATGAGGCCGCCAATCAGCCCGACAAACCTGATGAGATTCGCCCGGTTCGGCAGGCCACCGAAGGCCCGTTCACGCTAGTCTGATCCGGGTTGGGCGGGTAGACGCTGCTCCATTCAAACCAGCCGCCGTCAAACACGGCAATCTGCTCCCAGCCCATCACCCAAGCATAGAAGAACGCCAAAGAGGCGCGCCACCCGGTGCCGCAGGAAAACACGGTGGGCCGGTGGCTCTCAATGCCATGTTCGCGCCACATCGCGGTGATCTCATGGGCCGCCTTCATCGTGCCGTCGCTCTTCAGAAAGTCGCTCATGCTGTTCACATCGCCGTCCACACCGGCGCGGCCCCAGCGGGCGCCGGGAATGTCGCCGGGGCTGGCAATGTAGGGGTAGCCCGAAGTCTGGCCGCTGAACTCGGCCCAGGTGCGAATGCTGACCAGCGTGGCGGTGCTGTCTTGGGACAGGGATTTGGCTTTTGCCAGATCAACCAGCCACTGTGGGTTCGCCGAGCAGGCTCGGCCAAAGTGGGGTGCACGCAGGTAGTGATGGGCATCGCCGCTGGCCACGGGTAAGCCTGCGCGCAACCAGGCCGTGAGGCCGCCATCCAGTAGTCGCACGTCTTGCACACCAGCCACCATCATCAAATGCGCGGCGCGTGCCGCAGCAGGGCCGGGGCGGCCGTACAGCACCACCGTGATGTCCTGCGCAATGCCGCAGGCCAGCAGGTAGTTCACCAACAGGGTGTCGTCGACCTTGTTCCAGAAGGGAATCGTCTCCAGGCATTCGGTGTCCAGGTAGCCCGCGCCGGGAATGTGACTGGCTTGAAACGCAGTGGGTGCACCGCAACCCACCTCAAACAAGCGCCAGTGAGAGACGGGCGGCGCGGGAACCGCCTGGCGCTGCTGCAAGCGAGCCAGCCAGATTGGAGTGACCAGATACTGCCCACGGGGCAAGTCGTCGCGAAAAAAGTCAGGGGAATTCAAGGCAGGTTGGGGCGCGAAAGAGAGGTGATCATTTTAAGGTCGCCCCTCTGCTTGGTTGGAGTTTTCGAAGCCTTTTAGGCCTCTAGCGCCCGTCGATCCTGCGGAAGTTGCTATCAATTTTAAAGTAAATAAAATACCCCCACCGAGGCCATCATCCGATGGGCCGCAGTCCTTCTGTCGTGGCGGTTGACGGTCAGCGTGGGGGGGGCAAAGGGTCACCCAGCATGCGCCGCCACAACCAGGGCAGACCCCGCGCCAGATCGATCCGCGCGCTTTGCTGCACCGGTCGCTCCAAAATCTGCAAGGGGCTGTGCCGCTCGGCCACGACGAAGCGGAAGGCGTAAGCCGGCTCTTGACCCATGCGCAGATCGCTAATGAGCAACTGCGTACCGGCCTGCTCCAACTTGTAGAAGCCATGGCTGAAGGCGGCGATGCGACGCACACTGTCCAGGTTCTGCAGTTCGCCCGCCAGCGACTGGCCCCGGTCGAAGGGATCAAAATGCACGGTCGGCTCGGCATCCAACAAGGAATAGAAGCCTTCGTGGTAATGCGCCCCGGACATCGCCACGACACGCCACAACAAGGTGTTAAGCGGGGCCGGCGTGACCAGCAACTGCTCGGCCACAATGCCTTGGCGCGCCAGCGACTCGCGTGCAATGCGCTCGACATGCTGCTGTGCCACCACGCCCCAGGCCAGGTAGGCGGTGCTCAGCAACAGACCCAGAGCGTTGGCATGCAGGCCCCCCGCACGACCGCGTGCCGCCAGTGCCCAACCCGCTCCCACAAGCAGCGGCAGCGTGTACAAGGGGTCGATGATGAATATACTGCCCACGCCAAAGGGATGTTCGGAGAACGGCAACGCGAGCTGCGTGCCATACACCGTCATCGTGTCGAGCAGCGGGTGGGTCACCAGCGCCAGCCACAGGGCCAACCACCAGCGCTGCCAGATGGCCCACTGCCCATGCAGGCGCGCCACGAGCGCGGCCAATGGCAGCGAAAACAGCGTCAGCCAGAACAGCGAATGGGTCTCGGCGCGGTGTAGCACCATATTGCGCACCGGGTCGCCATGGTCAATGAAGACGTCGAGGTCGGGCAAGGTGCCGGCCACTGCACCCCATAGCGCCGCCTTCCAGATCGCGGTGCGCCGGCCCATCGTCGCGACGCCGACCGCAGCGCCAAGCGCAAGTTGTGAGAGTGAATCCATGTCTCAATTGTCCCGTCCTTCCAATTTCCTGAGGTTGCTTCAGGCTTTTGTCGCGCCGGCCCCACGGGGAGGGCGGTCGCTATGGCTCGAATAGCGGGGTTGACCGGGCAGCGCTTGACCCTGCGGCGATCCCGCTGGGATACTGGCTACAGAAACCATCGGACGCTTGGCTTCAGCAACAGATCATCGGCCCCACTGTGCCGTGCAAAGGCTTGATAGGCACATGAGTGAATCCCGCGAAGATGGCACCGCGCCGACGCTTGGTGCGCGCATAGAAACCACCCAGATCGCCATGGGCCTGCGCCGGCCCCAGGGGCAAATGGCGACCTGGCTGGTGCTGATCGGTCTGACCTGGTCGGCCTTTCAGCTGTGGATCGCCTCGCCCTTGCCGGAAATGCTCGGGCTGTTCATGAACCAGGCCCGCATCCGGTCGCTGCATCTGGGCTTCGCCGTGCTGCTGGCGTTCCTGGCCTATCCGGCCTCCAGTCGCGCCTCTGAGGATCGCGTCCCGCTACTGGATCTTGTGCTGGCGGTGCTGGCCGCCTTCAGTGCGGGTTTTCTGGCACTGTTCTATACCTCCGTCAGCGCCCACACAGGCGCTGCGACGGTGTTCGAAATCGGCTCGGCAGGGCTTGGCATGTTGTTGCTGCTCGAAGCCACTCGCCGGGTGCTCGGTCTGCCGATGGTCGGGCTGGCACTGGTCCTGCTGGCCTATGTCTTTTTGGGCGAACACATGCCGGACCTGATTGCGCACAAGGGCGCCTCCTTCGGCAAGGCCATGAGCCACCTGTGGCTGAGCACCGAAGGGGTGTCCGGCGTGGCGCTTGGGGTCTCGGCGGGTCTGATCTTCCTTTTTGTTCTGTTCGGCGCCTTGCTTGAGACCGCAGGCGCCGGTAGCTATTTCATCCGCTGTGCCGTGGCCCTGCTTGGACACTTGCGCGGCGGCCCGGCCAAGGCGGCGGTGGTGGCGTTGGCCGTCACCGGCATGATCTCCGGCTCGTCCATCACCAACGTGGTGACCACCGGCCGCTGACCATTCCGCTGATCAAGCGCGTCGGCTACCCGGCCGAGAAGGCCGCCGCCATCGAGGTCGCGGCCTCCGTCAACGGCCAGGTGATGCCGCCAGTCATGGGGGCGGCGGCGTTCCTGATGGTGGAGTATGTCGGCGTGTCCTACATTGAGGTGCTCAAGCATGCGCTGATCTCGGCCATGGTTTCTTACCTCGGCCTGCTTTACATCGTGCACCTGGAGGCGGTCAAGGCGGATATGCGCGGTCTGCCACGGCGCCACATTCCCCGCTGGCAGCAGTCGGTCAGCAATTTCTCGCTGGGCTTTGTCGGCATCGCCTCGGTGCTGGCGCTGGTGTCCATTCTGGCTGCGGTGACGCACTTGCTCGTGCCACGGCAGTCGTTCGCCGTCATGGCCGCTCTTTTGCTGCTCGCCTACCTGCTTCTGCTGCGCGCCAGCGCCCCCTTTGCCGACGTGCTGGACACGGCCGACGTAGCCATTGCCCGCATACCGGAGATTGGGCCGACCCTGCGGTCGGGCCTGTATTTCGTGCTGCCGGTCGGCGCCTTGATTTGGAACCTGGTGATCGAACAACTCTCGCCGATACGTGCCGCCTTCTGGGCTACCTTGTTCCTGGCTTTTATTGTGCTCACCCAGCGCCCGCTGCGCGCCTGGTTTCGCGGCGAGCCGAACAAGGTTGCATCGGCCTGGCAGGGTGCGCAGGATCTGGTCGACGGACTGGTCGCCGGGGCGCGCAACATGGTCACGGTCGCCATCGCCACCGCAACCGCCGGCATCATCGTGGGCACCATCACGCTGACCGGCATCGGGCTGGTGATGACCGACCTGGTCACCGCCTTGTCCGGTGGCAACATCGTGGCCATGCTCTCGCTGGTGGCCCTGATCTGCCTGGTGTTGGGAACGGGTCTGCCCACCACGGCCAGCTACATCGTGGTGTCGTCGCTGATGGCGCCGGTGATTGTTGGCATCGGCGCCCAAAACGGCTTGCTCGTGCCCTTGATCGCGGCCCATCTGTTCGTGTTCTATTTCGGATTGATGGCCGACATCACGCCACCGATTGGCCTCGCCTCTTATGCGGCCGCCAGCATCGCGCACGCCAATCCGTTTCGCACTGGACTGGTTGCGTTTCGCTACTCGATGCGTATGGTCCTGTTGCCCTTCATGTTCGTGCTGAACCCGCAACTACTGTTGATCGGCGTCAGTGGGATCGGGCACACCCTGCTCACGCTGGCCAGTGCGACGCTGGCGGGCTTTGCCTTCATCTCGGTCAATCAAGCGTGGCTGATCGTGCGTAGCACCACCCTCGAACGCCTGGTGATGTTGCTGTCAGTGTTCATGCTGTTTTACCCGGGACTGTTCATGGACCCCTTGTGCGCTCCGTACCGAAAACTGCAGGGTGACGCGGTTGTGGCCGCCATCGCGCAGGCGCCAGACGGCGCGCAGATGCACGTGTTTCTGCGCGGCATCACCCTGGAGGGCCGCTCAGTCAAGCTGGGCGTGGTGTTGCCGCTGGGCCCACAAGCGGCGGACGCCACGCAGCGCCTGCTCGACAGCGGCGTGCACATGGAACGCACTGATACAGGCTTCACTGTCAGCGAGGTCAACTTCGGCAGTCGCGCTGCGAAACAGGGTGTTGAAGCGGGTTTTCAGATTGAGGCGGTCGAAGTGCCCAGTGACAACCCGGCCAGGGAATGGATGTTCTTGCCGGCATTGGCGCTGATCGGCTGGGTTGTGCTGCGCCAGCGAAAGCGCCGCGACGCCGCGATGCCGGCGTGACCCCCTAGGGGCCGCGGGGCAGGTCGCCGCGGCCAAAACCCTTGAGAACCTAAAAGTCATCCAAAGGGCCGCCTCGCCCGGGTTTGAAAACTTTTAGGTCTTTTGGGGCGCTAGCCCCCGCTGCACATGCGGAAGCAGCTATTGTTTTTGAAGCGTTTGTGTAGCTTTTAAGGTTGTTCCAACGCGCCGCGCCGAATCTGGTCGCGCTCCAGAGACTCGAACAGCGCCTTGAAGTTGCCTTCGCCAAAGCCATCATCGCCGGCGCGCTGGATGAACTCGAAGAAGACGGGGCCGAGCTGGGTTTCGGAGAAGATTTGCAGCAGCAGGCGCGGTGTGCCGCCTTCGGTGCTGCCATCCATCAGAATGCCGCGAGTTTGCAACTGGGGCACGGGCTGGCCGTGGCCGGGCAGGCGACCTTCCAACATCTCGTAATAGCTCTCGTTGGGCGCGCTCATCAGCGGTACGCCGGCCAGCGCCAGTTTGTCCACGGTCTCGATCAGGTTGTCACAGATCAAGGCGATGTGCTGAATGCCCTCGCCGTTGAACTTCATCAAATACTCTTCGATCTGCCCGCCGCCCTGGCGTGATTCCTCGTTCAGCGGGATGCGAATCTTGCCGTCGGGCGCGGTGAGCGCCTTGGAGGTCAGGCCGGTGTACTCGCCCTGGATGTCAAAGAAACGGATTTCGCGGAAGTTGAACAAACGCTCGTAGAAGTTGGCCCAGAACGCCATGCGCCCGCGGTACACGTTGTGCGTCAGGTGGTCGATGAGTTTCAGGCCATGGCCCACAGGGTGGCGGTCCACCCCCTCAATGAAGTCAAAGTCAATGTCGTAAATCGACTTGCCGTCTTCAAAGCGGTCAATCAGGTACAGCGGTGCGCCGCCAATGCCTTTGATGGCAGGCAGGTTCAGCTCCATGGGGCCGGTTTTGATCTCGATGGGTTGTGCGCCCAATTCCAAAGCGCGCTTGTAAGCGTGTTGGGAATCCTTGACGCGAAACGCCATGCCACAGGCCGAGGGGCCGTGTTCGGCTGAAAAGTAACCCGCCACGCTTTTGGGTTCGCGGTTGACGATGAAGTTGATGTCGCCCTGGCGGTACAGCACCACGTCTTTGGAGCGGTGCTTGGCCACCAAGGTGAAGCCCATGCGCTCAAAAACGGGTTCCAGCACGCCAGCGGTGGGCGAGGCGAACTCGACGAATTCAAAGCCCATCAGGCCCATCGGGTTTTCAAATAAATCAGCCATGGTGTGTCCTCGTTCTTGATGTGTGTCAATGCAGTAAACCCAATCATCCTGCAAGTCGTGCGCAGTTTTATTGCTAAATCAATGCCAATTACGCCGAATAACGCAGTTAAGACGCGACTGCACGAACTTCCCGGCCTGGAGGTCAGTCGCCGGGTGGTAGAGCACAATTTATGATCTTTTATAGCTATTCCCCTTGTGGTGTATTCGGGAGTAGCTACTAAATAAATAGCACTTGGTGCGTCAAACAAGCGCCAGATGTATATTGACCCCATGAACACCAAAAGCCTTCACCACCGCGTTGATCTCGTTCGTATCGCCACCCAGGCCATGACCGAGCGTGGCCTGGAACCTGACTTTTCTGCGGGGGTGGAACGCCAGTTGGCCGGCATCACCGGGCCCAGCGATGAGGCCGGTTCGCACATTCGGGACCTCACCCAATTGCTCTGGTGCTCGATTGACAACGACGACTCCCGCGACCTGGACCAGCTCACCGTGTGCGAAGTCTTGGACAAAGGCGCGGTACGCCTGTGGGTGGCGATTGCTGATGTGGACGCGATGGTCAAAAAAGGCACACCCATTGACGACCACGCGTTGATCAACACCACCTCGGTCTATACCTCGGCCGTCATTTTCCCCATGTTGCCCGAGCGCCTGTCCACCGACCTGACCTCGCTCAACTTCGGTGTGGACCGACTGGCGATGGTCACCGAGATGGTGTTCAATGCCGATGCCTCGCTGGCCGGCTCCACGGTGTACCGCGCCAAAGTCCACAACAAGGCGCAGTTGGCCTACGACGCCGTCAGCGCCTGGATTGATGGGCAGGGTGACTTGCCCGAAGCGGCCAAGGTCGTTGCGGGCATGGAAGCCCAGTTGCGCACCCAGGACGCGCTGGCCCAGCAAATGCGTGCCCGCCGCCGACAAGAAGGCGCGCTGGAATTTGAATCCGTTCAGCCCCGCGCCGTCTTTGATGGTGACAAGGTGGTGGACTTGGTCCAGCAAGTGCAAAACCGCGCCCGCCAGTTGATTGAAGAGGTGATGATTGCCACCAACGGCTGCACCGCCCGCTACCTGGCAGCGCAAGGCGGTGTCTCGCTGCGCCGGGTGGTTCGCTCCCCTGAGCGCTGGTTGCGCATAGTGTCGGTGGCACGAGAGCTGGGCGAGACCCTGCCGCACCAGCCGGACTCCAAGGCCTTGGAAGATTTTTTGGCCAAACGCCGGCGCATTGACCCCGAGCGCTTTCCTGACCTGTCGCTGGTCATTGTTAAATTGATGGGGTCGGGCGAATACGTGGTCGAGTCCGCTGGTCAATTGCCCGTGGGCCATTTTGGCCTGGCCGTGCAGGACTACACCCACTCCACCGCGCCCAATCGGCGCTTCCCCGACCTGATCACTTCGCGCCTGCTGAAGGCTGCGTTGGCGGATGAGGCGTCGCCTTACACCCCCACCGAACTGGGCGTGCTGGCCACCCACTGCACCCACCAGGAAGACGCCGCCCGCAAGGTGGAGCGGCGCCTGCGCAAGTCTGAAGCCGCGCTGCTGCTGCAATCGCACATTGGTCAGCGCTTTGATGGAATCGTCACCGGCACCGCGGCCGAAGGCGTCTGGATTCGTGTGTTCTCGCCGCCCGCCGAAGGCATGCTGATGGGTGGGCGGGGCGAATTAAAAGTGGGGGCCAAAGTGCGCGTCAAGCTGGAGTCCACGGATGTGGAGCACGGCTTTATCGACTTCTCACCGGCTGATTAAGGCTTTTTCGCGCCATGGCCACCCATTGCCCTGGCGCGGATGGCGGCTCATAATCATTTTTGGCCGACCGCAGCTTGACGCGAATGCCACGCGTCCTTTCAGACCGCTTGATGCGGTCCCGGTCTCCCTCCTATGACTTCAGGAGAAACCAATGACCAACGATCCCTTTGCCGAATTAAAACAGCGTCAGCGTGAAATGTGGGCCTCGTTCGGGCCGACGGCGCTGTTCACCACCCCGGTGGCCGGGCATATGGTCCGCTTTGCCAACATCGCGCCAGGTGAGTCTGTATTGGATGTGGGTACCGGCACCGGTGTGCTGGCCATCACGGCCGCGCGCCGGGGGGGGAGAGTCACCGGGCTCGACCTCACCCCGGCGTTGATCGAGGAAGCACGGGAAAACGCCGCCATCGCACGATTGCCGGAGATCGTCTGGGACCAAGGGGATGTCGAAGCGCTGCCCTACGCCGATGCGTCGTTCGATGTGGTGCTCAGTCAGTTTGGCCACATGTTTGCCCCGCGCCCTGAAGTGGCCATGGCTGAGATGCGGCGCGTACTGAAACCGGGTGGTCGTGTGGCCTTTGCCACCTGGCCGCCCGAGCATTTCGTTGGACGTTTGCTGGCGTTTGTGGGCAGCAAGATGCCGCCACCACCGCCGGGCGCGGCACCACCGGGGCCGTGGGGCAACCCGGCGTTTGTGTCTGAGCGGCTCAGTCGAGGCTTCGAGGCCCCGTTTTTCGAGCGCGGCGTGATGCGGTTTTCCGCGCTCAGCATTCCGCACTTCCGGGTGTTCATGGAGCGTTCCGTCGGCCCGCTGCAAAAGGTGGTCGAACATTTAGCCAGCGACCCCCAGAAACTGGCGCAGTTCCACGCCGACTTTGAAGCGCTGGCCGCGCCCTATCACTTTGACAACGTGATTCACCAGGATTACCTGCTGACGGTGGCGAAGGCCATTTGACCTTTTGCCGCAGGGAGCCGGGCCTTGCCGGGTTCAGGACTTGCGTGAGCCGGCCACCACCAGTACCAAGCCAGCGGCTGCGGCTGCGAGCCCCATCCAGAGCGGGACGTTAACGCGCTCCTTTTCGATCACCTCCAGGTGCAGCGGACCGATGTCAGCCGCATGAGTGGCCTTGGTGTAGCTAAAGCCGCCATAGGCGGCGCCCAGCACGCCCAGCATGATCAAGATGACGCCAACGAGTTTGATGCTGTTCACGGTGTGCCCCAGTTACAGTGTTTTGTTGCCGCTGATTAGGCGCACCAGGAACAGGACCACCGCCACCACCAACAGAATGTGAATAAATCCGCCAATGGTGTACGAGGACACCATGCCTAGGAGCCACAAAATGATGAGCACGATTGCGAGCGTTTGAAGCATGAGAACACCTCTTTGGTAAGTGTTGTTGTAGAGAGTGGCAGTGTGCGACGCGGCGTCTGTTCCGTCGGTGCGCCACCGCACAGACGCTCTGATATCTGGCTCTTAGCATTCACACATGGGTCAACAAACGTCCCATGTGTTTCGTTAATTTCTTTTTCAAATCAAAGGACACATATCGTGAACAAAAATCAAGCCCAGGGCATGGCCAAAGACCTGCTCGGCAAAGTGCAAGAAACCGCCGGAAAAATCATTGGCAACCCGTCGCAGGAAATCAAGGGCGTGGAAAAGCAGATCGCCAGCCAAGCCGAAGAAAAATTGGGCGATGCCAAGGAAATGGTGAAATCGGCCCGTGATGCGGTCAAAGAGGCTGGTAAATCACTGTAATCCTGTTCCCCATCAAAGAAGGGCTGGGTGCCATATGGCACCCAGCCCTTCTTTGATGGGGACGGCTCAGTTACTTCTTCGGCTTGGTGACCTCATGGCCAACCACGCCGCCCACCGCAGCGCCTGCTGCGGTGCCCAGCACGCCGCCACCGAGTAGGGCACCCGCTGCGCCGCCAACTGCAGCACCCGTGGCCGTGCCTTTTTCCTGTTGGGTCATGCCAGCGCATGCGCCCAGAACCGACACCAGCGCCAACGCTGGAACGTAGGCGAACATCCTGTTATTGAATTTCATTATAAATATCTCCGAATAGTGGGGCCAACAACAAACCGTGCAGTGCGGTGACGCCCTGTCACGGATGAAAGTTCATTGTGATGACAAGTCACAAAAAGTTCGGTGCGCTGGCACACAGAACCGGCTGGTATTTTTGTTGCTATCAAAAGGTGATCTAACTGCGCTTGTTGAGTCTGCGCTGGAGGAAACTTTGTCATGTAAAGAACGCTGCGTGCGCCACCGCACAGACGCGGCATGTTTCGCTGGCCTAAAGTGCACGGGCCATAGCAGCCAGGGCCACTTGTCCACGACGTTTCCGATTGCACACCCAATAGGCGTGTACGTGGCGACGCACACGCTCCACCCGAAAGCCACCACTCCTTGAAAACAACCCGTAAAACAATTCTTTGGTTGGGCTCGCTCGTGCTGCTGTTGCTCGTTGGGGTGGCCGTCACCGTCTGGTCGTTCCGACAGATTGAGAGCGCCGCTGAGCACCGCAAAGATTCCCGCGTCGTCATTTCCGCGATGCAAGACCTGATCGCATCGCTGCTGAATGCCGAAACCAGCGAGCGCCGCTATGCACAGACGGGTGACGACACCTACCTGAATCGGTATCTGGCGGTGCGCGACACCCTGCTGCCCAGCTCTCATACCTTGCGCGCGCTGAGCACTGACCGCCCGGTGCAGTCGCACGTCGACACCATCGAACCCCTGCTGCGGGCCAAACTGGCGGAGATGGAAACGCGCATCACCTTGCGTCGCAGTCCGGCGGGTGAGACTGCCCTGCTGAAGACCGATAGTGACGCTGACCCCGGCCTGACCGCCTCGATTCGCCAGGAAGCCCGCGCAGTGGTCAGGGTGGAGAACGATCTCCAGTCGCAGCAAGACATGCAGTTTGATGGCAGGATTCGTTGGCTGTTTCTCCTCATTGTTGGCCTCTCTGCCATGGCCTTGGTGTTGGTCCTTTGGTTCGCCTATGCCAGTATTCGTGCGACGAAAAAAAGACTCGAAAGCCGGGCCGAAGGTGAAACCCAGCACTTGCTTGCGGCTCAAACACTCACAAATTTGCGTTTGCTGGAGGCCAACCGGATTCTGCAAAACAGTGAGCAAAAACTGGCCATCACACTGAGCTCCATTGGCGACGGCGTGATTGCCACCGATGCGGCAGCTTGCGTGACACTGTTGAACCGTGTGGCCGAGGACTTGACCGGCTGGACCCATGCCCAGGCGTTGGGGCGGCCCATCGACGAGGTTTTTTGTATCGTTAACAGGGAG
Organism: Rhodoferax sp. PAMC 29310; assembly: GCF_017948265.1. Taxonomy (NCBI): domain Bacteria; kingdom Pseudomonadati; phylum Pseudomonadota; class Betaproteobacteria; order Burkholderiales; family Comamonadaceae; genus Rhodoferax; species Rhodoferax sp. PAMC 29310. The sequence goes on along the minus strand of NZ_CP072852.1, from coordinate 2,239,737 downwards.
ACTCGCAAGGTGGCGAACCTCCCGGTGGCCAATGCCCTGGCGCATGGCACGGTGCAGGGGCTGGCTAGCCACACGGTGTTGATTGCCCGTGATGGGCGCGAGTTCGATATTGCCGACAGTTGCGCACCGATTCGCGATGCGGACACGCAGGTGGTGGGAGCCGTTCTGGTGTTTCGCAATGTGACGGACGAATATGCGGCACAGCAAACAGTGCGCGACAGCGCTGCGCGGGTGCAGACCGTTCTCAACACGGTGAGCGACGGTATCGTGACGCTGCATGCAGACGGCGGGATCATGGAGTCTGCCAATCCGGCCATTGAACACCTGTTTGGCTACAGCGCCGCCGAGCTCAATGGCAAGGGTTTTGGCTTGCTGATACCCGAGTTGGACCAGGAACAACACAATGTCTCACTTGAGCACTACGGCGTGAGTGATGAGGCGAGAACGGTTGGACTGGGTCGCGAGGTGGTGGGCGTTCGAAAAGACGGAAGTCGCTTTCCACTGGAGATTACGGTCAGCGAAATGGTGCTGGGCGCAGAACGTTACTTCACCGGTATCTTGCGCGACATCAGTGCCAGGAAACAAGCCGAAGAAGCACTGCGCAAGGCTGGCGCCTTGCAAAACGCCATTTTCAATAGCGCCAACTTCTCCAGCATCGCAACCGATGCCAAAGGCGTGATCCAGATTTTCAACGTGGGCGCCGAGCGCATGTTGGGCTACGCCGCACTCGATGTGATGGACAAGGTCACACCAGCGGAAATTTCTGACCCCCAGGAGATCATCGCCCGCGCCCAGGCGCTCAGCGCCGAGCTGGGCACCGAGATCGCCCCGGGCTTCGAGGCGCTGGTGTTCAAGGCCGCCCGCGCGATGGAAGATATTTACGAGCTGACCTACATCCGCAAGGACGGCAGCCGTTTCCCGGCCATGGTGTCGGTCACGGCGCTGCGCGGCGACGACCACACCATCATTGGCTACTTGCACATTGGCACCGACAACACCGCCCGCAAGGTGGTTGAGGCCGAGCGTGCCAGGCTGGATCGGGCCCTGCAAGTCAAGAATACGGAACTGGAGGCCGCCCGAACCGCTGCCGACAAAGCCAACCAGGCCAAGTCAGACTTTTTGTCCAGCATGAGCCATGAACTGCGCTCGCCCCTCAATGCCATTTTGGGCTTTGGGCAACTGATTGAGTCCGACCTGCCTGCCCCCACCCTGGCCCAGTCCGCCAGCATTGAGCAAATTCTCAAGGCGGGGTGGTACCTGTTGGAGTTGATCAATGAAATTCTGGATCTGGCGCTGATCGAGTCGGGCCGGCTCTTAATGTCGATGGAGCCCGTTTCACTGCCCGAAGTGCTTCAAGATTGCCAGAGCATGATTGAGCCGCAGGCCAATAACCGCGGGATTCAGATGCGGTTTCCGACCTTCAGCAACCCCTGTTTTGTGGATGCCGACAGCACCCGCGTCAAGCAGGTTCTCGTCAATCTGTTGAGCAACGCCATCAAGTACAACCGCACCGACGGTGCCGTGGATGTGACTTGGCGTATCACCGATCAGGACCGCCTGCACATCAGCGTGCGGGACACAGGGGAGGGTTTATCCGAGCAAAAGTTGTCGCAACTGTTTCAACCATTCAACCGCTTGGGCCAGGAAGACAGTGGCGAAGAGGGCACCGGCATCGGCCTGGTGGTGAGCAAGCGACTGGTGGAGCTGATGGGTGGCACCATCGGCGCTGTGAGTACCGTGGGGGTGGGCAGTGAGTTCTGGTTTGAGCTCAACTTGGCCGCACCTCATTCACTGGTGCTGGACGCCGAGCCGGTCTCTTTGACCCCCATTGCGCTGGGTGGGGACGGTGTGGCCCGGCGAACCTTGTTGTATGTGGAAGACAACAAGGCCAATATGGAGTTGGTCGCGCAACTCATCGCCCGCCGCTCCGACATGCGCCTGCTTGGGGCTGAAGATGGTCTGCGCGGCATGGCACTGGCCCGCGCTCACCTGCCAGATGTGATTTTGATGGACATCAATTTGCCCGGGATCACCGGGTTGCAGGCCTTGGGGCTGTTGCGCGAGGACCCGGCTACCTGCCATATTCCGGTGTTGGCGCTGAGCGCCAATGCGATGCCGCACGACATCGAACGGGGCATGGACGCCGGGTTTTACCGCTACCTGACCAAGCCCATCAAGATCGCTGAGTTCATGCTGGCGCTGGACGAGTGTTTGGCGCTGGCGGCAGACACTTTGGAGTAATCGATTCGACAACCCATTGGCAGATCAGAGCACGCGAACACCCAGACCGCGTCGATGCGCCCTACCTAAAGATACAAGAGGTGATTCCGATGATTGATGCAAGTGAGATATTAAGCGCCAGGATTTTGATCGTGGACGATCAAGAGGCCAACGTGCAGCTCTTGTTGCAGTTGCTGCAAGGCGCCGGGTACACCGGTGTCACCTCGACCATGAAGCCGGAAGAGGTCTGTGACTTGCACCGCCAAAACAACTATGACCTGATCTTGCTCGACCTGCAGATGCCGGTGATGGATGGTTTTCAGGTGATGGAGGGGCTAAAAAACAGCACCACCGATGCTTACCTTCCGGTGATTGTTCTCACGGCACAGCCGGGCCATAAGCTGCGCGCTTTGCAGGCCGGCGCCAAGGACTTTGTCAGCAAACCGTTCGACCTGGTCGAGGTCAAAACGCGCATTCACAACATGCTGGAAGTGCGCCTGTTGTACAAACGATTGGCTGATTTCAACAAAATTCTGGAACAAACCGTGCTGGAGCGCACGGCGGAACTGCGAGAGAGCGAGGCCCGCTACCGCAGCCTGACCGAACTGGCTTCCGACTGGTATTGGGAGCAGGACGAAAACGGCGTGTTTACCAAAGTGTCGGGCCCGGTGCTGGAGATGTTGGGTTTCCAGGCGGAGGGCGCAGTGGCGTCGGCGGATGCCTGGGACGAGACAGAACGCGAGGCCTTGCGTACCACCATCGCCGCGCGGGAACCGTTTTTAGACTTTGCCTTTCATCGGGTCAATGCCGATAGCACCCGGAAGAAGTTCAAGGTCAGTGGCGAGCCCATGTTCAGCGCGAATGGCCGGTTTCTGGGTTACCGCGGCATTGGCGTCGAAGTGCTGGATGCAACTTGAAGCAGGAATTCACGGTATGACCACCCCGCAACTTCACACGCCCCGCCAAAATCATTTGCTGGCGGCACTGCCTGACGCAGACTTCGCCACCTTTTCCAATGAACTGGAACTGGTTCCCATGCCGCTGGGCCACATGCTGTACGAACCCGGTACCCAGTTGCGACACGTCTATTTCCCCACCACGTCCATCGTCTCGCTGCACTACGTCACCGCAACAGGCGCATCGGCCGAAACGGCGGGCGTAGGCAACGAGGGGGTCGTGGGCGTTTCCCTGTTCATGGGCGGGGACACCACACCCAGCTCGGCCGTGGTCCAAACGGCAGGCCATGCCTACCGGCTTGACCGCCATCTGTTGCAGACGGAATTCAACCGGGCAGGTGCGCTACAGCGTTTGTTGTTGCGCTACACCCAGGCCCTGATGACGCAAATGAGCCAATCGGCCGTGTGCAATCGCTACCACTCAGTCGAGCAGCAACTGTGTGGGTGGTTGTTGTTGACCATGGACCGAATGCCAGCACGCGAACTGGTCATGACGCAGGAATTGGTGGCCAGCATGTTAGGGGTACGCCGCGAAAGTGTGACCGAAGCGGCGGGTAGCTTGCAGACGGCGGGCTATATACGCTACCGCCGAGGCCACATTGCCGTACTGGACAGAGCGGGACTAGCGACGCATGCCTGCGAATGCTACGGTGTGGTCAAGAAGGAATTGGGGCGACTGTTGACCGATGTGCAACAGGGCCCGCACTACTGAGTCGGCTGCTTTCGAGTTGACAGCGGCCCGACGGGCATCGGAGCGATGACCCGACGAGCGCTTGGCCATGACCTCGCCGTGCTGGTCAAAAGAGCCTCAAAAACTCACATGAACTTTGAGGCTCTATGGATCAGGGACGAACGGTGACTTCGTTCCGAACCGAAACGACGCCTTTGACGCCACGTGCAATGGTCTCCGCTGTGGCACGCTCTTCAGCGTTCTTGGCAAAGCCGGACAGTATGACGGTGCCATTCAGGGTTTCGACTTTGATTGACAACGCATCCACCTGTTTGTTTTCGATGAAGCGCGACTTGATCAGTGTGGTGATGCCGGTGTCATCGACATAGGCCCCCACGGTTTCCTGGCCGCGTTGAACGGCACAGCCCGTCGCTGTGACCATGACGACGGCGGTAATAACAATGGCAAGTGTGCGACGAATGAACATAGAAATCTCCAGTAGAAAAATGAATGGAACTGACCTGTGGACTATAAAAAAAGGCGCTGTGCCAGTCGGTGCGCTGACGCACATAGCGGATTGAAAGTCGCAGGTTTCGATTGCGTCATAGCCACCCTCTCGCAGAATGGGCTTCCTTGGCAGCAACGTTTTTTGGCCCCCCGCAGCAGATTCATGACGTACGAGTTGCGCTTTCGCCCCATCCGTCATACCCTTGAAGCCACCATATCGCAGCACGCGTGCTGCCTCAAAGGAGCGGCCATGACGGCAAAACCCATTAGCAACCTGCGCCACTACTCCCGCATTCCCTTTGACGCCGAGGTGATGTTGCATCTGGAGGACCGCGTGTTGGCGGTTCATTTGGTGGACATTGCGCTCAAGGGCGCCTTGGTGGAAACGCCTGCGTCACAGACGCTGGTGTTGCATGAAAAATGCCGGCTGGTGTTGACGCTGACACAAGGGGGTGACGCCATCACCATGGCCGGGCGCATTGCGCATCTGGAGGGTGCCCACATTGGCGTTGAATGCCAGGAAATTGATATCAACAGCTTGACCCTGTTGCGCCGGTTGATTGAGCTCAACACAGGTGACTCTGCGCGGGTCAATCGCGAGCTCTCCCACATGTTTGCCGGCACCTGGGTGGCCTAGGAGAACAGCATGCCTGAATCGCCCCTTTCACAACGGCTTGAATTGGGGTGGATGACCCGCATGCAATGAATGGCCTGCCGCGTGATGCATCCCCCAAGATCAACGCTCTGCACGCTCATTGCTGAGCGCGCAGGATGAGTAAAGGTGCAGCTCAGCGCATTTGGGTGTAATTGACTGGGATCCACTGGTATGACTTACCTGTGGCGTGCAAATGCCCCAGTCCTGGGAACTGGATGTGGGCTGCGCCAATGAGGGTGCCATTTTTGGCCGCTTGGGTGAACACCCGACTGCGGGCCGTCATCGCTGCTTTGGGGTCGGTGTCGAAGGCGATAGTGACGGCGGGTTTGTCCAGTTGGACGGCCGTCACATGAATCAAATCACCCACCACCATCAGTTTTTGACCCTGGCTTTCGACTAAGTAGGCCGTGTGGCCAGGGGTATGGCCGTGGGTCGGTATGGCGGTGATGCCCTGCATCAAAGAGACGTTGCCCGTGAATGGCCGGTATTCTTGGGCGTCCACATAGGGGTTTAATGAGGCCATTGCCCCTTGGAAAAATCCTTTGCCACCTTCGGGAGCCTTATTCAGCTCGGTTTGGCTGAGCCAGAGGTCCGCGTCGGCTTGATCGGAGCGCACGATGGCGTTCGGGAAAGCGAGTGCGCCGGCGCCGACCATGCCGCCGACGTGATCGGGGTGCATGTGGGTCAGATAGATTTCATCCACTTGGGCAGGCTCGTAGCCTGACGCCTTGAGGTTTTGCGTCAATTTTCCCAACGTAGGGCCAAACAGGCTCCCTGCGCCTGCGTCAATCAGTACCAGTTTGCTCCCGGTGTTGACCAAGTAGGCGTTCACTGATGTCTCCAGCGGGGCCTTGAGAAATGATTTCCCCAGAGCTGCCTTTGTCATGCCTGGTTTTTCGGAGAGCAGCTGGTCCACCGGAAGATCAACAGTGCCATCGCTCAGTGCTGTGACCTCAAAATCGCCCAACATGATTCGAAAGTAGCCGGGGGCTGGGGTTTTTGCCATGGGCGCCGCAGCAAAAACAGCGGAAGTGCCCAGGCTGGCGCAGGTCAGTGTTATTGCCATCGCCAAGGCGCGGGGCAGAGAGGTCAGAGGGGCGGACTTCATGGGATGTCTCCAGGGAAATGAAAAGCGGGATGGGAGAGCGCCTGGTGGGGGGTATTCACGGCGAGTAAGCGCTCCGTCGAGATGGATTGTGGAGTTTTTCATGTGGCGCAACAATAATGAAATATGCAATCTATCTTTGCAAATTTCTCAATAAGGTAGCATGACCAGCATGACCAGCATGACCAGCATGACCAGCATGACCAGCATGACCAGCATGTTGGATGCGATGAAGATGTTTTTGGCGGTCGCGGAATCCGGAACCTTATCAAAGGTGGCCTGGGAACGGACCATGGCCGTCTCTTCGGTCACACGGCGAATTGATGGGCTGGAGGCCGAGTTGGGGGTGCGCCTGTTTCATCGCAGTTCTCGACAGCTCTTGCTGACTGACGCGGGCGAGAAATTTCGGGTCAGTGCCTTGCAAATGGTCAGTGACCTGGAGGGTGTGAAAGCGGAGTTATCGGCGTTGCAAACAGATCCCCATGGCCTGCTGACGGTGACTGCCCCTTCGGGCTTTGGCCGACGCCATGTGGTGCCAGCGGCGATGCGGTTTCTCCAGTTGTACCCTCAAATTCAGCTCAATCTGCACTTAAGTGACGATTTGGTGGATTTGGCCGAGCGCAGGATTGATGTGGCGATTCGCATTGGAAAACTGCCTGACAGCGATCTGGTGGCCACCAAGTTGGCGCAATACAGCCGCCTGGCATGTGCCAGCCCAGATTACCTGGCGCGTGCCGGTTGGCCAGCCACCCCGGAAAATCTGCTGAAACACAATTGCCTGACCATCGCAACCCCGCCGTTGCCAGCCGGTTGGTGGAGCTTTGCAGGCACGCTTGGAGGCTCGCCATTGCCGGTACGTGGCAGCTTTCAGTCGGACGATACTGAAAGTCTTCTGCAAGCTGCGCTGCATGGCATTGGCATTGTTCATCTGGCCAGTTGGCTGGTTGGCTGGTTGGCGAGTTGATCGCCGAGGGCCGTCTGATCTCGCTATTTCCGCAAGCCGCGACTCTGTCACCCAAACAACTGACAGATATTCATGCAGTTCGGCTACCGGGGCGTTCTCACGCCACCCGGGCGAGGCTGTTCATAGACCATTTGAAAACAGAGTTTGACGCTCCGTCGGGTTGGCATCATCGATCAGGGTCTCGTTCCGACGAGCCGGAGTCACCCTCCATCAGCTTGTTTTGATCATCCCTTTGGTCTCAATAAAGGCAATGACCTCGGCCAGCCCTGAATTGGTTTTCAAATTGGTCATGACAAAGGGTTTAAGCCCCTTTGCCGTGGTGCGCATGCGAATGGTGTCGGCTTCCATCACTGCCAAATTGGCACCCACGTGCGGCGCCAGGTCGGTCTTGTTGATGACAAACAGGTCACTCTTGGTGATGCCGGGGCCCCCTTTGCGCGGGATTTTTTCACCCGCTGCCACGTCGATCACGTAAATCGTCAGGTCGCTCAGCTCGGGGCTGAAGGTGGCCGCCAGATTGTCGCCACCGCTCTCCACAAAGACGATGTCGGCGTTGGGGTGCTCCACCAGCATGCGGTCAATGGCTTCCAGGTTGATGGAGCAGTCTTCCCGAATGGCGGTGTGCGGGCAGCCACCGGTTTCCACGCCCATGATGCGATCCGCTTCCAAGGCACCGCTTTCTGTCAGCAGCCGCTGGTCTTCCTTGGTGTAGATGTCGTTGGTGATGGCGACCAGGTCGTACTGTTCGCGCATGGCTTTGCACAGCATCTCCAGCAACGTGGTTTTTCCGGAGCCAACGGGGCCGCCAATGCCCACGCGCAAGGGGGGGAGTTTTTTGGTGCGGTTGGCAATGTGGTGCAGGGCGTTAGTCATGGTGATATTGCTTCTAAATTGATAGCTTCTTGCGCAGACTGTACCGGCGCTAGGACCGGAAAAGACGTGAATACTGCACTTCATGCTGGGCGCTGAGAATCGCCAGCATGGGTGAAAAAGCCTGGCGCTCGTCGTCGGCCAGCGACAGGGCGTGGTCCACGGCGGCGGGAATTTCGGCGGTCAGCGCGGACAAAATGCGTTGACCCGCACTTTGCCCCAGTGGCACGGACTTGATGGCGGCTTGCACCATGTTCTCTGCCCAGCCGAAGGCATAGGTCAGCAGGCAGTCGCGCAGCGGCGCAGCGCAGGCGCTGGCGGCCAGCGAAAACGCCAGCGGGTAGGTGGGTTGCAGGGACGCCAGCGCGCCGATCTGTTCGCCACGCGCCGTGGTGTGGTTGCGCAGCCACTCCAGCAGGGATCGGCCCATTTGCTCGGCCTGGGCGCGCAATTCGCTGCTTTCTCGGGTTTGCAGCACCCATTGGTTGAGTGTTTCCATGCGCGTCATGTCATTCGCTTGCCAAGCGGGAATCGCCTGCGCGACCACCGCCAAGTCACCTCGCGAAAAATTCAAGTGCAACTGGTCAATGAGCCACAACGATGCTTCTTTTTCTGTAGCTACCCGCGCACTTTCTACGGCCGCTTCAAGGCATTCCGAGTATGAAAACCCACCAATCGGCAAGGCCGGTGAGGCCAGCCACATCAGCTGCATCAGGCTGGTGTCCGTGCGGTGCGGGTTGGCCAGGGCGGCCGCGTGGTCAACCATGGTCAGTGGCTGTGTCCGTGGTCATGGCCGCAACCGGGGCCGTGCACATGGGGCGTGCTGGCGGTGGCAATGGGAATGGCGCTGAGTTTGGACTTGGCGGTGCTGGGTAGCTTGACCACCGTGGCCGTGTCATGCGCGTGGCCATGTTCATGGTCGTGCCCACCATGACTGTGGCTGTGGCCAGCCGCGTGGTGACCATAGGCACCGTTTTCTGGCTCAAAAGGCTCGTCCACCGCGTTCACGATCAGGTGCATGGCTCGGAGCATATCGGCCAGCACATGGTCGGGCTCGATTTTCAGATGGTCGGGCTGCAGCTCGATGGGCACATGGCGGTTGCCCAGGTGGTAGGCGGCGCGAATCAAATCAAAGGGCGAGCCATGGTTGGCACAGTGCGTGATTTTGAGCACGGCTTGGGAGGCGGCAATGACCCGAACCAGCGAACCGTCCTCGGCCACCAGCACATCACCGCCGCGCACTGCAGTGCCCCGTGGCAAAAAGACGCCCAGTGCGCGTCCGGTCGAATCCGTCGCATCAAAGCGACTTTTCTGGCGCACGTCCCAGTCCAGCTCGACGGTGGCGGCGCGTTTGAGTAGGACAGGGGAGAGGCCTTGGCCTTGAGAGAGGAGTTTGTTAGCAGTCAGCATATGGCGTTGATTTTTGCTTGAAAAATTGAAAGCTTACATGCACCATTGCATTTGTTGTGTTGATAGCCTTGGAGGGCGTACCGTGAAAAAACTCGAAGTGATTGAAGTCGGGGTTGATCTTGGAGTCATATTTCCTCCTGACCTCCTTAAGCCACTCGATTGCCAGGAGGGTGACACGGTATTCATCACCGAATTGACTAATGGGTTTCATCTGCGTAAATGCACAGCTTCGGAGGCGGAGCAGAGTGATCTGCAACGTATGCCGTAGCGGAACGTGAATATGACACGGGCCGCTTTCTTCGCTTTTCAACCGACGTCGGTTTGGGGAGATCATCAACCCGGATCTCCATCACACTCAAAACAAGAAGTAGCGTTGCGACATGGGCAAGGTGACGGCTGCCTCGCAGGTCAGCAGCTGGCCGTCGGCGCGCACGGTGTAGGTCTGGGCGTCAATCTCCATCTTGGGCAGGTAGTGGTTGTGCACCATGTGTTGCTTGCGCACGCCCCGGATGTTCTTCACGGCACTTAATGTCTTGTGCAAACCAAACTCGTCCTGAATGCCTGCGTTCAAGCCGGCTTGCGAGACAAAGGTGAGCGAACCCCGGGTGAGCGCGCTGCCGTAAGAGCCAAACATGGGGCGGTAATGCACCGGCTGCGGCGTGGGGATGCTGGCGTTGGGGTCGCCCATGGCGGCCATGGCGATGAAGCCGCCTTTCAAAATCAACGCCGGTTTGACGCCGAAGAACGCCGGTTTCCACACCACCAGATCGGCCCACTTGCCGACCTCAATGCTGCCCACCTCATGGCTGATGCCGTGGGCAATGGCCGGGTTGATGGTGTACTTGGCCACATAGCGCTTGGCGCGGAAGTTGTCGTTGCGGGCGTTGTCCTCAGGGAGGGTGCCGCGCTGCTGCTTCATTTTGTGCGCGGTCTGCCAGGTGCGAATGATGACTTCACCCACCCGGCCCATGGCCTGGCTGTCGCTGCTCATCATGGAGATGGCCCCCAGGTCATGCAGGATGTCTTCGGCCGCAATGGTTTCCTTGCGGATGCGGCTCTCGGCAAAGGCCAGGTCTTCGGCAATCGAGGCGTTCAGGTGGTGGCATACCATGAGCATGTCCACATGCTCATCCAGCGTGTTCACCGTGTAAGGCATGGTCGGGTTGGTGGAGGAGGGCAAAAAGTTGGCCTCGCCCACCACGCGCAAGATATCCGGGGCATGGCCGCCGCCCGCGCCTTCGGTGTGAAACGCGCACAACCCTCGCCCTTTGGTGGCCGCAACGGTGTCTTCCACAAAGCCGGACTCGTTGAGCGTGTCCGAGTGCAGGGCCACCTGAATGTCAGTCTCTTCGGCCACGTCCAGGCAGTTGCTGATGGCCGCCGGCGTGCTGCCCCAGTCTTCGTGCAGCTTCAAACCAATCACGCCGGCGTTGATCTGCTCGTGCAGCGCGGCAGGTTGGCTGGCATTGCCTTTGCCAAAGAAGCCCAGGTTCATCGGGAAGGCGTCGGCTGCCTGCAGCATGCGGGCGATGTTCCAGGGCCCTGGTGTGCAGGTGGTGGCAAAGGTGCCGGTGGCGGGGCCGGTGCCACCGCCCATCATGGTGGTGATGCCGCTGGCCTGGGCCTCTTCAATCTGCTGCGGGCAAATGAAGTGAATATGGCAATCAATGCCCCCGGCGGTGACGATGTTGCCCTCGCAGCTGATGACCTCGGTGCCGGGCCCGATGATGATGTCCACGCCGGGCTGGGTGTCGGGGTTGCCGGCTTTGCCAATGGCCACAATGCGCCCGCCTTTGAGGCCAATGTCGGCTTTCACAATACCCCAGTGGTCCAGAATCAGGGCATTGGTCATGACGCAGTCCACGGCGCCTTCAGCGCGTATACGCTGGCTTTGCGCCATGCCGTCGCGAATGGTCTTGCCGCCGCCAAACTTCACTTCTTCGCCGTAACCGCCGGCACCTAACGTGAAGTCTTTTTCGACTTCAATCAGTAAATCGGTGTCGGCCAGGCGCACCCGGTCGCCCACGGTGGGGCCAAATATTTCGGCGTAGGCGCGTCGTCCAATCGTTGCCATCAGAGCTTTCCTTGTATGTGTCCGCGAAAACCAAACACCACGCGGTCCCCGGCGAAGTCCACCAGTTCCACGGTGCGTTGCTGGCCCGGTTCGAACCGCACGGCCAGGCCAGAGGCGATGTTCAGGCGCATGCCTTTTGCGGCGGCGCGGTCAAAGCCCAGCGCGCCATTGGTTTCTGCAAAGTGGTAGTGCGAGCCGACCTGAATGGGCCGGTCGGCCGTGTTCTGCACCACCAGCGTCAGGGTGCGCCGCCCGGGGTTCAGAACGTGGTCCGGGCCGTCGGTGATGAGTTCGCCTGGGATCATGGTGAGTCTTCGTTTTATTTACTTGCCACCACGGCTGAGCCAGATGCCCAGTGCCACCATCGCGCCCAAGGCCACCAGGCCCCAGGCATCGGTGGCGTGGCCATGGGGCCCGGTCAGCCCATGGCCGTCATGGGCCAATACGCTGTTAGCGCCGGTCCACAGCGCGCAAGCTGCTATTGTTTTGATATTTTTCAGGCGAGAGGCTGGCATGGAAGGTCTCCGTTCAATGGGCGGTTAAACAATGGGCTGGTGCACGGTGACCAGTTTGGTGCCGTCAGGGAAGGTGGCTTCGACCTGAATGTCGGGAATCATCTCGGCAATGCCGTCCATGACGTCGGCCCGGGTGAGCAGGGTGCGGCCCTCGCTCATCAACTGCGCCACGGTTTTGCCGTCGCGGGCGCCTTCCATGACCGCTGCGCTGATGAAGGCAATGGCCTCCGGGTAGTTGAGCTTGAGCCCACGCGCCTTGCGGCGCTCCGCCAACAATCCGGCGGTGAAGATGAGCAGCTTGTCTTTTTCACGAGGAGTTAGTTCCATTTCGTTTCGCTTCGCTCAATAGTTAGCTCGTGCGGCCGCAAATGCCGGCCGAGCACGAGGGGTAAGTTCCATACCCTTGTTATGCAAATCCCGTGCCGTGGCATGAAAACTGCACCGTGACTGGGTCATGACCGCCGCCATTCCTCCTGTTTCATCCCCGCACAGCGAACCCGTGCAGCGCATCACCCTGGTGCGGCGGGACTACAACGCCTGGGTGGGCAGCGAGACGATGGAGGACTACGCGCTGCGCTTCACGCCGCAGCGCTTTCGCAAGTGGTCGGAGTGGCGGGTGGCCAACACGGCGTTTGGGGCGGCCTCGTTTCTGATTCTGGAAGCCGTGGGTGCCACGCTGCTGGTGCAATACGGGTTTGCCAATGCCTTCTGGGCCATTCTGGCCACAGGGCTGATCATCTTTTTGGCCGGGCTGCCCATCAGCATCTACGCCGCCCGCTACGGGGTGGATATGGATTTACTCACTCGGGGCGCGGGCTTTGGCTACATCGGCTCCACGCTCACCTCGCTCATTTACGCCTCCTTCACCTTCATCTTCTTCGCGCTGGAGGCTGCAGTGATGGCCTATGCGCTGGAGCTGGCGCTGGGTGTGCCGCCGCGCTGGGGGTATTTGATTTGCGCCTTGGTGGTGATTCCGCTCGTCACCCATGGCGTGTCCACCATCAGCCGCTTGCAGATTTGGACGCAGCCGCTGTGGCTGGTGATGCTGGTGGTGCCGTTTGCCTTTGTGCTGGTGCGCGATCCTGGTGCGTTTTCTGGCGTGGTGCACTACATCGGTGAGAAGTCCAGCACGTCGGAATTCAGTCTGCTTCATTTTGGTGCTTCCCTGACGGTGGGGGTGGCCTTGATGACCCAAATGGGGGAGCAGGCCGATTACCTGCGTTTCATGCCAGCACGCACCCAGTCGAACCAATTGCGCTGGTGGGGAGGGGTGCTGATGGGCGGGCCGGGTTGGGTGTTGTTGGGGGTGCTGAAAATGCTGGGCGGGGCGCTGCTGGCGTTTCTGGCCATCAGCCACGCCGTGCCACCCGATCGGGCAGTGGACCCGAACCAGATGTATTTGGCCGCCTATGAGTATGTGTTTCCCCATTACGGTTGGGCGGTGGCGGCCACGGCGCTGTTTGTGGTGGTGTCGCAACTCAAGATCAATGTCACCAACGCCTACGCAGGCTCGCTGGCCTGGTCCAACTTTTTCTCGCGCCTCACCCACAGCCATCCGGGGCGGGTGGTGTGGGTGGTATTCAACACGCTGATTGCCTTCATGCTCATGGAGATGAACGTGTTTCAGGCGCTGGGTGACGTGCTGGGGCTGTACTCCAACATCGCCATTGCCTGGATGATGGCGGTGGTGGCCGACCTTGTCATCAACAAACCGCTTGGCCTGTCACCCCCGGGCATTGAGTTCAAGCGCGCCCACCTGTATGACATCAACCCGGTCGGCGTGGGGGCTATGGCGCTGGCCTCCGTGCTCTCCATCACCGCGCATCTGGGGGTGTTTGGCCCCTTGGCGCAGGCGTTTTCCGCACTGATTGCGCTGGGCACCGCTCTGGTGACCTCGCCCCTGATCGCCTGGGCCACACAAGGCAAGTACTACATCGCCCGTGAGGCCGCACCCGCGCCCCGTTGTGGCGGCTCGGCTGGCCATGCCTTGCAGCGCTGTGTGATTTGCGAACGCGAATACGAAGGGCCGGACATGGCGCATTGCCCAGCCTACCAGGGCGCCATCTGCTCCCTGTGTTGCACCTTGGACGCGCGTTGCGGTGACTTGTGCAAACCGCACGCCAGCCTGTCCCGTCAGTGGCAGGGTTTGTTGCACTGGCTGCTGCCCCGGCGAAGTTGGCCTTACTTGGATACGGGGCTGGGCGCCTTCATGTTGCTGATGCTGGTGATCGCGCCGGTGCTGGCCAGCGTGTTTGGCCTGCTGTACCGGCAAGAACTCAACGCCTTGTTGGCGCTGGCAACCGATTCCGACTTTCTACAGGCGCCACAAGCGGCCCTGCGTTCCGGCTTTGTGAAAGCCTACATGGCGCTGCTCGTTATTGCCGGCCTGGTGGCATGGTGGGTGGTGCTGGCGCACAAAACCCGTCAGGTGGCGCAGGAGGAGTCCAACCGCCAAACCCATTTGCTCATGCTAGAGATTGAATCTCATCGTCAGACGGACCAGGCCTTGCAAACCGCCAAGCGCGTGGCCGACCAGGCGCGCCACGCCGCTGACCTGGCCAACCAGGCCAAGAGCCGTTACATCAGCGCCATCAGCCACGAGTTGCGCACGCCACTCAACAGCATTCTGGGCTATGCCCAACTCATGGGCGAGGATGCCACCATTCCCGCGCACCGCAAACAGGCGGTCAGCGTCATCAAACGCGGTGGCGAGCATTTGTTGTCGTTGATCGAAGGTACGCTGGACATGGCCCACATTGAGGCTGGCAAGCTTTCGCTTAACGTCAAGCCCATGCACTTTGGCAGCTTCATGCAGGAAATGGCCAGCATGTTCGAGCTGGAAGCCGACGGCAAGGGGCTGGTCTTTCACTATGAAGGAAACGGCACGCTGCCTACGCTCGTGCGGGCGGACGAAAAGCGGGTGCGCCAGATCCTGATCAACCTGCTGGGCAATGCCGTCAAGTTCACCCAAACCGGGCGGGTCGTGTTTCGCCTGCGCTATGCCCGGGAAATGGCTTTCATCGAGATCGAAGACACCGGGCCGGGCTTGTCCACTGACGAGATGGAGCGCATTTTTGAGCCCTTCACCCGTGTCAACACGCCCGGCTCGGCCGTCCCTGGCGCGGGGCTGGGCTTGACCATGGCCAAGATGCTGACTGATTTGATGGGCGGTGAAATTAAGGTGGTCAGCACGCCGGGCCAGGGATCGGTGTTCAAGGTCAAGCTGTTTTTGCCGGAGGTGCATTTGGCGCCCGGTGGAGTCGGACAGAACCTTGTGCCACGAACCAGCCCGCCGCGCCACGGCTATGTGGGGCCACGCCGGAAAATTTTGGTGGTGGACAACGAAGAGGCGGACCGGGAGCTGTTGGTGAAGCTGCTGCAACCATTGGGTTTTGAGCTGCGCACGGCGGCCAGTGGGCACGACTGCCTGGACTTGCTCACGGCTGGCTACCAGCCCGATGTGATCTTCATGGACCTAGCCATGCCCGGTATTGACGGCTGGGAAACCATTCGCCGGCTGCGCGGGCTTACCAAAGACGGCTCGGTGCCGTTGCCTCACATCGCCATCGTCTCCGCCAACGCGTTTGACAAGGGCTTGGACAACGATGTCGCCGTGTCGCCTGATGACTTCATACTCAAACCCGTGCGCCACTCTGAAATGCTTGACTGGCTGGCCAACCGGCTTCAACTGACCTGGCTGGAGGCCCCCGCCGCAGCCACCCTTGTGGCACCGTCCAGTGCAACCGCCACCAGGGTTTGGCCGCCCACGGCCCAACTCGATGCGCTGCGGGAAGTGGTGGCCCTGGGCTATTACCGGGGCATATTGAACAGGCTGGACGACATTGACGCAGCGCAACCCCAGTGCGCTGCCTTGGTGGAGGAGTTGCGCGGGTTGGCCCGGCAGTTTCAGTTTGAAGCCATGTTGAAAAAACTGACTCTGGCAAACAGCCCATGAGCATAAGCAGTTCACTTTCCCGATCCTACGAATGACACAAAAGACGCTCGACAAAACCCTGGACCGCGCCAACAGCGACGTGGTGCTGATCGTGGACGATGTGCCCGACAACTTGGCCGTGTTACATGACGCGCTGGACGAATCCGGCTACACCGTGCTCGTGGCCACCAGTGGAGAGGCCGCTTTGCAGCGCGCCGAGCAAGCCCTGCCGGATATCGTTCTGCTGGACGCCATGATGCCGGGCATGGACGGTTTTGAGGTGGCGCGCCGCCTGAAGGCTGCGCCCACCACGGCGCACATTCCCATCATTTTCATGACCGGGCTCACCGAGACCGAGTACCTAGTGGCGGCACTGGAGGCGGGCGGGGTGGACTATGTGACCAAACCCATCAAGCCCAAAGAGGTGATGGCGCGCATGGGCGTGCACCTGCAGGGCGCGCGCGAAAAGCGCCAGACCCGCAACGCGCTAGACGCCTTTGGCTACGCCAGCATCACCGTGCGGGTGAGCGACGGCAAACTCATGTGGCAAACGCCATTGGCGCGTGACCTGCTGTTGCGCTACTACGGCACGCAAGCGCCGCACATGCCAGAGCCGGTGGTGCTGTGGCTGCGTCGCCATGTGAGCCGTGCCGAGGTCATGGTGGAGCCGCCGCGGCTGAGTATTGAGGCCGGTCCCAAGCGCCTCACATTTCGCCTGCATCAGCAGATTGGCGACAGCGAAGGCGGTGGCGACTGGCTCATCATCATGCAGGAGGTGAGCGACGAAAGCGTGATTGAGGCCATTGCCCTGAGCTTCAAGCTCACGCCCAAAGAGGCCGAGGTGCTGTACTGGGTCATCAAGGGCAAGATCAACCGCGACATTGGCGACATTCTGGGCTCCAGCCCCATGACGGTGAAGAAGCACCTGGAGCGGGTGTTTGCCAAACTGGGTGTGGAGACCCGCACGGCAGCGGCCAGCATGGCCATGAGCCGCATTCGCCAACTCCACCCGCAGTTTAAGGGTTAACCACAAGCCTTTTAGGCCGCTAGCTCTTATCTAGTATGCGGAGGTGGCTATCAATAAGATAGTAATTTGGAGGCCATCAGGCTGACTGACCTGTTGCCTCGTGGTCGCCGTCGCGGCGGCGTTGGGCGCGCTGCACCAGTATGGTTAGCAGCATTATCGCTGCGGCCGAACCCATGAGTGCGGGGGAGTTGCTCAGCACTTGGGTCAGGCCGTTCAACGCTTGCAAGCTCACTTGCTGGACCCGCATTGCCAGGATAATCACGTCGCCGACTTGCACGTTTTGCACCTCTTCAAGCGGCACGTTCATGTCAGCCAAACCGGAGCGAAACCGGTTGTTGGCGAAAATGCCGTTCGCCACGGCCATCAGCGACAGGATGCCCAACGGCTTGATCAGGTGCGCCAGCAAACGGCTGCGCTCAGCCGGGGGCGCCGCCGCATACACCTCGCCCACCAGTTGGGCGATGTTGGTTTCGGTCATGGCGGAGTCCAGTTCACCGGGTGCGGGGGGTGCTTTCGATGGAATTGAATTCAAGGTGGTTTCTCCTGCAACAAGGCACCCGGTTTTCAGGCGCCAAAGCCGCTGTTTATTTGTTATGTCCTGAACGTTCAGGTTAGTTCGGATTGTGCCAATCAAGTGTGTCCAATTGATGTCCAAGTGTGTTGACGTGTAAATCCTTCGCCTTCCAGTGGGGCGTGTTTACCGCTCGGATGCACCCGCCTTTAGCGATTTTTTGAAATGATAGGCGGCCTTGGGGCGCTATTTATGGAGTAGCGGTTCAATTCGCCGGCGCGCTTTACAACTTGCGCCACACACTGGCCAGCCAGGGCTGCTGCTCAACCGGCAAGCCCGCTGGCCGGTAGTAATGGTGCAGCTCGGAAAACCCGGCGGTCGACATGAAATGGCGCCAGCCCGCCAGGTCGTGGTAAGTGCCATAACGGTCCTGGTTCCAGCCCTCGTCGTTGTTGCCGCGCGGGTTGGAGCTGAACAGCACCCCCTGCGGTTTGAGCGTGACGTGCAACTGCGCCAACACCTGTGGCAGTGCCGCGCTGGGCACATGAAACAGGGATGCATTGGCAAACACGCCGTCGAACCGCTTGGCGGGCAAGTCCAGCGTCAGAAAATTCTGGTGCCACACCTCACACCCGCTGTAGGTACGCGCCATCTCGGCAAAGCGCTCAGAGCCGTCCAGGCCCACCGGCTGGTGCCCCAGCGCCTTAAAAGCCTTCAGGTCGCGCCCCGGCCCGCAGCCCACATCCAGAATTGCCAGCGGGGCGGCGCCCTCGATGTACTGCAGCAAGGCGTCCATGTTTTGGCGCACATCGTGGTCTCGCGTGCCTTCAAAAAAATCTTCAGCGCGCTCGTCGTAGTGGGCCACCGTGCGTTGGGCAATATCTGCCAAGGCGGGGTGAGGGGGCGTGGGTTTGGGTTTAGGTTTGGGTTTGGGTTTGGAGGTCATGTGGGTAAGTCCTGAAACGTTTGGGCTAGTTGCTCGGCCAAGGCTCGCACCCGCCTGGGCTGGGCCCGGCTGGGGGGGAACAGCATTTGCAAGGGGGAGGCGGGCTGGGCGTGTTCGGCCAACAATTCGACCAAGTGTCCCGCCCTGATGTCCGGGCCCACACCCAGCTCTGATTTCAGCATGACGCCATAACCCGCCAGGCACCACTGGCGTACCAGTGCGCCGTCGTTGGCAATTCGGTCGCCGCGCACGGTAACGAGCTGCGGCAAGGTGTCGGGGCCAAACCGCCACACGTTGTCCAGATGGGTGCCAAATCGCATGACCAGGCAGTTGTGGCTCTGTAAATCGACCGGCTGATGGGGGGCGCCGTGGCGCTCCCGATAGGCGGGCGCCGCGCAGACCACGCGCCGCCGGGGCGTCAAGGTTCTTACCCGCAAGCTGCTGTCTGTGACGACGCCAAACCGCAAGGCAATATCAATCCCCTGGCCCACCACGTCGACATAACTGTCGGACAGCAGCAGTTCTACCGAGATGGCGGGGTGCAGGGACAGAAAGCGGTTGATCGCGTCCGACACCACCGTGCGACCAATGTCGCTGGGTGCGCTGATCCGTATCGGGCCGGACAGCGCCTGCGCGCCGAGGCGAATACGGGATTCCAGGTCATCGACCTCCGCCAGCACGTCTTTGGCGCCTTCCAGCAGGGTCCGACCCTCGTCGGTCAAGCTAATGGCGCGGGTCGTGCGGTTCAAAAGCACCACCCCAAAGTGCGCCTCCAGTGCCGACAGTCGCTCGGACACCGTGGTGGGCGAGAGCCCAGCCTCCCGCCCGGCGGCGGTCAGGCTGCCCTTTTCGACGATTTGCAGAAACAGGGCGATGTTGTTGAGTAGCAATGTACGGTCTTTCCGGATTATCTATTTAACTTAAGGTAGTTTATTCGGTTTATCCAATCAAATAAAGTCTCCCCATCAGCAACCCGGAGCAACCCACATGACCCAATTGACCATCGACGCCAACATCCACGCCAATCCCGTTCAAATCGATCTGGTCAAAGTGGAGCCGAAAAAACTGGTGTCCATCACCCGCGCTGAAAAAGGCTGCCTGCAGTACGACTTGCACCGCGACAACAGCAACCCCGTTCATTTCATGTTTTTTGAAAACTGGGAGTCCTGCGAGCTGAGGCAGACCCACATGGGCGCGTCTCATTTGGCCGCCTACATGAAAGCCATCTACGGCGCCGTGGCGCAATTCATCTTGAATGAAATGACCCAGATCCTTTGATCAGCAGGCCAACCTCTGCCAGCACCTCTACAAAGAAAGAAGTCCATGAAAGCCGTCGCCCTGACCCATTACCTGCCCGTCTCCAATCCCAACGCCTTTTTGGATGTGAACTTGCCCACGCCAACTGCCTTGGGTCGTGACCTTCTGGTCGCGGTCAAAGCCGTGTCGATCAACCCGGTCGATACCAAAGTGCGCAGTCCCAAAGACACGGTGGAAAAAACGCCCCGTGTGCTGGGTTGGGATGCCAGCGGCGTGGTTGAAGCGGTCGGCCCGGACGTGACCTTTTTCAAGGTCGGTGATGAGGTGTATTACGCAGGTGACATCACGCGCTCGGGTTCCAATGCACAGTTCCAACTGGTGGACGAGCGCATTGTCGGAGGCAAACCCAAGTCGCTCAGCTTTGCCGAAGCGGCCGCACTGCCGCTGACCACTATCACCGCCTATGAGGCCTTCTTTGACCGCTTGGGCATTGACCGCAATGGCGCCAACAAGGGCGAGTCGGTGCTGATCATTGGGGCCGGCGGTGGGGTGGACTCCATTGGCATTCAGCTGGCTAAGGGGGCGGGTCTGGTGGTCATTGCCACGGCGTTGCGCCCCGAAACAGAGGCATGTGTCAAGGCGCTGGGGGCAGACTATGTCGTCAATCACCGTCAACCCATGGTGGAGCAGGTGCGCGCGCTGGGGTTCCAGCATGTGGACCACATCGCCATCTTCAATGACATGACCCATTGGGACGCCGCGGTGGAGCTGATTCGTCCGCAAGGCGGCATTGTCACCATCGACGACACCGACAAGCCCATGCCGATGGAGGGCATGAAGATGAAGTCGGCCAGCCTGCATTGGGAATTCATGTTTGCCCGCGCCATGCACCAAACGCCGGACATGATCGAACAGCTCAAGCTGTTGAGCTATGTGGCTGGTGAAATTGACGCTGGGCGCATCAGAACCACCTTGGACCAAGTGTTGAGCCCGATCAATGCTGCCAATCTGCGCGCCGCCCATGCGCAGATTGAGACGGGACAAGCAAAGGGCAAGATCGTCGTTGAAGGCTTCTGAGGCGTTTGGTGTGAAGTTGGCTCAGGGCCGGCGAAAGGCAATTTGCTGGCGGGACCAGTAGCTGGAATCCAACCGGTCCAGCCGGACCACGCCACCCGTGGACGGGGCGTGAACAAACCGGCCATTGCCCACGTAGATGCCCGCGTGAGTGGCTTGGTTGCGTGGGGAAAACAGGACCAAGTCGCCGGTGCGGATGCTGTTGTTGGGAACCGATTGACCCCAGTCTTGCAACTGGGCGACGGTGCGCGGCGGCTGCACGCCCGCGCGGGCACGATACACATGGCCAATCAGGCCACTGCAGTCAAATCCCGAGTCGGGCGTGTTGCCGCCATAACGGTAAGGCGTGCCGACGAGACCCATGGCGTAAATAGTGACGTCGGTGGATTGCTCTGGCGACACCCGCGAGGGCACATCGACACTGCTGTAATCGGGCAATGCGCTGTAGCGCGGGGGGGCGGTGCCGCAAGCGCTCAGTAGGGCGGCGGCCAGGATCACAGTGGTTATGCCAAAGGGCTTATCAAGGGTCATGGCAACAATCGGGTCATGATGGCTTTCAATAAAACACAGGTCACGCCTTGCGTCAAGTCGAGGGTTTTCAGTGGGATTGCGAAATCATCCCGTTAGTTCCATCTGACGTAAACCCACACACTAAGCGCACTACCCAAGACCCACAAGAGCCAAGTCTGTGAAACGCCATAGGGGTAGAGCATCAAGGCCAGGCCCGACCAGGTGAGTGCTGGGAGCGCATTTTTCCGACCCCGGCGGAAGGCCACATAGCCCAGAATTCCGAACAGAATAGCGCCTGCCAGATAAGCCGTTCTGGGTAGGGTCAGGCCAAGGGACTCTAACTGTTGGATTTCATTCATGGGGCATCCTAAACGGTTTACTGGGCGAGCAAGCGATAACACTGGTGGATGCCGGTGGCAGCGCGGCATCACCCTTGCTAAGGCAGACATTGCTTTGTAAATTTGCTGGGTTTTTCCAGTGCAAGCACCATGCAAGATGCTGGCATCAATTACATTTTTGAGCGGGGTGGTTCAGCCGTTCTGTTGCGCCCGCGGGTCTCTGGTCAAATAGGCGGCCCTTTTTCAATCAGGAACCCCATGTATCAACCTCTGCGTTCTCGCGATGCGGCCATGCCTTTCATCATGCTCACCGTGTTGATCGACATGCTGGCGATTGGCTTGATCATTCCTGTGTTGCCCGCGTTGGTCGGGCAGTTTTCCGACAATCCGGCGGATCAGGCGTACTGGTACGGTCTGGTGGCGTTCAGTTTTGGTATTGCCAATTTTCTGGCCTCGCCCGTGCTGGGAGCCTTGTCTGACCGGTTTGGTCGTCGACCCGTGTTGTTGCTGGGCTTTCTGGGCCTGGGCTTGAGCTTTTTTGGCACGGCACTGACGCCCACTTTATGGGGTTTGGTGTTGGTGCGCACGCTGGGTGGCGCGATGCAAGCCAACGCTGCGATTGCCAACGCTTATGTGGCTGACATTACCGCGCCCGAGCTGCGCGCCAAGCGTTTTGGTTTGCTGGGCGCCATGATGGGGGTCGGTTTCATCATCGGGCCCGTCATGGGCGGCTTGCTGGGGGCGGTGAGCCTGCGTCTGCCCTTTTTTGCAGCCGGTGCACTGGCCATGGCCAATCTGTTGTATGGCTATTTTGTGTTGCCTGAGTCGTTGCCGCTGAGCCAGCGCAAGCCATTTTCATGGCGAGCGGCACACCCTGTGACCGCCCTGCGTTCCTTGGGTCAACTCAAAGGCGTGGGCGCTTTGGTGGGCGTGGTGGCCTTCAGCGGCTTGGCGCAGTTTGTTCTGTACACCAGTTGGGTGCTCTACACCACCTTCAAATTCGGCTGGGGTCCGCTGGAAAATGGCTGGTCGCTGGCGGCGGTTGGCGTGGTGTCGGTGGTGGTTCAGGGTTTCTTAATGGGACGGTTGCTCCAATGGTTTAAGCCACAGAAACTGGCCATTTTGGGTTTAATCTCATCTGCGACCGCCTACGCGATGTGGGGTGCTGCCACACAGGGCTGGATGATGTTTGCCATCATTGGGGTCAATTTGTTGGGAGGTACGGTGGCGGCATCGGTTAACAGCCTGATCTCGTCGGCCGCCGACAGCCGCAGCCAAGGCCAGACGCTGGGCGCCGTCAACTCACTCACGAGTCTCACCGCTGTTTTTGCGCCCATGGTGGCGGCGCCCTTGTTGGCCATGGTGTCGCATCTGCCTCAAGGGGATTGGCGCATCGGGGCACCGTTCTACTTTTGTGCCCTGTTGCAGATTGGCTCTTTGTGCATGGCGGTATTGCACCTCAGGCATCACCAGCAATCTGGTTCGGGCAAGCAGGCGTCTTAAGTCGAGGGCGGGGCGGAGGGCCTATTGGGAGAGCGGGTTGTTGCCGCTGACGCGCTGTCCGGCTTGAGTCAACTCAGCAATCAGGGCGTCGACTTCGGTGATGAAGGTTTCGCGGTTGGTATGGGGATGTTGGTTGAACAAATCCATGGAGTGTTGCGCCAACGCCGGCTCTCCTGCCACCCGTGCCCAGCGCCGAACCTCACAGTAGGCGAGCAAGGCAAGCCGACCCAAATCGTCACTTCGACGGGCAAACTTCAAATCTCCAAGAAGATCTTCAAGTCCGGTTTGCAGGGATGGATTGGATGTGGACATGTTGCAGTGCAGCATTATACGTTTTACTGACTTCAAACTTACAAACTGTGTCGAAGGACGATTTCTTATAGGCACATCTCGCTAGAGAGAGCCGCTTTTGGAGGCACGCAAAAAGGGGTCATGGGCAGTGTCATGCCCATAAAAAGTTGCGCGTGGGCTGACATGGCGTGTCACCATTGCGTCACCGAAAGTGAATACGATAGCCATTTTTAGCTGGGTTGAACCCCAGTACCACCAGGAGCTTTATTTGATGCGTCCCTTGTCCTTCTCCGTCACGCTATCCGCGGTGCTGCTCGCCTGCAGTCTGCCTTCCCTGGCGCAAAGCCCGCCGACCATGACCCAGGCGCAGCTGGGGCCGCGGCCCTTCTTTTTGGTGGAGGATATGAGCGAGGGGCCGCTCAAGGCGAAGCTGCAGAGCTGCAGCAACGGGCCGTTTACCAAGACCAGTTTTTCGATCGGTCACCGAGGGGCTGCCATGATGTTCCCCGAGCACACCAAAGAGTCCTACGAGGCGGCAGTTCGCATGGGCGCGGACATTGTGGAATGCGACGTCACTTTCACCAAAGACAAGGAGTTGGTCTGCCGTCACGCGCAAAACGACTTGCACACAACCACCAACATTCTGGCCACACCCTTGGCCGCCAAGTGCACCAAGCCGTTCACTCCTTTTAACGCTGAGAAAAACACCCCGGCCAGCGCCGAGTGCCGCACCAGCGATATCACCTTGGCTGAGTTTAAAACTCTGCGCGGCAAGATGGATGCATCCAACCCCAAAGCCGCCACGGCGGACGAGTTCATGGGCGGCACCGCCGCCTGGCGCACCGACCTGTACAGCGGCCCCACCAGCGGCACGTTAATGACGCACCAGGACAGCATTGCGCTGTTCAAAAAACTGGGCGTGAAGATGACGCCTGAGTTAAAAGCCGCCAGCGTGACTATGCCGTTTGACGGCTTCAGCCAGACGCAGTATGCGCAAAAGATGATTGACGAATACAAGGCCGCCGGCGTCTCCGCTAGCCAGGTGTTTGCGCAATCCTTCAGCAAAGACGACATTCTGTACTGGGTGAAGAACGAAGCCGCCTTTGGTCAACAAGCCGTGTTTCTGGATGGGGCGGACAAACCGGCTGACTTGCCTTCGCTGGCAACGCTGCAAGGCTATAAGCAAGCTGGCATTCAAATCGTCGCGCCACCCATCTTTGCTTTGCTGGAAGCCAAAGACGGTCAATTTGCCGCATCCACCTACGCCAAGAATGCCAAGCAAGCTGGCTTGGGCATCATTGCTTGGAGCTTGGAGCGCGCCGGCCCTGTGGCCAGCGGCAAAGGCGGCTGGTATTACCAGACCGTGAACCCCGTCTTTAAGCGCGAAGGCGATGTGATGCAGGTACTGGACGTGCTGGCCAAAGACGTCGGCATCATGGGCATCTTCTCTGACTGGCCCGCTACCGTAACCTATTACGCCAACTGCATGGGATTGTGATGGCGCGGCTGGAGTTACTTGTATATGGAGTAAGTGGCTCTAGCCCTTCTGTATGCTGCGCAATCAGCTATGAATAACGCAGCGTTTTAAAGCAAGGGGTCCACCGTGGGTGGACCCCTTGCTTTCATTAAAAGTAGATGTTGCCGAAGATGATGACCAGGCCCAGCGACAGTTGACCGACCTTGATGGGAAGGCGAGAGGGCGCAATCAAGCCGTAAGAGATCAGGCCCAGTCCTAGGGTCATGCGGGCAAACGCAAACAGGGCCGACACCGGATGGGTGGTAAGTTCCAGCAGGGCCGGGTTGGCAATCATGCCCAGCGGCACGATGTACAAACCCACGCCCAAGGCCATGGAGGTAAACGCCACCTTGAGCCAGTTTTCCTGCACCATGCCGGCGGCGATGTACACGGCACCGCACACCGGTGGCGTGATGGTCGAGATGAGTGCAAACCAGAACACAAACAAATGCGCCTGCAAAGGCTCCAATCCGAGTTGGATGAGCGCTGGGCCGGCTACAGAGACACAAATCACATAGGCCGCCGTGGTGGGCACCTCCATGCCCAGTACCAGGCAGGCCAAGGCCGTCAGACCCAGTGAGGGCCACAAGAGGCCACCCGAGCCGGACAGAATCACGGACGTGATCTTGACGCCCAGCCCGGTGATGGACAGCACGCCAATGATGATCGTGGCGCACAAAATAATGGCGGCAATCATGGCCACTTGCGAACCGGCCGCCACCAAGGCGGCTTCAAAGCGTTTCAGCGTTCTCTTCAGGTTGATGCTCAGGCGGGCGTCGATGACCAGCATCAGTGCCCCGGCAATGATGGCCAAACAGGCCGAGTACTCCGGCGTGTACTCCACCACAAACATGCCCCACATCAGCACAGAAAATGGCACCAAAAAGAAAGACGAGGTGATCAGCACGTCACGCATCAGGGGTTTGTCTTCGGCCGCAATGCCTTTCAGGTCATGGCGCCGGCTGTAGGCGTTGATGCCAATCCACACCGTCACAAAATACAGCACGGCCGGCAGAATGGCAGCAGCCATGATGCCGGTGTAGGGCACGCCAGTCAGCTCCACCATCACAAAGGCTCCGGCCCCCATGAGCGGCGGCATGATTTGCCCACCCGATGACGCCACAGCCTCCACGGCAGCGGCCAGACGTTTTGGGTAGCCCAGTTTCACCATGGCGGGCAGGGTGATGGCGCCAGTCGACGCCACGTTGGCCGACGCCGATCCCGAGATGGACCCGAACAGGGCGGAGGAAATGACGGAAACTTTGGCGGCGCCGCCCGTGAGACGACCGGCTGCTGCTGCGGCAATGTTCATGAAGCCTTGGCCGGCCTCGCCCGCGTTCAGTACCGCACCAAAGATGACAAAAATGGCCACCACGCCTACCGAGGTGCCCGTCAGGCTGCCCCAGATGCCGCCTTCGGCGATGGTCAGTGTGCCCAGAAAGCTATTCAGCGGCGTGCCAGAGTGGCCAAACTCACCCGGCAGGTGCTGGCCAAACAGGCCGTAAAGCAGCGTGAGCAGCGCCATCAACGGCAATGGCCAGCCGATGGCACGGCGTGCACCTTCCATCACCACGGTCAGCAGTGCTACCGCGATGCTTAACTGCAGTGGGCCTTCCAAAAATCCATATTGATCACCGAGAGCCTCTTGCGACAGGGCCACCCACAGGCAGCACGCCAGTCCAATCAGCGTGAACCCCCAGCCGGAAAGACGAGCAAAGCGGTTTTTGGCGGCAAAGATAAAAATCCACGGCAACGCCAGCGCCATGTGCAGCGGGCGACTCACCAAGTTGGGAACCAGACCGTAGAAGATCAGCCCTAGGTGAAAAAAGACGCTCAAGGCGCCCCAGGCAGCCCAAGCGGGGCGAAAGGATGTGGTTTCCATCAGGAAGCTCGTGAAGTGAAAGGGCAAAAAACAGCGTGCCCAGGCTCCCGTGCTGGGAACCGTCAGGCACGCCGCAGGATTTTTACTGTTGCGCCGCGGTCAGCTTGAAGCCGGCTTCCTTGTAATAGCGCACGGCGCCCGGGTGCAGCTTGCCGGTGATGGTGGCCATCAGTGACTGATCCACACCGGTCCACCAGGCAGCGCCCGAGCTCATGGCGGATTTTTGGTCCCAATAGGTTTTGGTGAGGGTGTAGGCCGTGTCGTCGCTCATGGCGGTGGTGCTGTAGGCCACCACGGGCAAGGACGTTGTTTTGACCGCTGTTTTTTGACCGGTGTAAGTGCCTGCGGGAATGGTCAAGCTGTCGCGCTCGGTGGCGGCAATTTGCTCGTCACTCAGGGACAGCAGCGTGATGGGGGTTGATGCCGAGGCTTCAATGACATTGGGCGCAGGCCAGGAGCCGGCTGTCACAAAAGCGTCGATCTGGCCGTTTTTCAGTGCAGGCACGGCGTTGGACAGTTCGCCGTTGGCCAGCGTCACTTTACCTTCCAGCCCAAACAGTTTGAGGTATTTCTCGCCCTCGGTGGAACCAAAGGAGCCTTTGCCCAGCAACAGTGTTTTTCCTGCCAGGTCGGCCATGCTGTTGATGCCCCGGTCGCTGCGCGCGACAAAGTGCATGGTCAGCGATGGAATGGGAAACAGGGCGCGGATGTTGGAAAATTTGGCGTCGCCCTTGTCTTTGAATGGACCTTTGGCGCCCTGCGCCATGTCAACCAGTGCGGGTGGTGTGGTGAAAACGTAGTCGGCGCCGCGTGCCCGCACCTCCATCACGTTCTGTGTTGAGCCCTGGCTTTCTTCCAGCGTCACGACGATGGCGCCCTTGGTGCCGGCCTTCATGGCCTCGGCAATCTGAACGCCCATTTGGTAATAGGACGAGCCCGTTTTGGCGGATTTGAACGTAACGCGGGTTTGCGCCTGCGCGGGCAACGCGCTCAACAGGCTGACGGCGGCGGCCAAGGCCAGCACTTTGAATGATGTTTGCATAGTGTCTCCATGATTTGAACGAGGTTGTCTTGAGGTCGCTCAAGGCATGGAAAGATTATGCATTGCCACAAATGCGACGCCGTGGTGGAAAACCCTGTCTGCACGCTATAAAAACATGCCGCCCGAGGCTTCGATGCGTTGCGCGTTGATCCAGCGGTTGGGCTCGGACAGCAGCGATGCAATCACGCCGCCAATGTCGTCAGGTTGTCCGACCCGACCCAGCGCGGTTTGGCCGCTTAGAAAAGCGTTCATCTGTGCGTTGTCGCGCACGGCGCCACCGCCAAAGTCGGTTTCTATCGCGCCGGGGGCGACCACATTGACGGCAATGCCGCGCGGTCCCAGTTCCTTGGCCATGTAGCGGGTCAGCACCTCCACCGCGCCTTTCATGGCCGCATAGGCGGCAAATCCGGGCAGTGCAAAGCGGGTGAGCCCGGTGGATACGTTCACAATGCGACCGCCATCCGCCATCAGCGGCAGCAAGGTTTGGGTCAGAAAAAAGACGCCTTTCAGGTGTCCGTTCATCAGCGTGTCGAACTGGGCCTCGGTGGTGTCCATCAGGCTGGCGTTCACCCCGGTTCCGGCGTTGTTCACCAGATAGTTGAAGTCGCGGCGTTGCCAGTTTTTCGCCAACGCATCGCGAACCTGCTCGCCAAAGTTGGCAAAGCCCGGCGAGTTGGCCACATCCAGCGGCAAAGCCACTGCGTGGCGTCCCAGCGCGGTGATCTCTGCGACCACGGCCTGCGCGGCTTGCGCATGGTCGCGGTAGGTCAGGATCACATCCACCCCTTGTTTTGCCAGGTGCAGCGCGGTATTCTTTCCCAGTCCACGGCTGCCGCCGGTGATCAGGGCAATGGGGATGGGGAGTGGGTGGCTTGTGGTCATGGGGTCTCTCTTGTTTGTAGGTTAGAAGATGGATGAATCTTATTGACTTTCTTTGGTGGGATAAAGTGCAAAAATTTGATTTGATTGTTTGTAATAATTGAACAATGAATCCAATCGAGCGCATGCAGGCCTTCACCCGGGTGGCGGAGTTGGCCAGCTTTACCCAGGCAGCCGAGGCCTTGGGCTGGCCCAAAGCCACGGTGTCCACGGCGGTGAGGCAACTGGAGGAGGAAGTGGGAGCCCGCCTGCTGCACCGCACCACTCGTCGGGTCTCGACCACGCAGGACGGACAGGCGTTTTACGCGCGCTGCAAGGACTTGCTGGCCGACATGGATGAGCTACAAACCATGTTTCAATCGCCCGGCGCACAGCCTCTTCGTGGTCGGGTCCGACTGGACATGTCCACCGGGCTGGCCCGCCATGCGGTAATTCCCCGTTTGCCCTCCCTGCTGCGACTTCATCCGCAACTGGAGATTGAGCTGAGCAGCACTGAGCGTCGGGTGGACTTGGTCCGAGAAGGGTTTGACTGCGTGTTGAGGGCCGGCAGTGTGACGGACACCAGTCTGGTGGCGCGCCCCATGGGGCCTTTGCATATGGTGAACTGTGCCAGCCCCGCCTATTTGGAGGCGAATGGCACGCCGATCGGTCTGGCTGATCTGGCGCATCACCAGTTAGTGCACTTCGTCAACACGCTGGGCGCCCGGTCCGGCGGGTTTGAATACCAGCTTGATGGCAAGGACACCAGTTTGCCCATGGCAGGGGCCGTGACGGTGAACAACGCTGGTGGGTTTGAAGCAGCCTGCCTGGCGGGCCTGGGCATCATTCAGGTCCCGCTGGTGGCCGTCAAAACACATTTTCAATCTGGCGATCTCGTCGAGGTGTTGCCCGACTTGCGGGCGAAACCCATGCCCCTCGTGCTGCTTTATGCGAACCGCCGCAATCTTTCCAAACGCGTCCGCGTGGTCATGGACTGGCTGACAGGCGTTGTGGCCGACTATTGCCAATAGCAACCATAGCAATCAGTTCTCTACGCACCGTTGGATGTTTCCAATGTGGAACAGCGGTCAGTTGACCATGGCACCGGGCCGACCGCTGTTGAACCAATCAGAGTCGGTCGCGAATGGGCCGTTTGGAGTATTGAATTCTGTCTCTACTGGGCAGCCGGTTTCCTAACCTTTGGAGTGGGTTTCCGGGACGATGGAGGTATTGCCACTTGGCAGTTGCACACACATTTCAGTGCAACTGGAAGCGAAAAGCCACGTCCCCCCCCCCCGACTTTGGACCGCAATGGACGTCAGCGCCACAACCACAGCTGACTAAATGACGCAATGGCGCCAATCTCCATTTGTGAGCACGCACCCATCCAGGCGACATATTGACTATGAAAGGCTGCCTCGGCAAATGCGTCGATCATTCTGACAAATTTGTAATCCAGCCGTCATGGGCCTGACGGGTTCTCTTCCTATAGTTCTGGCAAACGGCAAAACAGTCATAGAAGCCCGACGAGACGACACGCAGTGGAGACGCACCCAGAATCATGAATATCAAACTTGCAAAAGCCGCACTAGGTGTCGCCGTTGGACTTCCGGCAGAAAATGACGGGCCTAGTGAGAGGATGAATGCTCCAAGCTTTTTAGCGTTGGCTTAAACAAACTTTCGGGAACCCGAGCCTCGTGCAATTCATCAATTTTTTGGGTGTTGGCCCTCTGTCAGCTTGCCGCCACTGCCGCGCGCACCGTTGATCAGCCAAAGTCGTTCAACTATGCACCGTCGACTTGTCGCAATCATTCTGCTGGCAGCCATTTCATGGCCCTTCTTGTCAGTGCTTACGCCGATGAGCAAGGCCGGGCAAGTTATTGAATTGGCGAACTTGATAATTCACGTTCAAGGGGGCGACCATCATCATGGCGACCAGTCACTTCACATAGATGAGACAAGTGGAGCGTCCAAGCATGTACATGCCGATGGTGAACTGAACTCAATAGGGTTTTTGATGCTCGTTAGCGTCGCGCTGGCACCTATCGGGTCCGTGACACCTCGAATGGACGTAGGAACTTTTAGCCCAGGCGTCAATCTCGAAGGGCCCCGTCGTCCGCCCAGGCTTAGTTCCTAGGTTCTTGGCTTTCCAGTCTCCAGAAAGCTAGCTCTTTCCCACATTACTTAGATAGTTCGTAGGCCGCTCCTCCGGGCCTATCCACCAATTCCGCCCGACAGTCCACGCCTGATTCCTGAAGGTCTTGGTGCGGGAATTCCTCGGTGGTTGGTTGGCGCAGACGGTGTTTTTCGTCGCGCCCATGCTCTGAGGCTGGACGAAAAATCTTCGATTGATCAATCGTGATTCGCTTCTATCAATTTTTTGGCATCTATAGATCTGGTTTCCGTTTTCGAAACTGGTACTTTTTCCCGAAGGTGTTTGATGAGCTCCTCAATGAACGGGTGGCGTCCTACGCCAACACATTCAAACCACGTTGCCCTGTCAATCGTGGTCCCTTTTTTCAATGAACGCGCGGTACTTCCCTTGCTATATCGCCGATTGAGGAGCGTATTGGATAAGCTGGAAATTAGCTATGAAATCGTTCTAGTTGATGACGGTAGTCGGGATGGCAGCGAACACGACCTGCGTGAGTTGGCTATCAGTAGCTCGGTCGTGAAACTTGTCCGTCTGAGTCGAAATTTCGGCAAGGAAGCCGCGTTGACGGCCGGACTGGATCAAACCAGCGGTGATGCAGTAGTCATTTTGGATGCAGATTTACAAGATCCGCCAGAACTCATCTCACAAATGCTGGCCGCGTTTCACGACGGATCCGATATTGTTTATATGAAGCGACGTTCCCGCACTGGAGAGACATGGGGGAAACAGTTAAGCGCGCATCTTTTCTATCGCTTGCTGAATCGCATAAGTAGCGTCGCCATTCCTGAAGATACAGGCGACTTTCGGTTGATGAGCAGGCGTGCGGTCAATGCTTTGCAACGACTACCTGAGAGAAATCGATACATGAAAGGACTGTTCGCCTGGGTGGGTTTTCCGACCCATGTGATTGAGTATGACCGGGAGGCCCGTGCGGCGGGTACCACCAAGTGGAATGTACTGAGCCTTTTTGGGCCGGCGCTTGAAGGCATCACCTCATTTTCCGTGGCGCCACTGAGGTGGGCGACCGCAGCAGGTTTGCTGGCCGCGCTAATTGGCATTTCGTTCGGTCTATACGTAGTGCTTAAAACACTGGTTTTCGGTGACCCCATTGGGGGATACCCCTCACTTATCGCCGTGATCACCTTTATGTGCGGTATCCAACTGCTGTCCATCGGTCTGGTCGGTGAATATGTCGGAAAAACGTATTTTGAAACGAAACAACGCCCCCTGTACGTCATCCTTGACGTCATTGAGACTCCTGCGACATCTTCCTGTACTACCGCGCGTGCCGAACCCAAAATTCATATCGTATCGAATTAACCTTGTGTGGATGGCACTAGGGGCCATCCTGGGTCTGCGTTTGCTGGGAATGATTTGGCTTCCGTTCTCAGGCACAACAGAGCCTCGCTATGCAGAAATTTCCCGTTTGATGGCGGTCAGTGGCGACTGGATCACGCCATGGTTTGCCCCTGGCACGCCTTTCTGGGGAAAACCACCGCTCGCATTCTGGAGCGAGGCGCTCTCGTTCAAATTACTGGTTACCAACGAGTTCGCGGCGAGATTGCCGTCCTTGCTTGCAACGGCAGGATCATTGGCTTTGATTCACACCTATGCTCGCTCACTTTTCTGCAGCAGCACCGCCAAGTGGGCGCTTCTTGTCTACAGCACGTGCGCATTGGTGTACGTCGTCGCTGGCGCCGTTCTCACTGACCCTTTCCTGGCGCTGGGAACCACCTGGGCCATGGTTGCTTTCGGTATGGCGTGGCGTCATCCGACGTGGCAATGGCGTTATGGTTTTTTTGTGGCGTTGGCTTTGGGCCTGCTGGCCAAGGGGCCGCTGGCGCTCGTTCTGGTGGGGGGGCCTTTGCTTCCCTGGCTGGTATTGCATCGCCACGCTCGGGAGGCATTCAAAAAACTACCCTGGCTCGGCGGGTTGGCGTTGATGCTGCTTTTGAGCCTACCGTGGTTCATTCTGGCGGAACTAAAGACGCCGGGGTTCTTGCAATACTTTATTGTCGGAGAGCACTTCCTGCGATTCATTGACTCGGGATGGAGCAGAGATCTTTACGGTACCGCTCACGAACGAATGAAGGGTGCGATTTGGAAAGATGTACTTGTGGCGTCCTTTCCATGGGGACTTTTGGGGCTGGGGTTGCTGCTCCGACAAATCGTCAATTCGGCGGGCCGGCATGCGCTCAAAAAAGCGCTGCAAGATTCGAAAGTAACCTACTTGCTCGCTTGGACGTTGTTTACACCTGTCCTATTTACGTTCGCGGGCAATATCTTGTGGACCTACGTGCTTCCCGCGTTGGCGGCGTTCAGCATCCTACTTGCAGTTGAGCTGGAAAAAATTCAGCAAAAAAGCATTTTCAGTAGGCGAATTTTGTACGCGCTGACAAGTCTCATCCCGCTACTTTTGTCTGGCTATCTGGCTATCTGGCTATCTGGTTTTGGTCACTATTCAGCCTCAGCGGCTCAAGACAGAAAAGTCGCTCGTCGCCTTTGCTATGGAAAACATGAAGCCTGGAGAGTCTTTGTATTTTGTGGGACCTGCGTCATTTTCCGCCGTGTACTACTCTAGAGGGCGAGTCAAATCTGTCACATGGAAGGACCTCATCGACAAAGGGAGTCCTCCGAAGGCAGGTTTCCTTGCGATTGCAAAAAGTGAAATTGATGAGGTGAGTCAAGCTTCGCGTGTTTCGTTTTCCAAAGTGTTCGAGAGTAAAGAGTATGTTTTGACGACGATTTCTGTTGAACCGGACTCCTGAAAGGCACGTCCTGCTCTGGAAAGGCCGCCCACACTTTATGCAACTTCATGGGTGATCTCCTTTCGTCTGGAATCGAAGAGTGCCTAGTGGGCGGACTCGCGTCCACGACCAATTCAGTTGTTGCCAAAGCCTGGACCATTGATGTTTTCGAGGGGAACTCCCGGAAAAATCTCAAACTTTGCGTGACAGCGGGTCAATTTCAGAGGGGTGGTTTCGACCCATCCCGTTCTTCCCCATTGTTTGTGTCAGCGGCAAGGTGATGCCGATTGGCCCATCTGATGGGGTGAGTCGATTTTCTATTCCCCAAAATTCATTTGGAAACAACTTCGACGAACAAGTGTCCCGGTTGTAACCCGCCGGTCATGCAATTGACGGGACCCGCCTTCTACATTTAATCCAACGAGGCAACGATTGCTTCGCCGGCCCTCGGTATCAACCTTGGGTGGTATTCATCAATTTTGAAGGAAATATTGTCATGTCAACTCGTACAACCGTTATTGCTTTAAGTCTTGGCTTGTCAGCCCTGTCGGCATTCGCCGCGGATCAAAGCAGCGTAGAGAAGTCAATCTTGTTTAAAGACGGCTCGACCGTGCACCAATTTAAGGGTGGAAAAATGGCGATGGAAAAAAAATTTGGTCGAGCGGTTCGCATGGACAGTGGCACTAGCATGCAGACCGCAGACGGAAAATCCATTGTGATGGTCGGCGACGAAGTGGCGAGGTTGGACATCGCCCTCAAGACACATCAACGTCGCTAGTCAAGTTCTCCCCGCGAGGTGCTTTGTTTGCGAAAATTTTGTCAATGCGCGAAAAGGTGGGATTCAGATTCGCCCTGGGCGCAGTGACAGAATCTTGAATTGTGATCAATTGCATCACAATCTCCCGCGGTAATAGGAGATTCGATGTGTCATGAGGAATGGCCATTTTAATTGGGTGTCCCAGCGCTCTAGAACTCATTTCTCACCGCACACAAGGTCAAGACGATCGCATTTGGGCATTGAGTCGCTATCCGGACTTCCCGCGGATGCCGCGGCATCCGAGATTCGGATTCTTGGGCTGCCTTTCAGTTCGACCATAGGATGAAAACTGACATTTTTGTAATCTTTAGGACATCTTGCTGACAGTCTGCCAATTGCAAAATAGATCTTGACTGTTAACTATCAAAAGGAAGTGAAATGGTGATCTTCAATTTAACCCCGCAACTGACATGGCGTGCCTTGGTGCTTGCCATGGCGGTTGCTCCGTTGGCTTTGTCAGCCCAAACTGTGGAACCCACTGCGCCGCAAGACTGGCGCAGCGCCAACGATACGGTAGGGCTCTTAAAACGTGGTCACATGGATGTGCTCAAGTGGGAGAGCGCGAATCCCACTCTGGAAATTTCGGCGCCCCTCGCCCGTCAACCCGTGATATCTCTGCTGACAAGTGATGAGGTCATCCGCCAAGCATGGCGTGCACACCTTGATTTGGCCCGTCCGCTGTCTCAATTTGGCTCGGCAAACGTATCCCTTGTTGCGACCGGCCAATGGGACAAGCTGGATCCGAGTCTCCAACGTCGAATCGATGATGCTGGGGAGGTTCTAGAAGTAGCGACTCAGGCTCGAAAGGCCTGGATTCAGGCCATTGCTGCGAGTCAGTCGCTAGCACCGTTCCGCGCTGCGCTGGACTCTGCCGAAGCCGCCACCGAGCTTGGACAACGCATGGTTAATGTAGGCAATTGGAGCAAGCTCAAGCTTGCCCCATTGCAGCTCGCTCAAGCAACGGCCAAGATGAATTGGGTGCGCGCGCAATATGCCGCCGCCCAAGCGCAGGCCAGTTTGATTAAAGCGTTGGGTCTTAAAGGGCAGTACGCCAGCGTGGCGCTGCCTGACCGGTTGCCCGATTTGCCCTCCAAACCCGTGTCTGAAGAATCTTGGAGGTCGAGAGCTTTGCTGATTCAGGATCAACTGCCGCGCGCCAACAGCCAGCGTAGCCAAACGAACACCGACATGGCGTTGGACGCCTATCAGGCCAGCCACGCGTTGTATCAGGCGAATCTTGATGTTCTAAAGGTGCGTGATTTCATCGGAGAAGAAACCGTACTCCACTACAACGGAATGCTGAGCAGCACGTGGGATCTTTTGAGCGAGGCCAGCAACAAATCCCAAGCTGTGATTGATGCCATTGGCGCCCAACGCGATTATTGGTTGGCTGAGAGTGACCTGCAATGGGTTCTCCAAGGAGGCCAACCCGACAGTTTTATGTCTTTTGGTGGTGGCGGTGAAGCCGCTGCATCGGCTGCGCATTAATAGGAATACATATGAATCTCAACTCTCGTCGAAATTTTTTCGCAGGTGCGGCGGCATCAGTGGCCGGATTAGCTGTGGCGCGCTCTGCTCTAGCAGGCTTGCCTGAGGCTGTGATCCAGACGTCGGTGGAAACTGCCCCGCCCCTAGTCCCGACCACGGGCAGGCCTTATAACCCGGTGGTCACACTCAACGGCTGGACCCTGCCTTGGCGAATGAACAATGGTGTCAAAGAATTTCACCTAGTGGCCGAGCCCGTGGTGCGTGAAGTTGCACCTGGCTTCAAGGTCAACATGTGGGGCTACAACGGGCAGAGCCCAGGGCCGACCATTGAAGTGGTTGAGGGAGACCGAGTTCGCATCTTTGTCACCAATAAATTGCCCGAGCACACCTCGGTGCACTGGCATGGCCAACGGTTGCCTTGCGGCATGGACGGGGTCAGTGGTCTCAATCAGCCCGCCATTCCGGTGGGTAAGACTTTTGTGTACGAATTTGAGGCGCGCCGACCGGGCACGTTCATGTACCACCCGCACGCCGACGAAATGGTGCAAATGGCGATGGGCATGATGGGCATGTGGGTGACCCACCCCAAAACCAAGCACCCCCACATCAGTGACGTCGATCGGGATTTCTGCTTTTTGCTGAATGCCTTTGATGTTGAGCCTGGCAGCAAGACGCCCAAGGTCAACACCATGCTGGACTTCAATATCTGGTGCTTTAATAGCCGTGTTTTCCCGGCGATTGATACTTTGAACGTGCGGCTGAATGATCGGGTTCGCCTTCGGGTCGGCAACCTGACCATGACGAATCATCCGATTCATTTGCACGGCCATGAATTTCTGGTTACCGGCACCGATGGCGGGCCGACTCCTCCGAGCACACGCTGGCATGAGGTCACCACCGATGTGGCGGTGGGGCAAATGCGCCAGATTGAGCTCATTGCCGACGAGGAGGGCGATTGGGCCATGCACTGCCACAAGAGCCATCACACCATGAATGCCATGGGCCATGATGTTCCGACAATGATCGGCGTCGACCACCGCGGTCTTGTCAACAAGATTCAAAAGGTTGCGCCAGACTACATGCTGATGGGCGAGCGTGGCATGGCCGACATGGGAGAGATGCAAATGCCAATTCCGGACAACACCGTTCCCATGATGACGGGAACCGGGCAGTTTGGCTCTCTGGAAATGGGGGGTATGTTCAGTGTGTTTAAAGTCCGCAAGGACCAAAAGCCGGGCGACTATAGCGATCCAGGGCCTTACAAGTTTCCGAAAGGCACTGTCGCCTACGAATGGACCGGCACCACGCCTCAGGCCGCACGCCCCGCCGGCAGCGCCGACGCCAAACCGGCTGTGGCCTCGGTGGTCAAGCCCAGTGGTATGGGCGGCATGTCGCATTGAGTCCCCAAACTCGCTAATCTGTAAACTGACTACGAAGGAATATCTGTGAAAATTTCAAACCTAACTTTGTCCAAGCGTTCTGCCTTGTTTTTTGCCACTGTTGTCGTGGCGTCTTCTGCCGCTCTGGCGTCTGGCAGTCATTCAGGGGGCCATGATGAGTCGCCCATCGGAAAACCCGGCGTGCTTGCCAAGGTCAACCGTACTATCACAGTCGATATGGCGGACAACATGCGCTACACCCCGTCGGACATCAAGGTCAAGAAAGGTGAGACCATTCGTTTCGTCGTGAAAAATTCAGGCCAAGTTCCTCACGAACTGAGCATGGGCACTCAAGAAGAACTGATGGCGCATTTGGAAGAAATGAAGAAATTCCCAGGCATGGAGCATGACGAGCCCAGTAAATTGACCCTGGCCCCGGGGAAACAGGGTGAAATCATCTGGCAATTCACCAAAGCCGGACCGGTCAATTTTGCATGCCTGATGCCTAGTCACTATGAGGCTGGCATGAAGGGGCAAGTGCTGGTGGGCACCAAGTAAAGTAAGCAAACCGTACGACACCCAAAACACTTCAAATTTAAGGAAAATCACATGAAAAACACAAGCCAACTGCTAGCAGCTACTGCTGTCGCCCTGTCTTCTTTTTTGTCCGCTCCAGTCTTTGCGCAGGCCGCTGCGGAGCAGCCCAAGATGGAGATGGCCAGCGCGCCGAGTCTGACCGACGGAGAGGTGCGAAAAATTGACAAGGAATTGGGCAAAATTACCATCAAGCATGGTGCTATCAAGCACATGGATATGCCTGGCATGACCATGGTGTTCCTTGCTCAGGACAAGACCATGCTGGACAAAGTTCAAGCCGGTGACAAGATCCGCTTCATGGTGGCCTACGTGAGTGGAAAAATGACCGTGACTGATCTTCAATCTGCAAATTGACAGCCATGATTCCAGGCCATATTTAAATTCGTTGGGCGATTGGCGCGGCGGTTTTGGGCTTGGCTTGTGTCGCTACCACTGCCAATGCCCAAGCAGTGCCCGCCCCCAGCGCAGGATTGATGCCCAACCCGGCCAAAGGCAAAGGCCTGTACGCACAAAACTGCGCCAGTTGCCACGGGGTCGACCTCAAAGGCCGTGATTCAGGTAGCGACAAAGGGCCGCCGTTTCTGAACCGTGTTTACGAACCCTCACATCATGGTGACGCGGCGTTCCAACGAGCGGCGGCCCTCGGTGCCAAAGCGCACCACTGGAAGTTTGGCGACATGCCTCCAGTGAAAGGTTTGACGCCCGACGACGTGGCGCACATCACGGCCTACATTCGCATGGTGCAGCGCAAAGCTGGCATTAATTGAGGTGGGCCTAGGATGAATTTATGCCCTCTTGTCCTGCAATGTTCGCAGGGACTTGAGGGCAATGGGAAGACTAGCCAGTTTTCAACCGCCATGCTTGTAAGGTAGAAAAACTATTTCCCGGAGTTTCCAAGCCTCGGCAAGGTTTGCCGCCTCCTTCGTTCAGCGCAGTCATCGGACTAACTCTTGCAGTCACGGCTCGTACGGAAATCGGCGCACCAAGCAAAATAGGTGCCGCAGACGGAGATGGCTAGCCTGCATGTCGTGGCGAGGGCGCGGGCTTCGGGCAAACTACTTGGCGGGAAAAATCCTAAAAAAGTAATTTTTCGCCTCGAACACCACAAGACAATCCTTTTAAGGGGTTTTGTCGAGAACCCGTTTTCTTGCCTCAAGGCAGTGACACGCCATATAAAAGTGGGTGGGTGTCCAATTGGCAGATTTATATGGAGAATGCCCATGAGAATCCTCATTGTCGAGGACGAACCAAAAACTGGTGACTACCTAAAACAAGGGTTGGAGGAGGTCGGGTTTGTTGTCAATTTGATTCGTGATGGAAAAGATGGTTTGCATCATGCCCTCACCGAGTCAATTGACCTGGCCATATTGGATGTAATGCTTCCAGGGCTGGATGGGTGGGGCATCTTGAGTGGCATCCGACGCGCGGGAAAAGATATACCGGTTCTCTTCTTGAGCGCACACGACGGCGTCGATGATAGGGTGAAGGGTCTGGAACTCGGTGCGGACGACTATCTAGTGAAACCATTCGCATTTTCCGAGTTGCTGGCGCGGGTAAGAACCCTTTTGCGCCGAGGAGCAAAGCTTTCCGGGAGCGAGTTCATGCGCGTGGCTGATCTGGAGTTAAACCTTCTCCGACGGCGCGTGACGCGCGCAGGCAAGCGAATTGATTTGACAGCCAAAGAATTTGCTTTGCTTGAGCTATTGCTTCGGCGACAGGGTGAGGTACTGCCTCGCTCCCTCATCGCATCTCAAGTTTGGGATATGAATTTCGATTCGGACACCAATGTCATTGATGTTGCCATGCGTCGTCTTCGTGTCAAGCTGGACGATCCATTTGAATCAAAATTGATTCGTACAGTGCGGGGCATGGGTTATGTCCTGGAGAATCCAAATTGATGCTTGTTGGTCCTACTTCCATGATCGCGCGCTTGACAACGCTGTTTGTACTCGTCTCATCGCTCGTACTGATGACCCTGGGGCTCGTCATCGCCGCGTCGGTGGAGAAACATTTCGAAGATCAGGATATGGATGTGCTGACTGGAAAAATGGCACTCGCCCAGCACACCCTCGAGAAGCTGGGTCCAATGAACGATATGGGGGCTGTGATGCAGTCACTGGACAACTCACTGGTTGGCCATCATGGACTTGAGTTGATGGTGATTGGCTCAAACCAACAGATCTTATTCTCGAACACCATGCAAACGTTTTCCATCTCGACCATCACTGACAGTGCGCGACACAGCCCTTCGAAGCCGGCAATCTGGGAAAGCAACGGCCAGAGCTATCGAGGCATTGCCGCGCAGGTAACTGTTGGGCCGCCAAATTCCGCTCAAGTGCCAGTGACAGTGACTGTGGCGGTGGCGATTGCCATCGTTCATCATCAAGTATTCATGGCCTCCTTTCTGAAAACGCTATGGGCATTCGTTTTCGCGGCAGCCTTGCTGGCCGGTGTATTAGGCTGGGCCGTGGCGCGGCATGGGTTAGCGCCATTGCACACGATGCGTGAACAAACGAAGGCTGTGACTGCGCGGCATTTGAGTTACCGACTGCCTGTTGACGCCATGCCCATCGAGCTGGGGAACCTTGCTCAGTCCCTGAATGAAATGCTCAGCCGATTGGAGGACGCTTTTGTGCGCCTGACGGACTTCTCATCCGACATTGCCCATGAATTGCGCACACCAGTGAGCAACCTCATGATGGAAACTCAGGTCACCCTGTCGCGTGAACGCAGTGAGTCTGAGTACAAAAGTATTTTGGAGTCCAATGTCGAGGAATTCGAACACTTGGCTCGAATGATTTCCGACATGCTGCTCCTTGCAAAGGCGGATAACGGCCTTTTCGTTCCCCATCTCGAAACAATTCATCTTGCCGCCGAGGTTCAAGCGCTGCTCGAGTATTACGACGCTGTGGCAGATGAAAAAGAGGTTCACTTTTCGGTCAGCGGTGACGGCGCTGTCGCGGCGGACCGGCTCATGCTTCGCCGCGCACTAGGGAACTTGCTTTCCAATGCGATTCGTCACGCCACGCCAAACACCAGCGTGGGTGTCGTTATTCAGGAGATGCCAGATGATTTTGAGATTCGAGTGGAAAACACAGGTGACGTTATTCAGCCCGAGTACTTGCAGCGGGTATTTGAGCGCTTCTTCAGGGCCGATCCTTCGCGCCAGCATCGTAGCGAAGGCACTGGGTTGGGTTTAGCCATTACCAAGTCCATCATTGTGGCTCACGGTGGATCGATCTCGGTGACCTCTGATAGCCGGACAACTGCGTTTTCAATCAAGTTACCACGGAAATCCTGAGTCGCATGGCCTGCAGTTTGACGAGCATATGTCGCACGAACAAGCCGCCCGACGGGTACCCAAAATTTGGGCACCGTTCTTGCAAGCTATAGCTTCTGTTTGAGATGACCTGAGGCTTGGCCGCCCAGGGCCGTACTTTTCCCTGCTGATTGATTGACCTGCATCAAGGGCGATGCCTCGATTGAGGTCCATCATCCACGCCATGGGTCACCTATTCCTATGAGCTATCCAGCGAACAACCGAAAAAGACACCGCACCGTTTTCACGGTGTTGTTGGTGTGGGTGTTCGCCTTGGGTGTCAGTTGGGCGAACGCCTGCCAGCTTCAGCAGCGCGAAGATCCAGTTCATCAGATATTAGGCAGTGCGTTGCTGAACGCCGGCCCACCGGGCACTGCAATGGATCACCCGGGCGGAGACTCTGACTATGAGACCGACTCCTGCCCGAAGGTTTTTGACGAAGGCGCAAACGCCATCGTCAAACTGCCGTCGAGTCTCGATCCGTCGCTGGCCGTGATGGGGCCTCCCATGGCGTTCCACTGGGCGTCGAAATGGGCTGCGTCAACAGCAGTTGATGCCCTGCCCGCGGTGCCGACCCCCGGTCCACACCTGCCCTTGCGCACGCGCTTCTCACGATTGACGTTGTAGCCCAGCAGCTCAGGTAGCGCGCCTTGCGCTTTGCCGCCATCGCGCTCGCGCTCGCTCCAATCAGCTTGCCTCTGTATCAGAGGTGCGGGCCAACCTAAAAACCGTCTAGACAACGTTCGCCACCGCAAGGGCGGTGACCCCATTTCTCGGCAATCTTGCCGCTTCCATCAGGAGTTCCAAATGACACTCGCTCGCACACTTTCCTCCATCGCCGCACTGACCCTGACGACCATGACCACCTCCACCTGGGCCGCCTCCGATGCCCAGCACGACAGCCACCATCCGGTCCCAACAACTGCGGTGCTAATGGCACATGCGGAGACCACAACTCCCGCCCCCGGCATGGGCAATATGTGTCCCATGGCCGGGATGCCAGGTAGGGAGGCGCAGTTGAAGTCCATGCGCGACATGCACGACAAGATGTTGGCGGCCAAGACCCCCGAAGAACGCAACGCGCTCATGACCGAGAAAATGGGCGTCATGCAGAACGGCATGAACATGATGGGTGGAATGGGCCCTGGCGCGATGATGGGCAAGCCCGGCGACAGCGCCACTCGCCAGAGCATGGTGGAGCAACGCATGGAGATGATGC
Organism: Rhodoferax sp. PAMC 29310; assembly: GCF_017948265.1. NCBI lineage: Bacteria > Pseudomonadati > Pseudomonadota > Betaproteobacteria > Burkholderiales > Comamonadaceae > Rhodoferax > Rhodoferax sp. PAMC 29310. The sequence continues at coordinate 2,197,381 of NZ_CP072852.1, read as the reverse complement.
AATCCATGATGCAGATGATGATGGATCGCACTCAATCACCCCCGATGACGAAGTAAGGAGCCGTCCATGAACCACCTACCTCAAACCAACTCGGCGGCAGCGACTACCGCTTACGGCTTTCATTGCGAGATCGACGGCAAAGACTTTGCGAAGGCCGTCGAGCGCGTCATCGACGCACTGAAGGTCGAGGGCTTCGGCGTGCTCACCGACATAGATGTTCAGGCCACGATGAAGGCCAAGCTCGATATTGACGGGCGCCCGTACCGAATACTCGGCGCCTGCAACCCATCGCTTGCGCACGCCGCCCTGCAGGCCGAAGCCGACATTGGCTTGCTTCTGCCCTGCAACGTGGTCGTGCGCGAAGAGGCTGATGGTCGCCTCGTCGTCGCCTTTATGGACCCGGTGGCTGTGCTGCAGATGACCCCCAATGCCGAGGTCGCGCGCGTTGCTCACGACGTGCGAGAGCGACTCGAACGGGTGAAGTTGGCGCTGGCCAGTCGTGCGGCCACTGCGGCCGGGGCCTGAAGGAGATGCATATGTTCTATGACAACGGCTTTTTCATGGGTGGCATGCATGGCATTTGGTGGATTTTCTGGCTGGTACTGATTGGTGTGATCGTGTTTTACGGATGGGGAAGGTCGAGTGAACGGCGTCGCGGCTCACGCGAAACGCCGCACGAGGTGCTTCGCCGCCGGTTGGCAAGCGGTGAGATCACGACCGAACAGTACGAGCAGCGCAAGTCACTGCTCGATCGCGACGGTGGCGGCCAAGCCTGACTCGGGCGGATGGCTGAATAAAGACGGGTAGGGCTTGACCTTCACACGGTGTCAAGGTTTACCATTCAGTTTGAGGCGAGTGCCATTGGCACCGTCTTCCCCAAAAAAGGAACCATCCAAATGACGACACACCACGAAACGCCAGCGACACCGCAGCGCATACCTGCAATGAATCGTTCGCTCAAAACCGCCCTTTGGATGGTCGTGGCCTTTGGCGGCTTCTACTTGCTGCGCGAACAGGGGAGCCACGTCGCCAACAACTGGATTTACCTGTTGCTGCTGGCCTGCCCGCTGATGCACCTCTTTCATGGCCATGGCGGGCATTCCAACCATTCCCATAAATCCAACAAGAACGAGGAGTAAGCGGCCATGGACATGAAACCTACCCACACCACCGACCACACCCACGCGGGCCACGACCACGGCCCTGCATCGGCTCCCGGCGCTGAAGGCCTGAAAGATCCGGTGTGCGGCATGCCCGTGACCGCTCAGTCCGAGCACCACACTGAGCACAACGGCAAGCCCTATTACTTCTGCAGTGCGAAGTGCCACACAAAATTCACCGCCGACCCCGCTCGCTATGCGAGCGGCGACAAGGCATCGGTTGCGCCCGCGACTGAACCGCAAATCGCCGGCACGGTCTACACCTGCCCGATGCACCCCGAGATCAGGCAAGACCAACCGGGCAGTTGCCCCAAGTGCGGTATGGCACTTGAGCCCATGATGCCATCGCTGGAAGATGACGAAAACCCTGAACTGGTCGACTTCACCCGTCGCTTCTGGTGGACTTTGCCGTTTTCCGCCGCGGTCATGGTGCTGGCCATGGCCGGCCACAGCCTGGGCTGGTTCGCGCCTCGCACGCAGACGTGGATTGAGTTGGTGCTGTCGCTCCCGGTGGCACTGTGGGCGGGCTGGCCGTTCTACGTGCGCGGTGTGCAGTCGCTGATCAACCGCAGTCCCAATATGTGGACGCTGATTGGCACGGGCACCAGCGTGGCCTTTGTCTACAGTGTTGTCGCAACCATTGCGCCGCAGATCTTCCCGGCGGCTTTCGTGAGCAATGGCGTCGTGGCGGTGTACTTCGAGGCCGCCGCCGTCATCATTTCGTTGACGCTGTTTGGTCAGATACTGGAGTTGAAAGCGCGCTCGCAGACTTCAGCCGCCATCAAGTCACTGCTGGGCTTGGCGCCCAAAACGGCGCGTCGCATCGCAGAAGACGGCTCCGAAGAAGATGTGCCGCTGTCCCATGTGCACGTCGGAGACCGGTTGCGCGTGCGACCCGGTGAGAAAGTTCCTGTAGACGGCATCGTGGTCGAGGGCTCCAGTGCGCTGGACGAGTCCATGCTCACCGGCGAACCCCTGCCAGTCACCAAGCGCACGGGCGACAAGCTGATCGGCGCCACCATGAACACCAGTGGTGCCTTGGTGATGCGCTCCGAGCACGTGGGCTCGGCCACCGTGCTCTCGCAAATTGTGCAAATGGTGGCGCAGGCCCAGCGCTCGCGCGCCCCGATGCAGCGCATGGCCGACCTCGTGGCGGGCTACTTTGTGGTCACCGTGGTGGCGATCGCCTTGCTCACCTTTTTCGCCTGGGGCCTGTTCGGTCCGGAACAGGGGTGGGTGTTTGGCCTGATCAATGCCGTGGCGGTGCTGATCATCGCTTGCCCCTGTGCGCTCGGTTTGGCGACGCCCATGTCCATCATGGTGGCCACCGGCAAAGGTGCGGCAAGTGGTGTGCTGTTTCGTGATGCGGCGGCCATCGAGAACCTGCGCAAGATTGACACTTTGATTGTGGACAAGACCGGCACCCTCACCGAGGGGCGCCCTGTCTTTGAGAAGTCCGTGGCGGCCGAAGGCTTTTCAGAGGCGGAGGTGTTGCGCCTGGCCGCCAGCCTGGATCAGGGCAGCGAGCATCCCCTGGCCGCAGCCATCGTCAACGCGGCACGCGAACAAAACCTGAACCTCTCCAAGCCCGAAAAGTTCGATTCCGAGTCAGGCATCGGCGTGCGTGGAAATGTCGATGGCAAAGCGCTGTCGCTGGGCAACACGGCATTGATGGACCAACTCGGTGTGTCAGTGGCTGCCCTGAAGGCGCAAGCCGAGGAGCTTCGCAGTCAAGGCGCCAGCGTGATGCATCTGGTGGTTGACGGTCAGCTGGCTGGCCTGCTGGCCGTGTCCGACCCTGTCAAATCGACCACGCCCTACGCGATCGCTGCGCTGCGCAAGTCGGGCATGCGCATCATCATGGCCACCGGTGACGGTCTGACCACGGCGCGCGCTGTCGGCAAGCGCCTGGGCATCGACGAGGTGCACGGCGAAGTCAAGCCGGCCGACAAACTGGCGCTCGTGGAGAAGCTGCAAAAGGAGGGGCGTATTGTGGCCATGGCAGGCGACGGCATCAACGATGCGCCAGCACTGGCCAGGGCCGATGTGGGCATCGCCATGGGCACCGGCACCGACGTGGCCATGAACAGCGCTCAGCTCACCCTGGTCAAGGGCGACCTTCGCGGTATCGCGACCGCGCGGGCCCTGTCGGAGGCCACGGTGGCCAACATGAAACAGAACCTGGGCTTTGCGTTCATCTACAACTCCCTGGGCGTGCCACTGGCCGCCGGCGTTCTCTTCCCCTTCACTGGCTGGCTGCTGTCGCCGATGATCGCGGCGCTGGCGATGAGCCTGAGTTCGGCGTCCGTGATATCCAACGCACTGCGTCTGCGAAGGACCAAGCTCGATCAGAACGATTGACGTTGAGAACACATGGACCTACTTGCGCCTACCCTGTGGGCTGGAGCGGGCGTTGCGCTGCTGAGTCGGCTCAGGCCAATCACGACCCGCGTGGCGGTGAGCACGATGGTTTTGGCGGCCTTACCTGATGTTTTTCAGATGCTGCCGGTGCTGCTTTGGGCGCTATTGGGTGGCGGGTCCGTTGAGGCGATTCAAGCGTTCGCTATTTCCATTCCGGGTCGGGAGCCGTCGCTGCCGCCCTTGGTTTTTCTCATTTCGCATACCTTGCATTGCGCCAGCCACAGTGCCCTGTTCGCCGGCTTGGTCACGCTGGTGGCTTGGCGCTTCAAGCCGGCGCTGTTGATTCCCTTGCTGGGTTGGTGGTCACACATCGTGATCGATGCATTGACTCACTCGGCTGACTATTACGCGTCGCCGGTGCTGTACCCCATCACCGAGCGTGGCTTTGATGGCATCGCGTGGATCACGCCCTGGTTCATGGTGGTCAACTACTTGGCGCTAGGGCTGGTCGGCCTGCTGCTTCTCCGCTCGAAACAAAAAAGTGCAGATTTCGCTAGCGGAGATCGTGGTTGACGGTGCCTCCGCTTTTCCGCCCACGAGTTAATGTTGATTGGCGTTGATTTCCCAGATCGCGATGACGACTGTGGGTTGTCGGCGGAAACAGGGGATATGATTTTTAACCATCAGACATTGAGTTTGACGCCTGCCATGGCTGTCCAACGTTTCATTCTGATGGGCTCAAACCAGTCGCGCCAGCCTAAAGGCCGGATGGCAGCTCGCAGGCTCGCAGGCTCGCACCGTGAGTCGAGTTGAAGGTCCCAGGCCCTCCGATAATCTCGGCGTCCGGGCGTGTGGAACGCCGGCGTAGAACTTCTGTTCCTGCCCGGTCTCGGTCATGGGGCATCGGCAGGGGGACGCACGCGGCACAATAGGTAGCCTTGTCTCTCGACGCAACGCGAATGCACGCAATAGCTATGAATAATCTCAGTGATTTCGGTCTGATTGGCCTGGCCGTGATGGGCCAAAACTTGGTGCTCAACGTGGAAAGCCGAGGCTTCCAGGTGAGCGTTTACAACCGCACCGGTGACGCCACCGACGCGTTCGTGGCCGCCCACGCCGACAAAAAGCTGGTGCCCACGCACACCGTGGCCGAGTTTGTGCAAAGCCTGTCCAAGCCCCGCCGGGTGATGCTGATGGTGAAGGCCGGCGCGGCGGTGGACGCAGTCATCGAGCAATTGATTCCGCTGCTGGACGCCAACGACATCGTCATCGATGGCGGCAACAGCCTTTTTACCGACACCGAACGGCGCGATGCGTGGCTCACCGCCAAGGGTTTTCGCTTCATCGGTGCGGGTGTGTCGGGCGGCGAAGAAGGCGCGCGCAAGGGCCCGTCCATCATGCCCGGCGGGCCAGCGTCTAGCTGGGAGGCCATGCGCCCGATTTTCGAGAGCATTGCGGCCAAGGTGGACGGCGCGCCCTGCGTGATGCACATCGGCCCGGGCGGCGCCGGCCACTATGTGAAGATGATCCACAACGGCATCGAATACGGCGACATGCAACTGATTTGCGAGGCCTACAGCCTGTTCAAGGCCGCCGGCATGACCGCCGATGAAATGGCCGACGTGTTTGACGCCTGGAACGAAGGCGATCTGCATAGTTACCTGATTCAGATCACCGGCAAGGCGTTGCGCCAGCGCGACCCCGAAACCGGGCAACCCATGGTTGACCTGATTCTGGACAAAGCCGGTCAAAAAGGCACCGGCCAATGGACGCTGATGAACGCCGCCGACAACGCGGTGGTGGTGAGCACCATCAACGCGGCGGTAGAAGCCCGGGTGCTGTCATCCATGAAGGCGCTGCGCGTGGCCGCCAGCAGCCAACTGAGCGGGCCCGAGGCCACACTGGAGGTCGACCGTCAACAGTTGATCGCGCAGGTGCACGACGCCTTGTACGCTTCCAAAGTTTTGAGCTACGCGCAGGGCCTGGACCTGATGCGCACGATGAGCGACAAGAAAGACTGGGCGCTTGACCTGGGCGGTATTGCCTCCATCTGGCGCGGTGGTTGCATCATCCGCGCGCGCTTCCTCAATCACATCACTGAGGCCTACCGAGCCGACCCGACGTTGCCCCACCTGATGCTGGCGCCCTTTTTCAAAAACCTGCTCAACACCAACCAGCAGGCCTGGCGCGAAGTGGTGGCGCTGGCCGCCAGCCACGGTATTCCGGTGCCGGCCTTTAGCGCGTCGTTGAGCTACTTTGATAGCCTGCGAACCGAGCGCTTGAGCGCCAACCTGCTGCAGGCGCAGCGCGACTTCTTTGGTGCGCACACCTATGAGCGTGTGGACAAGCCCGCCGGGCAATGGTTTCATACCGCATGGCCAGAAGTGATCGAGTGATTGGCTGATCTTCTGGCGCTAGGGCTGCCACCCGGCAGCACGGTAAACGCCGCGTTGACCGGGTCCAGCCCATCGCCCGTGGGGCTATCAAACTATCATCAATTAAATATTCGAGCCGTCGAGGGAAACTTCTCGTCTTCACGGCGGCCCCTAACGATCAATGTTGTTGATAGTCTTGGCGCCAAGACTGGCTCCGAGCACAATCAGTCCATGACCTCTTTGATGAACTATTTTCAGACCGCGGCGCCCCTGTTGGTCACCCTTGCGGGTGTCGCCCTGGTGTTGACGCTGGCCCATCGCTTCCTGCTGGGCCGCCACCGGGACATGGGGAATGAGCGCAGGTTTCCGCGCCAGTTTTTCATGTTGGGCTTGACGGTGGCCAGCGCGGTGGCCGTGGCCATTGCCTTGCCGGTCAGTGACAGCACCCGCAATCAGGTGATCGGTCTGGTGGGCATTCTGGTGTCCGGTGCGCTTGCATTTTCGTCCACCACAGTATTGGCTAATCTGATGGCTGGGGTGGTGCTGCGGATGACCCAGTCCTTTCACACGGGAGACTTTGTGCGCGTAGGTGATCACTTTGGTCGGGTGGCCGAGCGCGGTATTTTTGACGTCGAAATCCAGACCGAGCAACGCGAACTGGTGTCACTGTCCAATTCTTACTTGATGGCCAACCCGATCACGGTGGTTCGTTCGTCTGGCGCCATTGTGTCGGCCACACTCTCGCTGGGCTACGACGTGCACCACGCCAAGGTGGAGCCCTTGCTATTGCAGGCCGCCACGGAGATTGGGTTGGAGGACCCGTTCAGTCAGGTGCTGGAGTTGGGCAATTTTTCAATCACCTACCGGGTCAGCGGTTTGCTGCTGGAAGTGGGCAATATGCTGAGCGCGCGTTCCCGGCTCAACCGCCAGGTCCTTGACGTGCTGCACGGCGCAGGAATAGAAATCATGTCGCCGACCTTCATGGCCCAGCGCGTGGTGCCAGAGGGGCGTGCGGTATTGCCTGAACCAATGAGCAAGTCCGCGCCTGCCTCAGAGGAGTCAAAAGCCGAGCAGGTCGTTTTTGACAAAGCCGAGGAGGCCGGGCAACGAGCCAAAGCACGCCGTGACCTCAAGGCGATGCAGCAAAGCCTGGAAACTCAGATGGAGGCTGCTGACAGTGAGGAGGCCGCGAGCCTGTCCACCGCACTGGACCAACTCAAGGTTCAAATAGCCGACCTGGAGATTGAGTCACCACCGGGCTGACCCCGCATCTGAACGGGCTGAGCTCGCTTCAGGCCGGCTTGTACGCCACACGGCGTATTTCCCAAAACGGTGTGCTCCCCTAAAGTTGACCCATCGTGTCCCCCAATCTGTCCGACCAGGCGGTGACGGTGGCACGAAACAGGCTCATCAACTCAGGAAGGTCCCCATGTCAAGTTCCCATTCACGTCGTTTTACGCTCAAGGCACTCACTGCGGCGGTTGCGCTCAGCGGATTGTCGGCAGTCCCCGCGTTTGCCGCAGACACCATCAAGGTCGGCATCTTGCACAGCCTCTCGGGCACCATGGCCATTTCCGAGACGGTGTTGAAAGACACCGTGCTCATGGCCATTGAAGAGATCAACGCCAAGGGCGGCCTGCTAGGCAAAAAGCTGGAGCCGGTCATCGTTGACCCTGCCTCCAACTGGCCGCTGTTTGCCGAGAAAACCAAGCAATTGCTCACCCAGGACAAGGTCGATGTGATTTTTGGCTGCTGGACCAGCGTCTCCCGCAAGTCCGTGTTGCCGGTGCTGGAAGAGCTCAACGGCTTGTTGTTCTACCCCGTGCAGTACGAGGGTGAAGAGTTATCCAAAAACGTGTTTTACACCGGTGCGGCGCCCAATCAGCAAGCCATTCCTGCGGTGGACTACCTGATGAGCAAAGACGGCGGCGGCGCCAAGCGCTGGGTCTTGCTGGGCACCGACTATGTCTACCCCCGCACCACCAACAAGATTCTGCGCGCCTACCTGAAGAGCAAAGGGGTGGCCGACAAGGACATCGAAGAGAAATACACCCCGTTTGGCCACTCTGATTACCAGACCATCGTGGCTGACATCAAGAAGTTCTCCGCGGGTGGCAAGACGGCCGTGGTGTCCACCATCAATGGCGACTCCAACGTGCCGTTCTACAAAGAACTGGGCAACGCTGGCCTGAAAGCCAAAGACGTGCCAGTGGTTGCCTTCAGCGTAGGTGAAGAAGAGTTACGCGGTGTCGACACCAAGCCTTTAGTGGGCCATTTGGCGGCATGGAACTATTTCCAGTCGATCAAAAACCCAGCCAATACCGAGTTCATCGCCAAATGGTCGGCCTACGCCAAAGCCAAAAATCTGCCCGGCGCCGACAAGCCTTTGACCAATGACCCCATGGAAGCCACCTACATCGGCATCAACATGTGGAAGCAAGCGGTTGAAAAAGCCAAGTCCACCGACGTGGACAAGGTCATTGCCGCCATGGCCGGTCAAACCTTCAAGGCGCCGAGCGGCATTGTGAGCAAGATGGACGAGAAGAACCACCACCTGCACAAGTCGGTGTTCATTGGCGAGATTCGTGCGGACGGCCAGTTCAATGTGGTCTGGAAGACACCGGGCCCCGTCAAGGCCAAGCCTTGGAGTCCGTACATCGAAGGCAATGCTGGCAAGCCTGACGAGCCTGTGAAGAAATAAAAAAGTAAGTCGAACACTGTCACACCCTGGCTGCCACCCCCACCCCGGTGCGGGTGGCAGCTTTCTCGATGGATGCCTCTGCATCCCAACCCCAACCTGAGTCTGTCGATGCTTCAACGATTGATCCGATTGACGGCTATTGCTATGCTTTTAATAGCTGGCTCTGCATATTCGATAACGGCTGAGGAGGCAAAAGCCTTGTCAGTCGGTGATTCTGATGCCCGCATTGCGGCCTTGAACCAGGCCGTGGCGTCCGCCGACGAATCCACCGCCACCTTTTTACAGGCCTTGTCCGACGACGCCGTGAAGGTCGCAGGCGACAAGGTCTTCATCGTTCGCGACGACAAGGGGGTTGACCCCGTCAGCGGGCAGGAAGTCACCGTGCCCGGTGGCGCCGAAGATGTGATGAACAACAACCGCATGCGCGGCGAGTTGGACTCCGCCCTGGCCGCGCTCAAGCTGTTCTCCAAAGACGAAGCCACCCGGCGCGCCGCCATTGCCCAGATGCAAAGCGACGCTGACGACAGCAAGCTTCCCCTCATTGAAAAGGCCTACGCCGCTGAGAAGAACGCCAGCCTGAAAGAAGCGCTGGGTCTGGTGCGCGCCGCTGCGCTCTTGAACAGTGCCGACAAAGTTAAACGCCTGGCCGCAGCCAAACTACTGGCCGATAGCGGAGAGGCCGCCACCAAGACGGTGTTGTTAAACCGGATGAAGGTTGAGACCGATGCCGACGTCAAAGCCGCGTTGAAAGTCTCCCTGGGCGACGTAGAGCGCACCCTGGCCCTGGGCGACTGGCTGGGCGTGGTCTTCAGTGGCATCAGCCTGGGCAGCATTTTGCTATTGGTGGCGCTGGGGCTGGCCATCACCTATGGTCTCATGGGTGTCATCAACATGGCCCATGGCGAGTTGATGATGATTGGCGCCTACGCTACCTACGTGGTGCAGGGCGTGTTTCAGCGCTACCTGCCCGGCTACTTTGACTGGTACTTGCCTGCCGCCCTGCCGGTGGCCTTTCTGGCCGCGGCGCTGATGGGCGTGCTGCTGGAGCGCACCGTGATTCGGTTTTTGTACGGTCGCCCGCTTGAAACCCTGCTGGCTACCTGGGGCATCAGCCTGATGCTGATGCAGTTCGTGCGCACGCTGTTCGGTGCGCAAAACGTGGGGGTTGAAAACCCATCTTGGATGAGCGGCGGCATTCAGGTGATGGGCAATTTGTCCTTGCCCTACAACCGCCTCGTCATCATTGCCTTTGCCTTTCTGGTGCTGGGCGGCGTGGCCTGGCTGATCAGTCAAACGCGACTGGGCTTGTTTGTGCGCGGTGTAACACAAAACCGCCCCATTGCCGCTTGCATGGGGGTGAACACGGCCCGCATTGACACCTACGCCTTCGCCCTGGGTTCCGGCATTGCCGGCCTGGCAGGGTGCGCCTTGAGCCAAGTGGGCAACGTGGGGCCTGACTTGGGCCAAGGCTACATCGTGGATTCGTTCATGGTCGTGGTGCTAGGCGGTGTGGGGCAACTTGCCGGCACGGTCTACGCCGGCCTGGGCCTGGGCTTGCTGAATAAATTTCTGGAAGGCTGGACCGGCGCTGTGCTGGCCAAGATTGCCGTGTTGGTGTTCATCATTATTTTTATTCAGAAACGTCCTCAAGGCATCTTTGCCATGAAGGGCCGGAGCGCAGAAGCATGAGCACGAACACACCTTTCCTGGTCTTGCCCTCCAAAAGCCCGGTGCTGACCGGTCGGGGCTGGACGACTTTTGTGGTGGCTTTGCTGCTGGTGTGCGCGGTCGCCCCGGTGCTGAACCTGTGGGTGCCAGAGACCAGCGCACTGCACTTGAGCAGCTATATGGTGGGGCTGCTGGGCAAGATCATGTGCTACGCCATTCTGGCGCTGGCCATGGACTTGATCTGGGGTTACACAGGCATTCTGAGTCTCGGACACGGCGTGTTTTTTGCATTGGGCGGCTACGCCATGGGCATGTATTTGATGCGCCAGATTGGGCTGGAGGGGAACTACAAAAGCGAGTTGCCTGACTTCATGGTGTTTCTCGACTGGAAAGAGCTGCCCTGGCACTGGACCTTCAGCGACAGCTTTTTAGCCACCCTGTTTCTGGTGGTGGCGGTGCCGGGGCTGGTGGCCTTTGTGTTTGGCTACTTTGCCTTTCGCTCGCGCATCAAAGGGGTGTACTTTTCTATCATCACCCAGGCCATGACCTTTGCGGCCATGCTGCTGTTCTTTCGCAATGAAACCGGCTTTGGCGGCAACAACGGCTTTACCGATTTCAAGCGGATTCTGAATATTCCGATTGCCACGCCCGAGATGCGCATGACGCTGTTTGTGATGACCGGGGTCACCTTGTTGGGCTTCTTCCTGATGGCGCGTTGGCTGGTCAACAGCAAGTTTGGCCGGGTGCTGCAAGCCGTGCGCGACGCCGAAACCCGTGTCATGTTCTCGGGCTACAACCCGCTGGGCTTCAAGCTCACTATCTGGGTCATCTCGGCCATGATGTGCGGCGTGGCGGGGGCCTTGTATGTACCGCAGGTCGGCATCATCAATCCCAGTGAAATGAGCCCGGCCAATTCAATTGAGATCGCCATCTGGGCCGCCGTGGGCGGGCGGGCCTCCCTGATTGGGCCGATTGTGGGGGCCTTCATCGTGAACGGTGCCAAAAGCTGGCTCACCGTGGCCTACCCGGAATTCTGGTTGTATTTCTTGGGTGCCTTGTTCGTTGGAGTGACGCTCTTTCTGCCCAACGGGGTGGTGGGACTGGTTAAAAAGCTGAAAGGAGCCCGCCATGACGCCTGATTTGATGGAAGAGGGCGCCCGCCGCGCCGAGGCCCGTGCCGCTCACGTGGCACAGGGTAAGACCGAGTCCGGTGGTCGCAACGCGGGTTTTTCCCGCATTGCCACTCCGGGCGAAGTGGACACTACCCACGGCCGCATTCTGTATCTGGAGGATGTGTGTGTGAGCTTTGACGGCTTCAAGGCCATCAACAAGCTGTCGCTGGACATTGCGCCCGGTGAGTTGCGCTGCATCATTGGCCCCAACGGGGCGGGCAAGACCACCATGATGGACATCATCACCGGCAAAACCCGGCCTGATTCGGGCACCGTGTTTTTTGGCAGCACGATTGACTTGCTGCGCTACAAAGAAGCCGAGATTGCTCAGCTGGGCATTGGCCGAAAGTTTCAGAAACCGACGGTGTTTGAACAACTCACGGTGTTTGAAAACCTGGAGCTGGCGCTCAAAACCGACAAGCGGGTGAAACCGTCCATGTTTTTCAAGCTCGACTCCTTGCAGGGCGACCGCCTGGCCGAGATTTTGCACACCATCCATCTGGCTGACAGTGTGGGTGCACTGGCTGGCAATTTGAGCCACGGCCAGAAGCAGTGGCTGGAGATTGGCATGTTGCTCATGCAAGACCCCAAACTGCTGTTGCTGGACGAGCCCGTGGCCGGCATGACCGATGAGGAAACCGAGCGCACGGCCGAGCTGTTTTTGAAGCTCAAAGGCAAGCACTCGCTGATGGTGGTGGAGCATGACATGAGCTTCATCAACACCATCTCCGACATCGTGACCGTGCTGTGCGACGGCTCGGTGCTGGCGCAGGGCACCTTGGCCCAGGTTCAGGCCGATGAGCGGGTCATTGAAGTTTATTTGGGTCGCTAAGCGAACTACAGCATGTTGAACGTCAAAAACATCAATCAATACTATGGCGGCTCGCACATTCTGCGGGACGTGAATCTCACTGCGAATCTGGGAGAGGTCACCGTGATTTTGGGCCGCAACGGCGTGGGCAAGACCACGCTGCTGAAAAGCCTGATGGGCCTGGTGCCCATCAAAACCGGCACCATCGAGTTGGATGGAAAGGCCATTCACAAGGCCACGTCTTATGACCGGGCCCGCGCCGGCATTGGCTTTGTGCCGCAAGGCCGGGAAATCTTTGCCCGCCTGACGGTGGAAGAAAACCTTCGCATGGGGCTGGCCTACAAAAGCGCCAGCACGCCGATTCCGCCGGAGTTGTTTGAGCTGTTTCCGGTGCTGCACCAAATGCGCCAGCGTCGGGGCGGCGATTTGTCAGGCGGGCAGCAACAGCAGTTGGCCATTGCCCGGGCACTGGCCGCTGGCCCCAAGTTATTGATTTTGGATGAACCCACGGAGGGCATTCAGCCGAGCATCATCAAGGACATTGGCCGCGTCATTCGCATGCTGGCCGACCGGGGCGACATGGCTATTGTGCTGGTGGAGCAGTACTATGACTTTGCCCAGGAATTGGCCGACGCCTATGTGGTGATGGAGCGCGGTTCGGTGTTGGCGCAAGGAAAAGGCGCCAATATGGAGGCCGATGGCGTGCGCAATATGGTCGCCATTTAAGGCGGTTTCGACTGAGCCTGGCCACTACCCGTTCGCAGCGTCAGGCCACCGGCTTGCCGTTGCTGTCCACCCAAGGTTGGCCGGCTGCTGCCCGCTGCAAAGCAGGTTCGCATGTCTTGCACAATTTCCTTCATGCTCTGGGCATCGTCGATTTTCTCGGCATAGCGATTCAAAACCAGGAAGGCGTTTCCGATCAATTTTCCATTTAACGTGGCGTTGCTGTGAAAAATCAGATTCTTGACAGCCGCTTTTGGGTCACCACCCATGCTGAGCTGCATGGCCTGTTCATTGATTTTGAGAATCTTGGCGCTGGCGGTACGAATGCGGTCGGCATAGAGGGGGTAGGTGTTGGCGGTACCGACAAGCAACTCGGTCATCGCCCGGTTATTGCAGTAGCGCATGCCAATGGTGTCGACCACAGAGTCAACTTCATTGAGTTGAATGTCCTTGCTCGCCAGTTGCACCATCAACGCCAGCAAATTTGAGGCGGACTCGAAATCGAACTCCGGTGACTTCACGGTCTTGCACATCGCACGAACGGCGTCTACCGCAGGCGCGTACTGGTGCTGATGAATGAGATGGAGCGCTTCAACAATGTCTGCAAGCCTTTGATGGCGCAGGCTGTCAGGGTTGCGCTCATTCAGGCGCACAAAGTCGTCGCGACAGCGTTGAAGTCCTTTCCGGTCACCACTTTGGAGCCGCATAAAGGCCAGCAATACCAATGTTTGACAATCGAACATTTTGGAGTCAAGCCCAAGACGGGTTGTCTTGTCCAGCAGCTTTTCGGCTTCTTCATGTGAGCCAGAATAGTAGGTAAGCAAGCCCAGGTTTTGAAGTCGCGTGATGGAAGCTGGTGTCAATTCACTGGCCATTTTGTAAGTGGCCAACGCCTCGTCAAACTTCCCGGTTTCAAACTGCGCTCGCCCCATGACATCGTAGGCATCGGTGTAAGTGGGGTCTTCGCTGATCAGGTTGCTCAGTGTGCTGGTGGCCTTGGCGACCTGCCCGTCATCAAGCTGTGAGCGCGCAACGCCCAGTTTTGCCCAAGGCAAGGTTTTGGCGGCGACCACGGCCTCGTACAACGCCTGAGCCTGCGTGGGTTTTCCGATGCGCAGCAACAGCTCCGCACCGACCCGCGCTGCATAGAGCCAAAAAAGTCCGCGGGACTCGAAACGCTCCATGCACAGTGTTGCCGCTCGTTCAAAATCTTCCGATTCGATGGCGGTGAAGATCTCCTGCAAGGAGGCTTTTCGGATGCGGGCTTGTCGCAAGCGGTCGCCGAGTTGATTGGCTTTTTGTGGTTTGAGCAAATACCCGTCAAGGGAGGATTCAGCCGCTTCGGCGACCTTGGCGTAAGTGGCCTCTCCGGTGACCATGATGAATACGGTCGAAAACGGCAGCAATTGGTTGCGTCGCAGGTCGTCCAGCAAATCCTGGCCAGAAGCGGTTTCACCAGCAAAATGGTGTTCGCACAAAACGACATCAAACTTGCGGTATTCAAGCTGCCGGCGGGAGTCTGCCAAGCGGGCGCACTGCACCACGCTGCCCATGCCGAAGTCACGCAATTGCGACACCAGCACCGATCGGGAGGTGGGGTTGCTGTCAACGACCAGTGCACTGGACGAGGAAAGATCGTCTGCCGTCCCAGCCATCAGCGGGCCAATGTGACGATTAGCGGTTCCAACAACGTTTTGACCATGGGGCATCTCTCATTGTTTTGCCCAAAATAATAGCACTAGGTGGCCCACAAGCGCGGCGTTTCTTGACCGCATTGCCACAGCTGCGCGCGCCATGCGCCCCAGATTTGGCGCAACAGGCCCATGGCGGGCTCGACCACGGGCGACAAACAGCGCACGACCAGCACCTGAGGATTCGGGCTGGTGGCGCCTGCTGTTGCGAGCAGGGGATGAGCCGCGATCAAATCTCGTGCCAGCTCTAGCGCTTGGTCTCGGCGGGTTTTGTCCAATTTGCTGCCGGCCACAAAAAAGAGCGAGGCCATGCAACGTGCCCCGGCCAAGCCGAGCGGGCCGTTCATCAGGCGCGAGTCATCGGCCTTGAGCTGACCACGTTCCAGCCAGACACCGGGCACTTCAATGTGCTGCAGAAACTGGCCTTGTTCGAACGGCTGATTCGCCAGTGGCAGTCCAAAGGCGGTGACGTCCCAGCCCATGAATTCGGCCTGCGACCCCAGCTCGACGGTGAGGTGGTTTTCAGCCAGGCAGTCGTTGTAACAAATGGCCTCCATGGGCAGCCATTCCAGTCGGGCTTGGTCGCTTAATCGGATGTGGGTGCGCTGGACGGCCCGTTTGCCGCTGGAGCGGTAAAAGCGGGTGGCACCCGGTGTGGTGATCAGTCCGTGAGCGCCGCTTTGGGCGGTGATGTGGAGGTCTAGCGTGTCGCCGCCCACCAGTCCGCCCGGCGGGTGTACCAGCACGTTATGACACAGGGCCTCACCCTCGGGGTAAAGGCTTTTCAGCAAGCGCAACGGGCCTTCATGCTGGTGACTGGCGACTGTGCGGGCGCCCTCAAGGCGGTAATCAAGTTGAAGTTGGGCGTGCCATGACATGGCGAGAGTTTAGGGTGTGGCTCAGCGCTTGAGATCAGTGGTTCTGGGAGCCCCGGTGCGCCCAGCCGGTGGTGCGCTTTTCAATGGCGTTGAATAGTTCGTACATGATCATGGCCATGGCTCCCACGACCACCAAGCCCGCAAATGCCAGACCCATTTGCATGGCAGACCCGGCGGAGATCAGCAGGTAGCCAATGCCTTCATTGGCGGCGGTCATCTCCGACACCGTGGTGCCGACAAAGGCGAGGGTAATAGCGACTTTGAGGGAGCCATAAAAGTAAGGCATGGAGCGGGGCAGGCCCACCTTGATCAGCACATCCCAGCGCTTGGCGCCCAGCACCCGCAGTACGTCTTCCAGCTCAGGCTCCAGCGTGGCCAGGCCGGTCGCGATATTGACCATGATGGGGAAGAAGCTAATGAGAAACGCGGTGAGGATGGCCGGGCCGGCGCCAATGCCGAACCAGACCACCAGGATGGGCACGAATGCCGCTTTGGGCAGCGCATTGAAAGCGGTCATTAAGGGGTACACGGCGGCATACGCCAGACGTGAGCTGCCAATGACAAAACCCAGCAGCACTCCCACCACAATGGCGAGGCCAAACCCAGCCATGGTCACCCAATAGGTGCGCCAGGCATGGCCCGCGATGATGGTTTTGTAATCCCAGAACTGGGTCCAGATCCGCCAGGGGCTGGGGAAAATGAACTCAGACACATCAAAGACCGAGCAGATGACCTGCCAGATCAGCAAGATTACGGTCAGCAAAATCCACGGTGACCAGATTTCGACTTGTTTCTTGTTCATGGTGCGGTTTCAGGTGGAGGCGAGCGGTGATGGATTGGCTGCAGTGGTTTGGCGCTGCGCGCCAATGTGGCCGCGCAGCTCATGCACGATGTCAGTGAACTCGCGGGTATAGGTGATCTCAAGATCACGGGGACGCGGCAAGTCAATGTTCTTTTTGACGACAAAGCGGCCCGGGGATTTACTCATCACATACACCGTGTCGGCCAGGAAGACCGATTCACGCAAGTCGTGGGTGACCAGAATGACATTGAAGCGCTGCTCGGTCCACAGGTCCCGCAGGGTGCACCAGAGGTCTTCGCGGGTGAATGCGTCCAGCGCGCCAAAGGGCTCGTCCAGCAGCAGCATCTTGGGTTCGTGAATCAGGGCACGGCAAATGCTGGCGCGCTGCTGCATGCCGCCCGACAGTTCCCACGGGAACTTTTTTTCATAACCACCCAGGCCCACTTTGGCCAGCAATGCACGGGCGCGTTCCTCGTACTCCTTGCGTTTGGCTTTGAACTGGCTGCGGTAGGGCTCAACAATTTCCAGCGGCAGCAACACGTTGTCCAGCGTGGTTCGCCACGGCAGCAAGGACGAGGCCTGAAACGCCATGCCCGAGATTTTCAGTGGGCCGGTAACCGGTTGGCCGTCAATGCGGATCTTGCCGATGGACGGCATTTTGAGCCCGGTGGCCAGCTTCATGAAGGTGGACTTGCCGCAACCCGAGGGCCCGACGATGGCGATGAATTCACCTTGTCGAACATTCAGATCGATCGCTTCCACCGCAAATTGGTTTTGCCGGTGCAATTCCTCGTTGTAGGCGAGCCAAACGTCTTGAAACTCAACAAACCAGGGGCTGGAGGGTACGGTGCTGTCAATAACCATGAAAAAGGCCTTTGGCCGTCGTGTTTGTTGCGTGAAGAGCTATTAATAATGAAGCGTATTCGAGGTCGGCGCGTGGCTTACTTCTTGGGTAAAACGTTCAGCGCTGCTTTGGAAGGCAGGTAGTCGCTGCTCCACACCGCATCCGCATTGACGCGGCTCTTGGTGTTAAAAGCGTCTGACACTTGTGACGCCATGAGCGTCAGGCGCGGGCCGCTGACTTGACCAAAGCCTTCGACATGGGCGTTGGGGGTGTTGATGACCGTGTCAATCGCGAGTTGCAGGCGGCGAGTTTCCAGTTCGGCATTGATGATGCCGTCGCGCTCTTTCACGTCGGCAATCGCCGCTTTGGGGTTGGCAACCACGTCCTTCACGCCTTTGGCGAAAGCCATGAGAAACGCTTTCACGGCTTCCGGGTTGTCCTTGAGTAATTTGGGCGATGCGATGATGGCGTTGCCGTACAACTTCACACCGTAGGCGGGGTAGGGCAAGACCACCACGTCAGCGGCCTTCACGCCACGCGCTTCCAGGTTCAGCAGGGAGGTGAAGGTGAAGCCGGTGATGGCGTCCAGGTCGCCACGCACCAGCATGGTTTCGCGCAGGGGTGGGTCCATCGAGATCCATTGCACATCACTGACCTTGTTGGCTTTGGCAAAAATCGGGAAGGCACGGCGTCCGGCATCAAACACGGGGGCGCCCAACTTTTTGCCGCTGAGGTCCGCCGGGGTTTTGATGCCGGATTTTTTCAACGCCATGACAGACGCGGGCGTGTCGTTGTAAACCATCATCACGGCCACCGGCTTGTTGGGGGCGTCCGGGTTGTTGGCGTGGAATTCCATCAAGGCAGCCAAGTCTGCAAAGCCCATGTCGTAAGCACCTGAGGCCACGCGGTTAACAGCCGCGCCTGAACCATTGCCCGCGTCCACCGTCACGTCCAGCTTGGCGTCCTTGAAGTAGCCTTTGGCCAGCGGTGTGAGGAACAGGGCTGATGGGCCTTCAAAGCGCCAGTCCAGTTGGAATTTGATGGGCGTCGTCTGCGCATGGGCCACACCCAGTGTGCTGGCAAGGGCCAGGGCGGTCGTCAGCTTGAGAAGATGGCGTTTGTGCATGAGGTCTCCAGTCAGTGATGAGAAAGTTCGAAATTGATGCAAATAACAAGCAATTTAAGTGCCAATTTTCTGATCATGGGGTCAGAAAAAAGCTCGGTCAATGGGGTTTGACCGGGCTTGCAGGACCTTGGCTTCAGGGTTTAGGGTTTGCCTCTGGCGAAATGCACCGCGTTTGCGGCCGCCAATGCCGTCATGTTCACGACGCGCCGCACCGTGGACGATGGCGTCAGGATGTGCGCTGATGCCGCAGAGCCCAGCAAAATAGGCCCCACGGTGACGCCGTGCCCACTGGTGACCTTAAGCACATTGAACAAAATGTTGGCCGCGTCCAGGTTGGGGCAGATCAGGATGTTGGCTTCACCGTGCAGCTTGGTGTCCATGAGGGCAGCGTGGCGCATGTCTTCCGACAAGGCGGCGTCGCCATGCAACTCGCCGTCGCATTCCACGTCAGGCGCCATTTTGCAGAACAGCTCGTGCGCCAGGCGCATCTTGACCGCTGATTTGCGCTTGGAGGTGCCATACATGGAGTGAGACAGGAAGGCGACCTTGGGTGGCAGACCAAAACTGCGCACCTCGTCGGCCGCCATCATCGCGATATTGGCCAGTTGCTCGGCGTCCGGGTCTTCGTTGACGAAGGTGTCGGCAATGAAGAGCGTGCGCTTTTCCAGCATCAAGGCGTTCAGGGTGGCCAGTCCAGTCGCGCCGGCCTTGACGCCAATGATGTCGCGAATATGGTCCAGGTGCGTGTCATAGCGACCGACCAGGCCACACAACAAGGCATCGGCATCACCGAGCTTGACCATCAACGCGGCAATGGTGGTGTTGGAGCGGCGTACCGCCACCTTGGCAGCTTCCACCGAGACACCCCGGCGACCCATGAGCTGGTGGTAAGTCTCCCAGTACTGCCGGAAACGTGAGTCGTCTTCCGGGTTGACACAATCCACGTCGTGGCCGAGCTTGATGCGCAGGCCTGCCTTTGCCAGTCGCGCCTCGATGACCGCTGGGCGTCCAATCAGAATCGGGTGCGCCAGCCCTTCATCTACGGCCACTTGGGCGGCGCGCAACACGCGCTCATCTTCCCCGTTGGAGAAGGCCACACGTTTGCTTTCCTTGGCAATGGCCTTGGCCGCTGTGAAAACCGGGCGCATGAACATGCCGGTTTGGTACACAAAGCGGGACAGTTGCTGGCGGTAAGCCTCAAAGTCCTTGATTGGGCGCTCGGCCACGCCGGACTCTTCGGCGGCCTTGGCCACCGCAGGCGCAATGCGCAAAATCAGGCGCGAATCAAACGGGGTGGGGATCAGGTAGTCGGGCCCAAACACCAGCTCCTTGCCGGCATAGGCGGTGGCCACTTCTTCGCTGATGTCGGCCTTGGCCAGGTCGGCAATCTGGCGCACGCAGGCCAGCTTCATTTCCTCGGTAATCTTGGTGGCGCCGCAATCCAGCGCACCCCGGAAGATATAGGGGAAACACAGCACGTTGTTGACCTGGTTCGGGTAGTCCGAACGCCCGGTGGCAATGATGCAGTCCGGCCGCACCGCCTTGGCCAATTCGGGGCGAATTTCCGGTTCCGGGTTGGCCAGCGCCAAAATGATGGGCGCCTTGGCCATGGTCATGACCATGGCTTCTGTTAATACGCCGGGGGCTGAGCAGCCCAGAAAGACGTCGGCCTGATTGACTACGTCTGCCAGGGTGCGCAGCTCGGTTTTCTGGGCAAAGCGCGCTTTGGATTCGTCAAAACCACCGGGGCGGCCTTCGTAAATCACACCTTTGGAATCGCAGACATAAATGTTCTTGGTGAGAACGCCCAGGCCCACCATCACGTCCAGGCAAGCCAGTGCGGCGGCGCCTGCACCAGAGACCGCAATTTTGACTTCTTCAATGCGCTTGCCCACCAGCTCCAGGCCATTTAACAGGGCAGCGCTTGAGATGATGGCCGTGCCGTGCTGGTCGTCATGAAACACGGGAATGTTCATACGCTCGCGCAGCTTCTTCTCAATGTAAAAGCACTCGGGCGCCTTGATGTCTTCCAGGTTGACGCCGCCCAGCGTGGGCTCCATGGCGGCAATGATGTCAACCAGCTTGTCGGGGTCGCGCTCGGCCAACTCAATGTCAAACACGTCAATGCCGGCAAACTTCTTGAACAGGCAGCCTTTGCCTTCCATGACTGGTTTGGCCGCCAGCGGTCCAATGTCGCCCAAGCCGAGAACGGCGGTGCCGTTGGTGATCACACCAACCAGGTTGCCACGCGAGGTGTACTCGGCAGCCAATGAGGGGTCGGCTTCAATGTCAAGGCAGGGGTAGGCCACGCCGGGCGAGTAAGCCAGTGACAGGTCGCGCTGGTTGGAGAGGGGCTTGGTGGGGGTGACAGAGATCTTGCCGCGGGTGGGGGAGCGGTGGTATTCGCGGGCTGCATCGCGCAGAGCGCTTTCGGCTGGTGATAGTTCTTTTTCCATGAATGTCTCCATATTTTTTTAAAAGAATAGAAAGAGATTACCCGATGACGCGCCCCTTCCTATGGCTGTCATTATGCGCAGTGTGGGTCACGTTGGCGACCAGGCCGTCGCGCAAACGAAATTCAATTTGGGTGAGTTCAGCCCCTGGCCAGGTCGGGCGGCGGGGCAGCGTGAGCAGCCCGCTCAAAGGTCAGTACTGGCCTTCGGTCAAGGTGTCGAGCTGGAATTGCCCGCTCTTGTGCCACAGCCAGGTGTCGGTGTAGGTCACATGGCCCATGCGAGCGGGAATCGGGTAAGGCGCGGCTTGGCGGACGGTGCGCTCAATCTCGGCCATGACCTCGGGCGCATGACTGGGCGCGCGCATCCAGCGGGTGGCGGTGACCCGGCCCCGACCATCCACATCCACCTGCAACACACCAATGGCGTACAGCAGCGGCGGCATCTTGCCTTTGAAAATCCGGTTGGTGTTCTGGCCGTAAAGGTGGTCAGCGGCGTCCCGCCGGTAGTCGCGCGGATTGGCGGCGCCGGACGTCCGGCCGCCGGTGGTTTCATACAGAGGCGATGGTGCCGTGGCTGGGACGGCCATCGGCGCATCCGGCAAGCGCTGCGGTGCAGAAGGGCCAGGTCCAGCAGGAGGTGAGGCACAGCCGCCCAGGTAAGCCACCAACAGGCCGGTGGCGGTTGTCCGAAGCAAGGCGTGGCGCGATGATGTGATGTTCATGAGTCAGGGCTGGATCGATGGTTCGAGTGGGGAATTGGCTGGCGCCAAAACCGAGGTGCATACTGTGCCCGAAAAATACCACGCCCTGCGGGGTTCATCACGAAAGAAAGTAGTGCTTTGTGACTGCATTTGATGATTTAGCAAAACGATTGACCGAGGAAGACGCTCTGCTGGTGTCGGTGCTGGCCTCGCGGGGTTCAGTTCCCCGAAAAAAAGGCGCCTGGATGGCGGTGTTCCAGCGGGGCATGGTCGGCACCATTGGCGGCGGGCACCTCGAGTTTCAGGCGCTGGCCGAAGCCCGCAAGCGACTGGCCGGCGCCCCGGGCGAGGCTGTGATTCGTTATGCCCTGGGGCCGTCGCTGGGCCAGTGCTGTGGTGGTGACGTGCAGTTGCAGTTTGAACGGGTCAGCGCGCCCGATCTGGCAAGCCTCAAGCACCGGCTGGATTTACCCGGCGCCCCGGTGGCCCTGTTTGGCGGGGGCCATGTGGGCCACGCGCTGGTCAGGGTGTTCGGCCAATTGCCGGTGGCCGTGCATTGGATTGACAGCCGCGACGAGGTCTTTCCTGAGCAGGTACCCGCCAACGTGGTGTGTGAGCATTCTGATCCGGTACAGAGTGCCACCGCGTCGCTAGCGCCGGGGTCTCAGGTGCTCATCATGAGTTTTAGCCACGCCGAAGACCTCGAAGTGGTGGCGGCTTGTCTACTGCGCCAACGAGAGCGGGGTGATTTGCCCTACATCGGTTTGATTGGCAGCCGCACCAAGTGGGCCGCGTTTCGGCACCGGTTGGCAGAGCGAGGGTTCTCGGAATCGGAGCTGGCGCATGTCACCTGCCCTATTGGTGTGCCCGGCATCGCCGGCAAAGCACCCGAGGTCATCGCCGTGGCGGTGGCGGCACAGATCTTGCAAAACCTGCCCGTGCAGCCCGGTGATTGATGCTGATCAATCGAAACTGAATACACTTTGACCCGACGTCGCAGCGGAGCGGGGCTTGCCTGGCAAGTCCATGTTCGCGACGCTTTGCTTGCTTACAGCGCCCGCAGTGGTGAGCAAGCTGATGAACTCTGGCGCCCCAAGCGGGTGCCTACAAGGCTGATATTGATGGAAAGCTACTACCTCGACTGGGCCAACCTGCTGCTGCGCTGGGTGCATGTCATCACCGCCATTGCCTGGATTGGCTCTTCTTTTTACTTCGTCTTTTTGGACAGCAGCCTCACCCCGCCGGTGGATGATGACTTGAAGAGGCAGGGCGTCAGCGGCGAACTGTGGGCCGTGCACGGCGGCGGGTTCTACCACCCGGTCAAGTTCAACGTCTCGCCGCCCAAGCTCCCCTCGCACCTGCACTGGTTTTACTGGGAAAGTTACAGCACCTGGCTGTCCGGCTTCGCTCTGTTCACCGTGTCCTACCTCTGGAGTGCCAGCACCTATTTGATCGACAAGTCACGCATGGACTGGGCGCCCGCCACTGCCATCGCCGTGGCTTTGTCCTTTTTGGTGGTGTTCTGGGTGCTGTACGACGTGATTTGCCGCGTCTTTGGCCAGCGCAAGAACGGCGACGCCATCGTCGGTGGTCTGGTGTTTCTGCTGGTGTGTCTGGCGTCCTGGCTGGCTTGCCAATGGTTTGCGGGCCGGGCAGCCTTTTTGCTGGTGGGTGCCATGCTGGCCACCAGCATGAGCGCCAGCGTGTTTTTCTGGATCATTCCGGGGCAGAAAAAAGTGGTGGCCGCCATCAAGGCAGGCCAGCCGGTGGACCCCATTCACGGCAAGCGCGGCAAGCAGCGCAGCGTGCACAACACCTACTTCACTCTGCCCGTGCTGTTCGCCATGCTCAGCGGTCATTACAGCTTTACCTACAGTCACCCGCAAAACTGGCTGGTGCTGATTTTGATGATGTTTGCAGGCGCCTCGATTCGCCAGTTTTTTGTCATGCGCCATGGCTACAAGCTGGGTCGCAATGGCAACCCGCTGCCCTACGCCCTGGTCGGTGTGTTGACCATCGTCGCCGTTATCGTCTGGCTCAAGCCTGAAGCGCCTGTCAATACCGTGGTAAATGCTACTGATTCAGTAGCTGCTCCTGCAGTGAATTCAGGGGGCACAGCTCAAAATGACTATCAAAAGGTACAGGCAGTGTTGGCCCAGCGCTGTTACCAGTGCCATGGCGAGCAGTTGCAAATGAAGAATGTTCGCTTGGACACCCCGCAGGGCGTCAGCACCCACGCCCAAAACATTTACCAGCAGGTTGTTGTCACCCGCCAAATGCCAATGAACAACGCCACGGGCATCACAGACGCCGAGCGCCAACTGATCAAGCAGTGGTTTGAGGCCGGCGCCAAGGTCGAATAACGCGGGGAAACGCTCTTGAGATCGCCGCCTGTTGGGGCGCCCAAAAGAAAGCCGCAGATGTATTTCATGCGGCTTTTTTCACTGAGGCTCTGGCTTAGGCTGGCTCGGCCGCCTTGTCCGCTTCGGTGACAAAGGCGTCCGCAAAGAACTCATGCTCTGGCAAGCCGCCTTGACCAAGGTAGTCGGCCTGGGCCGAATCCACCACGATGGGTGCGCCGCAGGCGTAAACCTGATAGCCGGAGAGGTCAGGCGTGTCTTCCAACACGGCTTGATGCACAAAACCGGTGCGTCCGGTCCAGCCGTCTTCAGGTAGAGCGTTGGACACCACGGGCACATAGGTGAGGTTGGGCAGCTCGGCCAGCAGGGATTTGACCCAAGCGTCCATGTACAAGTCGGCCGGGCGCCGTCCGCCCCAATACAGTGCAACCGGGCGGGTGATGCCTTTGTGTTGAATTTGCTCCAGCACGGCCTTGATCGGCGCAAACCCGGTTCCCGATGCCAGCAGCACAACGGGTTTGTCCGAGTCTTCACGCAAAAAGAAGCTGCCATAAGGGCCTTCAATGCGCAAAATCTCTTTCTCTTTCATGGCACCAAACACATGGTCGGTGAACTTGCCGCCCGGCATGTGCCGAATGTGCAGTTCAATTCCGCCGACCTGCGGCATCGTGTGGGGTGCGTTCGCCATGGAGTAGCTGCGGCGCGCGCCATCGCGCAAAATGAATTCCACGTACTGCCCGGCGTGGAAGGTAAACGTGTCATTGGCCGGCAGTTGCAGCTTGACCAGCATCACATCATCTGATTGCTTCTCCATCAGGCTCACACGGGTGGGCATTCTCTTGATCGGAAACGCCCCTTCAGCCGTTACCTGGCGGGACTCCAGCACCACATCACTTTGTGCCACGGCGCAGCAGGTCAGAATGAGGCCGTTTGCTTCTTCCTCTTGGCTCAAGGCCTTGCTTTGGTGCGGGCCGTGGGTCACGCTGCCTTCTATTTTTTTGCACTTGCAAGAGCCGCAAGCCCCATCCTTGCAGCCGTAAGGCAAGCCAATGCCTTGGCGAATGGCTGCTGCCAGCAGGGTTTCATCCGCTTGGCTGGAAAAGGCCCGTCCACTGGGTTGAATCGAGATCTGAAACCCCTGTGCTGCGCTGTCGGTGCTCGTCATGTTTTCTGTATCCTTGGGGCTTGTAACGCTTGGAAGCCCTCGATTTTGCCTTCAATTCAAAGCCCCCATCCCCATCTGTACGCCACGCGGCCCGGCGCACTGCCTGCCCGCTTTCGCCGGCAGCGCATTCTGATCGTCGGTTGTGGCGATGTGGGCCTGCGCGTGGCGGCTCGTCTGAAGGGGCGAGTGCAACTGCTCGCGCTGACCAGCAGTGCCGACCGCACCAACGCCCTGCGCGCAGCGGGCATCACCCCGTTGCTTGGTAATCTGGATGAATCAGCCACCCTGCGTCGGCTCGCCGGGCTTGCCCACCGTGTGGTGCATCTGGCGCCGCCTCCCAGCGAAGGCTGGGGCGACCCCCGCACCTTGGCGCTCACCCGCCTGCTTCGTCTGCGCAGCCTGCCCGTCGCCCTGGTGTATGGGTCCACCAGCGGTGTCTATGGCGATTGCCAGGGTGATTTTGCTATTGAAACAAGAGCTACTTGCGCAGATACACCAAGGGCCAAGCGACGAATTGATGCTGAAAACTCCGTGCGATTTTTCGGCCGGGCCAGCGGCGTGCGTAGCAGCATCTTGCGCATTCCCGGCATCTACGCCCGCGACCGCGTTGGCGGCACCCCGCATGCCCGCCTGCTCAAGGGCACGCCTGTGTTGCAGGCTGAGGATGACGTGTACACCAACCACATCCACGCCGCCGACCTAGCAAGGGCCTGCATCGCAGCGCTGTGGCGCGCCAAGCCTCAGCGCATCTACAACGTCAACGACGACACCTGTCTGAAAATGGGCGACTACTTTGATCTGGCTGCCGATAAATACGGTTTGCCCCGCCCCCCGCGCGTTCCCAGAAGCACGGCCTCGCAGCACTTGTCCTTGATGCTGCTAAGTTTCATGAGCGAGTCCCGCCGCATGGACAGCACCCGCATGAAGCGCGAACTGCGCTTGAAATTGGCTTACCCGACGGTGAACGAAGGGCTGTAAGCGCACAAGAAAAAAGCCGCATTGTTCTTCAACAATGCGGCTTTATCTTTGGTGTAAGTCTTGACTCGAGTAATCTAAGAAAACCTGCAGGAGTGCTAGGTAGTTTCCGTTTCAACTGAGTCAATACCTGTCAAGTCCCGCCTGTTCATAAACTCGCTTGGCAAACAAATCAGGTTTTCCTGCGCGCCATTTCTGCAAAGCTTGAATAGGTGTTTGGTGCTTCAAAGCCCGCTGCGGGATATGGTGGTTGTAGGTCTTTAAATAGAGCGTCAGAGTCGCCTCCAGCTCAGCCGCTGATGCGAAACGTGTTTGCTTAACCAAGTCGCTGATGCGCCCATTGAAGCGCTCCACCATGCCATTGGTTTGCGGATGGCGTGGGGGCGACAGGCGATGCACGATACCCATCTCGGCACAGCTGATGTCGAACGTATGCTTGCCCGTGGCTTGTTTGCTCTTGGCTGTAAAACGGTCGGTAAATTGACTTCCGTTGTCAGTCAGAATCTTTTGAATTCTCATGGGCGAGACTTTTCTCAACCGGCACAAAAAATCGGTACTGCTGACGTCAGTCTGGTCGTTGTAAATGTGGAAATAGACCCACCGTGTCGCTCGATCAATGGCCACAAAGAGGTAGCGCCTCTTCGTCTCATCAGGCATCTGCGGCAGGTACTTGATGTCAATGTGTATGAATCCAGGCTCGTAGTCCTTGAAGGTTTTCAGTGGCGCAGGCTCCCCCTCAACTTGTGGCAGCAGGCCTTTCAGATCGGAGACGCCATGGCGGCGCAAACAACGGTCCAAGCCTGAGCGTGAAACAGCGGCATTGATGAACTCGCGGGTGATCGCCAGCAGGTCGTCCAGGGGCAGTAGAACTGTGCGCCGAAGCTCGACAACAAGTTGCTCCTGCGCTGGACTGAGCGTCGTCTTCAACGTACGCGGGCGGTGGGAGCGATCCTCTGAATCTTCGCGCTCTTTCCACTTGCGAGCGGTGGCGGGCGTGATGTTGTATCGGTCGGCCAGCGCACTGGCACCAGCGGGCGAGGTCCTTATCTCAGCGCGTGTGCGAGGGGTGGTTCGGGCGCAGGGATGGACTTGACTCATGACGTCTTCTCTCCTTGTAAGGACGCAATCACGCCCCGCATCAACTGGCGAGCTTTGAATAAGGGCCAGCTGCGGACGGGAACATGATCACACGGGACGCGAAAAATACCATCAATTGGTTTGGTGTCTCCCTTTTAATGCAGTTTGAATGTGGAGTGTCTGACCTCCCGCTAGATGAGTGCCATTTGACGATTTAACCACTGGAGTGGATTATTGCTCCGCGTCGGAAGCCGTGCGGTGCTCAGGGTCGAACCCAATCAGATATTTTTGATTACATCGAGGGTTTTTAAAATCGATTCCGCAAGCACAGTCACCTAGATCAACTGAGCCCGCTGGCGTTCGAGCAGCTTCGAACTGGAAGCTTAAATTTGTCTACGAAAGCGAGTGACGACCACCACCAGTTCAGTGGTCATCGTCGCGATTAGGCCGATCACATACATTCGAGCTTGACGCCTGTGCGTTCGCGAGAGCTTCAACCAGTCATTCGCGGAGCTAGACCTCAAGCGAACGCTCGGCCCCCAAGACCAGTCACTCGACCGAGGCCCGCCAGACTAGATCGCGGGAACGACTGCACACGCCAAGGATGAAATAGTGCTCGCGACCCGGGTAGTAAATTCGCCCAGCCCAGCAGAACACAGGTTCAAATCATCGTCGCCAATTGTTCGCGCAACAATCGTTTCATTAGTTTGCCATTGGCATTGCGCGGCAGCGGCGTATCGCACCAGGTGATGGTCTCCGGAACCTTGTAATCGGCCAGACGGGTCGCAATGAAGGCACATAACGCTGCGTCGTTCTTGTCTGCCGATGGTCCATGGATGAAAGCATGGACGCGTTCGCCAAGAACCGGACAGGGACGACCGACGATCGCCGCCTCCACCATGCCGGGCCAGGCCATCAGCACATTCTCGACCTCGACCGAATAGATCTTGAAGCCGCCGCGATTGAGCATGTCCTTCTTGCGGTCGAAGATCCGTACATACCCCGCGCCGTCAATGGAGCCCAGGTCGCCCGAATGCCAGTAGCCGGCGGTAAACGAGGCGGCTGTGGCCTCAGGGTTGTTCCAGTAGCCGGGGACGATCATCGGCCCTGCGATCCACAACTCGCCGGTTTCTCCGGCCGGCAATTCGCGGCCGGCATCGTCCATCACCCGGATGTCGGCGGCTGGCAGGACGACGCCCACACTGTCGGCGTGATCGCGGGTCTGGCCGGCCGGCATCATCGTCGCCGGTGAGGTGGCCTCGGTCGAGCCATATGCATTGAGCAGCGTGAGCCGGGGCAGCCGCTCGGTCAGCGCATCGATGGTTGCCACCGGCATCGGCGCACCGCCGTAGCCTCCGATGCGCCAGGCGCTGAGATCGGCACTGGCGAAGCTCGGGTGCAGCAGGCACAGGTTGTAGATGGCCGGAACCATCAAAGTATGGGTAACACGTTCGGCTGCCAGCGTGGCGATGAAGGTTTCGGCCTTGAACGGTGGCGTGATGATGATTGCGCCACCGACCTTCAACATGGAGGCGATGGAGGCGAGCAAGCCGGTGACGTGGCTGGCCGGCACGGCGAGCGCGGAGCGGTCACTTGCCTGCAACCGCATGCAGGCCTCATAGTGCAGGCACGAATGCACGATGTTGAGATGGGTCAGCATCGCGCCTTTCGGATGGCCCGTCGTACCTGAGGTGTAGAGAATCACCGCCGTAGCGGTTTCGGCGACTTCGGCTGCGGGCAAGTCATCCCCGGCTTCTTCTGCACTGAGCAAATTCACCATCGAGATCTCGTCGGCCCCGTCGCCAATCACCAGACGCACCATCGCGGCGGACGCTGCAGCTGCGCTTGTGTGCAGCGCGCTCTGGCCCGGCTCGGGCAAACGCGCCTCCAGGGCGGCATCAACCACCACCGCTGCCGCGCCGCATTGGCCGATGATGTATTCAAGTCCCGGCCGCTGCTCGCGCGCCCCCACCGGTACGGCAATCGCCCCCAGTCTTTGCACGGTCAGCAGCGTGACGATGAATTCGGGCCGGTTGTCGATCAGCATCACGACCCGATCGCCGCGTTGCACGCCGAGCGCAGCGAGCCGCCCAGCCAGAAGCCGGGTCGCCCGCTCACATTGGGCGTAGCTCCAGCGCTGGCCGTCGTAAACGATGGCCTCGGCATCCGGCGCACGCGCGACCGAAGCCTCGAACATCGCGAACAGGCTAATCGGTCTCTCGACAAAACAGCGCACCAATCGGTCACCATACAGCGCCTCAAGGTGCATCGGTGGCACCGGATAGCCCAGCCAGTGGTTCATAGTATTTTCTTCAGACGCTGGCCGGCGCGACATTGGCGCCGCGTTCGATGACAAATTCGGCATCCACCAGACGACGCGAATGGTTGAGGTCGCTTTGCGCGATCAACACCGAGATTTCACTGCCTTTCATGCCGGCGATGACTTCGCCCAGGCGTTTCGAGAGTGCGGGTGCAACCCCTTCGAAAGGTTCGTCGAGCAACAGCAAACGCGTGCCAATCGCCATCGCGCGGGCCAGTGCAACCAGCTTCTGCTGTCCGCCAGAGAGCAACAGCGCACGCCGCTCCCGCATTTCGATGAGTTCGGGCAGGACGCGGTAGACCAGCGCCAGACGCTCTTCGATATTCAAGGTCTTGTTGACCCAGACCGGGACCAGGATGTTTTCCTCAACCGTCAGTTCGGGCACCAGGCCACGGTCTTCTGGCATGTATCCGATGCCCAGACCGGCCCGGCTGTGCGGCGGCAGCTGGCCGAGGTCCTGGCCGTTGAAGGTGATCGAGCCCTCGCTCGGTTTGAGCTGGCCCATCACCGTGCGCAACAGCGTCGTCTTGCCAGCGCCGTTGCGGCCAATCAGGCCCACCATGGTGCCGTCACCCACTTCCATCGACAGGCCGCGCAAAGCCACGACCGACTGGATGGCGACGTGGAGGCCTTCAATTTTCAGCATGAGAATCCTTCGGGGGGAGGCATCGCTTCTTCACTCCTGCAGCAGTTCGCCGGTCACGTAGCGGCGTACGTCATCGGCTTTCAGTGCGATGGACGGTATATCGTCGGCAATGATGCGCCCGGCATAAAAGGCCACCACGCGGCTGGCGTGGCGCTCGACGATGTCCATGTCGTGTTCGACGAACAGCACCGTGGTTTCTGCCTCGTGGCCGAGTGCGTCCATGATCGTCTGCATCATCGGAAACTTTTCTTCGGCAGAGACCCCGCTGGTCGGCTCGTCGAGCAGCAGCAGCTTGGGTCGGCCCGTCATGGCCATGGCGATATCGAGCAGCTTGCGCACGCCACCGGGCAATTCGGCGACACGGCGGTCGCGGTGTTCGCCGAGGCGGAAGCGTTCGAGCAGGGTTTCCGCCCGCGCAATGGCTTCCGGACGCCGCGCCGGCTGCCAGAAGCTGAGTTTGTCGTCGTGACAGGCGTTGGCAACCAGCATGTTGTCGAGCACGCTCAAATCGCCGTACAGCTGCGGAATCTGGAACGAACGCGCCACGCCCAGGCGGGTGATGATGCGGGGTGCCAGCGGGGTGATGTCGTGACCGGCGAGCGTGATGCGGCCGGTATCCGGCTTCAGGTAGCCGGTAATCATATTGACGAAGGTCGTCTTTCCGGCGCCGTTGCTGCCGATCAGGCTAACCCGTTCGCCGCTGGCGATGCGGATATTGATGTCCTCAGCGGCCACCACGGCGCCGAACCGCTTGTTGACACCGTGGGCTTCGAGAAGTGTGGTCATTTGCGTTTTCTTCCCATCCACAAGGAACCGATGCCACCCGGCAGAAAACGGATCACCAGCAGCAGGAAAATGCCCAGCACCAGCTGCCAAGTATTCGGGAAATAGGCGCTCGAAAAGGAACGCACCACTTCAAGCAACGTGCTGGCGATGAAGACCGCAGCCACGCTCTGCCAACCGGCGAGGATGGCGACGAAGACAAATTCACCCGAGGTGGTCCAGAAGCTGAAGTTCGGTTCGATGTGGCCTAGCGCCATCACCGCGAGTGCGCCACCAATGCCGCCGCAGAAGGCTGCGAGGATGAAATTGATGGTCATGGCCTGGCGCACCGAACCGCCGAGGTACTCGACCCGGAGTTCGTTCTCCTTGACGGCCAGCGTAACCAGTCCGCGTGTGCTGTCGAAGAAGATCCGCGCCAGCAGTGCCATCGTGGTAGCCAGAACTATCGCCAGTACATACAAGGTGTAGACGACGCGGCCATCGGCCAGTTCCTGGCCGAACAAGGTCGGCCGCCCGACATTGAAGCCGTCCGAGCCGCCGAGCATGTCGAGCTTCATCAGCAAACCGTAGGTCACCATCGACAAGGCCAGGGTCAGCATCGCGAAGAAGATGCCGCGGTAGCGCGACAACAGCGGCGCGAACGGCGAGGCAATCAGCGCTGCCGCCACGCCTCCGATCAAAGCCATGCCGAGTGCATCGGTAAAGCCCAGGTGGTTGTAGGCCAGCGCTGCAGCGTATCCCCCGGCGGCCAGCATCATGCCCTGGCCGAACGGAACAACCCCACCGCGCATCAGGCCGACGATGCCCAGGGAGACCAGGCCGTTGGCTGCAGACATGATCAGCAGGAAACTGAGCCAGCGCGGCATCAACAGGCCGGCCAGCGAGAGCACGACGCAGGTGACGGCGGCGATCAGGATAAGCCGTCCATGACCTGCCCCAGGCGCAGTCTTCGACGCAGGAAGAATGGCCGTCATGTCAGATCTTCCGGGCCTGAATGCGCTGGAACAAGCCCTCAGGCCGGAACATCAGCACCACCGCCATAACGACATATATCGAGAACAGTTCAGCCACTGGTGCGATGTGCACGGCCAGCGAACGCGCCAGGCCGACGAGCAGCGCACCGATGGCTGCACCTTGGATGCTGCCCAGCCCGCCGATGATCACGACCGCGAAGGAGACGATGACCACGCCAACCGACACGCCCGGCTGTACAGAGATCATCGGTGCGGTGAAGGCGCCGCCCAGAGCCGCGAGGAAAATGCCGATTGAAAACGACACCATGTAAACCCGCGAGACGTTGACGCCCATACTCGACGCCACCTCCGGACTGTGGATCACGGCCAGCACGATCTTGCCCTGGCGGGTGCGGTTCAGTCCCCACCAGACGGCGAGGCCGACGACCGCGGCAAGGCCGATCAACGCGAACTCGTAGCCGACGTAACTCTGCACGCCGACATCGACGTTGCCGAACAGCGAATAGGGTTCGGACACGTAATAGGGATTGGCGCCCCAGACCAGCTTGGTCACGTCCTCCAGAATCAGGAACATGGCATAGGTCACCAGCACCAGCAGGACCTCATCGCGGCCATAGAAGAAGCGCAGCAGTCCACGCTCGATCAGTGGCGCGACGATGACGGCCACCGCAACAGCAGCCAGCAGCATCGCCAACAATGACCAGACGGGGGCCCAGTTCATGCTGGCGCTCCAGCCGACAAAGCTGGCCGCTGTATAGGCTCCGAGGGCGTAGAAACTGCCGTGCGCGATGTTCAGGATCTTCAGCACGCCGAACACCAGCGTGAGCCCGAGTGCGACGATGAACAGCCATGACGCGTAGGTCAGGCCGTCAATCAGGATGGTTGAGATGGCGGGCATGGTGTGCGGTCCGGGTGGGGCATGTCGAGAGTCAGACGCGCTTCGAGGCTCAGCTCAAATCGCGCCTGAAGGCGCTTACAGGGTCAAGGGCAGCCTTTGGCGCCAGGGAAACCTGCCTTGATCCAGTCCTCCGACTTCATGTCGGACGGCGGATTGACACATTCGGCCGGGAAACGGACGATGTCGTCGATCATCACCATTTTCTTGGCGGCGTCATATCGCGTCTTGCCGATCGCGGTTTCCTGGATGGCCTGATGGCCATCGGCCAGGGCCATGCTGATCTTGCCGGCCGGAGAGGCCCATTCCGAGCCCTTCAGCGCGGCGGCCAACTGCTCCGAATTCGGCTTTTTGCCGCCGTTGGCCGCAGTGGCTTTTTCGACCGCCAGCTTCAGGCCGAGCAATGCCTGCGCCATCCGGTACGGAGCCTGCACGGGATAGACGCCGTTGGCCTTGGAGTACAGATCCCACCACCAGTCATTGAGCGCCGATTTAGGCGACATCAGGCCATATGCGCCGCGGGCACCGAGAATGGTGCCGTCAGGCATCTTGTCGCCCAGGCCTGGCAGCACGTGATCACCGGCCGACAACAGGACTTGCGTGCGCTTGAACAATCCGCGCGGACCGGCTTGCAGAATGAAAGCTTGCAGGTCACCGCCCCAGAGGCTGGAGTGGGTCACGTCGGCCGTCTTGCTCATCAGCGACGAGATTTCAGTACCGTATTGTCCTGCGCCGAATTTCGGCAACTGGTCCTGGCCTGCCTTGGCGTCCGGGAACAGCTTTTCCATCGACAGTGCAAAGTCCTTCTTCGAATCCTGACCCCAGGCATAGTCCTGGTTGATCATGTTGAAGCTGTTGACCTTGATGTTCTTGGCTTTCAGATAACGGGCCAGCGCCACATTGTCCATGGTTGCGTGTGAGGCGGTGCGGAACACATAGTTGAATTTGCCGTCCTCGAAGACACGCGGGGTTCCGCAGTCATAGAGGATCAGAAAGCGCTTCATCTCCTCGGCCACCGGTGCAACCGCCAGGCAGTCACCGGAGCTGACATAACCGACCACGGCATCGACTTTCTCGCGGTCGTAGAGGTTGCGAAGCTCCTGCACCTGTTTGGTCGCACCACCCGCCTCGTCAATGTAGACGGCCTCCAGCTTCATGCCGCCGAAACCTGTCTTGTTGTAGGGTGCAGGCGCCTGCCCTTTGTTGAAAGCCTCCACCAGCGCCTTTGCACCGTTGACCGCCGGGATACCGAAACTTTCGGCCGCCTGACCGGACAAGAAGCTGACCACGCCGATCTTGAAGGTTTCTTGGGCATGCAAAGTACCCGCGGCAAACAATGCCACGCTGGCAGCTAGAACACGCAGGCCCATGCGCTGCGGCGGGAATGTCGTCTGTCCGAAATGTCTTGCCATTATCGCGTCTCCAGTTGTGCGCCCTTGTCGGGCAGGGTGGGTCTTTCGACCCTATTGCAACTTGACGAGGGTCGCGCTCATGTCGAGCCCGGCCAGCGCGAAGTCGCGTTGAAAATCGAATGTGTGTTTTTGGGGCCATTGCGCGGCGATCTCGCTATGGCAGCACTGCAAAGTCTTCGATAGGTTCCGATGTAAAGCGGCTTCGCCTTCAAAGCCCCGTGAAATGAAAACGAACAAGCGCCTGCTTTTGCGCCGTTGCAGCGAGCGTTCTTGTCCGACCTGGCTGGCGGATTCGCGAGTGGCGAAGCGCATGACATCGAAGCGCTCGAAGAAGTCGTTTTCAGTGTGCCGCGCAGCATCAGGCGGTATTTCTCCCTCGGCGATCACCCACTCGATGATCACAGGTTGGAAAGTACCCGTAGGCGTCACATATTCCACCAGAGCCTCCTTCACCAAAAAGAATGAATGACCGAATGGAAGTCATTCTTGTCGTTCAAACCGATCGCATGCATAGGGCAAACCCTTGAGGGTGTCCGATTGGCGACTGACTGGCGGGCCTGTAGGGCATTCCGGGATGCGCCATTCAGCCGTTTCGAGGTCAATCTCGATCCATTCTGCTTTGCGAAGTTCGCCGGAGCGCACAAACAGCAGTGGGGGGCAGTTTGAGCGCCGCCACGGTGTAAGGGTGGCCGTTGTAATCGAAGATGGAGCGCATCAATTCACCGGCCTGTTTGGGCTCGGTGATGGCTGAAAAATGGGTGGGGGTTGCTGTCGTCAATGCTCCTTTGAGGTCTTGTGTCACGTCGCGTTCTGCACTGCCCGTTGCTACGGCATCCAATGCCCCCGACCTTCCATGACGCGCAAAGCGCCCAGCACGTCACGCGGTCCGATTTTGGAAATGGGCATGGCTCCGATAAACGGGAAGACATCTTTTTCGAGCCATGTTTTTCGTTTGAGTTGGGTGCCTGCATTGCGTTCTGCAGCGGTCTTCTCCATCCACTCCAGGGCAACTGATTCAAAAGTGTTTGCCACTACTGCAGCGTTGGCCACTTTTGCTTCCTGCTTGGCAACATTCGGGTCAAGGCCTTCTGCCAGGAGTTCGCGCGCCTTGTCTCGCCGTTGTCTGGCCTTTTCTAGCGAAACTGCCGGGAATACGCCCAGCGCCAGCGTTTTACGCTTTTCACAAAAGCGGTAATCCATACGCCAATACTTGCCGCTGGCCTTGACCAACAGGTACATGCCGCCGCCGTCAGTGTGCTTGTCACCCGCAGGGGCTCCAGAGTGCTTGGTGCTGTTCTTTATATAGGTGGCGTTGAGTGCCATATTGCCCCCGTCTGACGGTATCTCGGTTGGCGGTATTTCGACATACCGTCAAATATGCCGTCTCTAAGACGGTATGCCTGCTATCCCGTGAGATCGCTTGAGACAAGAAAAAACCCGCTCTCCAATGACGGAGGCGGGTTTTAAGAGCTTCTGATACTTTATGAAAGCATTAGATGGTGCCGGGGCCGCACACGCAGACCGGTCGCTAACCCGCATGAATGCTAGTCCTTGGTCGTATGATGGCGAAATATGCCCCCATTTGTGCCCCCAGACTGCGAAGGATACCTCCATGCCATTGACTGACGCGCAACTGCGCAACCTGACCGAACCCGGCAAACACTCGGACGGCTTCGGGCTTTATTTGGAACTGACCAAGGCCGGGGGCCGGTACTGGCGTATGAAGTACCGCTATGGCGGCAAAGAAAAACGACTTGCCTTCGGGGTCTATCCCGGCGTGAGCCTGAAGGATGCCCGCGAATTGGCGACCAAGGCCCGGCAATCTCTGAAAGATGGCAGCGACCCCGGCGAACTTCGCAGGGTCGACAAAGCGAAAACCGCTTTCGAGACCGTCAACACCTTTGAGGCGGTGGCCCGCGACTGGATGAAGCACCAGGCCGCACGCTGGGATACTGAAACGGCGGGGCGTATCCGTGCCACGCTGGAAAACGACATTTTCAAAACACTGGGTTCGAGGCCGCTTGCAGCCATCAAACCCGGCGAAATCATGGCAGCGGTGAAAAAGATCGAAGCCCGGGGGGCGGCTGACCAAGCCGGGCGGGTGTTACAGCGGGTCAAGGCGGTTTATCGGTGGGCTGTGATTCATGAACGGATCGAGGCAAATCCCATGCTTGACCTAGTGCCGTCTGAGGTGCTGAAGCCACGCACTGTGCAGCACCGGGCCGCGATGACTGATAAGGAGTTGCCCGAATTCCTTCCCAAGCTGGCCGCATACGAAGGCGACCCCACGACCGTTCACGGGTTGCGCTTCATGATTCTTACCGCAACCCGACCAGGTGAAACACGCGGGGCACTGTGGACAGAATTCGACCTTGATGCGGCGCTGTGGGTCATACCTGCGGAGCGCATGAAGATGCGCACTGAACACCGGGTTCCACTGTCAGCACAAGCGGTGGAGATTTTGCAATTCATGAAACCGCTGAGCGGCGATTGTGCTTTGGTGTTCCCTAGCCCCGTCTATCGAAGCAAGCCTCTGAGCGAGAACACCTTCAATTCAGCCCTGGCACGCATGGGCTACAAATACACGGCGACCGCCCACGGGTTCCGGGCGTTGTTCTCCACGGTGGCCAATGAATGCGGCTGGAATCCTGATGTGATCGAAAGGCAACTCGCCCACAAAGAAGCGAACGAAATCCGGGCCGCCTATCACCGATCCACGTACCTGAAGGATCGTGAACGCTTGATGCAGTGGTGGGCTGATTACCTAGACGGGAGAAAGGCCGGAAACGTGATCAAGATGCCCCAGCGGGCCGCCTGATCGTCAACCCAGCCCCGGCAAACCGCCCCACGGCAACGAAGGGCGGTTTTTTTGCGCCCATTTGTTTAGGTGTTGAAGCCTGAACCCGGTTGCTACTGCCTGAAAACACTGGGCACTGAGGGCAAACCGCAAGAACCTAGCAACGATGCGGGTTTGCGGTCGATTGGGAGTGATGACAAAGTGAGGGCAATCTGAGAACAAAGTGAGAGCACTTTCATATGATGAAAATGAAATCTCTCTTTTCTCATTCAGCTACTCCTTGTCCGCCATTCATACCCGGCCTTCTTTGCGCTTTGTTGGCAGACCATGCACCTATCTGGAATTCGGCGCGAGAGGGGTTCTCTTGGGTACAACCCCCCCCGGCGAAAAAACGGAGCTTTGAAAATGACTGCGCCTACTTTAAACCGGGTTTTCCTGCACTGTTGGCCCAACCTTCGTAATACGAGAGTTTGACATTTCTTATTGGACGGGTGTCAACGGCCGATGGGCAGCAAAGTGGGCGGAAGCGGTCATAGGGTCTACGACTGCCAATGTCTCCTCCCGACCTTGGATTCAACCGGTCGACGCAACACCTTAAATTCTGCGTGAGCAGAAGGAGTGTTGCAGATGAAACAAAGACCCAGGATTTACTACTCTGAGAGCCAGAAGGCTCTGATGTGGGAGCGTTGGAAGAAGGGTGAATCCCTTCAACAAATCGCCCAGTTATTTGATCGAAACCACTCATCTGTCAGTGGCGTCCTGGCGGAAACTGGTGGCATACGTCCGCCGCAGCGTTGTCGTTCCCCAATTGCGCTAACCCTATCTGAACGCGAAGAGATATCACGCGCCTTGGCAGCGGGACAGTCGATCCGGTCAATTGCTTGCCAGCTTGGATGCGCTCCATCCACCATCAGTCGCGAGATCCAGCGCAACGGTGGTCAAGGCTGCTACCGTGCGACCCAGGCCGAGCAGGCGGCTTGGGATCGGGCGTGTCGCCCCAAGACTTGCAAACTGGTGGAGAAGCGAAGGCTGGCCAACATCGTGGCACGCAAGCTCCAATACCAGTGGGCACCCCAGCAAATCGCAGGATGGCTCAAGCATACTTACCCGTGCGACAAGGACTACCACGTGCCACACGAAACCATTTACCGCAGCCTATTCATTCAAGCCCGTGGTGCATTGAAGAAAGAGCTACTGCAACATCTGAGACGCACGAGAGTCATGCGCCGTTCGCGTCACCACACGCAAAAGACAGGCAACCACGGCAAGATCACCAACACCGTATCGATCAGTGAGCGCCCAGCCTCAGTGGAAGACCGTGCCGTACCAGGCCATTGGGAAGGCGACTTGCTTTTTGGGAGTCTCAATAATCAGATTGCGACACTGGTGGAG
This sequence comes from Rhodoferax sp. PAMC 29310, assembly GCF_017948265.1. NCBI lineage: Bacteria > Pseudomonadati > Pseudomonadota > Betaproteobacteria > Burkholderiales > Comamonadaceae > Rhodoferax > Rhodoferax sp. PAMC 29310. The sequence goes on along the minus strand of NZ_CP072852.1, from coordinate 2,159,117 downwards.
CGCCAGACGCGTTACGTCATGCTGGTGAAGGTGGCACGCAGTGATACCGAGACGGTCATCAATGCACTCATCAAAAACGCACGCAAGCGGCCTCAGGAGCTCTACAAGTCGCTAACCTGGGATCGGGGTCATGAAATGGCCGACCACAAGCGTTTTACATTGGCCACCGATATCAGTGTTTACTTCTGTGATCCCCATAGTCCTTGGCAGCGTGGGAGCAATGAAAATACAAACGGACTGTTACGGCAGTATTTCCCCAAGGGGATTGATATCTCGCATTACTCACAGGCACAGCTCAATGCCATTGCGAGAAAGCTCAATGAACGTCCAAGGAAAACTCTAGACTACGAAACGCCTGCTGAACGATTCAGCCAACTTGTTGCGTCGACCGGTTGAATCCAAGGCCAGGTCCAGACGTTGGCGGTTGTCTGCTTTCGAGACGTCCACTAAGTCGCGCCAGCCCATTCAACGAGATCAGTTCACCGTACAACACCGCAGTCCACCCACGGTTCTTCGCGAAGCCTTGGCGCCGTTGCGATGATTTTCACGGACTGAGGTTGTCCTGATTGGCATTAGACCGCATGCCGGACTCGCAAAATTCTGATGGATGTCTGTTGCCCAGCAGAGACAATATGGCATGACCCAACCAGAAAACCCCCCGGCGGCCAGGCCTGACCCATTCTTCAGCATTCCTGTCGACAGAACATGGAACGCGTGTATTGGGCCGCAGGGGGACGAAGAGAACTACGTCGATGGATTCATCGACGCGGCACTCGCGCTAGCGAATCTAATCCTTGAGAAGGAAATGTTTGTTGCCAGGGATACGCTTGTTCTTCCGATCCTTTACAACGCGCGCCATGGGGTCGAGCTTTCGTTGAAATTCGCGATGACTCGACTGCTGGCGGCTGGAATTCTTAAAGTGAGCCACGCTGTCAACCATGACATCGCGTCGCACTGGCAGCACCTTCAACAGGCGAGCATTGGCGATGAGGCGATTCGGAGACACCTAAGTGAACTGCAGCCTTACATCATGAGCCTGGCGTCGATTGACGACGATGGCCAGCAACTGCGATTTGCCACAGATGTCGAAGGGAATCCGAGCCTAGAAGACAAGCCTTTAGCCAATATCCAAGTCATTCGAAATAGCTTGGTCGTTCTTCAAAAAGTGCTTAGAGACTTGAAAAATCATTTGCTGAGACTATGCGCCGAAAACACGTTGGGATCGCATACAGATGAGTGTTCTCGGATGGACCTAATGAGCATCGCAAGGATGCTTCCACCACGGACGGAGTGGAGTTCAGCCTCCTTCACAACGGCTAAACAGTCTGTTCAGGAACGATACAAACTGAGCGGAAAGAAGTTCTGCACCGCTCTTGATGCGATCCAGGCTAATCGGGAGATGAGCGCGCAGCTAGGCGTAGAGACAATACTGACGCACCTCACAGATGCAAGCGCTCGCATGCTCATAGACCAGTGGTCAACGGTTCACCCCGTCCGCCCAAGAGCAGACGAAAAACTTGGCGTGGACTATTTTGGAAAACGAGATTGGGAAGACACTCGCTTGTACTTCGAACGAAAGACCGCTGCACGCAATGTGATCCTGCAGACGCTATCGCCGGAAGAAATCGCCGACGCAGATACCATCTATTACTTGGGGCGTGACGGCAATCTTCCGGAGCAATATGACGGCCTTTTGGCCCAGGAAAAAAATAACCATGCGGAGGCCGATGGCCTGCGTCTGAGCGTGGATAATCTACTCTCAAAAACCAACCTACTGAAGTCCCTTGTAAGAGGACTTCGCAGGCTGGGTAAGACGACTCTTGCGTCCACTCTTGAGTCAATGCGTCCCGACATGCTTTAGGTCGTATGGCCGGCCTAGTTCTTGGCTGGGATCTATGCGTGTTCCAACTTCCGTCCTCAGGACAAGCGAGTGACCATGGCCAAATCAGTTCCCATCAGTTTGCCCAACGGCCGAAGCTGGTCCAAGAAGGGCAACGCCGTTGACCATTTCAAGACGATGCTCGCGCGCTATGCCGACGGGGACCGAGTGCGAGACGCTTCAGACAATGCCGACCTGGAAGCGTTACTCGCGGTCTATGACTCTGTCATTCCTGCAGGGCAACCAACCAAGATCGGCCCAGGAGTTTCGCACTTCGAGAAGCGTATGGATCGTGACCACCCAGGTCACACGTCATGCTTCTTTGTCGTTCGAACTGACGGGTCTAGCATTGACTTCAGCACCCGGCGCGCGCTGGATGTCGCAGGCGCTCAACCTCGCTGAAGCAGTATTTTTCCTCTCGTCGATCCGGCGAGCCTGTTTGCGACGAGGCACAAGCTCTCAGTCAGTCTCGGGAAGCCTACGAGAGGCGCTGAATGACTTTGCCTTCCCATCGGATGAGCTTGAAGTCGAGGCCGGCAGTCGCTTCGAGGAACACCGACTCATTCTCGTCAAACGAGGCTGCAACGATTGACTGCAAGCCCGTTGCGCCGCTCAGTAACTGCAGCAACGCGTGTTGGCTGCTGGAGCGCATTGAGTGTTGACCGGGTTCATCCATGAGGAGGAACCCGGGGTGATGTCCTTCAAACCCTCGCATCGTCGACGTCTGGTAAAGCGCGAGCAGGTAGCTCCAAATTAGGCGCACGAAGTCGCTGGCGCTCGAGTCCGCTGTAAGGCTGGTTTGGACCTTGGACCTGATTTCCCGCAGCTCAAGTTCAGAGAGGATGGGGGTCAGCGTGTCTAGGCTAATGCGGATGTCCGCAATCTCAGCACTCTCGTAGCCGAACGAGCTCGCATTGCCGCGAAAGTTCTTCTCAAAGAGAGTAATTCTGGAACGGTCTTCCGGACTGTATGCATCCTTGGGAAGACCTCTTCGAGCGGCTTGGTTGGTTGCGAGCCGTTTGGCGACCTCACCAAGAGCTTCAAGTAGGGTCCCAGCCTGGGTTTCGAATGCCTGGAGATTTGACAGTTCCAGCTCAATCTGAATTTGGCGACGCACGATGGCTCGTGATTCTGTCGCGCCAGTGCTCACATCGCCGCGCAACGAGGTGCGATAGTCATGCTTGGCCGCGAGGCGACCGGCTACGTCCATCACTGCAATCTCTGATTGACGAATCTCTTCCTGCGCGCCGTTAATTTGACGCTGTAGCATGCGACGTTGGCTTTCGAGGTACTCAACGTTGGTGCTCAGGTCCATCTGAGGGCCAGAAACGATGCCGAACAACAGCGTATCGTCGACGGACTGATGGCACGTCGGGCAATGGTCAGACGCTACCTCCACTTCCATCTGCGCGCCAAGGACTCGTAGCTTGAGCGCGGTCTTGTTGCGATCCAAGTCCTCGTTGGCTTCCGCGAGCAGATTACGCAACTCGACCAACGACGCTCTCTGCAGCGTGAGGTTGGTGGTAGCCCGCTCATGCAAGACACTCAGTAGTTGAAGCTCCGCAGTCGCGGACTCGAGCTCTTGGAGGGCTTCTGCGCCGGATGCCTTGCCATATGCTGCAGCCTTCGCGCCGAGTTCTGCATGCTCCAACCATATTTGACTGACGTGCTCAATAAGTGATGTTTGCGACTTACCGTTCGACTTCACGAACAGGACCGTCACTGCATCAAGCAAAGCGGTCGGAGTCCCAGACAGGCCTTCGATGACAAGGCCATTGGTTGTAGCGGCTTGCCGCAGGGTGTCGTACGCTCGACGCCAATCCGAGTCGATTGCCATGGATTCCGCATCCAGCTCTGAGCGCTTGGCCTGACGCTCAAACACGCTGAGCCCGAGTAAGAACTCGGTGACTCGAATTCGCGCATCACGTATCCCAAAGAACGGGATGTTGGCGATGTAGTCGGTCCACCCCCGCTTCTGCTCTACCGCCAGCGCCGCAAAGACTGTCTGCAGATAAAGCTTGGCCACCCCGCCGGACGTCGTAGCAACCTGTGGAAGATGGTAGCCCATGAAATTCTCAAGGAACTGATGGAACCCTTCCTGCTTCTGCGCACTTCCTGAGTCGAAGAGGTACGTCGGCTTTGGGGTGCCAAGCGCAGTCCCTGCCGTCAAGTGAGCGACATCGAAGACTTCGACAAGCTTTGGGTTTCGGACGGTGTCGCGGATCGCCCGCCTCAGCGTGATGCTTTCACCAGCAGAATTCTCGAGCTCGATGAACACCTCGGACGCAACAACCTCGACGCGCACGTCGCCTTGGAGGAAGTAGTCTTTGACGGCATACGGCAAGGCCTTTTCGCCTCTGCCGCCAACGAGTTCTTCCATACCCAGGCCGTACATGAGGCAGTTGAATAGAGTGCTCTTGCCGCTGGAATTGTTAGCGCGAATGACTGTCAATCCACGACTGAATACAAATTGGAAACCGAAGTCTCCGGTTTCGGTAGCTAGCCGTAGCTTAATGGCCAATATGTTCATGCCGATTCCCATCCCCTCGCAACTGTTTCAACCATGTTCTCAGTGATGTCCTTGCCAATTTCCTTCAGGAACGTTCGCTCAGTGGAGAACGCGCCAGGATCCTTCAGCACCTCAATGATGAGGGACAGGCCCTTTTCGGTGATTTGGTAGCCGGTGGATGTCGTCTGAAGAAGCTCTTCAGCTATGGCAAAGCGAATTGCAATGGCAACGGCCGGGTCGAAGCCCCATGCGGTAATGTGCAGCACCTTCGCCTTTGCTGCACCTACCAACTTCTGAATTCGGTCGGCGCGCTTTAGCGCCCAGTTGAACAGATGCAACCGCGGCAGCGTGGACTTGCCGCCTCGTGACGATAGATGGAGGACAAGGATGAGTTGGCAAATCTTGTACAGCGGACGATGCTCGACCAGAACCGGCGAGGGGCGGCGTTCAAAACGAAGGTGACCCCGTTCTGCGATGAGCTCAGCCATAGTCGAGCTCACACACGGCAATCCATCTCGCGACCATGAGCCGAGCAATATGGGCAGCTTCGGTCTCGTCAATGTGCGGCGCGAGTTCCTTCGTAATACGCGCGGCCAGGCCTTCTCGAATCTTTTCAGTGAGCTGCTGAGGCGCACCCTCCCACGTCTCACAGGTCTCTACGACGTGGGCTTCAAATCCATTAATAAGCCTTACCAGGCGCGAGTGAACAGTTGGTGCCTGCTCGTTGATGCGCCGGAAGTGCGCATCATGTTCAAGGAACTCTCGCAACGTGCGCTGGTGCAGTCCGGCAACCTTCTCGGCGAGCTTCATCGTATCAACGCGACCTTTAAGCCTTGCCTTTGTCTTCCGTAAGACGTTTTCTTCGTACACCTCTGGGTCACTGCCAAGCGGAGGCAGGGCCGTCGAAAGCCCCCCAAAGTCCATGGCTTGGCCCAAGGCTAGTTGAAGGTCTTGGATTTCCTCGGCGTAGTGGTCGCCATCGTGCACGAGCACCTCGAAGTCTGGCGCCAGGATCGAGAGACCCCACTGTCTTACCTCTGCCTCCTTCGTTCGTGCATGCGTAAGGAGGTCATTTTTCGCGACGGTCGGCGTCACGAAGTACCACCGACGTAACCTCGTCGAACCCAGGAAGCCTCTCAACGCTGTTTCGTAGGTTTTTAGCTTTTTTAGGTCACGCGTTATCTTGTCGCGCTGCTTGTCGTGGAGGTCCTTGACCGGATGGAGTTTGTCCGGGCAGTAACACTGAAAACCACAGCCTGTGGTTGTTGTGAATCCTTCAAGGCCGAAGTCGCCGGGTGTAGCAACGATGTGCTGGTATCCGTCGACCGCAAACTTCTTCTTAAATACCTGCTGGCAGAGACGCTCCCAGCTGTCGCCATCGAAAGGGCCATAGGGAGTGTTGTACACGGTGGCGTCGAAGTCCGTGATTACCGTGCAGTCAGAAGCGAGGAAGCCCAGACCACCAGATCCTTGCGAACCGGTGATTTTGTCTTTCGGCTAGTGCTGTGATAGGCGTGCAGTCCAAAGCGCATGCGTTGCTCCCGTTTTGTCACCGCTCCAGGTGCTGCACCTTTGAACCTTGCGGTGTTTGCTATTTAAAGACTCATGTATAGTAACTTGTCAAAGCGAGGCGCCAACCGGGTATTGGGTGATGATCGAAATGTTCCGAAGGAGAGGCATACGGAACACTTCACGAAAATGAAGCACCATTCGGTATGCACTTCTGTTTCGAGGGCACACGCATTCAGCAAGTTCTAAATGCTAAGCGAACACTGGCTCGTTCACAACGTCGGGCATGCACGGTCAACTGACCACGCTGCCGGCATTTACACCGACGCATTGGATCGGATGCTTCCGGCGAAGTAATGAGGTTCTTTCTCCAAAATCCAAAGCAATGCGCTGTATCCGCTTCCGGGTGGGCAGCTTGAGCTTGTCAAAGCGGATTTGGGTCGGGTGCGGCTTGGGGCCAGGTACGGATATTTTTTGACACGCAACTTCCGCTGCAATTCAGCTGTCCGTCCACTGGGTAGACGTCGGCCAGCCAATGTCGGCTTCGGGGCATAGAATTCGTACCGCTCAAATTCGGCTTTGGGCACAGACCGGCCGTTTGGTCGGTGTCTATGAGCACCCGCTTTGGGCCTTTTGGAGTCGGTCAATTTTCTCGGAAGCCGCCCGTCAAGACTGAAAATCAGGTAGGCCTGTTGTTGAAGGGTTTGGACGGGTTCATCGCCCTAAACGACACGGCTCGCTTGATGGATGGCCTCATCCGTGCTGTTGAAAAGCCTGTTTTCCGGCGAACTCAATTGTTTCCAGTCCAGCCGCCAATCACAATTGGAATTGTGGGTGAACAAAGACTTACTGTGATGAGTTAAAACCTCTGGAAACCCGCATGACCATTGGGTTTCCAGCTTTCATTGGGCCAACAGCGTAGTAAAACTCTATAAACCAATGGTTCTTGAATGCCGATGCCCCACTAAAAGATATTGCCGGGATGCTCACAACGCTCGATGATCGAGGGGCTATTCCCAATGAAATGAGGAACGCCATTCAGAAACATGCTGACAGCGGACTGGAGACATTGCCCGCCAATATTGCCGCGGTATCGGGGGCAAGGGCTACGGCGCTTTTCGGGGACATGGGTTTAGAGTGCGGTGACGCAGCGAAGGCAGCTTGGAGCATTTCTACACTGTCTGACCAAATGGCCGTTATGTATTCCCTATCGCTTCAATTTGCACCGAGATCGACTGTTTTTGCCACGCCTACCCCGCGCCTGATCCGGAAGGGGAAAAAGCGGGAGTCCTTCACCCGCCTGGCGTTGGCTCCGAATGAAGGTAGCACCTGAAGGTCTGCGAATGCAAAACACAAAGACGAACTTACCGCTGCTCCCCGACGGATACATACTAGTCAAGGCCGGTGGTCGGCCTAAAAAAGAAGCGCGGGATGCGGCGGTTTTTCTTGCTAGGTTCTGGCGAATGAACTCGCGCGGCGAGTCCGCAACCAAGGCCGAACAGTGGATTGTTGACACATGGGAACAAGCCGGTAAAGATGCCAGCAGAGGAATCAGCGAAACGGCGCATGTCCGCGCTGCAATCATGCGATCCCGCGAACGTGGACTTAGTCAAAGTCTTTTATCGATTTCCTCTCCCTCTGGGCTTTGCACTGCTGTGGAATGTAAAAAGCATGGCGACACCCCAGTTCTCAAAGACGGCGCGAGGTCCTGGCACTGGGTGTCTGGTATGACGGAGGCATTGCAGGGCGAAGTAAAGAACGTAGAGGTAACGGTGCATCAAGAAATCATGCATCCGTCGCCTATTGCGGTGGCAGTCAATCTCTTGGCGAGGCGCACAAGTTAGCGTGTACTCACGGCAAGAAACCGTTTCTTGCCTAGATGACGGGAGTCAGTCGATAAATCATCGGTTCTTTACCTAAGGAACCCATGAACATCCAAACAAATCCAACGGCATCCAATCCGGAACGGTTGCTAAGACTCCCTGAAGTTGAATCTCGCGTGGGGCTACGCAAGTCCAGCATTTACGAGATGCTGGGGCGCAACCCGCCTGCATTTCCCCGCCCTTTGAAGTTGTCCCGCCGGGCCGTGTGCTGGCCGGCTTCCGAGATTGACGCTTGGATTCAAGTGCGCATCAAGGCAGGAGCACAAAAATGACCCCCGGCCCACAATTCATCAAAGATCAAGCCTTAAAGGCCGCAGTTCAACGGCTGCGACTGGCTGCCGCCTTCACTAAGGTAAACATCAAAAAACCCTTGTTTCAAAAGCGCATGGGTAAGGGTGAAAGCGCGGTTGTGGTGCGGTTCGAATGGCCTGGCCGCTTGAGTGTTTATGACGCGATGACCGGCGAAGAGTTGGCAGCGTCTGAGCTGGGAAGTCCTGACGTTTTGCATGCTGAGTTTGTTCCCTACGTGCCCGCGTTGCAAGACAAAGAGCCCGGCCGCTACTCAACAGGGGCCCGCTGACTGTGGCCATACAAACTACTATCATCCCCGAGCTGATCCGCTCTGCCCTGCAATACGTGCCCGCCAACGTTGCCCGCGATGATTGGGCGCGGGTGGGAATGGCGATTAAGTCAGAGTTTGCAGACTCTACTGGCTTTGATTTGTTCGATGAATGGAGCCAAACGGCCGAGGGCTACGACCCCAAGGCCACGCGCTCGACCTGGCACAGCATCAAGCCGGGGGGCGGTGTTGGCATTGGCACGCTATTACACCTTGCCAAAGAAAACGGCTACAGGCTGCCCAAGTCACCCCAAGTGCCCAACGTACCAGACCCCGAAATAAGCGCTCGCTTGGCACGTGAGCGGGCAGAACGCGACCAGGCCGCCCAAGTCCAACAAAAGGCCGCCCAAGACCGCGCAGCGAGTGAGGCCGCGTTACTGTGGCAGCAGGCAGGCGAAACTGGCACCAGTGCCTATTTGACCCGCAAGGGAATTCAACCCCACGGCGTGCGCTTTGCGACTGATGATTGCGTGTTGGTTCCCCTTTGCGACGCAAGCGGTGAACTGTGGAACCTGCAACGCATTGCCCCCAGCAAGCCGGCCAACGGCGGCACCGATAAACTGTTTTTGAAGAACGGCCGCAAGTCCGGCCTTTGCCATTGGTTGGGGCTGGTGCCCGGCCTAGTTGCTACCAGTGACACCAGTCCCGCGCCTGCGGTGCTGCTGGTTGCGGAAGGCTACGCTACGGCCGCAAGTGTGTTTGAGGCCACGGGCCGCCCGGTGGCAGTTGCGTTTGATGCGGGAAATCTGGCCCATGTGGTCAAAGCCATACACCAGGCGCACCCGGCCGCGTTGATCGTCATTGCTGGCGATGATGACCAAGCCACACACGCCAAGACAGGTCATAACCCGGGCCGCGACAAAGCCACTGCGGCCGCCCGTGCAGTGGGTGGCGTGGCTGTCTTTCCTGAGGGTTTGCCCGCTGGGGCGAGTGACTTCAACGACCTGCACCAGGCGAGCGGGTTAGAGTTGGTGCGGTGCCTTGTAGAGGCCGCCATTGATGCACACCAAGCGAGCAAAGTGGCAGCCCACGCGGCGCAAACCGATAAGGCCAAGAAGCCCAGCCCAAGCAAGCGGCGCAAGGCCAGCGGGCCCGAAAGCGCCGACCCTGTCCGCATTTATGACCCGTTCACAGTGGATGAATCAGGCGTGTGGTTCACTGGGGCGGATCAAGATGGCAAAGCCAAGCCGCCTGACTGGATTTGCAGCCCTTTGAATGTTGAAGCGCACACCCGCGACCAAGACGGCAGCGGCTGGGGGTATTACGTGGCCTTTGCTGACCTGTTGAAGGTTGAAAAGCGTTGGGCCATGCCCGCCCGAATGCTTTCTGCTGACGGTGGCGAGTACCGTGCGGCGCTGCTGAATATGGGCCTTCGCATATCGACTACGCCCCGTGCTCGAAACCTTTTGACCCAGTACATACAGACCCGGGCCCCCGAAGAATTTGCCAGTTGCACCGACCGTATTGGCTGGCACGGGGTGGCCTTTGTGCTGCCTCGTGAAACCATTGGGGATGATGCCGAACGCATTGTTTTTCAAAGTGATAACGCGGTTGAAAACACGTTCAAAACCAAAGGCACCGCTGAGCAATGGCGCGACCGTGTGGGGGCCTTGTGTGTCGGTAATTCCCGCATGGTGTTCGCTGTGGCGTGTGCGTTTGCCGGACCATTGTTGCGGCCTATGGGCATGGAGTCGGGCGGGTTCCACTACCGGGGCGATTCATCCAGCGGCAAGACCACGGCCCTAAAGTTGGCGGCAAGCGTGAACGGTGGCGCGAGCTACCTGCAACGCTGGCGAGCGACTGATAACGCGCTGGAAGCCATTGCAGCCCAGCACAGCGACTGCCTACTGATCTTGGATGAGCTGGCACAGATTGACCCCAAGACGGCTGGGGAGTGTGCCTACATGTTGGCCAACGAACAGGGCAAAGCCCGCGCAACACGTACCGGCACCCCACGCACCCGGCAAGCCTGGCGACTACTGTTTTTGAGTGCTGGTGAATTGGGCCTGGCTGACCACATGGCAGAAGGGCAGAAGCGCACCCGCACCGGGCAGGAAGTCAGAATGGCAGACATTCCGGCCGATGCTGGAGCCGGGCTGGGGGCTTTTGAAAATCTGCACGGCTACGCGGGCGGTGCTGCGTTTGCGAAACACATTACCGGAGCAGCTCAAGCGGTTTACGGTGCCCCCGGCCGTGCCTGGCTTGAATGGTTGACCACTCACGCGGGCAGTATCAAGGCCACCATTCGCACCAGCTCTAACGCTTTGACTGCGCATTTGATTCCCAAAGATTCAAGCGGGCAAGTCGAACGGGTGGGCGCACGCTTTGCGCTGGTGGGTGCTGCGGGTGAAATGGCCACGGCGGCGGGCCTGACCGGCTGGCCGGTGGGCGAGAGCGAGCGGGCGGCCGCAGCTTGTTTCAATGCCTGGCTAGCTGCGCGTGGTGGCAACGGGAATGGCGAAGTCGTGGCCATGCTGCGGGCTGTCCGGCGCTTTCTTGAAACGCATGGTGAAGGCCGTTTTTCAATGTGGCACCGCAGTGCCGACGATCATGCGCCCAAGACGTTGCAACGGGCTGGCATGCGGCGCATGTTGAATGCGGAGGGGGAGCCCATCAAAACCGATGCCTCACACCAGCGTGAGTATGGTGAGCGAATGCCCGCCACGTTGGGTGAAAACGTGAGCTTTGAATATTTTATATTGGCTGAAACCTTCAGAGCTGAAGTTTGCCAAGGCTTTGACTACCAGGCGGTTTGCCGTGTTTTGTTGGATCACGGGTGCCTAGCCCCTGACGGCGGCCGCCCGTTCGACTGTAGGCCGCGTTTGCCTGGCGTGGGGCCTGCGACGTGCTACCGGATCACACCTGAGATTTTCAATCTTGAGCTGTGACCGCCTGGCATGGCTGCCCATGATGCGCCTCGTGTTTGCCCTGATGCATGGCAAGGGTGATCCTGTGCCGGGCCGCCGGTGGGCGGTGGGCGCAAGGGCATCACCCGCGCTGAATATCCCGGTATTCATGGCACCAATTGCCAAAATCAAGCCCCGCCCGACTTTCCCGGACTACCCCGGAAAGATTTGCCCTCACTTGTCGCAGTGCTCGTGCAGGCACTGAAGGCAAGCAAACCCTTTGTTTATGCGGTTGTCGCAGTGCCCTCACTTGTCGCAGTCAAAAAAACATCACCGCGATACAACAAGCGCGGCCGGCACCACGGAAACCGCCGGGCATGTAGCTTCAATGGGATCAAACACGACGCCCCTACCCCCTCCGTCATGGGTCCTTCCCTAGGTAATCCGTGCACGGGTCAAAAAGATCGCGAATGCAAACTGTTGCATGGTGTTGCTAAGGCGGTTGTATTGTGCTTATTCGCCTTGACGCCCCCCAAGGGTGAAGGGGCTGGCTGCACCAGGCGCAAGGCCTCGACCGTGGCCAGCCCGCGTGCCGGATCGTTGCCCGTGGTGGTGGTGCCTGGCCCGGACCGGGTGCGGCTTGTGTGCTGCCTATCGCTCTGATTTTCCAAGGTACTCCCTGGCGGCTTCACTTGCGGGTGAATTCTGCGTTGAGCGCTGGCTAGTTTCCGTGCGTTGCTAAGGGGGTGATATTCCTTGGCGTCTTACTCAGCTATGGGTTGAATCACCACAATTAATAGCGTGTGCCCCCATTTTCCGAATTCGTGCCCCCAAAAGTGCCCCCGCCTATCGCTGGAACGTGGCAAACTCCCCCGCACGCTAGCGCACGACAAGAATCAGCTTTTCATAGGGAAAAAGAAAAAGACCGCACGTCTTTGGAACTGTGCGGTCTTGTCTATGGTGCCCGGGGCCGGACTCGAACCGGCACGCCTTGCGGCGGGGGATTTTGAGTCCCCTGAGTCTACCAATTTCACCACCCGGGCAGTTATTAGGGCAGACCGAAATTATGGCACAGTATGGGCTATGAAATACCCCACTATTGAAGATTCCATCGGAAAAACACCGCTCGTTAGGTTGCAACGCATCGGTGCAGACGACAACAAGGCCCGAGGAAACGTCATTTTGGGCAAGTTGGAGGGCAACAACCCTGCCGGTTCGGTGAAAGACCGCCCGGCGCTGTCCATGATCAAGCGCGCGGAAGAGCGCGGCGACATCAAACCCGGCGACACTTTGATTGAGGCGACCTCCGGCAACACCGGCATTGCCCTGGCCATGGCGGCTGCCATCAAGGGCTACCGCATGATTTTGATCATGCCGGAGGATTTGTCCATTGAGCGGGCTCAGACTATGAAGGCCTTTGGGGCGGAGTTGATTCTGACACCCAAAAGCGGCGGCATTGAGTATTCGCGTGATCTGGCAGAGCAGATGCAGCGCGACGGCAAGGGCCGCGTGCTCGATCAGTTTTCCAACGCCGACAACCCGCGCATTCACTACGAAACAACTGGCCCCGAAATCTGGAAAGCCACCAAGGGAAAGATCACCCATTTTGTGAGCGCCATGGGCACCACCGGCACCATCACTGGGGTGTCCCGGTATTTGAAGGAAATGAACCCGGCCATCAAGATCGTGGGTGTGCAACCGCATGAGGGCTCGCGTATTCCGGGCATTCGCAAGTGGCCACAGGAGTACCTGCCCAAGATTTACAACCCCGAGACCGTAGACGAGTTGCTGTACGTCAGCCAGGAAACGGCCGAGGAGATGTGTCGGCGTTTGGCCCGGGAAGAGGGTATTTTTGCGGGTATTTCAGCCGCTGGCGCCTGTGCTGTGGCACAAGAAATTGCTGCCCGCGAGCGCAATGCCACCATTGTGTTCATCGTCTGCGACCGGGGTGACCGTTACTTGTCGACCGGGGTGTTTCCGGCTTGACCCTTTTCGGCTTAGGCGGTCTAAGCCGCCCAACTCACTAGAATTGCGCCCATACAACAAGGACTACAGATGCAAATCGACAAAGAAGTGGATACCCGGGGCCTGAACTGTCCGCTGCCTATTCTGAAAGCGAAGAAGGCGCTGGCGGAGATGCAAAGCGGTCAGACGCTGAAGGTGGTTTCAAGCGACTCCGGTTCGTTGCGTGATTTTCAGGCGTTTGCCAAGCAAACGGGCAATGAATTGCTTGAGCAGGAAACCGTCGGCGATGAGTTTATTCATGTGATGCGTCGGCGCTGAGCCCCAACCACTTTGGTGTAAAAAAACCGACTTTGAGTCGGTTTTTTTACGGGTCAACGCGCGGTTCAAGCGCGCTGCGGATTAGCCAAGGCGAGCCAATTGCTCTTTGATCTTGGTGATAGTGGACGCAAAGTCGGCCATGCGCTTGCGCTCCAAGTCGATCACGGCGGCAGGGGCACGGGCCACAAAGGCTTCGTTGCTGAGCTTGCCTTCGGTTTTGACGACTTCTCCTTCGAGGCGTGCCAACTCTTTGCCCAAGCGCAGCTTCTCCGCGCCCACATCCACTTCCATGTAGAGGCAAACCCGTGCGGTGCCGACCACGGCCACGGGGGCTGATTCAGCGGCGGTTGCCCAAGCGGCTTCGTCGTCGAACACGCGCACTTCGTTCAATTTGGCCAGCGCTTGCAGAATCGGGGCGGTCTCTTTCAGGAACGCAGCTTCTTCCGGCTGCCCGGCCACCACAAACAAGGGCAAACGGGTGGATGGCGACACATTCATCTCGCCGCGCAAGGTGCGGCAAACGTCCACCAGGTGCTTGAGCTTGGCCACATGGGCAATGGCGTCCTCGTCAATGCGCTCAGGCTGGCTGACGGGGTAGTCGGCAATGGCCACGGACTCACCCGCCCGACCGGCCACTGGTGCCACAATTTGCCATAACTCTTCCGTGATGAACGGAATCAGGGGGTGGGCCATTCGCAGAATGGTTTCCAGTGTGCGAATCAGGGTGCGGCGGGTGGCGCGCTTTTGGGCGTCGTTGCCGGTCTGAATTTGCACTTTGGCAATTTCGAGGTACCAGTCACAAAACTCGTTCCAGACAAAGTCATAGATCGTGTTGGCCACGTTGTCCAGGCGGTAGTCTTCAAACCCTTTGGCAACGTCAGCCTCTGTTTTTTGCAGCAATGACACGATCCAGCGGTCTGCCTGACTGAATTCCAGGTAGCTGGGCGTCTCAGCGCCCACGGCACACTCTTCGGCTGTGTGTTCGTTCAGTCCGCAGTCCTGGCCTTCGCAGTTCATCAGCACAAAGCGGCTGGCATTCCAGAGCTTGTTGCAGAAGTTGCGATAGCCTTCGCAGCGCTTGGAGTCGAAATTGATGCTGCGTCCCAATGAGGCCAGCGAGGCGAAGGTGAATCGCAGCGCATCGGCGCCAAAGGCGGGAATGCCGACGGGGAACTCTTTTTCGGTGTTCTTGCGCACTTGTGGCGCGGTTTCGGGCTTGCGCAGGCCTTCAGAGCGTTTGGCCAGCAACTCGGGCAGGGCAATGCCGTCGATCAAGTCCACCGGGTCAAGCACATTGCCTTCAGACTTACTCATCTTTTTGCCCTGCGCGTCGCGCACCAAACCGTGGATGTAAACGTGTTTGAACGGCACTTGTCCCGTGAAGTGGGTGGTCATCATGATCATCCGGGCGACCCAGAAGAAGATGATGTCGTAGCCCGTCACCAGCACGGAGGAGGGCAGGTAGAGGTCAAAATCTTCGGTCTTTTCAGGCCAACCCATGGTGCTGAAGGGCACCAGTGCGGACGAATACCATGTGTCCAGCACGTCTTCGTCGCGCGTCAGCGTTTTGCCGGGGGCCTGGGCTTGCGCTTCGGCCTCGTTGCGGGCGACATAGACTTTGCCGTCTTCGTCGTACCAGGCCGGAATCTGGTGGCCCCACCACAGTTGGCGGGAAATGCACCAGTCCTGGATGTTGTTCATCCACTGGTTGTAGGTGTTGACCCAGTTCTCCGGCACAAACTTGACCGCGCCAGACTCCACGGCGTCCACGGCTTTTTGGGCGATGGATTTGCCAGTGGGGTCTTTCTCACTGACCTTGCTCATGGCGACAAACCACTGGTCCGTCAGCATCGGCTCAATGACCTGGCCGGTGCGGGCGCAGCGCGGCACCATGAGTTTGTGTTTCTTGACCTCGACCAGCAGACCCAGCGCTTCCAGGTCAGCCACGATCTTCTTGCGGGCCACAAAACGGTCCAGCCCTTGGTAAACCTCAGGGGCCTGGTCGTTGATCTTGGCGTCCAGCGTCAGCACGCAGATCATGGCTAGCTTGTGGCGCTGTCCGACGGCATAGTCGTTTTGGTCGTGGGCGGGGGTGACCTTGACCACGCCGGTGCCAAAGGCTTTGTCAACGTAGTCGTCAGCAATGATGGGAATGGCGCGGTCGCACAGCGGCAGGTTGACGTGTTTGCCAATCAGGTGCTGGTAGCGTTCGTCTTCGGGATGAACCATCACCGCCACGTCGCCCAGCATGGTCTCAGGTCGGGTGGTGGCCACCGTCAGGCCCAGCACGGTTTCGCCAGCGACAGTTTGTGCGCCGTCGGTGAACGGGTACGAGATGTGCCACATCGAGCCGTCTTCTTCTTCGCTTTCCACCTCTAGGTCGCTCACCGCGCTTTGCAACACGGGGTCCCAGTTCACCAAGCGCTTGCCGCGGTAAATCAGGCCTTGCTCAAACAGCTGAACAAAGGTCTCAGTCACCGTTTTGGAGAGCTTGTCGTCCATGGTGAAGTATTCGCGGCTCCAGTCCACGCTGTCGCCCATGCGGCGCATCTGGGTGGTGATGGTGTCGCCAGACTTTTCTTTCCACTCCCAGACTTTGGAGACGAAATTCTTGCGGCCCAAGTCATGGCGGCTGATCTTTTGCGCCTGCAACTGGCGTTCCACCACGATTTGGGTGGCAATGCCGGCGTGGTCGGTGCCGGGAATCCAGGCGGTATTGGCACCCCGCATGCGGTGGTATCGGGTCAGCGAGTCCATGATCGTCTGGTTGAACGCATGCCCCATGTGAAGCGTGCCGGTGACATTGGGCGGCGGCAACTGGATGGCAAACGCCTCTGCGCCCGGCTTGGCGGCCTTGGTGCCGCGGTAACCCGCCTGGCCATATTCCCGACGTTCCCACTCCGGCCCCCACTGGGCCTCGATGGCGGCAGGCTCAAAGGATTTGGACAGGCTGTTCAGGCCAGGTTGTTGCAGTTCGTCGTTCATGGTGTCTTTGGCTGGCTCGTCACTTCAAACGCGCTGGGCAAGAGAAGGCGAGAACGGCTGCTGTGCAAAGCAAGCGCCGATAGTTAATCGAAGGCTGAGAATCAGGCATTTTATTCGACACCTGCTGCATTGGCAGGCCGTCTGAATGCCGGACGGTCTTTGATAGCTGCGTTTTATGGGCTGTATTGAGAGAGCCAACTGGACGAGCGCGCCATTAAGGGCTAGTCTGTTGGAGTCTTGGGCGACTGAACTTGCCCAAGCAGGCGAATTTGTTCCACCAACAGGAGATTTTTATGCCAGCTCTCAAAGGTTCCAAAACGGAAGACAACCTAAAGGCCGCGTTCGCGGGCGAGTCTCAGGCCAACCGTCGATATTTGTATTTCGCAAACAAGGCCGACGTTGAAGGCCAGCCCGATGTGGCGGCCCTGTTCCGCTCCACCGCAGAAGGGGAGACCGGCCACGCGCACGGGCACCTGGAGTGGCTGGAGCAATGCGGCGATCCGGCCACCGGCTTGCCCTTTGGCGCCACCCGCGACAACCTGGCGTCGGCAGTGGCAGGTGAAACCCATGAGTACACCGACATGTACCCCGGCATGGCCAAAACGGCCCGTGACGAAGGCCATGATGAAGTCGCGGACTGGTTCGAAACCCTGGCCAAGGCCGAGCGTTCCCACGCCAATCGCTACGCCAAAGCGTTGACTGAACTGGTGGACTAAGGCGGCGCCGAGAGGCGCCGGGCTTGGTCCGGTTCATCCGTGTTGGGCGTTGCGTGCAGCGCCCAATGCAGAGGATTCAAAAAACAGAAACATCACTCTTGAGGAGGCTCGCCATGGCAACTGAAGGCAACTTGTCCGCTCCGACCCGCCACCCCATCGACTGGCAAGGACCCGACTATTACAACGAAGAGGTGGTCCTGCATGAGATGGAGCGGATTTTTGACATTTGCCATGGTTGCCGGCGCTGTGTGAGTCTGTGTGGGTCGTTCCCCACCTTGTTTGACCTGGTGGATGAGAGCACCACCATGGAGGTCGACGGGGTCGACAAGAAAGACTACTGGAAAGTGGTGGACCAGTGTTACCTGTGTGACCTGTGCTACATGACCAAGTGCCCTTATGTGCCGCCCCACGAGTTCAATCTGGACTTTCCCCACACCATGCTGCGAGCCAAGGCCATCAAGTTCAAAAAAGGCGAGGTTGGCTTTGGCGAAAAGCTTTTGGCATCCACTGATTTGCACGGCTCATTGGCTGGCATACCGGTGGTGGTGCAAACTGTGAATGCGGTGAACAAGACGGCATTGGCCCGTAGCGCGATGGAGTCCACGCTGGGGGTGGACAAAGATGCCTGGCTGCCCGCCTTGGCCACCCGCAAGTTCCGCCACAAAACGCCGGCGGCCAAAGCCACGGTGATCACCGACGGCGCCAAGACGCCGGGCAAGGTGGTGATTTTTGCCACCTGCTATATCAACTACAACGAGCCCGGCATTGGGCTGGATTTGCTCAAAATTCTGGACCACAACGACGTGCCCTATGTGATTGTGGAGAAAGAGAAATGCTGCGGCATGCCCAAACTGGAGCTGGGCGATTTGGAGTCAGTCAACGCCAGCAAGCAAGCCAACATTCCGGTGCTGGCGGCTTACGCCAAAGACGGATTTGCGATTTTGGCCGCCGTGCCCAGCTGCGCGCTGATGTTCAAGCAGGAAATTCCGTTGATGTTTCCGGACGAGGCCGACGTGCAGTTGGTCAAGAAAGCCATGTGGGACCCGTTTGAGTACCTGATGCAGCGCAAGCGCGACGGTTTGCTGAAAACCGAGTTTTCTACCCCGCTGGGTAATATCAGCTACCAGATTCCTTGCCACGGCCGGGTGCAAAACATCGGCAAGAAGACCGAGGAGATGCTCAAAATGATTCCCGGCACCACCGTCAATACCCATGAGCGTTGCTCGGGCCATGCGGGCACGTTTGGGGTGAAAAAGGCGACGCACCAGCAGGCCCTGAAGATTGGCAAACCTTTGTTCAAGGCCATGGCCAATATGAAGGATGGCAGCAAGCCGGACTACATCAGCTCTGACTGCCCTCTGGGCGGCCACCATATTGCCCAGGGCTTTGACATCAACGGCCTGGGTGCGCCTGAGTTGCAGCACCCCTTGAGTCTGGTCGCCAAGGCCTACGGTTTGAAATAAACCCGGTCCAGCCACCGCAGAAAAAATATTGGAGTTCACATGCAGATCACCGGAAATATCACCCCTGAGAGCCTCATGACACTGGAGGCCTACAGCAAGTGGCGCAAGGAGAACAAGGCCCAGGTCATGGCGCACCGCAAACAGCGCAGCGTGCGCCTGGGGGAGTACATCAACCTGCAGTTTGAGTCTGAGACCACCATTCGCTACCAGATTCAGGAGATGTTGCGCATTGAAAAGGTGTTTGAAGAAGAGGGCATCCTGCAAGAGATTGATGCCTACGCACCGCTGGTACCGGAGGGCAGCAACTGGAAAGCCACCATGATGATCGAGTACCCGGATGAAAACGAGCGCCGCAGGGAACTGGCGCGCCTGATCGGGGTGGAAGACCATTTGTTTGTGGAAGTGGAGGGGCAGGCCCGGGTGTACGCCATTGCCGATGAGGACATGGACCGCGAAAACGACGAGAAAACCTCGGCGGTGCACTTTGTGCGTTTTGAGCTGACGCCAGCCATGTGTGCAGCGGTGAAAGCAGGCGCGGCGGTCAAGTTGAGCTGTGATCACACCCATTACCCGGCGCACACCTTGATCGGTGCGGAGGCCATGGCCTCGCTGGCAGGTGACCTCACCTGAGTTCTCCATCGCATTCACGATAATCAAGGCTTCTTCAGGAAGCCTTTTTGCTTCATCCCACTTCTTTAAAGTACCTTGAACCTCCATGCTGTTCCTTTTGTCCCCTGCGAAAGCGCTTGATTTTGAAACCCCGGCGGGAGCCGTTCCCCACACGCAGCCGTTGTTTGTGAAGCAATCGGCCGAACTGATTGAGGTGCTCAAACAAAAATCGCCGCTGCAGATCTCAGAGCTGATGCACCTCAGTGACGCCTTGTCTGGCCTGAATGCGGCCCGCTACCAGGCCTGGACGCCCAAATTCACAGCCAAAAACGCCAAGCAGGCTGTGCTGGCCTTCAATGGGGATGTCTATGGCGGTCTGGACGCCAAAACGTTGACGGGCGACGACCTGGCCTGGGCGCAAGACCATGTGTGTATCTTGAGCGGCCTCTACGGCGTGCTGCGTCCGCTGGACTACATGCAGCCCTACCGCTTGGAGATGGGCACCCGCCTGGAAACAACGCATGGCAAAAACCTCTATCAATACTGGGGTCCGCAACTCGCGACCTATTTGAATGAGCGCTTGCAGCGCGACATCTCTCCCGTGGTCGTGAATCTGGCCAGTCAGGAGTACTTCAAGGCCGTGGACACCAAGGCGCTCAAAGCGCGGGTGGTGGAGTGCGTGTTTCAGGAATACCGGGCCGGGCAGTACAAAATCATCAGCTTCATGGCCAAGCGCGCGCGTGGGCTCATGGCTCGCTACGCCGCCACCCACCGCGTGCTGACGCCTCAGGGACTGACCGGGTTCAATCTGGAAGGCTATGCTTTTGACGCCGAGGCCTCCCAGCCGGAGCGGCTCGTGTTTCGCCGTCGACAGGTTGACTAAGTAAATTTATAAAAAAAGTGGCTGTAGCCCTTTATTAACATGCGGGAGTAGCTATGAAAGTAAGAGCAAACAACATCGATATTGAAGTGGAAGACACCGGCCCTGGCGCGCCAGGTGAGTCTCGCCCCACGGTGTTGCTGATCATGGGCTTGGGCATGCAACTGGTGGCCTGGCCGCCGGAGCTGGTGCAGGCCTTGGTGGATGCGGGTTACCGCGTGGTGTGCCACGACAACCGCGATGTGGGCCTGAGCCACCGGTTCGAAGCCCATGGTAAGCCGAAGATGATTTGGCAAAGCCTGCGCTACAAGTTGGGTTTGACGCCGCAGTCGTCGTACAGCCTGACTGACATGGCGTCTGATTCGCTTGGCGTGCTGGACGCGCTGGGCATTGACAAGGCGCATGTGGTGGGCGCCAGCATGGGCGGCATGATTGCGCAGCGCGTGGCCCTGACCGCCCCGGCGCGTGTGCTCAGCCTGACCAGCATCATGAGCACCAGCGGCGCCAAACATTTGCCCAACCCCAAGCGCGAGGTGGTGCAGGCCCTGCTCAAGCGCCCGGCCAACCATCGGCCAGAGGCGGTGCTGGAGCACTATGTGAAGTTGTTCAAACTCATTGGCAGCCCCGGTTTTGTGACGCCAGACGCCGAGTTGCGGGCCCGCATTCAAAAAGGCTCACAACGCGGCTATTACCCGGTGGGCACCATGCGCCAGATGCTGGCCATCATGGCGGACATCACGCGTGCCGCGCAGTTGTCGCGCATTCGCGTGCCCACCCTGGTCATTCACGGCAAAGCCGACCCGTTGGTCCCCTACGCCTGTGGTGAAGACACCGCCCGGCGCATTCCAGGCGCCACCTTGTTTGGCATCGAAGGCATGGGCCACGACCTGCCGCCAGGCGTGGTTGAACGGCTGTTGCCGCCCCTGCTGAGTCATCTCAAGGCCGCCACGCCTTCTACTCCGTCCTCCGACACCTGACCACCAACCGCTCGCATGAACCTGCCTGAACATTCTCAACTTGGCAAAACCTCTGCCTATGTGGACCAGTACGACGCTTCTCTGCTGTTCCCGATTCCCCGCGCCGGCAAACGCGCTGAAATTGGCTTGGGCGCCAGCCTGCCGTTTTTGGGCGCAGACCTGTGGACGGCGTTTGAGTTGAGCTGGCTCAACCCGCGCGGCAAGCCGCAGGTGGCGCTGGCGCATTTCACGTTTCCGTGTGAGACGCCCCACATCATTGAGAGCAAGTCCTTCAAGCTCTACCTCAACAGCTTCAACAACACAGCGTTCCCGGATGCCGCCGCTGTCTTGGCCTGCCTGCGGTCAGACGTGAACGAGGCCGCCTGGCGCGGCGCGGTGGTGCAGTCCTCGGTAGGCGTCAGACTAGTGCCCATGGAAAACTTTGACCGCGAACCCGTGCATGAGCTGGACGGCTTGAGCCTGGACAGACTGGACGTCGATTGCACCCGCTACACCCCCGCGCCAGATTTGCTGCGCGTGGCGCAGGACGACGAAGCCCCGGTGGCGGAGGTGCTGACCAGCAATCTGCTTAAAAGCAACTGCCTGGTCACCGGCCAGCCAGACTGGGGCAGCGTGCAGATCAGCTACAGCGGCGCGCAAATTGACCATGAAGGCCTGTTGCAGTATTTGGTGAGCTTTCGCAACCACAACGAGTTCCATGAGCAGTGTGTGGAGCGTATTTTTTGTGACATCTGGGCCCGTTGCAAGCCGCAACGCCTGGCGGTGTATGCCCGCTACACCCGCCGCGGTGGGCTGGACATCAACCCGTTTCGCGCCAGTTATCCACAGGCCATGCCGCCCAATATTCGCACGGCACGGCAATAAACGTGTATGCGGGAGGCGCTATTTAAAAAATAACGCCTCCCGCATGTTGCATAAGGGCTACAGGTCTTTTTTGCTTGCAACTTGGTGCAAAGCGTCGGCAGCCACAGGCCGTCCAAAGTAATAGCCTTGGTAGGCTTGACAGCCAATGCCCGCCAGAAAATTGCGCTGCTCCAGTGTCTCTACCCCTTCAGCAATGACTTGCAGGCCCAGACTACGCCCCAGCGCCAGAATGGTGCGGGCAATGGCGGCGTCGCTGGCGTCGGTCAGCACATTGCGCACAAAGCTCTGGTCAATCTTGATCTGGTCCAGCGGCAGAAGTTTCAGATAGGCCAGTGACGGATAGCCGGTGCCAAAGTCGTCCAGCGACAGGCTGACGCCCTGTGATTTCAAATCACGCATCTTGGCGACCACATCGTCCACATCGCTGGCCAGCATGCTTTCGGTCAGCTCCAACTTCAACAGCCGGGGATTGGCACCTGTTTTTTGCAGTGCCGAGGTCACAGTCTGCACATAGTCCGGCAGGGCGAACTGCAATGCACTCACGTTCACGGACACCGTCCAGTGCGCGGAGTCCTCGGCATTGGCCCACTTGACGAGTTGAGCGCAAGCGGTTTCCAGCACCCATTGGCCCAAGGGCTGAATCAGCCCGGTTTCCTCGGCCAAGGGAATGAAGTGGGCCGGTGAGACCATGCCTTTGCTCGGATGATTCCAGCGCACCAGCGCTTCGGCGCCCGTGGTGGCCCCGGTGTGGTTGACCTGAATCTGGTAGTGCAGGGCGAAGGCCTGTGTGGCCAAGGCGTCGCGCATGTCTTTTTCCAGCGCGTCGCGAGCCGCCACGGCAGCCTGCATGGCGGGGTCGTAAAAGCGGGCATTGTTGCGCCCGGCGGCCTTGGCCTGGTACATGGCGAGGTCGGCCTTCTTCAGCAACTCGTCCATGGCATCCAGCTCGCCTCTGAACACCACAATGCCAATGCTGCTCGTGCTCTCGTGGTCATGTCCATTCAGGTTGAAGGCACTCTGAAACGAATGCAAGACCTTGTTGGCCACGATCTCGGCCTGGTTAGCGGCCTCGGTTCCATTCCCACTCAGGTTCTCCAGCAGCACCACAAATTCGTCGCCCCCCAGGCGGGCCAGGCTGTTTCCCACACGGGCGCAGCCTTGAATGCGGCAGGCCACCTGTTGCAGCAACAGGTCACCAATGTCGTGTCCCTGGGTGTCGTTGAGTTGCTTGAAATGATCCAGGTCCAGAAACATCAGCGCCCCGTGGTGGCCGGACCGGTTGGAGGTGTGCATGGCCTGGCGCAGGCGGTCCATCAGCAAACGCCGATCGGGTAATCCCGTCAGTGAGTCGTAAAAGGCCAGGCGACGAATCTCCTCAATGTCTTGACGGTGCTGAGTGATGTCCCGCGCAATGCCAATAAATGTGGTGTATTCGGGGGTGACGATTTCTGATAGCTGCAAACTCATGGGGAACAGCGTGCCGTCTTTGCGAACGCCTTCAATTTCCGTGAGTTTCCCCATGATGTGCGTCTGTCCGGTGGACAGGTAGCGCTTCAAGTAACCGTCATGTTGACTGCGGTGCGGCTCTGGTGTGAGCATGGAGACGTTGCGCCCGAGAACTTCTTCGGGCATGTAGCCAAACAGCGCACACGCCGCCTTGTTGATGGACTCGATTTGACCTTGGCTGCTGATGGTGATGACGCCGTCCATCAGGTTGTTCAAGATGGTTTGCGTGTGCTGCGCGGACTTGTTCAGCGCCTGCTGGGTTGCCGCGGCAAGCCGCTCTGATTGCCGTCGAGCACTCACGTCTCGCATCACCGCCTGAACGGCGGGGGCGCCGTCGTACATGATTTGCGTGCCCTGAATTTGAATGTCGATAACCGTGCCATCCAGTTGAAGAAACCGGGTGTCGGCCAACGGGGCAGACCCGCCCAACTGGGTGAGGCTCTGGATTCTTTGGATGACCCGATCGCGGTCTTCTGGGTGCACCCGATCCAAAGCGGCTGTGCCTACCAGTTGCTGCGCTGAGGTTGCGCCAAACAACGTTGCAGCAGCAGGATTGACATAAAGGATGATGCCGTCGCGATGCACCACAATGGCCTCGGGCATCCATTCCACTAAGTTCCTGAAGCGGGTTTCGCTGTCTTTCAGGGCGAGTTCTGCCAGCTTACGTTCGGTGATTTCCTGTGAAGCTCCTTCAATTTTGATGGCCTCGCCATCTTCAAAAACCGCTCTGCCCTGAGTACGAAGCCAGATGGTTCGCCCCTGTGACACACGCGGTAGCTCAAGATTGAAAGGTTCGCCGGTTGAGATCGCGGTCTGGATCGCCTGGGTGAGAACGGGGCGAATGTCTTCTGAATAGGCATTCAATCCGTCCTCAAGCGTCGGCGAAGCACCCAACTCCGCTTGGTTCAGACGAATGGTTTGGTTGGAAAGTTTCAGCTTTTGCGTGCGCAAATCCAACTCCCAGCCGCCGACCTTGGCCAGTTCACCAGTGCGCTCCAGCAACTTCGTGGTTTCCGCCAGGGCCTCGTTCACGCGGTAGGCCTCGGTGACATCGCTGAACACCAGCACCACGCCAATGATGTCGCCGTTGGCATCGTGCATGGGGGCGGCACTGTCAAAAATTTGGTACTCCTGCCCGTCACGGGCCTGCAAGGCCGTGTGGTTGGCCAGGCCCACCACCTTGCCTGTACTCATGACCAACTGAACGGGGTTGACGGCTGGCGCCCGGGTTTTTGCATTGATGATGCGAAACACGTCCGTCAGCGGTTTTCCCAGCGCCTCAGACAAAGGACACGCCGTCAAGCGTTCTGCCGTCGGGTTCATGCGGGTGATGTTGCCGTTGTGATCGGTGGCAATGACCGCATCGCCGATCGATTGCAGCGTGATGCTCAGGTTTTCTTCACTCAAACGAAGGTCCTGCAGCGCTTGCTCGTGTCCCGTGACGTCGTGGGCCAAAACCAGCCGAGCGGGCCGGCCTGCATAATTCAGCGAGTGGGCTGTGATATCGACCTGGATCAGACTGCCGTCTTTGCGTCGATGGCGCCAAAGCGACGCTGGGCTGCGGTTTTTCTTGTCGGTATTGACATCGTCCATCAGTCTTTCAATGTCTTCTGAGGGCCGGATGTCCTTGATCGTCATGCCAAGAAACTCCTCCCGGCTGTATCCGTAGTGGACAATGGCGGCATCGTTGACAACCAAAAAGTCTAGCGTTGCCAGGTCATAGACCCACATCGGTTGCGGGTTGCTGTCGAACAGTTGCCGATAACGTGCCTCGCTGTCCTGAAGCGCTTGCTCCGCCCGCTAGCGCGGCGGGATGTCTTGGAAGTAGAGGGTCAATCCATCGGGCGAGGGGTACAAATGGTTTTCGAACCAGCGGTCTTCCGGTGCGAAGTAGGTGGCCATTTCATGGGGCTTCTGCTCTGTCATCGCCTGCAGGCACGCCTGGTGAAATTCCAGCCCGACGAGTTGTGGGTATTCGTCCCAAAACTGTTTGCCAATGAACCAACTCGGCTCATGACCCAGAATTTTGGCGGCTTCGGGGTTGACAAATGTGCAACGCCAGTCCGGGTCGAACGACATAAAAGCATTGGTGACCCGCTCCAATGCCTGCAGCCTTGCTTCCTGGGCCTCCTTACGCGCGGTGATGTCCGTGCGAGCGCCCAGCAAACGCAGAGCCTTGCCTTGGCCGTCGTGTGCCAAGGCGCGTCCGCTGACCTCCATCCAGCGATAGCTGCCATTGGCATGCCGAATGCGGGCCTCGTAGTGAAATTCATTGAACTCACCGGCGATCACCGCCTTGAGCGTTGTATCCACGTGGGTTCGGTCGTCAGGGTGAACCCGCTCCAACCAAGCGTCCAAGTCGGCATAGCGACTGTCAATGACATCGCCCAGCAAGGCGAAATAGGTCGGTGTGGCGGACCACTTGTTACGCGACAAGTCCCAGTCCCAAATGCCAATGGCTGCGGCCTCAGTGGCCAAGGCCAGGCGCTGAGCCGTTTGTTCAGTGAGGACCCGCGCGCGTTCACGTTGGCGCCAGGCTCGGTCCAACAGGATCGATAGCGCGAGGATAGTAAGGGACGCGGCCAGCCAGATCAGCGCCGCAACCGTCGCCAAATTGCGCCAGGGCGCCAAAGCAAAGTTGCTGGCCTGGCCGACGACGACCACAAAGTCAGGGTATTGTTTCAACGTTCGGTAGGAAAAAAGACGCACCACACCGTCGACCCCGCTGGCGTCCACATAGTCGCCGCTCGGGCTGCGGGGCACCATTTCTTTGAAAACGGGGCGCTCGCCAAGGTCCTTTCCCATCACCTCGTCAACGTGTGGCGCACGCATCATCAAAACACCCGCTCGGGTGGCCAATGCGATCGACCCACCCTGCCCCAAGTCCATGGTGCCCCATATTTCATTGAAGTACGGCGGCTCAACGGCTGCCACAATGATTCCGTCAAAGCTGCCATCGGGCTTGTAAAGCGGCCTGGACGCGGCGAGCAACCAGTTCCCGGTGAAGCGGCTACGCACGGGGGTACCCAGGAGAAAGCCGGTGGTGGGCTCGTTTATGTAAACCTGGAAATAGGGGCGGTCTTCCAGGCTGATGCCAATATTGCCCTCGTCAGCGTCGTAAAGAATGTGGCCCTGAGCGTCCATCACCCACATGGCCCGCACAAAAGGCACCGAGTTGCCATGTTCACGCAGAACCGCGCGCGCGGTCGCCTCGTTCAACTGGCCTCCAGTCTTGAGGTCCGACAGACCGCGGCTGGCTAGCTGAAGCCGCTGGTCAACGGTTTGAATCGTGCGTGTGGTCTGTTCTTCAATCACCCGGGCGAATGATGCGGTGAGGCGTTTGCCAGACTGAAGCGCTTGATCTCTCTGGGTGTGCAATGCCAAGGCCAGAAGGGCGCCAGAGACCAGCAACAGTGCCAATCCCCCCCCACAGCCGTGGCCAGCGCAGCGCCGACAGCCGATTTTCCAGGGATTTGGAGTGGGGAAAGGCGCTTGGTGTCAGCGGCTGAACTGGGATCATGGTGGCAAGTGGTTCCAGTGGAGAAGCAGAGATCAAACTGTACTGTAGTTCGCCCGTTCATATGAAATTTGCGGGAAAGGATGTCTGGCTTCAACGTCCATTGTGAATGAAGCGGTCAAAAAAGCTCTCCGTTCACTGCTTCAAAATTGATAGCGTTCTGCGCATGATCGGTTGGGGCTAGAGGCATATTTCGTTCAATTGGATGACGATCTTCAGCTTTGACCAATGCGCTCACCCGAATACCCAGCAAGCGAAGGCGTTTGTCCAGCGCCACGCGTTTGAGACACTGCCCCGCTGTATGGCGGATCAATGCAGCATTGGCGGTGTAGGTGTCCAGCGTCTGGTCGCGGGTGACGATCTGAAAATCGTCAAAACGCAACTTGACACCGATAGTCTTTCCCACATAGCCTTTGCGCTGCAGGTCGTCGGCGACGTTCTCGCACAAACGTGTGAACAAGGCACCCAACTCCGCTTTGTCGCGCACGGCATGCAAGTCCCGCTCAAAAGTGGTTTCGCGGCTCATGGAGACGGGCTCGCTCTCGGTGACCACCGGCCGGTCATCCTGTCCTCTCGCTGCTTCAAATAACCAGGCGCCCGTCTTGGGCCCAAAGTGCTGGCTCAGCCAGAGCTGGTTCTGACAGGCCAATTCACCAATGGTGCGCACACCCAGGGCCTGGAGCTTTTCATCCATCTTGGGGCCGATGCCGTTGATCTTTCGACACGCCAGGGGCCAGATCAGGGTTTCAAGCTCGTTGGCGTGCACGATGGAGATGCCGCGCGGCTTGTTGAACTCGCTGGCCATTTTGGCCAGCAGTTTGTTGGGCGCCACGCCCACCGAGCTAGTAAGCCCGGTTTGGTCAAAAATGGCTTTTTGAATCAGTCGGGCCAGCACCCGCCCACCTTCTCGCTGGCCGCCGGGCACGTGGGTGAAGTCAATGTAGACCTCGTCCACGCCCCGGTTCTCCATCAGCGGTGCAATGTCCAGAATGATGGTTTTGAAAGCGCGGGAGTACTTGCGGTACTCCTCAAAGTCCACCGGCAGCAAAATGGCTTGTGGGCAAAGTTTCGCAGCTTTCATGAGCCCCATGGCCGATCCCACCCCAAATTGGCGCGCCGCGTAGGTGGCGGTGGTGATAACGCCACGCCCGGTGTAGTCCTTGAGTCGGGGAAAGTCCTCCACCGGGATGCGAGCCAGCGGCACATCACCCAGTGTTTCGCGAATCACGTCTTCCGACTGGCGACGGCTGCCGCCAATCACCACGGGCAGGTCTTTCAACTGCGGATAGCGCAACAGCTCGACAGAGGCATAAAACGCGTCCATGTCCAGGTGGGCAATGCGGCGCACGCCACCGGCTGGCACGTCGGGCAGCGGCGATTCAAGCGGCAGTGACATGGCAATCTAGGTTCATGGGTCTAGGATAACGGGGCTGTGCTGACTTCGGTTAAGGCCAAACGGTGCCAAAAAGGGTATGCTGCACTGCAACACGTAGCTCTGCATTGGAATCCGTATGGACAAGCATTTTCTCTCGCCACTCTTCTCGCCAGAATCCATCGTCGTGCTGGCAGGCAATATGGACGACCCTGAGGGGCAGACCCCACAGGCCCGCGCCTTGCACAACGCGCTGGTGGCGCAGCGCTACACCGGCACGCTGACTTTTCTGGACATCAACTTCAGCGGCACGCTGGCCGACCTGGCCGGCGCGCAAGCGGATCTCGCCATCATTGCGCTGCCGCCCCAAGAGGTCGCCTCGGCCCTGGAAATTGCCGGGCGCATCAAATGCCGGGCAGCCCTGGTGATTTCCAGCGGTATCGATGCCGAGCATGCGGCTGAGCTGCATCGCATTGCCAAGCGCGACGGCATCCATTTACTGGGTCCCAATTGCCTGGGCTTTCAGCGCCCGGCCTTGAACCTGAACGCCAGCGTGGCAGGTGCACTGTGCACCAAAGGGCCGTTGGCGCTGGTGTCCCAGTCAGGGGCTTTGACGTCCTCGATCCTGGACTGGGCCCAGGGAAATGGCGTGGGATTTTCGACCGTGGTGTCTTTGGGCCCGAACACAGCGGTTGATTTGGCGCAGGTGCTTGACTTCCTGGCCAGTGACCCGCAAACCCACAGCATCGTCATTTACATGGAGGGCATCAGCCACGCCCGCCGCTTCATGAGCGCGTTGCGCGCGGCGGCCAACGCCAAGCCGGTGGTGGTGTTGAAAG
The DNA here is from genome assembly GCF_017948265.1 of Rhodoferax sp. PAMC 29310. NCBI lineage: Bacteria > Pseudomonadati > Pseudomonadota > Betaproteobacteria > Burkholderiales > Comamonadaceae > Rhodoferax > Rhodoferax sp. PAMC 29310. Next base: position 2,129,861 of record NZ_CP072852.1, on the reverse strand, counting down.
CCGGTCGTAAGTCTGCTGGCAACCGGGCCGCGTTGACGCATTCCGGCACCATTGTGGGCAGTGACGACGTGTTTGACGCCGCTTTGCGCCGGGCCGGCGCGGTGCGGGTGCGCTCGTTTGTGGCGCTGTTCTCTGCCGCCAAGTGCCTGGCTTCGCGCTATCGCCCGGTGGGGCGCCGCCTCGCCATCGTCACCAACGGCGGTGGGCCGGGCGTGTTAGCGGCCGATTGGGTGAGTGAAATCAACCTTCAACTGGCCTGCCTGACGCCTGAGCAGGCAGAACAATTGGCGCCCACATTGCCGCCGCTGGCGTCCTTGTGCGATTTGATTGATGTGTCTGAAGACGCAGGGCCCGAACACTTCAAGGCGGCTGTGGAGTTGGCGGGCAAAGCCCCGCAGGTGGACGGGGTGTTGGCCATTTATTCGCCCAAAATTGGCACGGATAGCGCTGGCATCGCCAGTGCGCTGGCCGAGGCCAACAAGAAGATCTCCAAACCGTTGCTGACCTGCCTGATGGGAGACGCCACCGTGGCGGAATCACGCGCTATTTTGAACGCGGCCGCCATCCCCACGTTTCGCACGCCAGAGGCCGCTGTGGGCGCGTTTGGCAACATTGCCTCGTTCTACCAAAACCAGCAACTGCTTCAGCAAACGCCGCCCCCCTTGTCAAATCTGGCCAAGCCTGACGTGGAAGGTGCCCGCATTCTGATTGAAAGCGTGTTGGCCGAGCGGCGCAAGGTGCTGACTGAGATGGAGTCCAAGGCCTTGCTGGCCGCGTTTCACATTCCCGTGACCCGAACCATTTTGGCGCGCAGCGTGAATGAGGCGATCATGATCGCCACACAACTCGGCTTTCCGGTGGCGCTCAAAATTGACTCACCCGACATCACCCACAAGTCGGATGTGCAGGGGGTGGCGCTCAATGTGCTCAACGCCGTTGGGGTGCGCGACACCTATACCGAGATGATTCAGACGGTGACCCGCTTGATGCCGCAGGCACGCATCAACGGAGTCACGATTCAAAACATGTCAACCCAGAAACGGGGGCGAGAGATTTACGTGGGGCTGGTCACCGACGACCCGTTTGGCCCGGTGATTGCCTTTGGCGCGGGTGGCACCATGATCGAGATGATGAACGACCGGGCCATGGCCTTGCCACCGTTGAACCAGTTTCTGGCGCGAAGCCTGATTCAGCGCGCCCGCGTGGCTGACATTCTGGGTGAGTGGCGGGGCGCGCCACCGGTCCATATGGATGCGCTGGAGCAGGTTTTGCTGCGCGTCTCCGAGATGGTGTGTGAGTTGCCGCAACTGCGCGAGATGGATATCAACCCCATCATCGTGGACGACAGCGGCGCGGTGGCGGTGGACGCCCGCATTGTGGTGGAAAACGCTCCCCCTTCAGCGCGCAACTACAACCATTTGGCGATTCTTCCCTATCCGTCCCAGCACGAACAAGTGTGGCCGCTGCGCGGCGGCGGCGAGTACACGGTGCGCCCGATCCATCCCGAAGACGCCCACATGTTGCAAGACTTTGTGCGCAAACTCTCGCCGGAGAGCCGCTACTTCCGCTTTGTGTCGAGCATGCAAGAGCTGCCCGCCACGATGTTGTCGCGCTTCACGCTGATTGACTATGACCGCGAAATGGCGCTGGTGGCGGTGTACCGTGAGCGGCGCGTCGGTGCGGACGGCAGCACCACCGAGATGGCCCGCATTGTGGGCGTGTCGCGCTACATCACCAACCCCGACCGCACCAGCTGTGAATTCTCGCTGGTGGTCTCAGACGACTTCAAGGGCAAGGGGCTTGGTTCACGGCTGATGCTGTCCATCATGGACTTCGCCCGTGAGAAAGGGCTGGAGGAAATTGAAGGACTGGTGCTGGCCAACAACCCCACCATGCTCAAGCTCATGAAGAGCCTGGGCTTTGCGGTGAAGCCGTTCTCGGAAGACGCCGACTTCAAGCTGGTGAGCCAGACGCTTTAGCCCACCCAGGCCGGGCCGCCCCTCAGGTGGGGTAGGTGCCGGGCAGCAAAATGCTCTTGTCCACGGTGTTGATGTTGGTGTGGCCACAAAACGCCATGGTCAACTCCAGCTCTTTGTGGATGATTTCCAGTGCCTTGGTAACGCCTTCTTCGCCCATCGCGCCCAAACCATAGAGAAAAGCGCGACCGATGTAAGTGCCCTGCGCGCCCAAGGCGCGGGCTTTGAGCACGTCTTGCCCGGAGCGAATGCCGCCGTCCATGTGCACCTCAATGCCCTTGCCCACAGCGTCGATGATGGCCGGAAGCGCTTGAATGGACGACTGCGCACCATCCAGTTGGCGTCCGCCGTGGTTGGAGACAATCAGCGCATCAGCGCCAGACTCGACTGCCAGACGGGCGTCCTCCACATCCTGAATGCCTTTCAGAATGAGCTTGCCGCCCCAGCGTTTTGCGATCCACTCCACGTCGCCCCAGTTCAGCGCTGGGTCAAACTGCTTGGCGGTCCACTCGCTGAGTGAACCCATGTTTTCGACGCCCTTCACATGGCCGACGATGTTGCCGAAGCCATGGCGTTTGGTTCCCAGCATGCCCAAGCCCCAACGCACCTTGGTCATGAGGTTGATGATGTTGGTGACGGTGAGCTTGGGTGGGGCGCTGAGGCCGTTTTTAAGGTCTTTGTGGCGCTGACCCAAAATTTGAAGATCCAGGGTCAACACCAGCGCCGAACAGTTGGCAGCCTTGGCCCGGTCAATCAGGCGTTCGATGAAGTCGCGGTCTTTCATGACATACAACTGGAACCAGAAGGGGTGGTTGCCTGTTTCCTTGGCCACATCCTCAATCGAGCAGATGCTCATGGTGGACAGCGTGAAAGGAACACCAAACTTCTTGGCCGCCTGCGCGCCCTTGATTTCGCCGTCGGCATGTTGCATGCCGGTCAGACCGGTCGGGGCAATCGCCACAGGCATGGCGACTTTTTGGCCGATCATGGTGGTGGCGGTGCTGCGGTTTTCCATGTTGACCGCAACACGCTGGCGCAGTTTGATGCTTTGAAAGTCGTCGGAGTTGGCGCGGTAGGTGCTCTCAGTCCAAGACCCGGAGTCCGCATAGTCGTAAAACATGCGGGGAACCCGCTTTTGCGCAAGAACGCGTAAATCTTCAACGGTGGTGATGACGGGCATGCAGGCTCCTTTAATGTGCCTGCATGTTACGGGCAGTCCGCCGATTTCAATTTGAAATTCGGCGGTGTGAGATTGAAAAAATTTGTGGATCGACCCTGAGCAGAGAGCTTCTAACGGTGCAAGACAATCGTCAGCAGCGCAGATGCGTCCGTAAGAGCGAGCAGGCCGTGGTCCACGCCACCAGCCAAAAACATCAACTGGTTGGCGCTGAGCGTTTGAACGTCACCATCGGTGGTGACCTCGATGCTGCCTTCCAGACACTGCAAGGTAATTTCGCCGGGGACGCTGTGTGAAGGAAATGTTTTTCCTGCTGCCAGAACCAGTCGAATGACCTCCAATTCTTCGCTTTTGAACAACGCCACAGAGCGTTCGCCGCTCACCGTTTTCCCATAGGGCATGAGGCTGATGGGTTCGCCCGAGCTCAAGTGTGAAATAGCCATGCTTGCTTCTCCTTGTGTGTTGCGGTCAGGCTTCATTCTGCGTCTAAAGCCGGTGGCGTGGGCCAATTTGTGTAAATTATGAGGGGTGCCGACCTGTCGGTGGTGGCCACCAAGTGCCAGCGCGGTGATCATGTGGCGCCGCAAACCACTCCACAGACAGCATTGCGTTGGCGTCTAAAGGGCGCATCGGAGCGCGCTCTTAGTAGTAGGCGTCGTGTGAATTTGGGTTCAAGCGGGACAGGCCCACCTCCCTCGCACCAGGGGCCTGCTGCTCACACTCCCACTGAGCGCCGCGTTAAAGAGGTGGTTTTTATTGCTAACCCCTAAGTTGAGGCAAGGTAGATAGCTATGTTTTTGATAGTAAATATCTGGCCATGGGAACAAACGCCATGCCGTCGCGCTCAGTCACGGAGCCAGTCGCCGTGAATCCAAAACTCCGATAAGCGTCTTGCCCGGTCAGTGTGGAATTGACTGTGAACGCGTCAGGGTTGCCGGCTGCCAAGGCTGCCGCGTGCACATGCCGCCATAGTGCCCGTCCGACGCCGCGCCCTTGCCAGTCTGGCGCTACAAACAAGTGATACAAGTGGGCGTTGTCGCGCAGACCGGCCACAGCAATCACCTCTTCCTGTGCGCAGGCCACCCAATGGCAAAAGCGCTCGGCCGCGATGAACTCAGCAATCCCGCCAGGCTCAATACTTTGAAGCACCAAATCGGCCCCTTCACCTTGTGCATGAGACAGAAAGTGGATGGAAAGTCCCTTGATCAGGTCGCCAATGGCATCTGCGTCTTCTGTCAATGCCAGGCGAATGTCGATGTGGGAAATCATGAATGTAGGCGGACTGCACATCGCGAAGACAGCAGGGTATTAAAGAAATACAATAGGAATCATTATCATTCAAGTATTCCCCAAGGGATGCTTCAAAATTTAGGATTTGGAAATGAAACGACTTCTCCCATTGCTTCTCTTGTCATTCGGCGCGGTCAGCAGCTTTGCGGCCGTGGACGAGTTCACGCTGACCCTCAAAGACCATGCGTTTGACCAGAAGGAAATCACGATACCGGCCGGGAAAAAAGTCAAGTTATTGGTCGTGAACAAAGATGCCTCCCCGGCTGAGTTTGAAAGCAAGCCGCTGAACCGCGAAAAATTAATTCCTGGCAACGCGACCGCCGTGATCAATATTGGCCCCCTGAAACCAGGCCGCTACCCGTTTGTCGAGGAATACCACGAGAAAGAAGCTGGCGCGCAAGGCACCATCATCGTCAAATAACTCATTGTTGAGGACTTTCCATGTTTGCCGCTGCCCTTATCGTTTTTCGTGAGTCGCTTGAAGCTTCACTGATCATCAGCATCATGCTGGCTGCCACCCGTGGCATGCCGGGGCGAGGGCGATGGATTGTGGGCGGCGTGTTGGCCGGCCTAACTGGCGCGGCGCTGGTGGCCTCCAGCATGGAAGTTATTTCGAACATGGCCAGCGGCATGGGGCAAGAGCTGTTCAGCGTGGGCGTTCTGACAATCGCGGTCGGTATGCTTGCCTGGCACAACATCTGGATGTCGGTTCACGGACGCGAGATGGCGGCCCAGGCGCAAAACGCGGCGCGGGCCGTCAAAGACGGGACGCGCGCGCAATCGGTCATTTTTATCGTGGTGGCCTTGGCCGTGTTGCGCGAAGGCTCTGAAACGGTTTTGTTTCTTTATAGCTTGGCTACGAGCGGCGCCGATGGATTGCGCACCACCGTGTCCGGCGGTCTGACAGGCTTGGCGGGCGGCGCCTTGGTGGGCGGTTTACTTTACGCCGGTCTGCTGCGGGTTCCGCTGCGTTGGTTTTTCTCTGTGACCGGGGTTTTTGTGCTGTTGCTGGCGGCCAGCATGGCGTCGCAGGTGGCTCGCCTGCTGATTCAGGCTGATTTTTTGCCCAGTTTGGGCGCGCCACTGTGGGACACCTCCGCTATCCTGTCCCAGTCAACCCCGGTGGGTACCGTGTTGCACGGACTGATTGGCTATGACGCCCAACCGGCCGGCATGCAAATTGTGTTCTATGTCGTCGTGCTGATTGCGATATCAGTCGGCATGCGGCTGGCCAGACCCAAGACGCCGACTCGGCTGACCTGAATGGCGAATCTCTGCTGAAGTTGCCATGCTGGACAATCAACGTTTCGCAAAAGCCACCCAGTGGCTGCGGCCCTATACGCGCTGGGCCACGCGCTTCTCGCTCAATTCACCTGAGTGGTTACCCGCTTGGGTACGCCATGCACCGCTCAAGTTGTCGGCGCTGATATTACGCGGCTACCACCGCTTTCTGCGCTGACCTTGTTGATTGCGATCAGGCCGTTGCAGCGGCGTTATCGGTGACCGTGTCGGAGGCGGGTACGAGTTCGGCCAAGGCGTACATCGGGTGCTGGTGGGTGAGCAACAGGAACAAGGCGAACACCGGGCCTGGCATGTTGCGCGAGTCAGTCGCGCTTTCCAATGCTTGCCAGGTTCGCGACTGCAAACCGCCCCGGCTGCCAGGCTGCACTGGGTAGCCCATCAACTCAGCCGCCTCGACCTGGCTCAGACCCACCGCCTGTCGGGCTGATTTAAGTGTCAGCCCTTCGGGGCTGGGGAGTTGCATGCGGGTGATTGGGGTCATCGTCGGGTGCTTCAGTCAAAAATGGGTTGAGAGGGCAGTCGATGGTCGTGATTCAAGTAATCTGGAAAACAGTGCGAATCTTTTTCGCGCCTGATTTCTCCTCGTAGACCGCCCATTGCTTGATGCCCTTGACCAAAACCGCGTTGCTGATGTCTTTCACCGGCGACTTGGCCTTGAGCTTGGCCGTGACCCAGTCTTGTACGTGTGGGTAAAACGCGCCTTGCTGACCGGTAGGAATCAGCATCTCTTTTTCTCCGACCTTGCCGGCGGGGGTCACGATGAGTTCAGTGGCAGGCATGGTCAGTGGTTCTCTTTGTTGGGGGGCAGATGCAAATGGTGCGCGACGATTATCGATGTTTGCGAAACTCGGAGGCGGTCACCCGCGCGTCAAACAACACCGCTGATCAGCCCCGCCAGGCATGGACTGTTAGGTAGCTCAATATCAAAAATGCCCCCACGTTCAGCGCAACCGTTCCCCAGAAAGCGGCTCGGAAGGGCGCCTTGGTGGACTTGTGGCGCAAAAGCTGTTGTGCCAGCAAGGCGCCGGGCCAACCGCACAGCAGGCCAAGCAGGTGAAGGATGCTTTCCGGCGTGCGCCAGGCGCCGGATTGTGCGGCCGATTTATCAATCGCGTAGGTGATGAAGCAAATCACGCTCATGGTGACATATGCGACACCAACGGCCAGGGGCACATGCCAGAACAGGGCGCTGGCCATGTACACAAGCAGAAACGCCGGAATGGCAAACAAGGTGGCGCCACCCCATTGGGCCGTTGATGGGCGGCGTGGCGAACGAATGGGACGGGCCGCGCGCGCAAATTGCACGTTTTTGGCGCGTTTTTTTCCATCCCGGTTCACTTCAAGTTCAAACGTCACCGACTGGTTCAGGGCTGGGCGGGTGGCACGGGCAGGCAGGGCGGTGATGTGCAAGAAGATTTCTTGCCCGCCCTGGCAGGGCTCAATAAAGCCAAAGGCGCGGTCGTCATTCCAGGATTTGACTGTGCCTTCGAATCTCATAAGGTGTTCCGGAGTTGTTCTGATTGAAAAGAGGAGACTGTCCACATCATGAATGCGGACCATGCTATCAAAGATGCAGCGCTAGACGGCACAGAAAAACTCACCGACCTTTTGTGGGAGATCCCATCCTTGCGGCGAGAAATCTGGGGCATTCGGGCAGGGGGTAAATCATCCTCGGCGCCGCTGGGAAAGCCCCGCTCAATGGCCACCCAGGTGCTGCTTAGGGCGCGTGCGGTGTCATCAAGGCCTCGCAAAGCGGCAATGCGCTTGCAAAGTCGAGGTTATCCACGGCGGACTGCAAAGGGCCCAGTTGTTGCCCCACCAAGCTGCCAAAACGATGTTGCACATTGGCCATGGCTCGGATGGCGGCCATGTCTGAGTTTTTCAAGTGCTGGGCCAATGCCTGCAGTGCCGCCTGCAAGGCGCTGGCTGCAGGTGGCTCACCGCCAAGCTCGACTGTCGATCCACCGGGTTTTGTCCCCAATTGCAGGGTGCTCAGCAATGCATCCAGTCCGGGAAGCGCGGCGTCAATGGCGGCGCCCACACGCTCTGCAGCGATTCTGAAGTCCGCCGGTGCAACGGCACTGGTCATCATTTTTTCACCAGTGGCGGCCTGTTCCGCCAGCAGGGAGACTCCCATGGTGGCGGCCAGCCCTTTCAAGGTGTGGAGCAGGCGGCCAGCCTCTTTGACTTGCTCTTGCTCGAGGTGGCCATCCAACTGAGCTGGCATGGCTCGCAAATCATCGACAAAAGTACGCAACAACTTTTGATACATCGACTGGTTACCACCCAGGCGATGCAAGGCCGCCTCAATATCTACCTTGGCAGCCTCAGCGGATTGCCGAACCTGCTCAGGCAAAGACACCTCAGTTGGGTCGTTGGCAACGGCGATGGGGGGCCAACCGGCTTGAACGCGCAGTAATTGAACCAAGGTGTTCAGGTCAAAGGGCTTTCCGACATGGTCATTCATGCCGGCAGCCAGGCAGGCTTCCCGGTCTGAACTCAAGGCGTTGGCGGTCATGGCCACAATGGGAAGGGCGCGTAGCTTCATGTCCTCACGGATGACCCGTGTCGCCTCAAAGCCGTCCATCACGGGCATTTGCAAATCCATCAGCACGACATCGAAGGGTATTTTGGCGGTGGCAATGGCATTGACACCGGCCTGCCCATCATTGGCCACCCTGACGAGCGCGCCCTCGCCCTGCAAGAGCTCTCGCGCCACTTGCTGGTTGTTGATGTTGTCTTCCACCACCAGTAAGCGCATGTTGGTCAGGCGTGGGGCATTCGCCATCGGCTTCACTGCGCGGGGCCCTTTGTCGGAGCGACTGGCCTTCAGCACAGTGCTCAACAGCATGTCGGCGGTGACTGGTTTGACCAGAAAATCGTCCACCAGAGCCTGGTCAGACTCGCTTCGCTGGAGCAACGTCTCTCGCCCGGTTCCGGTGACCATCGCAATCACAGTGGTCTTGGCGATCAGGTTTGATTCCCGGATGGCATGAATCGTTTGCCAGCCATCCATGCCCGGCATGCGCCAGTCCACAAAGATCGCCTGATAGGTCGTTCCATTTTGAGCACTGGTTTGCAACAGTTCCAACGCAGCGGAACCGCCTTCGCAGGTATCCGCAACCCAATCCATCGATTGACAGGTGCGTTGCAGTACATCTCTCGCGATTGGGTGGTCGTCAATGATCAATACGCGCAGGGGGTGTGCATGGGCACTTGGCAATGCGTTTGGCTTGGAAGACCGGGGGGCTCCGACGGGCAGTGTGACCGTGAAGAAAAACTGGCTGCCCTGACCTGGCGTGCTTTGCAACTGCAGTTCTGCACCCATCAGCGCCACGAGTCGCTGGCTAATGGCTACGCCCAGACCTGTGCCCCCGAACCGGCGCGTGGTGGAGGCTTCGGCCTGCGTGAAGCCACTGAAAATGCGTGCCTGATTCTCGGGCGCAATGCCAATGCCCGAGTCGCGAACGCTGATGCGCAGTGTGATGGTGTCTTCTTGCTGATGCGCGACCTCAATGGCCAATACGACTTCGCCCTGCTCGGTGAACTTGATCGCATTGCCACCCAGATTGAGCAGGATCTGTTGGAGCCGCATGGCATCGCCCACCAGTTGAGCGGGAAGTTTTGGGTCGATGTCGAACAGCACTTCCACCGGTTTGTTGCCAACGCTGCTCGAAAGAATGACCGACAAATTTTGCAGGATTTGTTCAAACTCAAATGGCTGCGGGTCCAGCGTCATCTTGCCGGCCTCTATTTTTGAGAAATCAAGAATGTCGTTAAGCAGTCTTAACAGAGCTTGGGCAGCGCCTTCGCTTTTGACGGCGTAGTCGGCCTGGCGGGGAGACAGTTCTGTTTTGCGCAGCAAAGTCAACATGCCAAGGATGGCATTCATTGGGGTGAGAATCTCATGGCTCATGTTGGCCAAGAACTGACTTTTGGCCGTCGAGGCTGCCTGCGCCGCGTCTTTTGCATCCACCAAGTCAGTGATGTCGATCCGAAAACCGACGATATGGCCATCAGCCAGCTTGCGCTCCACAATGCGCACCGTTCTGCCGCTGGCATGGCGTTGAATCAAGGTGGCGTTGCCCTCCAGATGGGCCGCAAGGCGCTCTTTCACCCATTCATCGACTCGCCCCACTGCGGCGATGTATTGACCCATTTTGGCGCCGGCGCGGATGATGTGTTCAAACTTTGCGCCAGGCACCATCAGGTGAGCCACTTCCTTGTAGACCTCTTTGTACTTGTCGTTGCACAACACCAGCCTGTCTTGCGGGTCGAACAAAACAAAAGCCTCGTCCAAGGCATTAATGGAGCCTCGAAGGAGCTCCCAGTGTCGAATCGCCTCGGCCTCGCTTTGACGGCGCTGTGTGATGTCGGTGCCGACTTCCATGAAACCCGTCAAATCGCCTTTGGAATCACGTTGGGGTTGAATCTCGATCTCGGTCCAGTATTCCCGTCCTCCTTTGGCCCGGTTAAGTATCTCGACGCGGCAGCTGGTGCCTTTGGCCACCGTGTCGGCCAGGGCGGTGAGCGTTTCGGGGTCGGCCTTGCCGCTTCCGACCAGCTCCCCGGCCGTTTTGCCAATCGCTTCAGCAGCGCTATAGCCCGTCATGCGGGAAAAACCATCATTAATCCAGGTAATGCGCCCCTGTGGGTCAGCGATCGAGACCGCGCTGGAGGTGTGTTTGACCACCTGCGCCAGCCGATCCAAATCGGCAGTCATGTTTTGCGCCAATTGCTCAGCGTGGCGCCGACCACTGCCCTGTTGAAAAAGTAGCAAGGCCAGCATCATGCTGATCATGGTGCCTGATCCGCCCAGCAACCAGGGGGTTGTGTTGCTGGCGGACGCGTCGAAATGTTGGGTGCTATTGACCCGCAGAGTCAGGGTACGCCCTGGCAATTCCAGGGCTCTCAGGGATGTGAAATGACTGAAGTAAGAATTTTTTCCCGCGCCACGCTCGCTGGTTCCGAAAAGATTGGTGCCTTCGGGCTGCCCCATCGCGGAATCAAACAGTTCAAGATTCAACAACCCTGACCTGACATCGGGCAGCTTGTTAAGCAACTCATCAATCACGATGGTGGCAAATACCAGGCCGGTCAGAGCACCTCGCCGCTCTTCAACGCTGGAGGTCGGAAGTCCCTTGTTGAAGATGGGCATGTACATCAAGAATGCCGGGGCCTTTCGGCCGGCCTGCACCAAATCAATGGCCCCGGTGAGCGCTGCAGCGCCAGTGTCGATGGCAAGTTGCGCGCCCGCTTTGCGTGTCACCTCGGACCCATTGTCCAGCCCGAGCGCCCCTGCATTGCGGCTGGCCGGTTCAATGGAGGTGATCACCAGTAATTCGTCTTGGTCATTGTTCCCAAATTGGCGAATTGCGAAATCGGGGGCACCATCCGCGCGCTCAGCTTTGATAAAAGCGTTCAAATTTTTTCGAAGCACGGGCTTGACGAACCCAAATGCGCGTACGCCGGAGTACTCCTCCAGCAAGTCGCGGGCCTCGATGTAGGCGCGAATCTCTGCACGACTGACTTTTTCACTTGCCGAAAACAGCCCTCGCATGCCGTTGAGCCCTTGAAGGGGCTGTCTAAAGCGCTGGGTTACTTCGATGGCAGTTTCTGCGTTGATGCGCTGAAAAGTTCGTTCAGTCTCCCGTTCAATTCGGTTGCTTAACCACCGGGCGCCAATCAAAGACAGCACGCAGCCCAAGATCAACACAACCAGTGCTGGGGCAGCTGCGCGCAGAAGGGGGCGATGTCCGGGCATATGTGTTCTAAATTAATGTCCTTGAGACTACGCTTGAAGATACCCGATTCAGTCGTCGCAGACTAGGGCGAGGCAAATTGAATCTGCAAGAGCCTGCATTCGGGGAGTGATTGCTCGCTCTGACACAGAGGCAACCCAGCCTTAAACCACGATTGGCGTCTTACTGCATGGATTTGGCGTTGAGCTGCCAGTCGTAGTCGAGAAAGCTCACGCTAATGTCACCCGCGCTCAGGCGACTGGCTTGGTCATTGTTCAAGCCGAGGGGCTCGCGGTACAGGGCAAGGAATTGGCCTAACGAGTTGGCCCCCCGCCAGCCTTGTTCAAAACTCCCTGTGTACCACTTGAAGATGCTCGACACTTTCAGCCCATTTCCATCAACCCTGTTGCGTGTTTTGTCGCTCAGGAACAGTCGGGCGGCATCTTCCAACTGGGCATCGAGTTTGCTGGCGACAAAGGCTTCGCCGCGCAGGGCAGGGCAGCCGACGCTGGCGCAGTTGGCGGCAAAGTGAATGCGGGGGTCGTTGTAGCGGCCGGAGCCGCGAATCAGCTTGTGCTCCAGGTCATCCAGCGAGCGGGTTTCGCCCAACAGGGGGATGAACTCTTTCTTGCAGGGCGACGAAAACAGCGAGCCCAGGTCCTTGATGGACTTCAGGTCGGGATAGCGGGTCAGCACCAGTGCCACGGTCCAGGCGTTGTAAGCGTTCAGTAAAAACGCCAGCTGCTCGGGCTTGGCCCAGGCGTCAAAGGTGGCGCGAGGCACGGCCGAGATGCTGTCCAGATACTGTTTAAAAGAGGCATTTTCTCGCGCTATGCCGGCGTAATCCAGCTGACTGGCTTGGCCGCCGCGCAAGGGTTGCACGTGTTTTTTGAGCAGGGCGTCCCACTTGGAATGCTCAAAGGCGGCGAAGGCGGGGAGGCTGATGGACGCGCCGATCAAAGACGCAAGAACGAGGCGGCGGGAAATAAGCATGAAGACTTTCTATGGGTATCTGGGTGGAGACGTGTATCAGCTCGCGCCATCCTGCGCCTTGCTGAATCCTGCCCCCATTGGTCCGCCAAGACAGCTGTTTCTTACAGCGACGGTGGGGCTCGCAGGCCGGCCAGCATGGCGTGCAACAGTGCTCGCGTGTCTTGCAGCGCAAGGGTGGCGTCACGCGGGTCGTCGGCCAGTGCCTCTGTGGCGCCGTAGAGCAGACCCAAAATGACTCGCGCCCGCAGCCGAGTGTCGCCGGGCAGCAAAATTTCCAGCGCCTGCAGTTGACCCACGGTTTGCATCATGGCGCCCAGGCCTTGGCGCTCTCGTATGTCGAGCCAGCCCTGGGTGCCGAGCACGGCGGGGGCGTCGATCAGGCCAATGCGCCGTGCTTGCACGTCTTGTCCGGCTTGCAAAAAGGCGTCCACGGCGGCTAAAAATGCGCCCCAGGCGTCCGCCCCGCTGGCCAGTGCGCGGTCTCGGGTTTGAGTGGCGAGTTTCACCAAGCCGGCGTCCAATTCCTCTGCCACAGCGGCAAACAAGCCCTTTTTGTCGCCAAAGTGATGGTAAATCGCGCCCGTGGTGACGCCAGCCATGCGGCAAAGTTCACCCAAAGCGGTGGCCTCAAAGCCCAGTTGCCCAAATAGCTGGCGACCTGCTGCGCGCAGCGCCGCCTGGGTGGCTTCGGCATTGAGCTTGCGACCGTCCGTGACGCGGGGTGGAGTGTCGGCTTGTCTCAGGGGTGACTTGTGTTGCATAACGTAATTATGTATTCTCCAGCATCTTGCCCTATTGAGGCAAGTTTGACCTGTTTGTTTCTCAAGGACTTTTCCATGGCCCACGTCGCCCAATTCTTTGCCGCTCTGCTGCTCGCCCTTCATGTTTACATCGTGTTGCTGGAAACCGTGCTGTTCAAAACCCGGGGCCGCAAAGTATTCGGCATCAGCAAGGAACACGCCGAGATCATGGCACCTGCCATGTCGAATCAGGGGTGCTACAACGGTTTTTTGGCCGCTGCCTTGGCGTGCGGGTTTTTGCTGCCCGACCCCGCCACGGCACAGGCATTCACGGTGTACGGCATGGCGTGCATCGCGGTGGCCGGTGTGTGGGGTGCGCTGACGGTGACGGTCCGCATCCTCTTTGTGCAAACTGTGCCCGCAGTGCTGGGTTTGCTGGCTTTGTACCTCGCCTAGGCCGGTCATTTAATGTGGAGAAAAGGATTCTGGCGCCATAACTGCCTGCAGAGTTCGCTATTGATTTGATAGTGAATGAAGGTGACGACCCAATCACTTGGGTGACAGCGCATCACAGCCAGAGCGAGGGCGTTCCCGTAGACTGGCAGCTAGTTGCAACCCAGTTTTTCCGGAGTTTTTGCCCCATGTCTATTATCTCGCCCCTGTTTCAGCCCTTCACGCACAAGTCCCTCAAGTTATCCAATCGCATCGTCATGGCCCCCATGACACGCTCGTTCTCGCCCGGAGGCGTGCCCACACCCGAGGTGGCCGAGTACTACCGCAAGCGGGCCGCTGCAGCCGTGGGCCTCATCGTGTCTGAAGGCACGGTGGTGGAACGCCCGGCCGCGTCAAACGACCCCAAGGTTCCCCGCTTTTGGGGTGAGGACGCGTTGGCAGGTTGGCAAAACGTGATCAATCAAGTGCACAGCGTGGGGGGTGTCATGGCGCCTCAGCTCTGGCACGTGGGCGCTGTGCGCAACCCCCGCACCGACTGGGTGCCGCCACAGCCCTGGGACTCTCCGTCGGGCTACTCGCGGCCGAACAAACAGTTTTGTGAACCCATGACGGACGAGGCGATTGCCGACGCCATTGCCGCGTTTGCACGCGCCGCAGGTGCAGCCAAACGCCTGGGCTTTGAGGCCATTGAACTGCATGGCGCCCATGGCTACCTGATTGACCAGTTTTTCTGGGATGGCACCAACCTGCGCAACGACCGCTTCGGCGGCAGCAGCTTGGTGGCGCGCGGTCAATTTGCCGCCGAGATTTTGAAGGCTGTTCGGGCTGAAGTGGGGCCTGACTACCCCGTCATCATTCGTCTGTCGCAGTGGAAGCAGCAGGACTACGCTGTGCGCATGGCCCAAACGCCGGACGAGATGGCCGCCTGGTTGCAGCCATTGGCCGACGCGGGCGCCGACATCTTTCACTGCTCGCAGCGCCGCTTCTGGGAGCCCGAGTTTGAAGGGTCTGACCTGAACTTTGCCGGCTGGGCCAAGAAACTCACCGGCTGCCCGACCATTACCGTTGGCTCCGTGGGCTTGAGCGGTGAGTTTATTGCCGCGTTTGGTGGCGAGTCCTCACAGCCCGCCTCGCTGGACGAGCTGATGCGACGCTTCAACCGGGGTGATTTTGATTTGGTAGCCGTTGGCCGCGCCTTGATCAGTGATCCAGACTGGGTGCTGAAGGTGCGCGATGACCGCTCGGCCGAATTGTGCAATTTTTCACCCGCCGATCTCGCCACCTTGGTCTGATCTACTTAGCGACAGTAAGGGCTTCTTGATTCTCAAATGTTTAGGTATCCTGTGGAGATAACTACAGGAGACAACATTTTGACAACACAGAAACTGATGCTGGACTATGTTTTTGAACATGAGGACAACCACGCAGACGCCGTCTACCTGACCCAGCCCACGGGCGGTGGTCAGGTGGTGGACTACACCTGGCAACAAGTGATGGACCAGTCCCGCCGCATGGCCACGCATTTGAAGGCACAGGGATTGGAGCCAGGTGCACGTATTGCGATACTGTCAAAAAACTGCGCCCACTTTATCATGTCGGAGCTGGCCATCTGGCTGGCCGGTGGCACCACGGTGGCCATCTTCCCGACGGAGACCGCCGAGACCGTGAAGTTTGTGCTGGAGCACAGCGGTGCCAGCCTTTTGTTTGTCGGCAAGCTCGACACCTGGGAGCAACAGCAACCTGGCGTGCCCGCTGGCATGCCCTGCATCGCCTTGCCCCTCGCACCCAAGACCAATTTCGAGACCTGGGACGCTATCACCGCCCGCACCGCGCCGTTGGCCGGCAAGGTGCAGCGCCCCGGTACTGACATTGCCATCCTCATGTACACGTCTGGCTCCACTGGGCAGCCCAAAGGCGTGATGCACAACTTTGAGCGCATCACCCGTGCCAGCGAGTTCATCGTCAAAGACGTGGCCGAGCGTTTGGCCGGCCGCACGGAAAACCGTTGCCTGTCTTACCTGCCGCTGGCTCACGTTTTTGAGCGGGCCTGGGTAGAAGGCGCCTCGCTAGTGGACGGCAAAACCCATGTTTATTTTGCCGACTCCCTGGACACTTTTTTGCAGGATCTGAACCGCGCCCGGCCCACCACCTTTATCTCGGTGCCTCGCCTGTGGCTCAAGTTCCAGCAAGGCGTGTTCTCCAAAATGCCGCCGAAAAAACTGGACAGGTTGCTCAGTATTCCCATTTTGGGTCGCATTGTGGGCCGCAAGGTGCTTAAAGGTCTGGGGCTGGACCAGACTTTGCTGGCGGGCAGTGGCTCTGCCCCCATTCCGGCGGAGTTGATCTCTTGGTACCGCCGTTTGGGCCTGAACCTCAACGAGGGTTACGCCATGACGGAAGACTTTGCCTATTCGCACAACTCCACCCCCGCCATCAACGCCCCTGGCTGCGTGGGCGTGCCCATGCCCGGGGTGCTGGTGCGAATCAGCGATGAGGGTGAAATTCTGATCAAGTCCCCCGGTCAAATGGTGGGTTACTACAAGCGCCCCGACCTCGATGCTGAAGTGTTCACCGAAGACGGTTATTTCCGCACCGGCGACCAGGGTGAGCGCCGTGCCGACGGCCTGCTCAAAATCACCGGGCGGGTGAAGGAACTGTTCAAGACCTCCAAAGGCAAGTATGTGGCACCCGCGCCCATTGAGAACCGCCTCAATGCCCACGCTTTGATCGAAATCAGCCTGGTTTCCGGCGTGGGACAACCTTCTGCCTACGCCATGGTCGTGTTGGCTGAGCACCTGCGCCCCAAGCAGGGTGACGCCGCCTTCCGGTTGGACGCAGAAGCGCAGCTCGCCCAGTTGCTCAAAGACATCAACGCTGAGTTGGCGGACTATGAGAAGTTGCAGATGATCGTCATTGCAAAAGAGCCATGGACGATTGAGAACGGCTCGCTCACCCCGACCATGAAGATCAAACGCAACCGCATCGAGAGCGATGTGAGCCCCAAACTCGAAGCCTGGTACGCCGGACGCGCCAAGGTGCAGTGGGCTTGATGGATTGAATTGGGAAAGCCGGGGCGGGACGTGAAATTCTGTCCCGGTTTCTCTCAAGTGCGTTTGTTCCGCATCCAGGCCAGCATGGCGCCCAGCGCGATTAACGCCAAATCAAGCAGCAGGCCAACAAAGTCGCTTGCCAACTGGCTCATGCTTTCCCTTGGTCTGCAAACAGGTAGCCGTGCGAGTTTGCCCTGTAGTTTCTCAAACACACTGAATGCTGCATGCGGATGAGTATCAAAAACTGTCATAGTCGAAGGTAACGTCAAAAAGTCGAATACAAAAAAGTGTCGGGAAGCTTTGAAACTAAACAAGTTTGAGGAGGGGGAATGAAGAGGCTCTCTTCTCTCAATGCGATCAAGGCTTATCGCAAAGTCGCCGAAGTTGGTGGAATCTCCGGGGCTGCAGCCCAGCTTCATGTTTGCCAAAGCGCCGTAAGTCGCTTCATTTCTCTTCTTGAAACCGAACTCGGTGCCCAGTTGTTCCATCGAAAAGAAGGCTTCATACTGACCAGTGCGGGAAAAACCTTCTATGAGCACGTTTCAGATTCTTGAAGAGGGGGTTCTTCGCCTTGGAAAAGAACAAGCACTTCATCTAGCACCTCACTGCGCACATTGATGGTTTGCACCACATGCCGGTCGGGCCAGGGTAGCCGGTGCGCGATCGAGCCTTTGCCGCCCATGTTCCCGCCTGCGATGCCTTCAGCCAAGAAGTGCAGGCAATTTTGACTGGGGGCGTGTCGGGACCCGGGGCAATTAGTGTGGCCAAACAGCGGTTTTAAATGGTTTTCCCTCGCTTTTAAGGGGGAAGAAAATGTCAGTGCATCGTTACACAAAAGACCTGTAAAACGTTACACTAACTTTTTTTGATGAGCATGATGCAGTTCATGCGCAGCAAGAAGTGAGCAGGAGACGGTTTCAGTGGCTCTTTTTCGGCCTTGGCCTCAGTGCTGCCTACTCAATTCGCACGATCTGCGGCCTATCGATGAAAGCCATCATTCGGCCGGTGTTCAAGAACCAGGTCAATGGCTTGAATGATGGGTTGGTGGTCGCTTTTTGCGTCCGCCTGAACGGCTGGGTAGCCAATGGCGATGAGCAGCTGCCTGCCAGTAAGACACTTAATTTTTGGAGATTCGAACAATGGGACAACTTGTTGGAAAGCGCGCTTTGGTCACCGGAGGCGGGCAGGGAATTGGCCGGGCCATCGCAGAAGGCCTGCTTCGCTCAGGCTGCGATGTGGCCATCAACTACTACTCAGATGAAACCGGCGCTCAGGAAGTGTTGGCTCTGGCCAAGTCTCTCGGACGCAAGGCTGAATGTTTTCAGGCCGATCTGACTCAAGAGGCCGCAGCGGTGGCCTTGGTTCGTGATGCTGTCGGCTTCCTTGGCGGACTGGATGTGCTGGTCAACAACTCAGGCGGCCTAGTGGCGCGCAAGGCGCTGGGCGAGGTTGACCTGGCCTTCTGGCAAAAAGTCATTGACGTCAACATGACCACCATGATGCTGGTCACACGGGAAGCCGTTCCGCATTTGGCCCAGGCCAATGGCGCTTCAATCGTCAACATCTCCTCGTTGGCGGGAAGAAAGGGCGGCCATGGCGGGTCTTTGGTGTATTCCATGACCAAAGGCGCCGTCCTGACCTTCACCCGCGCCTTGGCCAATGAACTGGGGCCACAGGGTATTCGCGTGAATGCGGTCGCGCCGGGGTTGATTCTTGGCACCACGTTTCACAACACCCACACCACCAAAGCCTCTGCTGACGAGACCGTCAGGGGCATTCCGCTGGGCCGCGCTGGCGACATTGAGGACATCGCCCGACCCGTGGTTTTTCTCGCATCGGAGTACGACGGATTTGTCACGGGCGCCACGCTTGACATCAATGGCGGCGTTTACTGCGCCTGATTTCGCTGCCAACGTCCTTGCTGTGAGCGAGGAGGGCGGCGCTTCCAAGGATTCACATGCTCAAAACGAAACTATTGCACCCCGAGATTTTGCGGGTACTGGCCAGCTCAGGCCATTTCTCCCAGATTCTGATCGCCGACGGCAACTACCCCTTCGTGTCCCGCTCAGGTGCCGGCGCTACCAAGGTGTTTCTCAACCTGATGCCCGGCATCCCCAAGACCACGGATGTCCTTGAGGCACTGCTTGAAATCACCCCTTTTCAAGACGCCGTGGTCATGCAGATTCCCAATGGTGAGAAAGCACTTGTTCATGAGGAATACCGGACGATGCTGCCGCCAGACATTGAGATCAGGAGCCTGGAGCGCCAGGCGTTTTACGACGCGGTCTGCTCGCCACTAACTTCGCTGGTCATTGCCACCGGCGAAACCCGCCGCTTTGCCAATTTGTTGCTGACCATTGGCGTTGTCAAGCTCGAACAAAGCGAGCGCTATTGACGCGCTGGCGTCGGCGTCAAACCCTCACAACCGAAACCAATTACCCAAAGACAGAACCATGGCAACCAGCGACGTTTTTTTCTCAGACCAGCAGACGACTCTGGATGAGTTGGAAGCCGGCAAGACCAGCCGGAAAATGCGCGCCCGAGGTGGGGACCTCATGATGGTCGAGGTGTTCTTCAAAGCTGGCGCGATCGGTTATGAACATGAGCATCCTCACGAGCAAATGTGCTACTGCCTGTCCGGAGAGTTTGTCTTTTCCGTTGGAGCCGAGTCGAAAACAATCATCGCGGGGGACTCGGTCTATGTTCCGGCATCGACCCCGCACGGCGCGATCTGTATCCACGAAGGCCGTCTGCTCGACATCTTTACCCCTCAGCGTGACGATTTTCTGACCCGTTGAGTGCCCTTAAAGCACTCAGCCATCTCACCATTCATTCAATTTCAGTTTTACCAAAGGCACACCATGACTCCCTTCGAATGGAATTTCCCCACAAAATTTGCTATGGCCCTGGTCGTATCAAAGAAGCCGGAACCATCGCCGCCGCTTATGGCAAAAAGGCGATGATCGCCACCTATGCCAAAGGCACACCGCTGGATCCGATTGTTGATGCCGTCGAAGCGTCGCTCAAGGCCGCAGGCCTGGAGGTGGTTGTTTTTACGGGCATCGAGCCCAACCCCCGCGCCCAAACCATTGACAAAGCAATCCAGCAATTCGTCGACGAAAAGTGCGACATCGTCATTGCCCTCTGCGGCGGCAGCGTCATCGACGGCGCCAAGTATATTGCTGCAACGGCCTTCAGCGGTGGCAAGTCGTGGGACTACGTGGTGCTGGGGAGCCGCGTCCCGCGCGATTACACCGGGTCGTTTCCCATCATCTCGATTCCGACCGTTTCAGCCGCAGGTTCAGAAACCAATGCCGGCGGTGTGATTCAAAACGCGGAAACGAACGAAAAAAGCTTCTCGCGCTCGCCCTATCGCATTCCCAAAGTGGCGATCATTGACCCGGAGATTCTGACATCCTTGCCCTTGAAACTCACAAAGGAAAGCTGCATCGACATCTTCTCGCACTTGATCGAACACTACCTGTCGAATTCAGCTGAATCCGAGTTTGCAGATCGCATGACCGAAGGCATGATTCTTTGCCTGATGGAAAACTTCGACAAGATTCTTCTGAACCTGGAAGACACTGAAGCCCGTGGCCAGTTGGCGCTGTGCGCCTCTTTTGGCTGGTCCGGTCTGCAGGCTTTGGGGCGGGTGGGTTCCATCCCCATGCACTCCATTGAAATGCCCTTCCTCATCGCTGGGAAAAACTGGCCCGTCGCTGCTTTGGGGTCACCGAAGCGAACGACGCCATTGCCGAAAAAATGTTGTCTGGCAAGGTCGTCAAATGGTTCAAACGCACAGACAGTTACCTCACCCTGTCCGATGTCGGTATCCCGGCAGACAAATTTGAAGCCATGGCTGACGACGTGATTCGTATGTTCCCGATTGCTGGCACCAACACCACAGCGGGCGCACGCCCCATTTCTAAAGAAGACATCGTCAAGATTTACGATCTTTGCAAATAGGCACGTGGTCGGACCATAGGGCGGGTCAAAAAAAGGCTTCCCGGCAAGCCATCTCTCAGCACGAGGGATGGCTTGCCGAAATGCAAAATCCGGCTGACCCTCGCTCTAGTGTTCCTCGGCACCTGAAACGGGGTGCTCTCCCAAGTCGCTAGCCTTTCAGATCCGAGTGGCATCCGTCGTTGAGCCGCCTGGCGTGGCGGCAGGACCGGATCCGGCACCTCCCACCGCGGCCGGCGTGTGTCCCAGTATCAACCAGGCAAGGGCCAGAGCCATGGCCAGGGCCATGGCGAACAGGATCGCACTGTGCTGATGGGCGGCAAGCAGGCTTTCATTGGCGACCATCGCGCTCACGGTGGCCACACCAGCAATGCCGCCCAGATAGCGCACGGTGCTGGACACCCCAGAGGCCATGCCACTTTCGTTGGGTTGGGCAACCGCCATCAGCGCAGCGTTGGCCGCAGGCGTCGTGAGGCCGAGACCCAGGCCCAATGCCATCAACGCGGGCACGGCGTCGTTGACGCTATTCAAGGTGCCCAGCGCCATCAGTAGCCCCCCGGAAAACGCCACCATCGTGCCCGCGAGAGCGGCCCTGCGCGTGCCAAATTTCCCGGCCGCACTGCCTCCCACAACCGAGCCGATCACCATGGCCATCGTCAATGCAATCAGGGCGCGTCCAGACTGCGCCGAGCTTGCTCCAAACACGGTGGAAAAGACCACGGGAAGTTCAAAAAGCAATGCGTACATGGCAAAGTTTTGCAACCCGATGATCAGGCTGCCCGCCGCGAAAGCGCGGCGTTTGAAGAGCGCCAAATTAACCACTGGATCTGCAGCACGGCGCTCCCACCAGGCAAACCCAAGCAGCAAGCCCACGCCCGCGGCAACCGTGGGCAGCCACCATACAGCACTTCGCGCACCCGTCACGGTCAGCCCCAGCCCGGCCCCCAACAGTGCACTGCCCATCAAATCAAACCGACTGCTTGCGCGCAGAGCCGGCGCTTGCGCCAGCGTGGAGCCACGACCTAAGCTAAGGGCCGCCGCAATCGTCAGGGGAACGATGTTGACCAGGAACAGCGCCGGCCAACCAAAACGCGCCGCAATTTCTCCCCCTGCCAGTGGCCCGATGGCAGCCGACAAACCCATCACCGCTCCAAACATGCCAAACGCCCGGACGCGCTGGTCTTCCGGCAGGCGCACACGAGCCAGCGCCATGGCGGCCGGCACGATCATGGCGCCGCCCACGGCCATGAGCACCCTCGCTGCCACCAGCAACGGCAGGGCGCTGGCCAGAAATCCCAATACGCTGCCAATCGCGAACAGGCCTTGCCCCAAGGCCAGAACGCGTGCGTGACCCCACCGGTCGCCCATCTTCCCCGCCGGGCTCAGCGCAATGATGTTGATCAGAAGGTAACTGCTCACCAGCCACTGAATAAGAGCGCTGGGTTCCGCTGCCAAGTCGCGCCCAATGGCGGGAATCGCCACCGCAATCATGGTGGAGTTTAGCGGCACCAAGCCCACGCTGCACGCCAACACCAGCATGTCGCGCCGGCTCAAGGGCGTACTCACGGCGGCGATCACGGGTGCATTCATTGAGCGCCAGACCGGGTGATCAAGCGATCACTGCAGCAAAAACAGCTGGCCCCCCGCAAAAGCAAACTCGATATCGTGCGGTCCGGGGCCGTGATGTTGTTCACATTGGCGCGCCAGCGCGTTCAGTGCCATGAGGTGGTCGTCATTCAGGCACAGGGCCGATACCAACTCCGGCGCTACCGCGCATTCGGCAGTGCCACCGGCCGGCTGGGACCGAATGGCAATGTCTTTTTCACCGGCGCTGCGCTCCAAAATCTTTCCGCTGCGTGCCACGCGGTATCGGTCGGGCGTCACCAACCCTGCCACCACTATTTCGCCCAAGCCCCAGGCGGCTTCAATCACCCGCTCATCGTGGCCGTCCATCGGGTTGCAGGTAAACATCACGCCGGCCATGTCTGATGCCACCAGTTGCTGAACCACGATGGCCATTCGCGGCGCATCCAGGAGGCCCAGTCTGTTGCGGTAGCTTGCTGCGCTGGCGGTTTGTCCTGAGGCCCGGACCTGGCAAACGGCCTGCTTCAAACTTTCGTCGTTGCGCACATCAAGCACCGTGTCGTGCTGGCCCGCAAAACTGGCGTGCGCGCCGTCTTCTCCTACCGCAGACGAGCGCACCGCCACGGCCTGCAGCGCCATCAAGCCGCTAAGTGCGGCGTCAAATGCCGAAACATCGCCCAGGGCAATGGCGTCCACCTCGTCCACACTGAGCGCAAACCCCGGCGGAACCGGCTGTCCGGCGCGAAGCGAAGCCCCCAATTGCACCGCCTTGCCACCAAAGACGCTCGCATCTTTGGTTTGGGCGAGAGGGGTGGTCATGCCAGCACCGTCACCTCACCCGTCGCGCCGTCCACGCGCACTCGTGCGCCGTCCTTGCAAGCATCGGTGGTGCCGACGACGGCCGGTATGCCGTATTCCCGCGCCACGATGGCCGCGTGGAAAAGCTGGCCGCCGCGGTCCGTCACGATCGCTCCGAGCAGGGGCAGCACCACGTTGAAGTACGGCGATGTGGAGCGCGTCACCAAGACATCGCCTTGCTGAATGCGCCCAAATTCGGATTCATGGTTGACCACCCGGGCGATACCTTCATAGACCCCCGGGCTCACGGACAGTCCTTTGACGGACTGGGTGGTGCTGTGCGATTCATGCGCAATGAACATCGTGCCCAAAAACGTCCCAATGGCCTGATCAGCTCGCCGCCCTTTCTCCGGCAGCCATGCCGATGGCGGCGGTGGCGACGGTGGCGCGCCCAGCCAAACGGGAATGTCGGGATCGGACGAAGTTTTTTCTTTTCGCCAGGCGGCCCGCGCGATCAGTTCGGTGTCACTGGGGCCGGGCTTTCCCGCGAGCAGCGCAATAATCTCGTCAAGCGACGCGTCATAGGCGGAGTCGGCGGAGGCAAAAGTTCCGCGTGCCACCAGTCTGCGTCCGGCTTCGCCCAGCGCGCGCCTGGCAATGCCGACCGCCCATCCGTCAGAGTAGTGCCCGCGTTCGTCCCGCAGCCGGTTGATGAAAACAGCCTCCTCCAAAAGCGCATCGAAACTGGCTTGATGCTCCGCGGGGACCGCATTGCGCAGTGTTGAAATTCTGTCCTGCGTCAACCTGGCATCGTTTGAAGTCGCCCCTTCGCCCTTCACTGCGGATTGAATGGTGCGGACGATGAGCTCGGGCATTTCCCCCAGACTTTTTGCACACAGGTCGTAGCCAAAGCAACGCACCTCCACCAGGTCGAGGTAGGCTTTTAGAGGCGAGGCGATGGTCGGGTGCGCCTGCAGGGTCTTGATGATGGCACTGGCCGATTCGGGCCCGTTCAAAATGGCATGCGCTTCAGCATTGGCGTTCAAAGCGGACGCCAGCGCAGCAAGTTCTGCTTTGGCGACACCCAGAGAGACGTCTGAAGAGCCACGCAAAACCTGCAAAAGCTCTCCGGCGGGTTTTCCGGTCCATTGGATCAGGTGAGCCAAAAAATCCCCAATGGGAAGCGTGGCGGTGACGGTGAATTCGTGATGCTGGCGAACCATGTCGCCCAAATGGGCATGTGTGTCACGAATGTGAGAGACCAAAGCGGCGTCATCGACGCTTACTGAAGTCAACGGATTGAAGCTTCAGGTGTTTGGCGATGGCGGCTGGTTTGACGTCGCGGTCCCAGCGGGCGAGGTCTTCACGCCAGAACTTCCCAGTCATGGCCTGATGCGACGTCTCGATACGACGCCGAAACTTTGGCACCACGCGAGTCAACAGCTGCAGAATGATTTTGGGCGGCGGGCCTTTTGCGTCTGCTGGTGCCCCGAAACCAACTGCTTTCAGGTAGTTGAAGCCGTTGACAAAAGCGGGTTCCAAATGATTCAGCATCAATCCATAGCGCTCTGCACTGGTTGCGAATCCCTTGGCGAAACCGTTGATTACCGCTTCCTGGGTAAATCGTGTGACCGGTCGGCTCCAATGTGTCGTGTCGAGCTCCCAGGAGACTGGACCGGGCGGTTTAAAGGCGATGGATTGAGTCATCTGGACGTCCCCCATTCGTGATATGTAGGTCTCAGTGAAGCTGCTTTGCTTTGCTGGGCTGCCGAGGCCGACTTCGAAAGTACTCCTTATGTGATCCTGATGTCAATGAGTCAGCAAAAAATAAAACGGCTTAGGCGGGGGCTACCAGGAGATATATCAAAAATGATTCAGAAATGGATTCGCCTGACGCAGCACGCCGCCATCTTTCGCCAACCATTTCTTCCTTCAGACCTTCAGACCTTCAGACCTTCAGACCTTCAGACCTTCAGTTGAGCATTGAGTGGAACTCTTGAACCATTGCCATGGTGCGCCGAAGGTCGCCCAGGCGCAGCGTCACAGACTGGTGACGTCACACATTTGCCAGCAAGTTTTTCATCGTTGCCGCGACCAATGGAAACGTCCGCCCACTCGGGGCAGATTCGCTCTCGTTTCTCAGCGCAAGCGCGGTAAGTCACGGACAAGCATAAAAGGAATTTCATGGGCCTTGTTGTCGCCCTATTGATGGGGTTGGGGGTGTTACTGGCGTGGCCATGGCCGTTTGAGGCGCTGGGTCGTTGGCGAGCGTCGCCTTAGCGGGCGGGCACCGTTGCTTCGGGCTTGATGCTGGGCGGCTTGTGGAACAGCGGCGGGGTGGGGCCGCTTTGGTCCCGTTCGCGCCTTCTACAAGCCCATCAAGTCCGTGTCAGGCGTACAGGTCGTTGGCTTGCCAGCCTGCTTCATCTTGTACGCTGTGGCATTGGTGCGGCTCAACTTGGGCTGAGCCTTGCCGCTCGCCCACGTCTCTGGCTTTAAATCCCGCGCCGCGCACTTCCAGCCGCACTTCGTCCTGAATCTCGCCGCGTTCGTTGGTGATCGGCACCACGTGCCGGCCGGGCCAGGGCTGCAAGGGGCGACAGGGCCTTTGGCGAAGACTTTGCCGTCCGTGACCCAGCGCAGATTTTTGCCATCGGCCATGAAGCGCACCCGTTGGTGACTGGGGGAATGTCGGGGTCTAGGGCGATGATCGTGCCAGTGTTGGGGTTAGTGCTGCGGGCCAAGACCTGAGGCGAATTTTTTAAAACTTTTGAGCCTCTGGCGCCCGCACCATAGGTGGGAGTAGCTTCTGTATTGATAGCAATTGAACTGTTCGGCACCGTGAAAAAAAGCATTCCTGGCGCGCGGCCTCGGCCGGCTCGGTAGTGCCGTGGGGCCGTGTAGCCCTCTGCCTACGCCATGGTCGTGCTGGCCGAACACCTGCGCCCCAAACAACGCGACGCCTATAGGCTGGACGCCGGAGCACAGCGCACCCAGTTGCTCAAAGAAATCAACGTCGATCAGGCGGATTTTGAACAGCTTCAGATGATCGTCATTGCCAAAGAGCCGTGGTCGATTGAGAACGGCTCCCTCACCCGACCATGAAGATCAAACTCAACCGCATCGAAAGCGACGTGAGTCCCAAGCTAGAAGCCTGGTACGCCGGGCGCTAGGGCTCAGCGGGATTAAAAGGCCAGGCGGCGCCAGCACAGGCGGGCCCACCTGTTCTGAAACTGCTGGTATCAATACAAGATGCGGCAGCGAATCGTGTGCGACACGCCGCAAAGCTGATCGAGCGCCGACTGACTGGCAGCACTGTCCACATCGATCACCACATAGCCAACGCCCTCGTTGGTGCTCAGGTACTGCGCCGCGATGTTGATGCCCGCCGCCGACAGCAGCTCGTTGACCTGCGCCAACACGCCGGGCACGTTGTGGTGAATGTGCAACAAGCGGCTGCGCCCTGCGTGCCCGGGTAGCGCGACTTCGGGAAAGTTGACGGCCGAGGTGGTGGAGCCATTGCTGCCGTAACGAATCAGCTTGGCGGCGACTTCGGTGCCAATATTGACCTGCGCCTCCAGCGTGGAGCCACCAATGTGCGGCGTCAATATGACGTTGTCAAAGCGGCTCAAAGGTGAGGCAAAAGCCGAGTCATTTCCTTGCGGCTCAACCGGAAACACGTCAATCGCCGCGCCATGCAGGTGTCTGCTCTCCAGCGCGGCGGTCAGCGCGTCGATATCGACCACGCTTCCGCGCGACGCGTTGATCAGGTGGCTGCCCGGCTTCATGGCCGCCAGTTGCGCCGCGCCAATCATGAGGGTCGTTTCCGGTGTCTCGGGCACATGCAGACTGACGACATCCGCCGTGTTCAGCAGGGCTTCCAGGCTGCTCATGGGCTGCGCATTGCCCAAGGGTAATTTGGCCTCGATGTCAGAAAAAACCACGCGCATGCCGAGTTGTTCGGCGAGCACGCCAATTTGAGTTCCGATGTGGCCATAACCAATGATGCCCAAGGTCTTGCCACGCACCTCATAAGAATCGGCCGCGCTCTTGACCCAGCCACCACGGTGGAGGATCGCGTTTTTTTCAGGAATGCCACGCATCAGCATGATGATCTGCGCCAGCACCAGCTCGGCGACGCTGCGGGTGTTGGAAAAAGGCGCGTTGAATACCGGAATGCCCAGTCGCATCGCCTCTCTCAGGTCGACCTGATTGGTACCGATGCAAAAGCAGCCGACGGCCACCAGGTGCGTGGCGTGCTGAAGAACTTCGGAGGTGAGTTGGGTGCGTGAGCGCACGCCGACAAAGTGGGCCTCCGCCATCGCGTCCCGCAGTTCACTGCCCGAAAGGGCTTTGGCATACGTCACGATGCGCGTGTAGCCCGCCTGCTGCAAGGCTTCGACTGCCGAGGGGTGAATGCCCTCAAACAACACGGCTTGTAGTTGGTTTTTGGCGGCGGATGAATTGATGGATTGCTGGATCATGAAAGGCTCGGTGAGGGGGCAATGAAATCGGTGCAGCGCGAGGGCTTGCCCTCAGGCAGTCGCTGCGCTGGGTCGCTTGTGAAAGGTCAGTGGCTGAAGCTTGGTATGACCTTCGGTGTCTGGCGCCAGCAGGTCCGCCAGCGTGTAGCGGTCAAGGTATTGCATGAAGCTTTGCAAGGCGCCGTTGATGATGCCGGTCAGGTGGCAGGTGCTGGTCAACTGGCAGGTGGTGTCGCTGGCGAAGCATTCAACCAAGTTGAAATCTGGCTCGATGCTTCGCACCACGGCACCCAGCCCGATGTCTTTCGGGCTGGCGGCCAGGCGCATGCCGCCGCCCTTGCCGCGCACGGTCTCCAGCCAGCCCGCCAGCGCCAGCTGGTGCGTGATCTTGGTCAGGTGCGCCTCCGATATGTCATAAGCGCGGGCCACCTCCGCGATGGTGCACAGGCGCTCTGGCTGTTGCCCGACGTACATCAGCAAACGCATCGCGTAGTCGCTCATGGTGGTCAGGCGCATCCAGGGTCTCCGTTATGGGGTGTTGGGCCGCACTGCATCAGGCTGCGATCACTTCAAGGTCGGGCTCCAGCGTTCGCAAGCGACTCTGTATGCCCTGCAAGGTGCCGGAAATTGCGCTCGGGCAAGTGCCGCACGCGCCCTGGTAGTGCACGACGAGCTGGTTGCCGGCCAGACTCAGCACATGCAGGTCCCCGCCGTCGCTTTGCAGGTAAGGGCGGATCTCTCGATCGAGCACCAGTTCGATGTCATCGAGCCGCTGTTGGTCTTCAGCACTCAAATCGGCCACGCTGGTGCGTGCCGAAAAAACCGCTGCGGCGGACTGCTCGGCCGCAGCGGGCGCTGCGCGCACGGGCACGGCAATGTCGCGCATCAGCTTGTCCCAGTCGGTCTGGCCGTCTTGTGTAACGGTGAGCCAGCGGTCCACGTAGAAAACGTTGGTCACATGCGCAATGGCAAACAGCGCGCTCGCCAGTGTGTCGCCCTGTGCCTGCTCGGTGGTTTCGTACGAATGCGAAATACCCCAGGTGAGCGGCTCGCGCAAGACGAATTTCTTGGCATTCGGGTTGGGTGTGTCTTCAATGTCGGCGATTTTTGGCATGGTGTTGTCCTGTCAGTTGTGCGGGCGCCATCAAGCGTCGCCCAGCGGCGTGTGCATCGGGTCAGCCTCGGCCTCGGTGGAGGTGTTGGGCTCGGCGTTGATCGCCGCTTGCAGCGTGTGCCACGGCAAAATGGCGCACTTCACCCGCATCGGCAGAGCGCTAATGCCTGAAAAGACCGCCAGGCGGCCAATATGCGGACCGTCTTTCGCGTCGATGCGGCCAGTGGCCATGTCCACAAACTCATGGATCAGCGTTTTGGCATCTCCAGCGCTCTTGCCTTTGACCGCTGCCGTCATCATGGAGGCCGATGCCTTGCAGATGGCGCACGACTCGCCGTGAAAAGCGATGCGTTCGATGGTGTCGCCGTTGAGCGCCAGTGTCACGTGAATGTGGTCGCCACACAGCGGATTCACCCCTTCGGCGTGGTGGGTGGGCTGCTCTAGCTCGCCGTAATTGCGCGGCTTGCGGTTGTGGTCCAGGATCACTTCCTGGTACAGGGCTTTGGGATCTGCGCTCATTGAAAGTCCTCCATGCTGCGCATTGCGGAATTCGCTCTTGGGAACGGCTCGGCGGCGCTCATGCGAATACCTTTTGAACGGTGCGAATGCCCCCCACCAACGCGTCCACGTCGGCCAGCGTGTTGTAAAACGAAAAAGAAGCCCGCGACGTGGCGACGACCCCCAGGCGCGCCATCAGCGGCTGCGCGCAGTGGTGGCCGGTACGCACCGCCACGCCCTCCTGGTTGAGCAAAGTGCCCATGTCATGCGGGTGGATTCCCTGCACTGCAAAGGACAGCACAGACGCCTTGTTCTGCGCGGTGCCGATCAGGCGCACGCCGGGTAGCGCGGTCATTTGTTCAGTGGCATAGCGCAGCAGGGCATGCTCGTGCGCGGCAATGGCGGGCATGCCGATGTTTGAAAGGTAATCTACCGCCGCACCCAGGCCGACGGCTGCCGCGATCGGGGGTGTGCCGGCCTCGAACTTGTTGGGGATCGGGGCGTAAGTGGTCTTCTCAAACGTGACGGTGTGGATCATGTCCCCACCGCCTTTGAAGGGCTGCATCGCCTCTAGCAAGGCGGCACGGCCATACAAAATGCCGATGCCAGTCGGGCCGCACAGCTTGTGGCCCGAAAAGGCATAAAAATCACAGTCCAGGTCTTGTACGTCGACCGCCATGTGTGGCGCGGCCTGCGCGCCATCCACCAGCACCGGCACGCCACGTGCGTGCGCAAAAGCAATCATTTTCTTGACCGGGTTGATGCTGCCCAGCGCATTCGAGACATGGCCCGCGCTCACCAGGCGAGTGCGTTCATTGAACAGCGCCTCGTATTGGTCCAACTGCAGTTCGCCCGCGTCGTTCATGGGCACCACACGAATCGTGGCACCTTTCTCCAGCGCCAGCATTTGCCATGGCACGATGTTCGAGTGGTGCTCCAGCACCGTCAAAATGATCTCGTCGCCGGCCTTGATGTTCTGGCGCCCCCATCCCTGCGCGACCAGATTGATGCTCTCGGTGGTGCCGCTGGTGAAGATCACTTCGCGTGCTTCACTGGCGTTGATAAAACGCTGCAGCTTGACTCGCGCCGCCTCGTAAGCTGCAGTCGCCGTCTCGGACAGGTAATGCACGGCGCGGTGAATGTTGGCGTGTTCGCTGGTCTGGTAACGCACCATACGGTCGATCACGGCTTGCGGCATCTGGCTCGAAGCGGCGTTGTCCAGGTAGACCAGTGGTTTGCCCGCCACCGAGAGTTTGAGGATCGGAAAGTCCTGGCGAATACGGGCTACGTCAAACGCGGCGGGTTTGCTGGTTGGGGGCGAGGTTGGCAGGGCGTTCATGGCTGGTCCGTGGTTTGTTCAAGGACCGTCTGCTCAAGCTGCCGGCGCAGTGACGCAACCGGAATACGGTCGATGACTTCAGCGCCAAAAGCGTAGGTCAGCAGATTGCGCGCCACGTGCTCGGACAAGCCGCGGCTTTGCAGGTAGAACACTTCATCGCTGTCCAGTTGGCCGACGGTGGCGCCGTGCGTGCACTTCACGTCATCGGCAAAAATCTCAAGCTGCGGCTGGGTGTCGACCACCGCTTTTCCAGAGAGCAGCAGGTTACGGCTGGACTGGGCAGAATCGGTTTTTTGCGCCCCGGGGCGCACCATCACCTGGCCGTTGAACACCGCATGCGCGTGGCCACCCACAATGCATTTGTGCAATTGGCGGCTCACCCCATGGGGCTTGGCGTGGTCAATAAAGGTGTGGGTATCGGCCGTTTGCTCGCCGCCAATCAAGGCCAGACCGTCCAGCACGCACTCCGAACCCTCGGCGGTCTGGGTCGCGTTCAGGTCGAGCCTTGAAATCTGCCCGCCCAAGGCTATGCTGACCGAGTGGTAGCGGCTGGAGGCCGCGAGCGACACGGCGCAACTGGCCATGTGAAAGGCCTGTGTGCTCTCGCGCTGCAGGCGCACGTGGTCCAGTTGGGCGTTCGCGCCCACGGCGACTTCGGCCACTGCGTTGGTGAAGTAAGTGCCTTCGTGCAAGGCGACGTAGTCTTCAATCACCGTCGCCTTGCTGCCGGCCCCGGCCGCGACCAATAGCCGCGGATGACTGGCAACGTCGGCTTGCGTTGAAATGAAGAGCAGATGCACCGGCGCTGCCAGCGCGGTATCGCGCGGCACGATCAGCACAGCCGCGTCCTGCAGAAAAGCGGTGTTGAGGGCCGCAAACAACGCATTGTTGCTGGCGGCAAGCTGGCCCAAATGCGCCTGAATGGCAGCGGCCTGGAGGGGCAGCAGGGTGGCAAGCGTGCCGAGAACGAGGTCGCCATCCGGCGAGAGACTGGACAGCTGCGGCGCATGCACGCCGTCAACAAACACCAGCCGCGTCGTTACCTCCTCGATGTGCAGATGCGCGATGTCCTTGGGCTGCACTGGGGTTGGCGTTTTCAGCGGATGAAAGGTCTGGCGAGAAAAGGCGGCCAAGCTGGTGAAGCGCCAGGCCTCGTCGTGTGTGCTGGGCAGCGTGAGTGCACCCACCCGCTCCAGCGCCTGGGCGCGCAGGACGATGAGCCAGTCCGGCTGCTTGGGTGTCGAGGCGCTGCCCGGCGGTAGCGCCAGCGCCGCCAGCAGGCTGTCCAGAACCCCTCGCTCCTTCACTATGGTAGTGCCGGTGCTCATGCTACGGCTCCCGCAGCCTCGGCTTCGGCCTCGATCCAGTCGTAGCCGCGTTCTTCCAATTCCAGCGCCAACTCCTTGCCGCCGGTGCGAATGATGCGACCTCCGCTCATCACATGCACGTAGTCGGGCACGATGTAGTTCAGCAGGCGCTGGTAGTGCGTGACCAGCACAATGGCGTTATCCTTGTTAGCCAGGTGATTGACGCCTTGCGACACCACCCGCAGCGCGTCGATGTCCAGGCCGGAATCCGTTTCATCCAGGATGGCGAGGCTGGGCTCCAGCAGTGCCATTTGCAAAATCTCGTTGCGTTTTTTCTCACCACCGGAAAAGCCTTCGTTGACGCTGCGCTCCAAAAACTCAGGGCTCATCTCCAACAGCTTCATCTTCTCGCGCACCAGGTCGTCAAATTCCAAGGGGTCCAGTTCCTCCTGCCCGCGCTCGGCCTGAATTGTGTTGTAGGCCAGTCGCAAGAACTGGCTGTTGCCCACACCGGGAATCTCGATCGGGTACTGGAATGCCAGAAAAACTCCCGCACGGGCGCGCATTTCAGGTGACAGTTCCAGCAGGTTTTTGCCCTGAAACAGCACCTCGCCGCCCGTCACCTGATAGGCCGTGTGGCCGGCCAACACTTTCGCGAAAGTGCTCTTGCCCGAGCCATTGGGCCCCATGATGGCGTGCACTTCGCCGCGCTTGACGGTGAAGTTGAGGTCTTTGAGAATCGCGGTCCCGTTGACGCTTGCGCACAGGTTGCGCGCCTCCAGCAATGTGGGGCTATTTTCAATAATCATCCGACGCTCCCTTCCAATTTGAATCCGAGTAATTTGGTGGCTTCAACTGCAAACTCCATCGGCAACTGTTGAAACACATCCTTGCAAAAACCATTGATGATCATGGAGACCGCTTCTTCCGCCCCGATGCCGCGTTGCGCGAAATAGAACATCTGGTCTTCGCCAATTTTGGAGGTGGACGCTTCGTGCTCCACCTGGGCGCTTGGGTTGCGCACCTGTATGTACGGGAAGGTGTTGGCGCTGCACCGGGTGCCCACCAGCATCGAGTCGCACTGTGAGTAGTTGCGCGCGCCTGTCGCGCCCGGCATCACCTTCACCAGGCCGCGGTAGCTGTTGCTCGACTGACCCGCTGAAATGCCCTTGCTGACGATGGTGCTGCGGGTGTTTTTGCCGATGTGGATCATCTTGGTTCCGGTATCGGCCTGTTGGTGGTGGTTGGTTACCGCCACCGAATAGAACTCGCCCACCGAGTTGTCGCCCAGCAAAATGCACGAAGGGTACTTCCAGGTGATGGCCGAGCCGGTCTCCACCTGGGTCCAGGAAATGCGTGAGTTCACGCCCCGGCACAGGCCGCGTTTGGTGACGAAGTTGTAGATGCCACCGATACCGTTCTCATCCCCTGCGTACCAGTTTTGAACGGTGGAGTATTTGATGTCGGCGTTGTCCAGTGCCACCAGTTCGACCACGGCAGCGTGCAACTGATTGGTGTCAAACTGCGGCGCGGTACAGCCCTCCAGATAGGACACCGAGGCGCCGTCTTCGGCCACGATCAGGGTCCGCTCAAACTGGCCGCTGTCTTGGGTATTGATGCGAAAGTAGGTTGACAAATCCATTGGGCACTTCACGCCCTTGGGAATGAAACAAAACGACCCATCGGTGAATACGGCAGAGTTGAGCGCCGCGTAATAGTTGTCGGCCGACGGCACGACGCTGCCAAGGTACTTCTTAACCAGTTCGGGGTGGGTTTGCACCGCCTCGGAGATGGAACCAAAAATAATACCGACCTCGGCCAACTTGGCCTTGTAGGTGGTGGTCACCGAGACGCTGTCGAAAATCACATCCACCGCCACGCCTGCCAGCGCCGCGCGCTCGTGCATCGGCACGCCCAGCTTCTCGAAGGTGCGCAGCAACTCCGGGTCCACTTCGTCCATGCTCTTGAGCTTCGGTTTGGACTTGGGCGCCGCGTAGTAGCTGATGGCCTGAAAATCGATTTTTGGATACTTGACATTGGCCCACTCGGGCTCGGTCATGGTCAGCCAGTGGCGAAACGCCTTCAGGCGGAATTCAAGCAACCAATCGGGCTCGTTCTTTTTGGACGAGATTAGCCTAATGGTGTCTTCGCTCAGGCCTTTGGCCGCCACCTCCGATTCGATGTCAGTGACAAAGCCATGTTTGTAGGGCTGGTTGACCAGGTTTTGCAGAACGGCACTCATGCTGTCCCTCCTTGGGCAGCGGCTGTCTTGAAGTTGACGCTCTCGCCGCAACCACAGGCGTGGCCCACATTGGGGTTGTCAAACTGGAAGCTCTGTTTGAGCCCCTCAGTGACGAAGTCAAGGCACGCACCCGCCATGCAGTACAGGTCTTCGGTGGCGACCAGCAATGTGACCCCATGGGCCTCAATGCGCTGATCGGTGTCGCGCACCTCGTCGGCCAATTGGTAGGTGTAGGCATAGCCAGAGCAACCCACCGGTTTGAGTCCAACGCGCAACCCGATTCCGCCACCGTTTTTGGCAATCTGCGAACGGATCTGTTTGGCGGCTGCGGGTGTCAATGTGATTGAGTTCATGGAGTGCTCCTTTAGGTATATGTTAAATACACCTTATAAAAAGGCAACCAAGGCTCGAAAATCCAACAATGTCGAAAGGGTGAATAGCTGCGAAAACCGCCCATGACGGCGCCGATGACAGGTCGCGCCAACCTGTAAACCCAATAAAGTCACTGCGCGGGTTGTGGCCCTGAGTCACGAATGCATGTTTTGGTGACTGGGCGAACATGGAGTCGATGCTCGCCATAGCCCGGCAGGAATTTTTAAGCCTTCTATGCCTCTCGGCCTCATCGCCCCTTCGGAGCTACTTCTGAATTTGTAGCAGAAGGGCCTCGTCTAGATTGCGGCGCCGTTTCTGGATTCATGGCACTCATGGGCGTTCAAGGCTACACCGTTTGTTGGTCCTGCCGTGCCCCGCTGTCACGGTCTTGGCAGACTTCACAGCGACCTCAAGCCGAACCAGTTGGTGCATCGATACAAGAACGACGCCGGTCAGCCACTAAAAACGCCACATGTTCGGCGCCCCGGCCTGCCTGTTGAGGCCGCGCGCCGGTGCCTCGGGCGGCAGGCCTTGCAAGGACAACCGGATGTCGCGCGCAATTCGGCCGTTGGTGTAATAACTGTGCTGCGTCAGACCGGTCACCAATGCACTGCAATCCACCTGCAACATTTTTTTGTGGAGCCCCTGCGGCCTGGCGGCGCCACGCTGGCCCAGCCGGTCGGGGTTGGCCTTGGTGTAGTCGGACACGCGCAGGGCGTTGTCGTTTGGGTTGTGATAAATAGACACCACATTGGCCACTTGGTGTACCTGCTCCATCGCCTTGCCGATGTCAAGCACATCGTCGTCAACGTCGGCGGCACACAGGAAAACACGGTCAAACAGCCTCGGAAGCGCAGTGCCGGGCGTGAATTCCCACAATCGGTCCAGGGCATGTTGCAGGACGAAGTTGCCCATCGAATGCGCCAGAAGGTGGATGTTACGTCCGCAGACCTCGGTGGCCTCCAGCTGCGCCACCGCGCGGTCGATCTCGCTCGGGCGCATGCCTTGCTCCTCCAGTGTCTTGCGCAGCCTCTTCACCTTGATGTTGTCGGTCCGAACTTCGCGTCCCAGCTCATGCAGGAAGTCGCGCACCTTCAGCAGGCCCCGGCCGATTGCGCCTGAGGAGCCCGCGGCATCACCGCGGTCGCTCTTGTAACTGACGAAGGGCAAAGCTTGGCCGTTCGACGGCCAGGTGAACAGCACGACACGAACGGCCTGCGTCGGCGTCACGATGTGAACGGACGAGCCGCTTGCCACGGTATCGGGGCGGTTCATCGTTGCCTCCAGCGCTGCTGCGGTGCCAACCGCTTCCTCCCAGCTTACGTTGTAGCCGTGGATTAGCACCATCATGTCGCGACCCTGCTGCATGTCGCCCTGTAGGTCTGCGAACATGGCCTTCGACCCAAGCAGCACCTTTTTCTGCCCCACCTCGCTCAAGCCGGCGTCGGGGATCGATTCTTCGTAGGCCTCTATGCGCTGCGACTGCTTCACACATGATGAAAAATAGTCCTGCAGAGCTTCGCCGTCGCCGCGGCCCGTGTGCGGCCGGTCCTGATCCAGCAAGGCCGATACGCGCGCCG
The DNA here is from genome assembly GCF_017948265.1 of Rhodoferax sp. PAMC 29310. NCBI lineage: Bacteria > Pseudomonadati > Pseudomonadota > Betaproteobacteria > Burkholderiales > Comamonadaceae > Rhodoferax > Rhodoferax sp. PAMC 29310. Next base: position 2,093,858 of record NZ_CP072852.1, on the reverse strand, counting down.
TGTCGGCGTGAAAGCTGACGCGACCGAAACGAAGGTTCTCCATGCCATCGCTGGAAAAGCCCGTGCCATAGCGGTCGGGCTTGAAGCGTTTAGCGCCTTCGTGAGCGCGGTTGGTGGCGTAATAAATGGTGATGTCCATGAGGCCCTTTCGCTGCTGGCTCATTGCAGCATGCAACTAGCGAGTGCTGGTGTCAACCCAGCGTTACAGGCGCCGGGGCGTGACGACACGACGCACCTGGTAGCGTCCTTGCTGGGGTTCATGCTGCACTTGGCTACCTTGGTGTCACAGTCAGCTGGGCGGCGGCAACTCTATTCCTTTGAAGGTTGCTGAAGGGTCGAAAGTGAAAGGCGGCCAAATCCAGACTGTGGCCGTAGAGTTTTCAGAACTGCCCGCTCACCCCGACCATGAAGATCAAACGCAACCGCATCGAAAGCGACGTCAGCACCAAGCTCGACGCCTGGTGGGCAGTGCGGGCCAAGGTCAGTGGGCTTAACGGGTCAATTTTTGAAAACCGAGGCGGGGCGTTAATTTTTGCCCTGGTTTCCCCCCCCGGGGGCGTTTCTGGCGAAGCCATGCCAGCATGACGCCAACCAGTGTCAAAGCCAGACCCAGCAATAGCCCCACAAAGTCGCTTACGAGCTGGCTGATGCTTTCCCATTGGTCTGCGAACAGGTAGCCCAGCCCGCCATAAAGCGCCACCCAAGCCAACTCACCTGCCAGAACGGCGGTCATGAATCGAGGCCAGGGGTAACGGGTCGAGCCGGCGAGCAGATTCACCGGCAGGGCCATCGGTGTCAGGAGAAAGCGGGTCACAAAAACGCTCCATCCACCCCAGCGGGCAAACCGCTGGGCGGTCGTAGAGGCGCGCACGGTGCTCTGTAAGCGTGTCGACAATCGTTCAAGCCCATAGCGCCCGACCAAGTAGCTGCATCCATCCCCAGCGACTGCGCCCAGCAGTGCAGAGGTAGCCGCTCCCTCCCACCCCAGCACGCCCTGGCGTGTGAAGGCCCCCGCTGCGATGACCAACATGCTGGCCGGCAGCGGAATTCCCAGCGCCTCCAAAAAAAGTGTGCCTCCCAGAAGCAAATTGCCCTGATTCAGCAAGGCAGTGAGTAGGAGGTCGCTGATGCTGCTCACGGCGGCGCGGTTCCCGCTGGCTTCGGCCTGGACAAAATCAGCGACTCAATGATTTTTCGCCCTGCGCCAGGTTCAATCTGCTCCGCACGGAACCAGTCACTCAGGTTGCGCTCGTCGTGCCCCGTCGGCGGCAAGCCCAAGGCGTCGCGCAACGCCGGCTCCGGCACCTTGTATCGCTGGGCGACATAGGGCAGTGTCATCCAGCCGCGCAGCGACTCGACCTGAATCTCGCCCCGCGCCACGCGTTGGTGGTAGTCGAAGATGCGAATGGCCCGGTAGCCAAAAATTGAAGACAGGGCCAAACCCACGACGACCGCTAGAACAATCAGCCTGCGCCGCCAGGTTGGCGTCAATTTGCGCCAGCGCATGCCGTCAACCCCGCTTCAAATAAACCTTGACGAAGCTGGACTTCAACGCGTCACCTTTTGCGGGCAGGGCCTCGCTGTGAGGCGCCTTGGACAGGCTCAGCAGCTCATCCAGGTTGGTCCGTATGTCCTGAATCTCAGCATCATTGAGCTCTGCTTCGACCACCTTCAGCTTGCCGCTAACTGCCGGGTAGAGCCCGATCAACTTGGTCGGGTCTTTTTGGTTGGCCGCATCCAGCACGGTTTCCATGGCGTCGTGAAAATCCACCAGCGCCACAGCCAGCATCGAAAACCCATTGCGTTTGAACATCTCCTGGAACACAGGACGAACCTTTTCCAGATCCAGGTGGGCTTGATGCAGATCGCCTGTATGAACCAGAGGCGCCACCTCTTTGAAGAGTGTCGCCACCTGCGCCAAGTCGGACGTTAACTGTGGGTCACCCCTGAGGGCATAAGGCTGGTAACGCGTGTATTTGTCTTGAAACTGTTGGTAGGCAGGCAACAATTTGTTGAGGTTGACCACGGCTTTCCCCCGCTCGTTCTTGCCGGTCAGGAACAATGTCTGCTTGTAATAGTTGTTCATGGCGTTGAAGTCTTCCAAGAACAGCTTGCGGCTGAAGAACGCGCTGGCGTAGCTTCCACCGACCACCATCGTGACGAGCAGCACACCGGCGACCACTGAAACCGCCGTACCAGACGTTTTTGGATGCCGCGACACCGTGCTCAAACCCAACAGCCGATACAGCGGACAGAAGCTGATTGCTGCTGTGCCGACCATGATCGCACCGCCGACATAGCTGGCCACTTGCCAACCGCCAGCCAACCAGAAGTAAGCCAACTCCAGCAACGCCACGCCGAGTATCAGGCGAATGATCCGGTCCAGCGTGTTCATATTTTTCATGGCGTCTTCCAAAGTAATTTATACCCTTATAGTATTTAGTCTCGCTGATTTGAATTTAATCTTGATCAAGAAGCTTGACCTAACTTCGTGGAATTGACTCCGCAATATCGGTTTGCCGGCGGCCTGCGCCCAATCTACAAGGTCACCACCCTCCTATCAGACGCCCACTTGGCAGATCAAGCGTCGTTACAGGTGATCGGTTTTTGTCGAAGGTACCCGGACCATTGAGAGCGGCGAATCCACCCTGACCATGAAGATCAAGCACCCACCCGGGGAAGCTGTATCGGCGCTAAAGGCCCGTGGGCGTAAACGGCGGCGTTGCGATCACCGGGGCAGCCCCGTTGGCTCGCCTGTTTTGTGGGGCAAATGCTTCGTGGTGGGCTGAAAGAAGGCGACGCCCGTGATCTCGCCATTTTTCCGAACTCACCTTGTTGCTATGCCGATTCATTCGGGCAAGCAAGCATGGGCGGGGCAGAGATGAAGGGCTTCTATGCAGCGTAATCGGTCGTTCATCGTGAGCCGGAAATTTCCGTCGAGTTCTCCATTCCGGTCATTCCCGATGCCGGTCCAGTTTGGGCATTTTTCAGTCCCTAAAAATCGGGAGCAGTCATTCAACCGAGTACGCTGGTTTTCTTGGCTGAAGGGCTCTTGAGCAGCGATTCCGGTCTTAGAGATTTGCGATCTGCCTGCTCCATAGCAGCCGCTGGCAGCTAGGGATCGCACGCGGCTTTATGGCGACCATTTTGTCAACGTCGGCACCCGCCAACGACCAGAAGCTGACGTTCAGCTTCGGGACTCGAAAAGCAGGAAGAGGCCCGAAGCGGTCTGTCACACTTCGGCCGCCTCTGGCAGTTCCCGACCCAAAGCGGCCTTAGGTTACGGTTGGCTGAGCGCCCAATGGCAGGCACTCGCGAGTACTCGTTACTGGCGATCCTGAAGTCCACCCAGTGCGATCGCAAAAACCGCCGTACGCTGTGCTAGATCGCCGATATCGGCGTTATTGGTGGCCGTTGATCATGCCTGCGAATCGCCGAATGCCAGGCTCGGTTTTTTTCGTAAAAACATGGACCTATGCCATCTATGTCAGTGTGTTTTAAGAGGTAGTTCGCTACACGAACGCCCAACGATGAAGTCTGACAATAAAAAATAACCTGCAGCCGACTCGAGTGCGTTCGCTTTCATCAAATTGACCTCCGTCTCATCTTTGTTTGGATATCGAAACCCATACTTCGTCCGAATCAGGCACATATTCGTCCATTTTCATGCCGATTCACCAGCCGGTGGGAAATACGATTCAAACAGGACGCAGCAAAAAAGAACGCGTACAAAGTGCTTATTGCAATTGCATAGGCACAGTAAAAAATAGGAGACGACATCTTGGAAACTTGGCTGTTTGTTGTTGAAAACTACGACCTGATCTTTAAACGGACGGGTGAGCATGTTCTGTTGGTCGGGGTTGCGATCGGACTTGCCATACTGACCGGGGTTCCAATCGGCATCGCAATTACTCAGAACAAGAGAGTTGCCAGCATCGTTTTATATGTCGCGGCAATCGTCATGACCATTCCGTCCATTGCCATGTTTGGAGTCATGATTCCGGTCCTGTCGAAATTTGGGCATGGTATTGGATATGTCCCTGCGGTCATCGCCGTACTTCTTTACTCCCAACTTCCAATCATTCGGAACACCTACACAGCGATTAACAACGTTGAGCCCGCCCTTCGTGAAGCTGCGCGCGGCATGGGCATGACAGCCATTCAACGCTTGATCAGTGTCGAGTTGCCGATCGCCCTCCCTGTCATCATGGCTGGGGTGAGAAGTGCGGTTGTTCTGTCGATCGGCATCATGGCGATTGCCGCATACATCGGTGCTGGCGGATTGGGCACCTTCATCAGTCGTGGCATTTCACAAACCGACGCGCGTCAACTCATCACCGGCGCGGTGGCCGTGAGCTTGTTGGCAATACTCGCAGACTCCCTCCTTTTATGGCTGCAAAACTGGATGACTCCAGTCGGTCTCAAGTCCAATCCACGCTCAACTCCAGGAGCTTCGAAAACATGATTCGCCTCGAAAACCTCACCAAAATCTTTGAAGCCAGGCAAGGTCCTGCGGTCGCCGCTGATCACGTGAACATGGAAGTAAAAGAGGGTGAAATCTGTGTACTTCTTGGACCCTCCGGGTGTGGGAAGACAACAACCCTGAAAATGGTCAATCGCATCATCGCGCCAAGTTCTGGCAAGGTTTTCCTGAACGGAAAAGACACGACGGACTACGACACGATCACCTTGCGGCGCCAAATTGGCTATGTCATCCAGCAGATCGGCCTTTTCCCAAATATGACGGTGGAGCAAAACGTCGGTATCGTGCCTCGCATGCTGGGATGGGATCAGTCCAAGATTCGCAAGCGAGCCGAAGAGTTGCTAGAGATGGTTGCTCTTGACCCGGCCATCTTCCTCAATCGTTACCCCAAAGAGCTTTCCGGAGGGCAGCAGCAGCGCATCGGGGTCGCCCGGGCATTGGCGGCTGACCCACCTGTGTTGTTGATGGATGAGCCCTTTGGTGCCATCGATCCCATCAACCGATCCATCATCCAGGATGAATTTCTCAAGATGCAAGAAAGGCTCGGTAAAACAATACTGTTTGTCAGTCACGATATCGATGAAGCGGTCAAGATGGGCAACAAGATCGCCATCTTCAGAGCGGGCAAGCTTGAGCAATTTGACACACCTGACAACGTGCTCGCCCATCCCGCAAGCACTTTTATTGCAGACTTCGTCGGCAATGACAGGACGTTGAAGCGGCTTCGCCTGATTAGCGTTGGCGAGGTCATGGACCCGCAGCCACCGCGCGTGACTGAAGGGGAAAGTCTTGAAGACGCCAGTCGTCAAATGAAGAGCTCAGGCTACGAGAATGTCATTCTGGTCGGGCAAAGCGGACATGCAATAGGGGTTGTCTACAAGAGCGTCAGTGACGCCACCCAGGGGGTCTGCAAGAACCACCACTCTGGCCTGAAGGCAGTGGTTCGGTCAACCGACGATTTGAGAACGGCGGTTTCCTATATGTTCACCCATGATCTGACTTGGCTGCCAGTGGTGAATGACGAGGGGCTTTACCAGGGCTATATCACTCAACGCGGCATCACTCACTTCCTTGGCCGAACTTACCGCGATGCGGCAGTGAGCAACTAGCCATGGCCGACATTAGCAAAACAAATGCGTGGCGTCGTGTTGGTAGCGTCTACCTCGTGGGCGTTGCGGCATTAGTCTCCGTCGGAATCTGGCTAGAGCGACTCGGGTTGGTTGAAGAGGTGCGCCGGTATTGGTCCGATATTGTTTACCTGACCGGACAGCACATCGAACTCACCTTGATCTCCGGTGGCCTTGCCATCTTGACAGGGATCCCAATTGGGATTCTCCTGAGTCGGCCATCCATGCGACGCTGGGCCGAGAGCCTGATGCAGATACTGAACATCAGTACCACCATCCCAACGCTTGCCGTGCTTGCGCTTTCTATGACGCTGCTGGGAATTGGCTCTACCCCCGCCATTTTTGCCCTTTGGCTAGCCTCCTTGTTGTACATCGTAAGAAATGCGTATTCGGGCCTCATCTCCGTACCAGCTCATATGTTGGAGGCAGCGCATGGCCTAGGCATGACGCCACGACAGATCTTGCTTCAAGTGGAGTTGCCCAACTCCTTGTATGTCATGTTTGCCGGGATACGAACAGCACTCGCCATCAACGTCGGAACAGTGCCGTTGGCCTTTCTGATTGGCGGGGGCGGACTGGGTGAATTGATCTTTACGGGAATCGATTTGAACGATACCGGAATGATGCTTGCAGGTGCCATTCCCACGGCCTTGCTGGCAGTGCTTGTCGACTCGCTTGCTGGAGTTGCTGCATATATGTGGATTCCACGCGGGATTAATCCCCTGCGATGAGTCTGCAATTTATAACCATAGGAGACATCATGAAATTCTCGAAACTTATTCGTACCGCAACCGCATTGGCGCTCGGCTTCGCAGCAATATCCGCAACTGCGGCAGACCCGATTGTGGTCGGTGGTAAAAATTTCACCGAGCAACAAATCATGGCCGAAATGACAGGTCAGCTCTTGACTGCGAAGGGTTATAAAGTTGACGTTCGAGCCGGCATGGGAAGCGCCGTTCTTCGTCAAGCGCAAGAAAATGGGCAGGTTGACGTCTATTGGGAATACACCGGCACATCTCTCATTACTTACAACAAAGTTGAAGAGAAAATGTCGGCTGAAAAGACCTACGCCATGGTCAAAGAACTGGATGCCAAAAAGAACCTCGTTTGGCTGAACCCATCCAAAGCCAACAATACCTATGCCTTGGCCATGCGTAAAGCGGACGTTCAGGCAAAGGGCATCAATTCACTGAGTAAGCTGGCGTCCGCCATCAAAGCGGGACAAAAACTGTCTTTTGCATCAAATGCCGAGTTCGCTGCACGCAGTGATGGCTTGAAGCCCCTCCAAGAAGCCTATGGTTTTGAGTTTCCGAGAGCCGATGTCAAACGAATGGACTCTGGTTTAACTTACCAGGCGCTGCGCGACAAGCAAGTTGATATCGCTTTGGTCTTCGCTACAGACGGTCGAATTCCGGCCTTCGATTTTGTCGTCCTGGAAGACGATAAAAATTACTTTCCTGCCTATGCTTTGACGCCTGTCATCCGCAAGGCGACGTTGGATGCAAACCCCAAAATTGCAGACTTGCTGAATGCACTCTCTTCCAAGTTGGATGACGCGGTGATGTCTCGCCTCAATGCTTCAGTCGATGTTGATCGAAAAACCATTCGCGATGTCGCCGAAGGATTCCTCAAGTCCTCGGGAATTCTCTAAAACTCATTTATCCAGCTGACAACTTCACCGGGCACCGGTGAAGTTGTCAACCCAGGGAGTCAAAGAATGTCGATTCAATCTCGCATCAAGGTAGCTGTCGCTCAAACAGACTGCGTCTTGGGAGACCTCGCCCACAACCTCGAGTTTCACTTGAAATTCATCGACGAAGCGAGAGTCCAAGGCGTCAAATTGCTGCTTTTCCCCGAGTTGTCACTGACGGGGTATCGGCTTGAAGACAGCGTCGTGGAGATGGCGATGAGCCGCGATGATCCCCTTGTTTTGCAGATTGCCGAGGCTTCTCAGGGTATTGATGTGATTTTCGGGTTCGTAGAGGAAGGGCTTGCAGCCCAACTCTATAACTCCATGGCCGCAGTCCGTGACGGAAAGGTTGTGTTTGTTCATCGAAAACTCAACCTTCCTAGCTATGGAAACCTCGATGAAGGAAAGCTTTTTGCGGGGGGGCGCTACGTCGAAACACTACCCATTGAAGGCCCGTGGAACGCCGGCGTTTTGACCTGTGCTGACCTCTGGAATCCTGCCCTCGTTCACCTAGCAATGTTGCATGGTGCGACCATTCTCATTGCGCCCGTCAATTCGGCGCTTGGGGCGGTTGGCGGAGACTTTTCAAATCCCGAGGGATGGGATCTTGCCATTCGTTTCTACTCAATGATGTACGGACTCCCCGTCATGTTTGCCAACCGGCTCGGTCATGAAGGGGACGCGTTTTTCTGGGGGGGGTCTCGCATTCTTGACCCTTATGGAAAGGCGTTGGCGCAAGCCAGTGACGATTGGGTTGGCCTTGTGACGGCTGAACTCGATTTCGCTGACGTACGACGGGCACGTTTTCTATTGCCAACGGTGCGTGACAGCAATTTGAGCCTCGTGCAGCGCGAGATAGATCGGCTGGCACAACGAATCGGCATGCCGCCGACAACACAACGGTAAAGGACAAAGTCATGAAGGATTTCTTGTTGTCGACGCAGGACGGCCAGTTTCGGTCCGATGCGCGCGACTTTCTGCAGCGCGAACTCGGCCCACGCGCCGCCGCGATTGAAGATCGCGAGGAGTGGGGTGAGGTCAAGGCCGTTATCAAGGCCCTAGGTGAAGGCGGCTACCTTAAATTGATGTTCCAAGACCTCTACCAGGGTAGTCTTAGCGCACCCGGTTTGACCCATGCCGTCATTTTGTCGGAAGAAGCGGCGGCTCTTAGCTATGCGTTTGAAACAACCATTGCCACGGCCACATCGTGCGCCTACCCCCTTCATCGGTATGCGCAACCTGAAGTGAGGGATCAGTATCTTGCGGGCATCGTCAATGGCAGCGAGATCGGCGCCATTTGCGTCACTGAGCAAAATGTGGGCTCGGACAGCGCGGGTATGCAAACCACGATCGTGTTTGATTCGGCCACGAATGAATGGGTCATTAACGGGTTTAAACGCTACATCTCAAACGCCTCCGTCGCCGACACCTACATCGTTTACGGGATCAGCAATCCCGATGTGGCACCGCAAAAAGGCATGAGTGCCATCGTGGTCCCCAAGGGGACGAAAGGGATTCGATTTCCTCGAACCTACAACTTCATGGGTCGACGGGGCTGCATCGTCGGCGAGGTGGAATTCACCAATTGCCGGGTTCCGGCCAATCACTTGCTGGGTCAAGTCAACGAAGGTTTCAAGATCATGTTGAGCATGTTCAACTTTGAACGTGTGATTCTGGGGGGCTCCGGCCTGGGGGTTGCGCGATCGGCTTTTGAAATCGCTCGGCGCCACGCTCAACAACGAGTTAGCTTTGGCCAGAAGTTGGGGTGTAAGCAGCTCATCTGGAACAGTATTTCTGAAATGAGCTGGCGAATTGACGCCGCTGAACTGATCACCTACCGAGCAGCAAAGCTCTACGACTCCGGCCATCTCTCCCCCAAGGAGCTGATGAAGCCGGCGTCAATGGCGAAACTTTGCTCCACTGAAGCAGCCACCTTTTGCGCTGATGCAACGGTGCAGATATTGGGTGGCGACGGGCTGACCAAACAGTTTGGTAGAGCTGAGCAAATCTACAGAGACGCCCGGGCTCTGACCATCGTTGGCGGGACCACTGAAATGGTCAAGTACCTGATCGCCAGCGTTGATCTGCCAGAAATAAAAATCAATCTATAGAGACCTCAAGTGACTATGAACATAGCATCCATCTTGACACGCGCGGTTGACCGTTATCCCAACCGGGAGGCCTTGGTTTTCGGCTCGAAACGCTGGACCTATGCTGAGTGGAATCGGCGAATCAATCGCTTTGCACAGGCTTTGACGGAGCTTGGAGTTCGCCCGTTTGATCGGGTCGCCATCTACCTCAGCACCGATGAAGCCTCGGTGACCTCTTACTTTGCCTGCCAGAAAATTGGTGCCGTTGTTGTGCCCATGAATTTTCGGCTAGCCGCAGGTGAGGTCTCCCATATCCTAAGAGACTCAGGCGCTCGTCTGCTTATCTATAGCCATGCGCTGGAGGCCAACGTATTGCTCGCGAAGCTAGCGGTCCGCAGCGTACATGACTTTATTGCCGTGGCGGGTAATGGGGCATCACTGCCTGAGCAACATTTCCTTTTTGAAACACTCGCTGAGCAGGGCGATGGCAACGTGGAGCCGGGCTACAGCGCGGAACCCGATCACCTCTCTGCGCTGGTGTACACATCCGGCACAACAGGGCGGGCAAAAGGAGTCATGCACACCCATGCCAACGACGTGGCGATCGCGATGAATTGCGTCATGGAATACGGCATTGCACCAACCGACCGCGCGCTTCACATCGCGCCGCTCTATCACGTTGGGGGTATGCAAGCCTTCTTTATGCCGCATATGTTTGTTGGGGCTACCAATGTGGTGGAAGGTCGTTATCAGGCATTGACCACACTCGAAATTATTGAGAAAGAACGAATTACGACCTTGTTTGCTGTACCGACTCAGATTCAAGAAGTGCTCTTTGAACCCAGGTTTAAGGACTTCAAGGTGTCGTCCCTTCGCTTGATTACCACGGGTGGCGCGGCCATTGCCGCGGCGACGATGGAGCGTGTGCTGAAAGAGTTTTGTCCCAACCTGTACAACGGTTACGGGATGACAGAAGCTAGCCTGACTTTGCTCCTGCACCCCAGAGATGCCCTTTCCAAGCTGGGGTCATGTGGCAAGCCAACGCTGATATCGAACGTCAGGATCGTTCCGGTTGCCCTAGGGCGAGACGTACATCCCGAAGAAAGCGTTGCTTGTAATGAGATTGGCCAACTCATCGTTCAGGGCCCGCAAATGATGTCAGGGTATTGGAACAACCGACCGGAGACTGACAAAAAGATCAAGAATGGGTGGCTGTATACCAGTGACCTTTTCAGTCGTGATGAAGACGGGTATTTCACGTTTCATGGGCGTGCTGACGACATGATCGTCTCTGGCGGCGAAAACATCTACCCCCGTGAAGTCGAGGAAGTGTTGTATCGCTGTGCCGGTGTCAAAGAGGCTGCGGTGGTTGGCCTCCCCGATGAGAAATGGGGCAGCGCCGTCACAGCATTTATCGTCAGGTCTGATTCTTCGTTGACTCGCGAGGCAGTCGACGACTTCTGTAAAACGAGTGGCTTGATCGCGGCTTTCAAGCGCCCACGCCGAATTGAGTTTGTCGATGAACTACCAATTAATCCAAGTGGCAAAGTTCTCAAGAGAGAGCTGCTAAGCCGCTTCAGCACAATGGAGAAATCATGAACGATCCGGTAATTTATGAACAACAAGGCCATGTCGTTACATTGACACTCAATCGGCCAGAGACCCGCAACCCGATCTCTGACCCTGACATGATCGATGCGCTGGAGCAAGCTATCGACAGAATCAATGGCGACATCTCGGTTCGGGCGATAATTTTGACCGGAACTGGCACATCGTTCTCATCTGGCGGAAATGTCAAACACATGCGGGACAAAACCGGCATGTTTGGCGGCTCGCCAGTTGAGGTTAGAGACGGTTACCGTCGTGGAATACAGAGGATTCCCAAAGCGCTCTACAACATTGAGGTGCCCACCATTGCGGCTGTCAATGGTCCAGCGATTGGCGCAGGATGTGATCTCGCCTGTATGTGTGATATGCGGATCGCGTCGAAACAGGCCATGTTCGCCGAGAGTTTCGTCAAGGTAGGCATCATTCCAGGCGACGGGGGGGCATGGTTTCTGCCTCGCGCCGTTGGATTGTCGAGAGCGTATCAAATGGCTTTCACGGGAGAGGCCATTGACGCGCAGACTGCCTTGAGTTGGGGCTTGGTGTCAGAAGTCGTCACCCCTGAAGACCTGATGAAGTCAGCATTTGACTTGGCCTCCCGGATAGCCGTCAACCCACCGCATGTTTTGCGAATGACCAAACGTTTGATGCGTGAGGCGCAGCACATGAACCTTGACAGCCTGCTGGAGTTGTCGGCGTCGATGCAGGCACTGGCTCACCATACGGAAGACCACAAAGAGGCCGTGTCGGCGATGTTGGAGAAGCGTGATGCCACCTTTACCGGTCAATGATGCTTCGACCCTGACCAAGTTCATACACGGATTGGTCTTCGCGGACCTTCCTCCAGAGGTTGTCAAACAATCCGTTCGCTGCATGGTCGACCTGTGTGGTGTTGCAGCAGGAGGGAGTTCAACGGCGCTGTCGAATATCGCGCGCAACCATGCCGCTGAACATTTTGGAACCAACTCTGTCGGCGCGCGGATGCTTTTTGACGGGCGCCGAGTCAGCATGCCTGGGGCTGCCCTCGCTGGCGGCATGACCATTGATAGTCTTGACGCCCATGATGGACATGTCCTGACGAAAGGGCATGTTGGTGTCACCGTGCTGCCTGCGTTATTGGCTTTGGCAGACCTAGGGCACGTTCGCTATGGTCAGGAGTTTTTGTGCGCACTGGTTCTTGGCTATGAAGTCGCGACCCGCGCAGGCATTGCCTTGCACGAAACGGCCTGCGACTACCATACGTCGGGTGCGTGGAACGCCCTTGGGGCGGCCGCATTGGGGGCACGTTTTTTGGCACTCAACCCGGCCGAAACATTGGAGGCGCTTGGAATCGCCGAGTACCACGGTCCCAGAAGTCAGATGATGCGCTGCATTGATCATCCGACCATGGTCAAGGATGGCTCGGGGTGGGGCGCAATGGCCGGAATGTCGGCGGCACTATTGGCCAAATCCGGTTTCACCGGCGCACCTGCGTTGACGGCACAGGAAGAGCGAGTGGCTCACCTATGGGCAGATCTTGGGACTCGCTGGTACATCCTGGAACAGTATTTCAAGCCTTATCCAGTCTGCCGTTGGGCTCAACCCGCGGTCGAGGCGGCATTGGCACTTCAACGCGAGCATGGGATCCCGGTAGATCGTATAGCCCGAGTGGAGGTCACCACCTTCCATCAGGCGGCCCGACTCGCTACCCGATCCCCCCGGAGCACGGAGGCGGCGCAGTACAGTCTTCCGTTCAGCGTCGCCATTTCGCTGGCAAGGGGGAGCCTGGGCGCTGATGAAGTGAATGTATCGTCGCTGACTGACGCCGAAGCGCTTCGGCTGTCGTCCGGCATGCTATTAAAGGAAGACGCTGAGTTCAATGCTCACTTTCCTGCGCAGCGATGGGCTAGGGTGTCGTTCGAATTGCTTGACGGAACACTGCTTCACTCAGAGGCTCATACGGCACGGGGCGACCCAGAGAGTATGCTAAGCGCGACGGAAATTGAAGAAAAATTCTTAACTCTTGCCACCCCAATTGTCGGGTTGGCGAAGGCGAGATTAATATTGAAAGAAGTGGAATCTCTTGGCCACCAAAAAAGCGACATGTCTGCGCTTCTGGATCTTGTTTTGAACGAAAGATGAGCAGAAACCGCGAGATCAAGGCGATTTCACGTGACGTTGATCCCTGCTCAGCCCATTTTTTTGGTGGGCGTTGACCGACTTTGCCCTGCGTCATCCTGTGGTATTTTGGAAAGGTGCTTGTGGGCTGAACGTGCAAGAGGCCATTCACGCTACAGCAGGACTCCAATAATTTGAAATCTTCATGGCACCAATTGATTTTGGATATTTGTTAATACCGCAGTTTTCGATGCTCTCGCTGTCAGGTGTGCTTGAGCCATTGCGTATGGCCAATCGAATGGCCGGCAAAGAACTTTACAGGTGGTGGTTACTATCGCCTGACGATCAGCCCGTCGAAGCCAGCAATGGAATCGCGATTACTCCTACTTCTCGATTGAGTGACACCATTCAATTTGATACGCTGATCGTTGTTGCTGGGATTGACGCTGAACGCCAATGCAATTCGGATACCAAAAGATGGCTTCGCAGACACGCAGAGAATGGCGTCACCATGGGAGCGACGTCTGTTGGAACCGTATTTTTGGCTCAGTCTGGGCTGCTCAATGGTTATCGATGCACTATTCACTGGGAGCATATCGATGGATTTCGAGAGGAATTTCCTTCGCTTAATGTGACCGATGAGCTCTATGAAATCGACGGACGTCGAATTACCTGCTCGGGAGGTTCAGCTGGCCTTGACATGATGATGAACCTGATCGAACAACGACATGGGCATAACCTGGCCACGTCTGTTGCGGAACAATGCATACACCCGGAAATTAGAAAGTCTCAAGCAAGTCAGCGCCTGTCATTGCGCAATCGCCTAAACGTCACCAATCCGCGCCTGCTCAATGCGATTGAAAGCATGCAACGGCATATCGAAGACACCCTGAATTGCGACCAGATTGCCAGTCAAGCAGGCCTTTCAATTAGGCAACTGGACCGCCTATTCAAAGAGAATATCGGGGTCACACCTGCTCGCTTCTACATGGACTTGAGATTGAAGCGGGCGAATGCTTTGCTGACGCAGTCAGCCATCACGCTGACCGAGGTGCAAATGGCGTGTGGATTTTTGACAAGATCACATTTCATTAGATGCTATCGCGAAAAATTTGGGTATCCACCTTCCGTAGAAAGGAGTCGTGAAGTAATTCGTAACACATCACCAGCTAGTGAAGGCTAGGCTTTCTCAAATGCAAATTATTGGAGATTTAAGTGCAGACTCTGCCCGAAAATCAATGGCGAGCATGACCCATGTTGGCGCTTTGACAAGGGATGCCATGGCCGACTCGAGTGTTCTTTCTGCTTTTTTTGGCTCAGTGCCGAAGTAGAGGTGCCCATCGTTAATGACCGCTTTCGCCCGCGTACTTGACTTACGAAAGCTAATTGTGAAAGGCAGCTTTCGGCACGTTGCCGAATGCCACAAACGGCTTGTGACGGGCAATGAATTGGACAACCCTTAAGCCGACTGTCGTAACCGGCGGCAATGTGTCTGAAACGGACTTCTGTTTCGGGCCTTTTTCGATCACCCCACTCATGAAATCGACCGACTCCCCACCCCCGTAAGGTTTTCCGCTCAGCCCCGACTCACAGTGGCAGCCGCCTGCTTTGGGTGTGGCCAAATTACATTGGGGAAATTCATGGGTATCGTTGTCGCCGTGTTGATGGGCTTGGGTGTTTTATTGGCGTGGCCCTGGCCGACTGAGGCGATGCGTCGCTGGCAAGAGAAGCTCCAGCGCGCGGCACCGTGGCGACGGGCTTGATGTTGGGCGGTTTGTGGAACAGCGCGTGGCACGGCTTGCGCTACTGGGGTGACTTCTGGGGGAAGGCAGCGCTGGTCTCTGGCATTTTGATGATGGCCGTGGCCGTGGCGGTGCTGCTGGTCGTTGAGAGAAGCTCGGCGGGGTGGGGGCACTTTGCCTCGGTGCGGGCCGTCTACAAACTCATCAAGCCTGTGTCAGGCGTGCTGGTCGTTGGCTTGCTGGCCTGTTTCATCTTGTACGCGGTTGCCTTGGTGCGACTTAACCTGGGTTGAACCCGCCGCCCGCAGTCTGGCACTGCGGCTCGTCCTGGTCTCTAGCTCTTGACCCCCGCCCCGCGCACTTCCAACCGCACTTCGTCCAGCACCTCACCACGTTCGTTGATGATTTGCACCACATGGCGGCCGGGCCAGGGTAGCCACGGGGCGACCGAGCCTTTGGCGAAGACTTTGCCGTCCATGACCCAGCGCAGGTTTTTTCCCTCAGCCATGAAGCGCACCCGTTGGTGACTGGGGGGAATGCCGGGGTCTAGGGCGATGATGGTGCCGGTGGTGGGGTTGGTGATACGGGCGATGGCTCGAGATGAGTTTTTTAAGCCTTTTAGGCCTCTGGCGCCCGTATTACCTGCGGGAGTAGCTTCTGTATTGATAGCAAAGTTGGCTTGCTCGGTTCCGCGCAAAAACCATTCCTGGCGCGCGGCCTCGGCCGGTTCGGCGGTGCTCTGGGGCAGGGAGAAACGAACGGCGGCCTGCACGACCCCGGCTGGCGGTTGGGGCGCGAGGCTGGGCAGACTTCGGTGCAGGTGCTTCATCACGACGGCCCAAATAGGCGCGGCGCCGCTGGTGCCGCTCACATCCCACATGGGGGCGCCACTGGCGTTGCCGACCCAGACGCCAACCGTGTAGCGCTGGGAGAACCCCATGGCCCAGTTGTCGCGCATGTCTTTGCTGGTGCCGGTTTTGACGGCGCTCCAAAAGCGGGTGGCCAAGACGCTGTCGGTGCCGAAGGTTCGGGCGCGGGCCAGGGGGTCAGATAAGATATTACCCACGATGAAAGCGGTGCCGGGGTTGAGCACCGGGGGCGCGGCGTTGGGCATCACCTTCTTTTGACCGGCTTTGGGCGGCGCGGCGGGGGTGAGGGTGGTGGGGCCCAGTCGGCCGCCGTTGCTCAGGGCCCGGTAGGCGTTGGTGAGTGACAGCAGGGACACCTCGGCGCTGCCCAGTGCCAGGCTGTAGCCGTAATAGTCGCCAGTTTCTTTGAGCGGCAGACCCAGCGCGATCAGTTGTTTGTTAAATGCGTCGGGCGAGACCATGACCAGTGTGCGCACGGCTGGCACGTTCAGCGAAGCCGCCAGTGCTGTGCGGGTGGATACCCAGCCTTTGAACTGGCGGTCGTAGTTTTGCGGAATGTAGAGCCTGCTGGCGGTTTGCAGTTGGGTGCCCGAGTCGTCCAACAAAGACGCGGCAGTGATGCGCCGCTCGGCAATGGCCTGGGCGTACAAAAAGGGTTTTAGCGTGGAGCCGGGCTGGCGCAGGGCGGTGACGCCGTCAACCTCGGCCGCGTCGCTCAGGGCGCCAGATGAGCCGACCCAGGCCAACACCTCGCCGGTGGCGTTGTCCAGCACCACCAGGGCGCCGTCTTCCACATGGCGGCCGGCGAGTTCGCGCAAGTGCTGTTGCAGGGTTTGCACCGCAAAGCGTTGCAGGGGGGCGCTTAGGCTGGTGCGCAAAGTGGTGGGGACGGCGCCCGTGTCGCTTTGCGCGGCCCGCACCACTTGGCGCGCTACATGGGGGGCGATGCCTTCGCTGGGCTCAAAGCCTCGGCGTTGAAACATGGCCAGGGTGAACAGGTCCAACTCGGTGCAGTCGGCCGCCGTGACGCCGGTTTGAATGGCTTTGAGCACCTGGCAAGCGCGCTGCGCCACCACGGTAGAGCAGGCATTGGGGGCGCGCACCAGCGCGGCGGTGATGGCGGCCTCGCGTGCGTCCAGCCCGTGGGCGGCTTTGCCAAACAGGGTTTGGCTGAGCGCATCCACGCCCACCAACTCGCCCTTCAAAGGCACCAGGTTCAGGTAGGCCTCTAGAATTTGGTCTTTGCGCCACTGGTGCTCCAGCATTTGGGCCGACACGGTTTGGCCCATTTTTTGCAACACGGTGCGTCCACTCGACCCGCGTTTCAAGTCCTTGTCCATCAGCCCGGCCAGCTGCATGGTGAGGGTGCTGGCGCCCCGGGTTTTGGTGTTCCACAGATTGGCCCAGGCGGCAGCGGACACCGCCTGCCAGTCCACCCCGCTGTGCTCAAAAAAGCGTTTGTCCTCAGACAAGACCAGCGCCGTGCGCAGGGCGGGGGAGATGTCAGCCAGCGCCACCCACTGGCCCCGTCGAACGGTGGCGTCGGTGCGCAAGCGGTGGATCACCTCCCCGTGGCGGTCCAGAATCAGCGTGTCAGACGGGGTGTATGCCGACTTTATTTCATTAAAAGTGGCTGTAGCCCCTGCGCTTCCTGCGCAAGCAGCTATTAATACAGTAGCAATTGCACGTGCCGGGCTCGCCCAGCCTTTGGGGCGTGGGCGGGCAGGGCGGCTGATCGGGCGGGACAAAAGCATGTGCCGTCAGTCCAATGTGGGCCGGTGAGTCAGCACCAGCGCCATCACTTCGCCGCCTCCACCTTGATTTTGGCGTTGGGTGATTCGCCAAACATCTCGGGGGCGTACATGGCTTCCACGCGCGAAGGCGGCAGCGAGAACTCACCCACGTTGTTCAGGCGAATGGTGTATTCCATTTTGACCACGCCTTTGGGCAGGTACTCGTAGTAGCTGCGGAAGGACTCGAAGCTGCGTTCTTCAAACGCGGGCCAACCCGAGCCTTCTTTCTTTTCCCCTTGTGTGGCGATTTCACTGTCGCGGCCCAGGCCGCTGCCCAAAATGGTCGCGCCGCCCGGTACGGGGTCGGTGATCACGGCCCAGGTCATGTCGGCGCTGGCGTTCACCTCCAGCGTGATGCGCAGCACATCGCCCCGGGTGTAGCTGCCCGCAGGCAGGCGCTTGTTGGCTTGCTCCACCGAGGTGATGGTTTTCTTGATCTGGTAACCGGCGTTAAACGGTGCTTTGAGTTGCACCGCCGCCACCGACTGCAGCGTGAGCCAGGGCTTGCCAGCGCCCAGGTGGGTCACGTTCAGCGTGTCTTTGCCTGGGGTTTTTCCCCAGGGCAGGAACAGGCTGTTGTTGCGCAGGTTGCCGGGTGACGCGGGGGCTCCAAACACGCTGGTCTGGTGCGCTGCACCGGAGGCGTCGGTGGGCTTGATGCGCTCCACCTTGCTCCAGTCCACGCTGGCCGTTGCCGTGCTCAAAGTGTCTTTGGTGGTGCCGGCCACGGGCACGGCTTCAAACTTGGCGCTGAACTTCTCCAGTGCCAGGCCGCCCCACAGGTTGGCCGTGGTGGTGTGCCAGGCGCCGTTTTGCTGGCGCCCGATGAAGCCGTTGGCCAGGCGGCCCATGTCGTCTTTCCAGGCCGGGTCGTCCATCACCGCCAGCATGAGGCGGGCGGTGTTCACGTCGCCGTTTTGCATCAGCCACCACCAGTAGTCATCCTTCTCGGTGCTGAAGACCATTTGGGTACCCTGGTAGCTGATGCGGCTGCGCAGGATTTGGGTCGCTTCGGCCAAGCGCTTGTCGCGATCCGGCACGTCTTGAACGCGGTTCAAAATATTGAGCCAGTCAATCACAGCATGGGTCGGCCACTGGTTGGGGGCCAGGGTGAGGCTGGTTAGCATGCGGGCTTTGGCCTGGCCGTAGCGGGACAGCGCCTCAATGGCGGCCAGCTTGCGAATGTCCAAATCTTTGCGCGGGCTCCAGAAGTCGCGCTGAATGCGTCCTTCCACAAACGCAATCAAGCCGCGTTCCATGGGCGCACGCACTTCGTCGCTCAGCGCAAACGTCGGGTCCAGCGTGGCAGCTTCATGGGTGCTGGCCAGCAGGTAGGCGGTGAGTGTGTCGCTGCCCCAGTTGGACTCGCCATCGCGCGGGGGAAAGTAACTGGCCAAGCCGTCACTGTCCAGATAACCCGGAATTTGGCCGACCACGGTTTGCCATAGCTTGCCGTCACGCAGGCCCACGACCTTGCTGGTTTTTTGTTCCAGGCAGGCAAACGGGTAGTTGGCAAACCAGTCTTTCACGCCCGGCAGGCCCTCAGTCAGCTTGGGCTGCAAGGACATCTTGAGTCCACCGCGCCCCGGCAGGGCGTCGGCCGGGGGCGCAACGTCGAGGGCATAAGCGCCATCAATCTGCACCAGGGTGGCTTGCTGCACGGTGAGCGGCACGGCGGGGATGATGCGCTGACGAATCTTGAGTGCGTCGCGGGCGCCTTTGAGGGTGTCTTTGGCTTCAATTTCCCACAGAATGGATTCGAAGCGGGACAGCGCCAGTTGCGCCGAGGCGGTCACCGTCCAGGCCACCTCACAGGTGTCGCCGGCGGGAATTTCCACCGTTTGGGCGGGCAAGTCGAGCAAGGTAGCGCGCGGAGTCACCTCCACCTTCATCGCCTGCTTGGTGGTGTTGCGCAGCGTGACTTGGGCGCGGAACTGGTCGTCTTCGCGCACCAGGGGCGGCAAGCCGCTGATGATCTGCAAGTCTTGCGTGGCACGGATGCTGGTTTGCCCGGTGCCAAACAGCCCGGTGGAGGCGTCGGCCACGGCCACAATTTTGAAGGTGGTCAGCGCACCGTTCAGCGGCACGGTGACCACCGCTTGGCCGTTAGCGTCCATCACCACTTTTGGGTTCCACAGCAGCAAGGTGTCCAGTAACTCACGGGTGCCACTGCGCCCGCCACCGCCGCCTGCGGCCACGGCTTTGCGCCCGTAGTGGCGACGGCCAATGATTTCCATTTGCGCAGTCGACGTGCTCACACCCCAGGCGCGGCGCTGCAGCATGGCGTCCAGCAGATTCCAGCTGGTGTTGGGCATCAGCTCCAGCAGGGCCTGGTCCACGGCGGCCAAAGCCACCTCGGCACCGGCGGCAGGCTGTCCGTTGGGCAGCTTGACGGAAATGGTGACCTGGGCTTTGCCGCGCACGGGGTAGCTTTCTTTGTCGGCTTTCACGCTCACCGCCAGTTGGTGGGCCAGCGTGCCCACGCGGATTTCGGCCAAGCCCAGCCGGAAGGCGGGTTTGCTCAAGTCCACCAATGAGGTGGGGGCCACGTACTCTTTGCCTTCATACCAAAACGAAGTCCACCACTCGCGCGGGGCCTTTTAGCCCCAGGTGAAGAAGCTGTACCAAGGCACCTCACGCAGGCGGCCGCGCAGGGCCAGCACGCTCACATACACATTGGGTCCCCAGCCTTCTTCAATCTTGAGGTGAATGGTGGGGTCTTGGCCGTTGAGTTGCACCACCTCAGTGTGGACAATGCCTTCGCGTTCCACTGCCACCAAAGCGGTGGCAAAGCGGAAGGGCATGCGCACCTGAAACTTGGCGATTTCGCCGGTTTGGTAGGTCTTCTTCTCGGGCAACACATCCATGCGGTCGTGGTTCTCGCCGCCAAACCACAGCTCGCCTTGTTTTGTGACATAGACACTGGAGGCGGCCTGAATGCGGTGGCCCGCGCTGTCTTTGGCGGTGACGACCAATTCGACTTCGCCTGCCTCCGTCAAGCGGGTTTCGCACAGCAACAAGCCGCGTGAATCGCTCTTGCCGCTGCACACCGTGCCCAGGTCTTTGATTTCGGTCTTGTTGTCATAAGTGTAAAAACCGCCCACCATGCGCTTTCGGCTGGTGGTGACGATGCGTGCCACCGCCTTCACTTCAAGCGACACGCCGGCTTGGGCCTTGCCGTTCAAGTCCAGCGCCAGCGCCTGAAACTTGATCTTTTGCCCGCTGGACACCCAGCCTTCGGTCTTGATGCCAGTCACCATGCTGGCGGGCCAGAGTGTGTTCACGCTGCGCAGGGTTTGCACTTCACCATTGGGGTCGGCGTAAGTGGCCTCCAGCAGCAACTCTTGCGGTTGGCTGCGAGTGGGCACCTCAGACACAGTGAGTTTTCCGCCGCCATTTTTATCCAGAGTCAAGGGCAACTTGTCGGCAATCACGCGAGTGTCCACGCCGGTGTTGGCGTCTTCCTCGTCCTCGCTGCTGCGGTTCATGTCACCGCGCGGGGCAGAGAAACTGAAGGCTTCAAAGTCGAGGAAATTCAGCGTTTTGCCACGCACCAGGGCCGATACGCGCACCGGCAGGTTGGCCGCGCCACCGCCGGCCACGTAGTTGATTTGCACGTCCACCGGCACAGCGTCCGCCCGCACCAGGGGTTTCTTGTCGGCGGGGGTCACCCGGCCTTCGAGCACGGGCAGGCGGAACTCTTCCACCCGGAATTGGCCGGTGACAAAGCTGCGCTCCTGCTCGCCGCTGCGCAACTCCACCTGGTAGACGCCCAGCTTGGCGGCGGGGGGAATGGCAAAGGTGCTCTCGGCGCTTTGGCCGCCGGTGCCTGTTTTTCGCCAGGTCAGGGCCTGCGTGTACTGCTGGCCGCTGCCCACATGCGTGATGACCAGTGTGGGGGGCTGGGAGTCGGCCAAGCCAAACCCTTTGCCGGTCTGGCTGCGCAACAAGTGTTTCATGGAGACGGTTTCACCGGCGCGAAGCAGGGTGCGGTCAAACACGGTGTGGGCCAGTTCGTCGCGCTCGGCACTGCCGCTGGTGGGCACGTTGAAGCGCCAGGGCTCAATGCCCCGGTTCCAGTCGCTCCAGGTGAAGGCCATGTCTTCGGCGCCGGCGTTGTTGGCGCGGGCGCTCACGAAACAGGCTTGGCTGTAGAAGTTTTCAGAGCGGCACTGGGGCGCTTCAAGGCTGATGTCGCTGAACTGGGCCGAACCTTTTTCGTTGGTGGTGGCGCTGGCCACCGTCTTGCCGTGGCAGTCGGACACCTGCACTTTGGCGTTGGCCACGGGTTGGCCTTTGTCCAGTGTGGTGACCCAAGCCAGCGAGTTTTCCCGGCCCAGTTTGAAGTGAACGCCCAAGTTGGTTACCAAGGCTGAGGTGCGCGCATACATGGTGCGGGCCTTGCCCAGACGTTCATCCAGCAGCGAGTTCCCCAGACGTTGGGAGGACACTTCGATAACGTGAAAGCCTGGCGAAAGCGGAATGCCCACCACCTCAAACGGGCGCGGGTCGTTGGAAATAGGCTTGGGCAAGTCCAGCGTTTTCACCCCGGCCTGGCCTTGCAGCAAAGACAGCATGCGTGTTTGCACGTCGTTTTTGCTTTGCGCATCCAGCACGGGTGGCAGGGAGCCTTTCACCTGGGAAGCCGCCAAACGGCGGGACACGGTGAAGTCGTCAAAGCGGCGTATTTTGGCAAACCAGGCAATGATGTCTGCATCCGTCTTGGGCTGCAGGTCACTCACTTGACCGGGGCTGACGTCCAGCCCTTTGACCGACAGGGACGCTTCTACATTGCGCAGAGTGACGGGCAGCAGGGCAATGCCACTGGGTTCGGCAAAGCGTTCGACGATGCCAAACGGGGAGGCCGCGAACTTGACCAGTGGCGGCATGGCGCCGGTGCCCACGGACAGGGGAAAGCTGTCTGCGTTGCGCAACTGGCGGCCGGAGGTGTCTTTAAATCCGCTGGGCAGGCTCAGCGTCATGCGGGCTTGCTCGGGAAACAGCGGCTCAAAACTCAGGCCGGTGACTTCGGCGTCGTCACCGGAGTCGGCATCGCCCAAATTGGGCTTGAAGGTGGCTTGGTCAGACTTCAAGCGAATGGCCTCGGCCAGTTTGCGGGTCACCGGCGCATTGAACTGCAAGCGCATGGGACGCAAAGGCAGGCACGCGGACTGGGCGTTTTCGCGCTCGCAGCTGAAGCTGGCAGAAAACGGCTCGCGCACCTGAAAGTCAAAACGTTTCTCAACCGCATTGGCCACGCCGCTGGGCGTGGCCACACCTTTGTCAAACACCAGTTGCACTTTGGCGGATGGCGTGAGGCGTCGGTTACACGCCAGGGTAACGATGCTCAAAGGCGCGCGCTGGGCGGCGTCGCTCAATCCTTGAGCCTCCAACAGCGCATCGCGGTCGCTACCTTCAATCAGGCGCACGGGCACACGTTCACCCAGGCCTTCTGCGGCGCACCACACATGGGTTTTCACACTGGCCAAGGTGGCGTCGCCGTTGAGTCGCAGGGTGAAAAACTGTTCTTCATCAATGCGGTTGCCGCTGTAGGGCCAGGTGCTTTGCACAAACGGCCCGCCGGTGTTGAATTTGAAGCGGGTGGTGCCAGCCAGCGCCGCGCCTTTGGCGGACTTGAAGTCGGGCCGCGCCTGCACGGTGCAGCTCACTCCGGGCGGTAAATCACGCTTGAATTCGAACGCCCATTGCCGCTCGTTGATCCAGCGCCCCGAGCCCGCGCTGGCCTGCGCGTCTGAGCAACTCAGCGAGACAGGTGCTGGCGCCTTGGGGTCGCCAAATGGCACGACGCCTTCGTCGAATTTACCACCAACTGGCGAACACGCGCCACCTCGCCTTGGGGCGACAAGCTGCTAATTTGGAAGGCCCGGGCGGACAAAGCCGTGGCCAGCACGCTGAGGATCCGCCCTATTTTTTTAATGTTCACTGCAATCCCTGAAATGACTTTTGAGCGCGGTTATTGTGGCTGAGTCATATGACGGTCAATGTCAGCCAACCCAGGTCGGGCTCGCCGGTTAAGGCTACGGGTCATTCAGAGTCCATTGCCAGAATGGCATCGTGACTTGGATCTGGTGCGTTGATGCACGCAATTGGTGCTAATCAAGTGATAGACGCCGAGCGGGCATGGCGCGTGGCATCGGGGTGGTGGTACGAAAGTTGCTCAGTAATTGGCGAATCAGCTTGAGACGGGCGGCATTTGTCGACCTGCGCGGTATGCCTGGTGTTTCTCCGGTCTCCCTGGCTTCACGGTTGTTCTCAACTCGATCCTATGATGCAAACTGAAAATTTCCTGCCCCACATGCGCGATGTGATTCGCTGCGAAAAAGCCTTGCATGAGCTCAATCTGATGTGGCGAATGATCGAGTCATCGGCCAAGATGAATTGTCCGGAGGAGGCGATGGCCATTCTGCCCACCATGGCGGCCACCCGCGAGGGGTTCACTCGATTGGAGCAGGAGCTGGTGAACAGCTTGGTCAGCGAAAAAGTGGTCACCGTGCTGAACGAAATTGGCACCAAGGCGCAATATGTCATCAATATCGTGGTCCGCAATCTCTATGAGAGAACGGCCGACGTGGGCTATTTGGCCACTGACAACGAGCTGTGCGCCTTTGTGGCCGGTCAAACAGACGATGAGCGCGCTGCACGCTTTCGGCTTCGTTCTTACCGCAACAAGTACACGGTATACGACGAGATCATTTTGCTGGATATGGCTGGCAATGTTCTCGTTCAAATTGACGAGACGACCCCGCTGGAGGGAAGTACAGATCCGTTGATTGCCCAAACCCTGGCCAGTGACAGCTTTGTTGAGACCTTTCGGTTCAGCGACCTTCGGCCGGCCAAAAAACAAGCCATGATTCACTCGAAACGCATGCTGCATCCCACGACGGGCGCAGTCGTCGGCATCCTTTGTCTGTGTTTTAACTTTGAGCAGGAAATGGCGGGTATTTTCCAGTCTCACGGCGATGCGGCGGGTCGCTCCAATATGCTGCTTTTGGATGGAAAAAATCGTGTACTGGCGAGTGCCGATCCACTGTGGGTGCCCGTGGGCAGCTCCGTGCCGGTCAACCCGGCTGGAACGCCGCAATTGCAGATGTTCGCCGGTCGCGAGTACCTTGTTCGTACGTTTTTCGCCGAAGGTTACCAGGGGTACAAGGGGCCCCCCGGCTGGCAGGGTCAGGTGATGATTCCGCTTAATACGGCATTTACGGGGGGCGGCAGCAACACCCTGGACCGGCTGGATGCGGGTGCCAAAGAGGGGTTGCTGTCGCACGCACAGTCTTTTTCTGCGCCACTGTACGAAATCATGTCTGCCGCCGAGACGATTCGGTGTGTTGTTTGGAATGGGCAGGTGATGACAGCGGGGCGTCGTGGCGAGTTGCTGAAGTTGAAGACGATCCTGGACCAAATTAGCGAGACCGGGGCGCGTAGCAATGCCTTGTTTGCCAAATCCATAAACCATCTCTATGAGACGGTGTTGACGTCCAGCCTGAAGAACTCCGAGTTTGTGTCGCACCTGCTGGTCGACTTGCTTGATCGAAATCTATACGAGCGATCCGATGATTGTCGCTGGTGGGCGATGACGCCAGAATTTCGGGTCGCGCTCGCCAACCCGAACCGCGACGCAGCAACGGTTGCGCAACTCAACGATTTGCTGGCCTATATCAACAGTCTGTATACGGTGTACACGCGACTGTTTGTTTACGACAGCTCGGGGCGCATTGTGGCCTGCTCACATCCCGAAGCGGGTGACAGCACCATGCTGGGCACTCAAGTGGACTCGGCCACGCTTTACCGTGTGAAAGCGCTGCGCACAGAGCAGGACTACTGTGTCACGCCGTTTTCCCCTTCGGTTTTGTACGAGGGACGCCCCACTTATGTCTATCACGCAGCGGTTCGCGACCCCGCGAATCCGGCTCAGGTGGTTGGCGGTATTGGCATTATTTTTGACGCCGAGCCTGAATTTCGGGCCATGCTCCAGGGTGGGTTGGCCACTCAACCGAGCATGGGTGCCCTTTTTGTGGATCGCCAGGGCCGGGTGATCTCCAGCACGGATCCGACCCGTCCTGTTGGATCTGTGTTCCCCATCGACCGCACCTTGTCTGAATTGCCGGCAGGGAAAAGCGTGTCAAGAATCGTCATTCATGATGGACATTACGCGGTCATGGGGTGTACCGCCTCTTGTGGCTATCGGGAATTCAAGGTGTCGGACGGCTACCAAGAAGACGTGCTGGCCGTTGTTTTTGACACCTTGGGTGCGGTTAGGGACACGAACGGTGGCGGGGAAAAGGTAGAGGCAGTGCTTTGGCCGCAGCCGGTGGGACCCGCTGGACTGGAATACGCGACGTTTTTCATCGATGGCGCCTTGTTTGCGTTACCAGCCCAGCATGTGCAGGAAGCCGTGACGGCCAGCAAAATCAGGGCGGTGTCCGCTGGCGAGCGCGGGGGGCGAATCGGTTTACTGGGCCTGCAGCGCGAGGGGGCCGAAGCCGGCATTGTTTGGGTGTTCGACTTGCGATACCACTTGCGCGGCGTGCCCGCTCGCATAGGACGGGGAAGCCAGGTCATCATCGTTCGACATGAAGACAGGGAAATTGGTCTATTGGTGGATGAGCTTCACGGTGTTCCCGAGTTCGACCCACGGCAAGTTATGCCGATGCCCTATGGCCAGGACGGGGAGCGTGCCTTGGTCACACATTTCATCAAAGCGAACGACGGCCTGGTGTTGATTCAGGCGATTGATGTTCGCGCCCTTTTCTCGTCTCTTGTGACCCGTGACTTCGCGTTGGCCGTAGAGGCCTGATCCCATGATGATGACCCGTTCCCCCTTCAAAGAGCCTGCGCAGTCCGTCGCCAATCATCAGGTTCGCGCCCGTCGCGCCAGCTTGCTAAGTTCTGAGACGTTGGACCGCTCGCGCGTGTTGGATACTTTGGTAAATAACCTGGCTGGCATGGCCTACCGAATTAAAAATGACACGCAGCGCACCATGATTTTTGTGAGCCAAGGGTGTCTTGACCTCGTGGGTCACCCGCCAGCTGCGTTGATCAACAGCGCCGCCATTTCCTGGGACGACCTGACGCACCTGGAGGATCGAGTCCGGGTCAAAGTGACGATCAACGCCGCTGCGCACCGGGGTCAACGGTTTTCGGTGCAGTACCGCATCACCTTGCCCACTGGCGACAGCAAATGGGTGCTCGAGCGGGGGGTTTCCGTTCCGGATGAGAACGGTTTGATGGTGGTGGAAGGTTTTATTGAAGACGTCACAGCCCAGCACGAAATGTTGGAGGCGCAGCAACAGGCCGAACTTCGCTATCGGCATATCTTTGAGCATGCGTCTGAGGGGATTTTCCAGACCACCCGAGACGGACGGTATTTGGCCGCCAACCCGGCGCTGGCAAAGATATACGGCTACATGTCTCCCGAGGAGTTGATGGCGAACCTGTCAGATATCGACAATTGTTTGTATGTGTTGCCTGGGCAGCGTGACGCCTTTCACCGGCGCATGGAAGCTCAAGGTGAGGTACTCAATTTCGAGTCGGAAATCTACTGCCGTGATGGCACTTGCATCTGGATCTCCGAGAACGCGCACACGGTGCGGGATGCTCAGGGAGATTTCCTCTTCTACGAGGGTACGGTGCAGGATATTTCCGAGCGAAAGTTGCATCAAAAGCAACTTGAACACCAGGCCAATCATGATCGACTGACCGGCCTGCCGAACCGGATTTTGCTGGCAGACCGCATCGAGCAGGGCATTGCACATGCGGCGCGCCAAGGTAACCTGCTCGCACTGGTATTTATTGATCTGGATAACTTCAAATTCATCAACGACAGCTTGGGTCATGCGGTCGGTGACGAATTGTTGAAAGAAGTGGCGCTTCGCCTTGGCAGTTGCCTGAGAGCTTCTGACACCGTGGCCCGCCTGGGAGGTGACGAGTTTGTGTTGGTGATCAATGACCACACTCAGGTGAGTACCGTCATTTCTCAGTTGGAGCGGGTATTGCAGGTCGTGAGTGGTCCCATTGTGTTGTCTGGTCGAGAGTTTCATGTGGGCGCTAGCTTGGGCGTTGCTCTTTACCCGCAGGATGGCGAAGAGGCTCAAAACTTGTTGAAGCACGCGGATGTCGCCATGTATTGCGCCAAGGATCGGGGGCGCAACAACTTCCAGTTCTTCACGCCGGAGCTCAATCGCATGGCGGACGAGCGTCTGAATCTCGAAGCGGCGATGCGGGCTGCGCTGGAGCGTGATGAGTTTGAGGTGTTTTACCAGCCTAAGGTAGATCACCGGCGCCGTGTGGTTGGTGTTGAGGCACTTGCGCGCTGGTTTCACCCCACGTTGGGAACGATTGGGCCGGATCGCTTCATCCCTATTGCTGAAGAGACGGGGTTAATTGTTCCCCTGACGACGGCCATTTTGCGCAAGGCCTTTGCGGCGGCCTTCCGGTGGAACCATCAGCGGGAGGTTCCACTGCGCATGGCGGTCAATTTGTCACCCCGATTATTCTTGAATCACGACATCGTCACCCATGTGGCTGACCTGTTGCGGGAGGCCGGGCTGGCGCCTTCCACGGTAGAGCTGGAAATCACGGAAACCGTGTTCCTAGGGGACGGGGATCGAGCGGTGCATATTCTCAAGGCTTTCAAAGCCTTGGGGGTGTATTTGGCCATGGACGATTTTGGAACGGGCTACTCGTCGCTCAGCTACTTGCACCGTTTTCCACTGGACATCATCAAGATCGACCGTTCGCTGGTAACGGGGTTGGAGCATGACGATGACATGGCCATGATTGCGCGCGCGGTCATCTCGCTGGCGCAAAGTCTGCGGAAAACCGTGGTGGCAGAGGGGGTTGAAAATCAAGCCCAGTTTGACTTCTTGCGCTACCAGGGGTGTCACGAATTCCAGGGTTACTTGCTGTCGCGCCCCGTGCCAGAGAACGCCTTCACCGGCTTGATGGCCGGTGGTGGCGTCATTCATCCGGCAGTCAAAGAGTT
Source organism: Rhodoferax sp. PAMC 29310 (assembly GCF_017948265.1). NCBI lineage: Bacteria > Pseudomonadati > Pseudomonadota > Betaproteobacteria > Burkholderiales > Comamonadaceae > Rhodoferax > Rhodoferax sp. PAMC 29310. The sequence goes on along the minus strand of NZ_CP072852.1, from coordinate 2,065,357 downwards.
GGCACACCCAGTTGCTTTCGTCGCAGCCTCCCATTCAGCTTGACGCCACGCGGGGGAGGTGCCGCAAGAGCCTTCAACGCTGGCGCAGGGGCAACCAACGCGGCAGCATGGTGAGCAGCACCCTGTCTTTCAAGATGACATGGTGAAAAATGGCAGCGGCGGCGTGCAAACCAGCCAGCCACAAAATGGCGTCGCCTAACCAGGTGTGAATTTCGGCAATGGTGGCGCCGAGGTCATGGGAGATGCCAATGGGCGGCGCAATCTCAATGCCTGCGAGCAGCGTCAGCGGGTGGCCCTCCAGCCAGGCCCCGGCGATGGCGGACATGGGAACGGCAAACAAAAGCACATAGAGGGACAACTGCACCAGCTTCGCAGTCAAGGCCATCCAGGCAGAGGATGCTCCCGCGGCTGGACGGGTGTCAAACCAGCGCCACATCAGCCGCAATGCCACCATGGCGAACACGCACAGTCCGAGGGTCTCATGAAGTTGGCGCTCAAAGTCCCGGCTGGGCAGGTACACCCGTAACTCCGAACCGCCGGGGCCGTAAATGAAGGCCGCCAGAACCAGGATTGCGGTGGTCCAGTGAAAGAGTTGGGCAAGGTGCCCGTAACGAGATGTAGTTGAGTTGGCCATGTCTGAACTCAAGAAAAGAAAAAGGTTGAGCGTAAGTATCGCGAGTCATGGTACGCCCATCTGACTGATCGACGTGTGTGTTGCGGGTCGCTTTAAGCAAACCTTTGGTAAAGATGGTGAGGAACGTACCACCTGAAAATTATCGAGCTTTTGATCGCTACCATTCGGCCATGTCACCCACACCGCCCATTGGAAATACTCGCGCTAGCCGCGCCAAATTGGCATCTCTTGCCGCTCGCTCTTCCCCCTCTTTGGTCACCGCAATGGGGACTTTTGTTGTGGTCGTTTTGTTACTTTTTGGATTCGCCAAGCTAGGCGCAGAGGTGCTGCGCCACCAGAATTTCGGCATCGATATGAGTGCGATCCAAATGGCGGGAATGCTTCGGTCATCGCATGTCTGGTTGACCGGCGTCATGCGCGACCTGAGTGGCATGGGCAGCACCGCCATGCTGACGCTGGTGACCACTGTGGCGGTGGTTTACCTCGCGCTTATCAAGGCCAGAGGGACGGCGGTCCTGGTCGCCAGCGCCGTGATCTCAGGCTCGCTTTTGGTCAATTTGTTCAAAACCACATTTGGTCGTTTGCGGCCCGAACTAGCCTTTGCCGCGTTTCAAGAGACCAGTCCGATTTTTCCCAGCGGACACGCCAGCATGTCAGCCGTCGTTTTTCTGATTCTGGGCACTTTGATGGCCAGTACGCGCCCCCAATGGTCGCAGCGGGTGTTCATCTTTGCCGTCTCAGCTCTGTTGACCGCGATGGTGGGTGTGAGCCGCATTGCATTGGGCGTGCACTGGGCCACTGACGTGTTCGGGGGGTGGGCGTTTGGTGTGGCCTGGTCCATGATCTGGCTTTCGTTGGCACAGAGTATTGGGCGCCGCTCGCGCCGTCAACTGCGGGGAAGTAGCTCCTGCCAAGACGCTTGTGGTGAGCGCAAGCGTCTTGCAGCCCGTTACCGTGTCACATTTTTCAAGCGACTGAAGTCAATTCAGACTGCTTCCGGTTTTTCGTTGCGTTGCTTTCGCAGTCTTCAGTTAGGCAGCGGCCTTCGCCGCAACGATGGTCACTTCAACCAACAAATGGGGACTGGCCAAGGTGGATTGAACCGTGCTGCGTGCAGGCGCACAGCCTTCGGGAACCCAGGCATCCCAGACGGCGTTCATACCCTGGAAATCGTCCATGCTTTTGACATGAATCAGAGCCGAGAGAATGCGGGATTTGTCGGAGCCCACCTCGGCGAGCAAGGTGTCTACCCGGCGCAACGCCTCTGCGGTTTGCGAGGCAATGGTGTCAAGGTCGGTTCCGCCGGACGTTTGTCCGCAGAAAAATAAGGTCACCAAAGCTGACAATTTTGCTCATGCGAGCGGAGGTGTGGTGTCGGTCAATGGTTGTCATGGAGTCCTTGGTGTTAGTCGTTGACGAAAAAACTTGATGCATTCGTTCGGGGTCGACTGTCCTGGCACCAAACCAAATGGTTTCAAGCCGTCTTCGTGGACAGCCACTGCCGCGCCACATCAATTAGGCGGTTGGAAAACCCCCATTCGTTGTCAAACCAGATCATCAGGTTGACCAAGTGGCCGCCGTCTGAGTAGGTTTGGCTGGCGTCGACGATGGCGGAGTGAACGTCGTGGTTGAAGTCAATCGAGGCGTGGACTTCTTCGGTGTAAGCCATCAGCCCGGCCAACGGCCCGGCGGCCGCGGCTTCGAGCAGGGCGTTGACATTGGCCGTGCTGGCGTTGCGCTGCAGGTTCACAACGAGGTCGATGGCCGACACGTTGAGTGTGGGCACACGAATCGCTTTGGCATGCACCCGCCCGCTCAATTGAGGCAGCAGGCGCTCAACCCCGTTGGCCAGGCCCGTGGACACGGGAATGATGGACTGGATGGCCGAGCGGGTGCGGCGCAGGTCGGTGTGGTGGTAGCCGTCGGCCAGGGGTTGGTCGTTCATGACCGAGTGCAGGGTGTTCAGAAAAACTTGCTCTATGCCGAACTGTTGGTCCAGCAGATGCAGCACCGGCACCACCGCGTTGCTGGTGCAAGACGCCCCGGAGACGAGTTGTTCAGCGCCCGTCAAGGCGTGTTGGTTGACCCCGTAAACAATGGTGGCGTCCACATCAGAGGCGGTACCACCGGGGTGAGACAGCAACAGCCGGGGCACGCCGGAGTTGATAAAGCGGTTGAGCTGGCTGCGCTCGCTGTACTGGCCGGAGCATTCCACCAGCAGGTCAATGCCCAGGGCGGCCCAGTCCACTTCTTCTGGCTTGCTGGCATGGCTGATGGAAATAGATTGGCCGCCAATGACCAAATTGTTGTCGCGTCGCTCCACATGGCCCGGAAAACGGCCGTGGGTGGAGTCAAAGCGGGTGAGGTAGACCATGGAATCCAGGTCGGCGGGCTCGTTGATGTGAACCACGGAGAGTTCGTCGCTGAGGCCGGACTCCCAAAGCGCACGCTGGAACGCGCGGCCGATGCGGCCGTAGCCGTTGATGGCGATTCGTCGAGTCATAGTGCACTCGCAGACAAAAAAGACGGGCAGGGCATGGGGTCGAATGTGAAGTACGTTGCCGCAACGAAGTCGGTGCTGGCAGCGCGTGAGGTGTGAAAAGCCGAAGGCAGTGGGGGACAGGCACTGGTGCGGGAGAAGAGTTCACATTCTAAGAACGAAATGAAACCCCTTGCATCGGCGCCTAAAAGGGGCGTCCCGCTGACCCGCCTCAGTCTGTCAATAGACATCAATTTTTTACGACAAATTCGCCTCTAGAGCTTGTCCATGCTGCGTAATATGCTATCAAATAAGGAGTTACCAAGGTGTGCCTGCCAGGCGTTGTGACAGCGGTTGGGCCGCGAGTTCTCTGTCAGGTCATCACGCTCGTCATTTATTTTCAGATAGTTGAATCCACCTCGCACCTCACTGCGTATCTGTCAAGAGGCGCAATTGCAACTGGCAATGCAGAGGCTTTCCGGATCAACTTCTACCCATGGAAATTTTGTATGAAAAAACTCACGACAGTCTTATTGATTAGCGCCGCCGGGCTGGCTGGCACGGTGGCTCAGGCCGATACCGGCAAACTATTGCTCACGGGCGGCGTCAGTTCGATTGACGGTGCCGCAGGCGGGGGTTTGACGCCTTGGGCCGTGATTGGTTCCAACGCCACGGCAGGAGAGGTGGGCGCCACAGCCTTTGTTACGCGCACCGTCACACAGGACTATGCGCTCACCGGATTCGGGGCAGCCGTGGGTTACAAGGATCGAGTTGAGGTGTCACTTGCCCGTCAAGACTTTGATGCCTCACCTGCCATCGCGCTCAACGGCATTGCCGCCTTTGGTGTGACGCCAAGCCAGCACGTGAAGATGGATATTCTGGGCGTAAAGGTCAAAGTGGCCGGGGATGCCGTACTGGACAGCGACTCGCTCATGCCGCAAATTGCCATTGGCCTGGAGTACAAAACCGTGTCGCCCGGCTCATTGGGCTCGGTGCTGAACTTTTTGGGCGCCAAGACCGAGGGCGCAGACTTTTATGTGAGCGCCACCAAGCTGTTCCTGGGCCAGAGCATTCTGGTTAACGCCACCTTGCGCAACACCAACGCCAACCAGAACGGCTTGCTGGGCTTTGGTTCCAAGTCGCCGGGCGAGAATGGGCGCTCCTGGCAGCCCGAGGTATCGGTGGCCTATTTGTTGAACAAGCATTGGGCCATCGGTGCGGAATACCGTGCCAAACCCAATAACCTGGAAGCGCTGGGCCGCGCATCCGGTCTGGGTGACGCGTTGGCAGAAGACGCGTGGAAAGACATTTTTGTGGCCTGGGCGCCCAACAAAAACACCTCGGTGACGCTGGCTTATGTGGACTTGGGCCGTGTGGTGCCCGGTATCACCGGCAACCGCAGTCAGACCGGTTTCTACCTGTCTGGTCAATTTGCGTTCTAAGCCACGGTTCGATCACCACCCCTCGCACCAAACCAGCTCCCCATTTAACTCAACGAGTATTCTCATGAAAAAAAATATTACGGCCCTTTTGTCCGCCCTGATCGTCACTGCATCAACCTTGTTCGTGGCCCCGGCCTTTGCCCAAAGTGCAGCCGCAACCGCCATGGCCAGCGACCAGCTCTACCAAACGTTTGGCGCCAAGCCGGGGCTGGTCAAGTTGATGGACGACTTCATGGTGCGCTTGCTGGCGGACCCGCGCACCGGTCCGCATTTCAAACCCGCCAATCAACAGCGGGTGAAAGATCAGTTGGTTGAGCAGTTTTGCATGGTCACGGGCGGCCCCTGCGTCTACAAAGGGGCTGACATGAAGAGCGCTCATGGCAACCTGGATATCACGAAGTCAGACTTCAACGCCTTGGTTGAGGTGCTGCAACTGTCGATGGACGCGCAAGGCATTGCCTTCAGCGAGCAAAACAAGCTGCTGGCCAAGTTGGCGCCCATGCACCGTGACGTGATCACAGTGGAGTAGATGAATGATCCAATCCACCTTCAAATCACGCCGCTGGCGCCAGGCGATGGGCTTGGGGCTGGCGCTGGCCGGCAGCGCGCTTCACGCCGCGACGCTCCAAGTCACGGTGCTGGACAGGGACGGCAAGCCCGCCTATGACACGGTCGTGATCGTGGTACCTGCTGCAGGCGGTGTGGCCAAAAACCCGCCACCGATGATGGCCACGGTGAATCAGGAAAAGATGCAGTTTGTACCCGCCGTCACCGTGGTCTCGCCGGGCGCCAAAGTGCGGTTCTCCAATAGCGACAGCTGGGACCACCATGTGCGACTCTCTGAGCCGGTGATGACCGCCGGTGTAGCGGCTGGCGGCGCGGCGGAGGCGTTTTCGCTGCGGCTGGCCGGCAAGACCGAAGGCAAGCCCGCCACTTGGGCTGAAGTCACGCTGGATAAGCCGGGTGAATACGGCGCCGCCTTGCTCAGCTGCCTGATTCACGGCTCCATGAGCGGGCACATTTACGTGGCCGACTCACCTTGGACCGTCAAAACTGATGCGGATGGCATCGCCACCTTCAATGACTTGCCGGACGGTGCCGCCACGGTCAAGGTTTGGCATGGGTCGCAGTTGCTGAGCAAGCCTTTGCTGCCGGTCACGCTCAGTGCCACCCCGGCTCGCGCTTCGGTGCAACTGGATGTGCTCATGCGACGCCGGCGAATATAAGCGCCTGGTCGGGCGGGGGCTGCGCCAAAGGGTGACAAGGCGCACAATGGTCTCAACCTGGGCGGCACTGCCTGCCCCTCGTCCAATGAATCAGAATATTCGTTTTTGCACCTCCCGCGACGGCACGCAGATTGCGTTCGCGACCGTGGGCACAGGCCCTCCGTTGGTCCGCGTCAACAACTGGTTCACGCATTTGGAACTCGACTGGGACAGCTCGGTTTGGCAACATTGGTCTCAGGCATTGGCCGAGAAGCGAATGCTGGTTCGCTATGACCCAAGAGGCTCGGGTCTCTCTGACCGCAATGCAAGTGATTTCTCACTTGACGCCATGGTGTCTGACCTTGAAGCCGTGGTTGACGCGCTCAACCTTCCACGATTCTCCCTGCTGGGGCTCTGCCAGGGTGGTCTGGTTGCTGTCGCGTATGCGGCGCGCCACCCTCACCGGGTCAGTCGGCTGGCGATTTATGACAGCTATCTGCATGGGGCGTTTGTGGGGGATGCGAATGATCATTTGGTACAGCAAGCCCGGACCTTTTCGACGCTGATCGAGATGGGGTGGGGCCGCAAAGTTGGAGCGTTTCGGGAGATGTTTGCCAGTCTGCTGATGCCGGATACCAGCGACCCTCGCCAGCTCAAGTCAATCGACGATATGCAGCGTTTGAGTGCTTCCCCCGAGGCGGCGTGCCAATTGTGGAACGCATTTCACGCCTTTGATGTTCGTTCTGAAGCACCCAGGGTTCAAACATCCGCGCTCGTCTTTCATGTCAGAGGGGATGCGATGGTTCCATTTGAAGCAGGTCGACAACTGGCGGCGGCAATACCCAACGCCAGCTTTCTGCCGTTGGAGGGCAAGAACCACATTCTTCGTGTCAATGAGCCGGCATGGCCCGTGTTCATTGCCGCACTCAATGAGTTTCTGGAGGGCGCTGAGCCCCACGATGCCGTGGCTTCGGTACCGCTCAGCGAATTGACGGCGCGTGAGAGACAGGTTCTTGACAGCATGGCACGTGGCCTGGCAAACCCCGAGATCGCCGTTTTGCTGGGCATTGTCGAAAAAACCCTGCGCAATCACGTGACCCGAGTGTTTGCCAAACTTGGCGTATCCCATCGCTCGCAGGCCATCGTGATCGCGCGAAAGGCCGGGCTCGGTCGGGATTGACGGAGCGCGCTCGCCACGGTGGGGCGCTGGTCCCGCAAACAGATGATTCATTCCAATAAAAATGACGACCTTTGGGGCTGTGGCCTCATGACTTCGGCTTGGCAATGTGCCAATCTGGGGCCATCGCAACCTACCCTTGATTGGAGTCATCATGACCACGAAAACAGCAAGTCTTGTTCAGCAGCGTCAAGCCCCACTTTGTGAGCAATATGCCAAGTCACCTTCCGACGCCAGGATATTCGACGGTGCACACACCCTCAACGCCTGCTCGGACGATCCGTTTCACGGTTGGGTGGTGCCCAACCATGGCTCGGGAGAGTCAATGCTATTCGGCATTCATTCTGCTGTTGGGGGCGACCATGACTTTCCCAACCCCGGCGATCTGCTTAGCGCCGGGCTGGCCGCTTGCCTGGATGCGACCCTACGCATGGTCGCCAGCCACATGGCCATTCCGCTGAAATCGGTCCAGGTCGCAGTGGCTGCCGAGTGCGACGTGCGGGGTTGCCTCATGGTTGATCCTGGCGTTGCCGTGGGGTTCCAACGCCTTCGTTGCAGTGTGAATCTGGTTCCTGAAGGCGACATCGATGCCAGGAAATTAAACAACCTTCTTGCAGCTGCAGAAAGCTGTTGCGTCGTGATGCAGACCTTGCGTGGCGGCGTCTCGGTGGTGACCGAGTTGGAAACCCTTGAAGCCGAGCAAGCTCACACTGGCGCCGCGGAGATCCAGGTTTAGGCGTGGGCCCACGCTCTCTTCGACCCCTGTGCCATTGAATGTGCAACGGTGGCGCTCCGCAGCCTGGGTCCCAATGTGTATAACAGGCGGCAGGCATCCAGGCGTGGGGCCTTCACGTCTATGACAATCCTTGGTCGCATGGGTGCCAAGGTCAGCGCCATTTGATGGAGCAACCCATGCTCGCTGTTTGGCGTTCCGGCCCTTTACCGGTGAGCGCAATCTGGCGCATGGCGTTGAGCAATTCGGGCTCGCGCTGGGAAGTACTTCCCATTCGAACGTCATCCAGTCGGCCGCGGTACTGCAACTCGCCGTCACTATTGAGCCCAAAGAACTCGGGCGTGCAGACTGCGCCAAAGGCTTTTCCAATCGCCTGATCTTCGTCCACCAGATAGGGAAACTCGAACCCGTGCTGAGCGACAAAGCGTTTCATGTTGGAAGGTGAGTCGGCGGGAACGCGGTGGTAATCGTTGGACATCACCGCTGCCACCCGAATGCCCTCGGCCATCAAGGTTTGGGTGTCCGAGGCCAATCGAGAAGCCACAGCCTGCACATACGGGCAATGGTTGCAGATGAACATGATCAGCAAGCCCTTTTCCCCCAAGTTCTCAGACAGGGTGAACGAACGGCCGTCCGGGTCTTTCAAAGTGAAGTCAGGGGCTTTCCAACCAAAGTCACAGATGGGGGTGTCCAGCAGCATGGATTTGTCCTTGGCGAATCAGTGTCTCAAACGGCGCTGTCCGTTGCCAGTTTGTCCTGGGTCTTCAGGTCGAAGTCCGACGCGTCATGGCGTTCGTGTAACTGTGCTTCAAGCGGTCCCCAAGTGCGGTTCACAATACGCCCGCGCTGTACGGCGGGGCGCTCAAGAATTTCTTCGGCCCAGCGGCGCAGATTCTTGTAGCTTTCGACCTGCAGAAACTCGCCCGCACCATAGGCCTCGCCCAACACCAGATTACCGTACCAGGGCCAGGTGGCGATGTCGGCAATGCTGTACTCGTCTCCGCCCAGATAGCGGTGCTCGGACAGTTCCCGGTCCAGCACGTCCATCTGGCGTTTCACCTCCATGGTGAATCGGTCGATCGGGTACTCGAATTTCTCTGGGGCGTAGGCGTAAAAATGCCCAAAGCCGCCGCCCAGATAAGGGGCCGAGCCCTGCAGCCAGAAGAGCCAGTTCACGACTTCGGTGCGGGCGGCAGGATCCTTGGGCAGGAAGCGCCCGAACTTTTCGGCCAAATACAGAAGAATGGCACCGCTCTCAAACACCCGGCTACCCGTATCGGCGTCCATAAGCGCGGGAATTTTGGAATTTGGGTTCACAGCGACGAAACCTGATGTGAATTGATCGCCCGTGTTGATGCGGATCAGGTGGGCGTCGTACTCCGCGCCGCTCACGCCCAGTGCCAGTAACTCTTCGAGCAAGATGGTGACCTTTTGGCCATTGGGGGTGCCCAGCGAATACAACTGCAAAGGGTGTTTGCCGCGCGGCAGGGTGGCTTCGTGCGTGGGACCGGCGATAGGGCGGTTGATCTTGGCCCATTCGCCACCGTTTTCGGCGTCCCAGGTCCAGACGGCAGGGGGAACGTATTTGGATGTGTCAGACATGGTTCTTATGGCTTTCTTTAATAGTTGGGGCAGGCCCGAGGACGGGCGCTACCGAATTTTGGATCTGGGTGGTGGGCGAAGCCGGTGGATCGACGTCACGGCTGCTCATGAATTTTGAGCGTTTTCTCAATCCTTGGCTTTCGCCAGTTGCCCCAGGATACGGGTGAAATTCTCCACACCTTGGGCGCCGCTGACCAAATGGCGGCCATTGAAAACGACTGCGGGCACACCCCGAATGCCTTGGTTGATCCAATGATTTTCAGCCTCGCGCACCTCAGCGGCATAACGCTGGCCGGTCAGAACCGCGAGCGCCTCCGTCCGGTCCAGCCCTATTTCGGCGGCAATGTCTGCCAACACGGTGTCGTCCGACAGGTTGCGGCGATGGGTGAAGTGCGCCACAAACAGCGCTTGTTTCAGGTCGTTCTTGCGCCCTTGTTGCTCAGCCCAGTGCAGCAACTGGTGCACGTTAAAAGTGTTGTGCATGCGCATGTCGTCTGCGAACTGGAAGTCAAAGCCCAGTTCGGCGCCGATTTGCGTCATCCGAACGCGGCTGTCGTTGGACTCCGCCTTGGTGGATCCGTACTTCTCAGCAATATGCTCTTGAAGGTTTTGGCCTTCGGGGGGCATGTCGGGGTTGAGTTCGAACGGGTGCCACCGAATCTCATGCGGCGTGCCTGTGGCCTCCAGGGCCTGGGTCAGTTGTTTATAGCCAATGATGCACCAGGGGCACACCACATCGGACACGATGTCGATTTGAAGTTTTTGGGGGGGAGTCGTCATGGTATTTCTCAGAAGAATTTGTCTAAAACAAGTGGTCTAAATATAGTGACATTCAGACCAGTACGTCATGCGGCGTCAAATGACCGCAACCAAAGGATGGGAATGGCTTAGTGCAACAAGCGCTGGGCTTGTTGGGCGATGGTCTTGAGTGAGGCTTCGTCGAAGATGCCGCGCCCCAGCACCCGAATGGCGACGACCATGGCCATCAGCCCTTTGGCCGTAGCCTCAGGGTCAAGCGTGGCAGGAATTTGTTGGCGGGCTTGGCCTACTTCGATGCTCCGTCGAAAGAAGGCCTGAAACTCGCGCATACCGGTGCGCACCAAATTGTTCACCTCTTCGCCATGGGTGGCCAGGTCGGACGAGGTGTTAATTAAAAAACAGCCTTTTTTCTCGGGGTCGGCCACGGTGTCATTGACGAGGCCGTCAAACAAAACCGCGATGGCTCGCACCGGGTCATCAATGGCTTCGAGTTCAGCCAAGAGCGCGCGCCGGTTGTCTTTGTCGTACTTTTTCAGCGCTTTGACGAACAGTTGCTCCTTGCCGCCAAACGCGTTGTAAAGGCTGCCACGGGTGATGCCGGTGCTGGCAATGAGGTCGGCCATGGAAGCGGGCTCAAAGCCCTTCTCCCAAAACACATTCATGGCTTTGCCAACAATTTCGTCTTCATCAAATGACTTTTCCCAGGGCATGGAGCACCCTCCTTGAACAACTTAAACGGCACTCATCCTAACGCGTTTAAATTGACTGGTTTATACAATGGGTTAAACCAAGCTTCAAGGGTGGGCGCCAGTTACAACATTTTCTGGATCAAAGCGCCCGAGAACAACACGGGGCCGGTGGGGCCGCCCAAACTGGGCACGCCGCCTTTGGGCTCCAGGCTGATGGCCAGTGCAGGCACTTCGCGCACGTCAGCCTCGCCGGCGGTCAGGCGCAAGAGCTTGTCCCGCCCGAGGACGCCCAACGACTTGGGTCCGCCACTGGGCGGCAGGGCCCATAGCTGCAGGGAGCGGTCGTCGGCTTCCTTGAAGTTGCCCACCCGCTGCAGGGTGAGCTTGTTGTTCTTGGGGTCGAACGTGACCAGCATGGAGGCTGCTGACTTGTCGTCAGCCAACACGGCCACGTAATCAATTTGCGGAGTGGCCAGCAGTTGCGCTTGCAGTTGCTGAATTTCGCCGCCCATTTGATCGCGCAGGTTGAGTCCGGTGACGACGACAAAGGCAGTCGCCAAGGCGCCCGCCGCCGCCGCGCCGCGCCACAGCAGCAGGCTGCGAAGCCAGCCCGTGAGGCCGGGTTGGGTGTCTTGGCGAGCCGAATCACGCGCGGCTTGCATGGTCTTGGCTTGTTGCTCGCCCTGCACCAGATTGTCAATGCGGGTCCACACCGCTGCGTCAGGCACGCTATGCGGCTGCAGCTCGTTCATGCTGGCCAAACGGGTTTGCCAGATCAATGCCGCCGCGCGAATGGGGGCTTGTTCGCGAGCCAGGGTTTCAAACCGCCGGCGAGCGCCACCTCGCAACGTGCCCAGGGCGTAGCTGCTGGCCAGGTGGTCCAGCAGTTCAGTGTTTTTGGTTAAATTCATGGCGGGCCTTTACGCAAAACGGGCCATGCAGACACGCAGCTGCTCCAGCCCGCGCCGAATCCAGGTCTTGACCGTGCCCAGAGGCAGCTTGAGCTGCTGGGCGAGTTCGCTGTGGCTGAGGTCGCGCACATAGGCCAGGCTGACGACCTCACGCTGGCGGTTTTCCAGCTTGACGAGGCACTGGTGCAGAGCCCAGGCTTGTTCGCTGGCTTGGGCCGTGTCCATGGGAGTGGGCGCGTCCAGGGCCAGGGTGTCGGCCATGACCTCGTCAATTTCTTGCGTGAGGTGGCTGCGCTGGGAGGCGCGCCGGCGCAAAAAGTCCAGCCCCCGGCTGCGCACGATCAAGCCCATCCAGGCCATGGGCGGGCTGAGGGAGGCGCGGTAATCGCTGGCGCTGCGCCAGATGCTCAGGAAGGACTCCTGCAGTACGTCTTCCGCCCATTCGCGGTTGCTGACCACGCGCACCGCCAAACCAAACAATTTTGAAGAGCACAGGTCATACAAAGCTTTGAGGGCGGCCGCGTCTTGCACGGCAATGCGATCGAGCAGCTGGATCATTTCGGCGTCATTGGATTCGAGGGTCATGGTTGGATTGTCTTTGATTCGCGGCCGTGCCAGGGTACGGGGTTATCCAGCGGAACCCCGAGAGGCGCCAACGATGAATCGCATAGTCGCTGCGTTTTTGATAGCTGCTTCCGCAGCATTGATAAGCGCTGGAGGCAAAAGACATACATAAAAATCTCGAGAGATGTGGTGTGTGAAATAACCTTCTCAATACGTGCCAGTTGGTGGTCTGGATGTGATTGAGTAATACCCAATAAATTTGGAAGGTCAAGTTGAATCCAATCGTGGGGTGGCCTGCGTATTCAGATCGTCGGACGAATTATTCAGCCCGATTCCGGCGTCAAGCCGCTTAACCATCAAAGGAAAATGTCATGACCCCCATCGTTCAAACGCTCCCATCCGCCCCATTGGCTTCGTCACGCCGGGCTTTCATGGGCCGCACCGGCACCTTGTCGGCCGTGGCCGTTGCCCTGCTTGCCGGGCAAGATGCCATGGCCCAAGGCATGGCCGGCGACATGTCGCAAGACGTCAAAATCTTGAATGTGGCGCTGGGGCTGGAGCACGAAGCCATTAATGCCTACCAACTGGGTGCCGGAAGCGGCCTGCTGCAAAAACCGGTGCTGGACATTGCCGTTCAGTTTCAAGGCCACCACAAAAGTCACCGCGACGCGCTGATGGCGACCATCCAGAAAATGGGTGGCAAACCCGTGATGGAAATGAAACTGGAAGAGTACGCCAAGGCCTTGAAGGCTGACACCCTGCGCAACCAGGCTGATGTGTTGGATTTGGCCGCCCGCCTCGAGCTGGGTGCCATCAACGCGTACCTGGGCGTGATTCCTGCATTTGGCAGCAAAGACCTGGCCAAGATTGCGGGGCGCCTGGCCGCTGACGAGACCATGCACTTCACCATCCTGACCAATGCCTTGGGTCGCCCACTGCCAACGGGCGCTTTGAGCTTCGGCGCCTGATCATGACGGCGCGTGGAAACGCCGTCGTGCGCCATGCCACCTCGGCGGTGGCCGTTGCCACATTTGCCTTGGGGCTGGCATTGAGCGGTATGGTGAGAGCCCATGCGCAGACGGGGTCTGTGCCCCAGGGGAAGCAGTTGTTTGAGTCTCGTTGCATTGGTTGCCACAGTCTGGACGCCAACCGCGTGGGCCCCGCGTTGGGCACTGTGGTTGGCCGAATCGCAGGCAAGGCCAACGGGTTTGAGTATTCGGCCGCGTTGGGTTTGGCCACCCATGTCTGGGATGCACCGCGACTCAAAGCCTGGCTGACGAACCCTGAGGCGCTCGTTCCCGGTCAGGCCATGGGCTACCGGGTGGACTCCGCCTTTGATCGTGACGACCTCGTGGCCTATCTGGCCTCACTCCACCCAATAACCGCCCAAAACGCAAGCAAAGCCTTGTCCCGTCATTAAGTTCGTCAAAGTTAACCATTCATCAGGAGAATCCCATGAAAGTTCGTACCCCACTGTCACTGCTGGCCGTTGCTGTTTTGAGCGCTTGCGCGGCGTCTGGTCCTGGCAAGATGGCCCCGTATTCCCAAGCGGCCTTGCCTGCCGCCATGCAGGTGCCCGCCGGTCACCGCGTGGGCCTTGAGACCAGCGCCGCCGGTGACATCACCTACCAATGTCGCGCCAAAAAAGACATGGCCGGCCAGTTTGAGTGGGTATTTGCCGGACCCGACGCGGGCCTGAAAGACCGCAGCGGCAAACGCGTGGGCAAGTACTACGGTCCGCCCGCCACTTGGGAAAGCAATGACGGCTCCAAAATCACCGGCACCCAGCTTGCTGTGGCGTCCAATGGCACAGACAACATCCCCATGCAGTTGGTCAAGGCCAACCCCGCCATGGGCCAGGGCATGATGCAAGGTGTGAGCTACATCCAGCGGGTCAACACGCAGGGCGGCATTGCCCCCAAGGCAGCCTGCTTCAGTGAGAACGTGGGTCAAAGCCTGATCGTGAGCTACACCGCCGACTACATTTTCTGGCGCGCCAATTGAGTCGTTTTTGGGGACGGGCTGGCGTTGCGGCGCCAGCCTCTCCGGTGCACGAGTTCCAGGAAGGGATTTGAGGGCCTTGAGTCGGGCTCAGTATTCGCGGCGCTTTACAGCAAGCCCGAGGCGATGTTGATGGCCAGGGCGAAGAGGGTGATGTTGAAAAAGAAGGCCAGCACGCAGTGGAGCAGGCTGGTGCGCCGCATTCTTCGGTTGCTGATGGTCACGTCTGCTGTCTGACCTGAGGTGCCAATGACGCACGAGAAATACAGAAAATCGCCATAGTCCGGCGGCTCGCCACCCGGAAAGTCCAGTCCACCTTTGCCGCCGGTGGCCTGCATGGCGAAGAAGTCATGCGCGTAGTGCAGGGCGAACATCACTTGGGTGAAGGCCCAGGACGACAGAATGGTCAGCAGGGTGAGGGCAATGTGGGCATAGCGCAGCATGCCGCCCAGTTCTTTCACCACCGCCAATTCGGCCAAGATGGCACCCAGGCACATCACGGCAGACATCACCACAAACAACAGAACCAAGGCGCTGCCTTCGTCTTGCAGAAGCGCGCGGGTTTTCATGCGCTGGTTCGACGACCAGAACATCATGTGCATGGCCAACGCCAGGTACAGCCAGGCCCCAACATTCCAGCCCACGATGGCCTTGGTGATGGGCAACATGCCCAGGGAGTCCGGCAGCAGCAGTGCAGTGGCAACGCCCACGGCCAGCCCGCTGAACAACCGAGGTCGGGCGTACACAAAGCGCACCGTGGCGTAGGGCGATGTGCCGGAAGGTGTTGAGGGGGCTTCATTCGGTTGGATCAGGTCAGGTTGAGGCTCAGGCGACAGTAGCGCACGCCATCGTATCGCTCCCAGTCTTCGGGTTGGTCGCGACCTCGTTGATCTTTACATCGCTGACATACATCTTCAGGCCTGTTTGGTTACGCTCGCCCGCAATACGAAAACTCAGGACTGCGACAGTGAAACAAAAGAAAACAGCAGCGTTTGTTCAGCGGCTCGGGCCAGGCCTGATCACGGGCGCGGCGGACGATGACCCCAGTGGCATTGCCACCTATTCTCAGGCCGGTGCCCAATTCCGGTTTGGGCTGGTTTGGACCTTGCTGCTGACCACGCCGCTGATGATTGGTATTCAGATGTTGTCGGCCCGCATTGGCTGGGTGACGGGTCGCGGTTTGACGGCCAATATCGACGAGTTGTTTCCCCGTTGGCTGACCACGGTGTTAGTGGGTTTGCTGGTGGTGGCCAATACGATCAACATTGCCGCTGACATTGGGGCCATGGCCGAGGCGGTTCGGCTGCTGATAGGGGGCTCGCTGGCGGTCTATGTGTTTGGGTTTGGCGCTTTTTGCATGGCCACGCAGGTCATTTTTTCTTATGAACGAACGGTTCGCTTGCTGAAATGGCTCACGTTGTCACTGTTTGCCTACGTGGCGGTGATTTTGAGTGTGTCGGTGCCGATTCACCGGCTGATTCAGGAGTCTCTGCAGCCCTGGGCGTTTTTCCCGGCTGATCTGTCGCTCAAGGAATACATGGCGATGGTGGTAGCCGTTCTGGGCACCACCATCAGCCCCTATCTTTTCTTTTGGCAGGCCGCTCAGGAGGTGGAGGACAACAACCGTCGGCCCGAGTCGCAGGCCCTGCGAGCGCACCCTGAATATGCGGCGGAGCATTTGTTTCGCATCAAGCAGGACACCTTTTTCGGCATGACGTTTTCCAACGTGATTGCCTTGTGCATTGTGGTGGCGACCGCCGTGACGCTGAACATGCAGGGCATCACCCATATTCAAACGTCGGCGCAAGCGGCCGAGGCGCTTCGCCCTATTGCGGGTGAGTTTGCGTTTGCCCTGTTCGCGCTGGGCATTATTGGCACCGGCCTGTTGGCGGTGCCGGTGTTGGCAGGTTCGGCGGCTTATGCGGTGAGTGAACTCTATGGCTGGAAGGCGAGTCTCTCGCATGGCTTCAAAGAGGCACGGGGTTTTTACCTGATCATCATGGCTGCGACCGGCATTGGGTCGCTGATTGGTTATCTGGAGGTTGACCCGATTCAGGCCTTGGTTTGGAGCGCCATCGTCAATGGCGTGATCTCGGTCCCCATCATGGCCGCGTTGATGTGGATTGGTCAGTCAGAGCGCCTGATGGGCAAGCTCACGATCAGCCAGCGTCACCGATTCTTTGGCTGGGCGGCCACGTTGGTCATGGGGGTGGCCGTGATTTTGCTGGGCCTGACCAGCCTGTAATTTTGGGTTGATCGTTGAAATAAAAAATTGTTTTAAGTAAAAAGTGCTTGCAGCCCTTGTCTGATCTGCGTAAAGTGCTACTAAAATTATAGCAAATCTCCGGCGAGTCAAGTCGAACGCGCGCCAGCCCGGCCATCATCGCTTAGACTTCGCCTTGCCCGGGGTGCGCTAAGTAGCGCTGAGATGGATTACCAGACCCGCGAACTTGATCCGGTTAATACCGGCGTAAGAAGAGCAAAACACCTGATATTTGTGCGCCCACCCGAATTTTCTTCGGGCTATTTCTGGGCCGTGGTGTGTCCTCCCTGGTTCGCGTGATTGGTTGACGGCTCTTCTCCGGAGCGTTTGGCCCACCTTTCAGGAGAACACGCGATGAATGCCCCCGACAAGTTCACTCAGTTACTGAGCCTTTCCCGCAAGCCCTTGCCGGCTTCGCGCAAAATTTACGTGCCCGGCGCGCAGTCCGATGTGCATGTTCCCATGCGCGAAATCATGCAAACCAACGGGGAAGCTGTCTCTGTGTACGACACCTCGGGCCCCTACACCGACCCCACCGCCCACATTGACGTGCGCCAGGGTCTGCCCACCGTGCGCTCCAGCTGGATTGAGAAGCGCGGCGACACCGAGCTGTACACGGGCCGTACCCCTTACGCATTGGACGATGGCTTGAAAAACGGCGAGACCGAAACGCTGGCCTTGCTGCGCGCCCAAGCGGCCGGCCTGCAGCGCCAGCCGCGCCGTGCGAAAGCGGGTGGCAGTGTGTCTCAAATGCACTATGCCCGTCAAGGCATCATCACCCCTGAGATGGAGTACGTGGCCATTCGCGAGAACCAGAAGCTCGAATGGATGGCCCAGTACACCGGCAATGCCGAGCGCGAGGCGCGCCTGGCGGGCAACAGTTTTGGCGCCAGCATTCCCCGCGTGATGACGCCTGAGTTTGTGCGTGATGAAATCGCCCGTGGTCGCGCCATTATTCCGGCCAACATCAACCACCCCGAGATCGAGCCGATGGCGATTGGGCGCAATTTTCTGGTCAAGATCAACGCCAACATTGGCAACTCGGCGGTCACCTCCAGCATTGAGGAAGAGGTTGAGAAGTTGGTGTGGTCGATCCGCTGGGGCGCAGACACTGTCATGGACTTGTCCACTGGCAAAAACATCCACACTACCCGCGACTGGATTCTGCGCAACTCACCCGTGCCCATTGGCACGGTGCCGATTTACCAGGCGCTGGAAAAGGTAGGCGGCGTGGCCGAAGACCTGACCTGGGAAATCTTCCGTGACACGCTCATCGAGCAGGCGGAGCAGGGCGTGGATTACTTCACCGTGCACGCGGGTGTCCGCCTGGCCTTCATCCACCTCACCGCCCAACGCATGACTGGCATCGTGTCACGCGGGGGCTCCATCATGGCCAAGTGGTGTATTGCCCACCACAAAGAAAATTTCATCTACACCCACTTTGATGAGATGACTGAAATTTTGAAGGCCTACGACGTGAGTTACTCGCTGGGCGATGGCTTGCGCCCCGGTTCTGGCGCGGACGCCAATGACGAAGCCCAGTTTGCCGAACTTCGCACCCTGGGTGAGTTGACACAGCAAGCCTGGAAGCAAGATGTGCAGGTCATGATCGAAGGCCCTGGCCATGTGCCCCTGCACATGGTGCAGGCCAATATGACCGAGCAGCTCAAGCACTGCCACGAAGCCCCGTTCTACACACTGGGACCACTGACCACCGACATCGCACCCGGCTACGACCACATCACCAGCGGCATTGGCGCGGCGATGATTGGTTGGTTTGGCACCGCCATGCTGTGCTACGTGACGCCCAAAGAGCACCTGGGTTTGCCTGACCGTGACGACGTGAAGGTCGGCATCATCACCTACAAAATCGCCGCCCACGTGGCCGACGTGGCCAAGGGCCACCCCGGCGTGCGCGCCCGTGATGACGCCTTGTCCAAAGCCCGCTTTGAGTTCCGCTGGATGGACCAGTTCAACCTGTCGCTGGACCCTGACACCGCACGTGACTTCCATGACGAAACCCTGCCAAAAGACTCGTCCAAAGTGGCGCATTTCTGCTCCATGTGCGGACCCAAGTTCTGCTCCATGAAGATTTCGCAAGAGGTACGGGAGTACGCCAAGATCAAAGGTGTGACGGACGAGCAGGCACTGGCTGAAGGCATGGACGCCAAGTCAGAAGAGTTCAAGCGTGGCGGCGGCGAGATCTACATCCCGATTGCAAAAGCTTGATCGCTCAGGGCAATGGCCGGAAGGCGCAAGGGCGAGAACGGCGGCGCTCCGTCTGCAGCGCAGACGCGTTCCTTCAGCCGCTGAGAGTCCGGGAGGGGTTCTCAGCGGCTGCTCCCTCAAAATCAGATGGCCGGATTTAGCCCAGACGAACCGGTACAAAAATCTTGTCTTCACCGCGTTGAATCAACAGGGCGACGGATTTCTGCGACTTGGCAACAACCGAGCGCACCTGCTCCACACTGCTCACGACCTGCCCATTGACGGCCAGCAGCAGGTCACCACTTTGCACGCCGGCGTAAGCCGCAGCGCCCTGGACATCTTGAATCAAAAGTCCCGAAGGCAAGCCGGAGGCTCGCAGTTCGTCAGGCTGAAGTGGACGCAATGCCAGGCCCAACCGTCCCTGCGGTGTGCCAGGGTCTGCGCTGGCCACATCGGCCGCCTTTTCATTGGCATTGCCCAACTGGGCCTCAATGGTTTTGGACTCGCCTTTGCGCCAAATCTCAAACTGAACTTTGTCCCCCGGCGTGGCAAGGCTGATGACCGCCGGCAGATCGCCCGAGGACACCACGGC
Source organism: Rhodoferax sp. PAMC 29310 (assembly GCF_017948265.1). Classification (NCBI taxonomy): domain Bacteria; kingdom Pseudomonadati; phylum Pseudomonadota; class Betaproteobacteria; order Burkholderiales; family Comamonadaceae; genus Rhodoferax; species Rhodoferax sp. PAMC 29310. The sequence goes on along the minus strand of NZ_CP072852.1, from coordinate 2,046,098 downwards.
CTGCCCGTTCATTTTGCGAATGACGTCGCCAGGTTCCAGTCCGGCCTTGTCAGCAGGCCCACCTTTTTCCACACTGGATATCAGGGCGCCTTCGGGGCTGCTCAATTTGAACGAGTCCGCCAGTGCCTGGTTGACCTCTTGGACCGACACGCCAAGGCGTGCGTGCTCCACCTTGCCGTGCGCCACGATTTGGTCTTTGATTTTGCTGGCCAGGTCCATGGGAATGGCAAACGACAGGCCCTGGTAACCACCGCTTCGGCTGTAGATTTGGGAATTGATACCCACGACCTCGCCCCGGCTGTTGAACAGCGGCCCGCCGGAATTGCCGGGGTTCACCGCGACATCGGTCTGGATGAAGGGCACAGCGCTGTCATCCGGCAAGGAGCGACCTTTGGCGCTGACCACTCCGGCGGTGACCGTGTTCTCGAAACCAAAAGGCGAGCCAATCGCGAGCACCCATTCACCCGCACGCAGGTCACTGGTTTTTCCAATCGTGACGGTGGGCAAGTTTTTGGCCTCGATTTTGAGGACGGCAATATCGGTTTTGGTGTCGAAGCCCAGTACCTTGGCAACGAACTCCCGTCGGTCGGTGAGCTTGACCGTGACCTCTTTGGCATCCCGCACCACATGGGCGTTGGTCAGGATGATGCCGTCTGCGCTGACGATAAAGCCGGACCCCTGGCCGCGTGACGGTGTGTCGGGTTGCTGAGACTGCCCCTGCCCATTGGGTTGAAATTTCCGGAAAAATTCAAAAAACGGATCGTTGCCAAAGGGGTCTTCCCGGCCGCCACGCCGGACTACCGGGCCTTCATCGGACGTTTTGACCATGCCGGTGACGCTGATGTTCACCACTGCCGGCCCGTATTGCGCGGTGATTTTGGCAAAGTCGGGCACAGTCACGCCCGGGTTGACCAGGGTGGTGACGGCGGGGGCAGAAACTGCTTGGGCAGAGCCCATGTGCTGCAGAGCGGTGACACTGGCGCCACCGATGGCGCCAGCGGCCACCAGGGCCAAAACCAGCTGACTGCTTTTGAAAGAGTTGAGTTTCATGAGGTGCTCCTGAGTTGAGTGATTCCGATGACTCAACTATGGGCACCCAGCCTTAGGTGAGTCTTAAACCCAGATAGCTCATTAGGACGAAAATCACCCACCAGCCACCGCGTAGGCTCGCAGGGCCGCCTAATGGGCTATCTGGGTTGCACCACGGGGAACCTCACCTCGACCCGCAGGCCTCCCAAGGTGGGCGACTCGCCCAACCGTACCGTGGCATGGTGCCGCTCGGCGATCGCCTTGACGATCGCGAGCCCCAAGCCGGTGCCGGTGGCAACGGAATCGGGACTTCGGTAGAACGGCTCAAAGACCCGCGCGCGCTCAGGGGTTGGAATACCGGGGCCGCTGTCTTGCACCAGCAGCTTGACGTAGCCCGGATCTACCCGATTCAGCTCAATGGTGACCTGCCCGCCTGCCGGTGTGTACTTGAGGGCGTTCTCCAGCAAATTGCGCAGCAGGATGAGCACGGCGTCACCGTCGCACCGTATGTAGACGGGGGCCAAATCGCCTGAATTAAGGTCTATCTGCGCCAGTTGTGCCTGTGGTAGAGCATCCGTCAGTGCGCGCTGCGTGAGGGTCGCCAGGTCCTGAGGGAGACCATCGGCGCCAATGGGGTCGTCTGCGCCCTGGCGGGCCAGCAGCAGCAATTGATTCATGAGTTGGATGGACCGCTCGATACCCTGATTCAGCCGGGTGATCGCCAGCGTACGGGTCCCCTCGTCCGGGGCTCGGCTGAGCGCCTGGGCTTGCACCTTCAGCGCGGTCAGCGGCGAGCGCAGCTCGTGGGCCGCATGGGCTACAAACGATTTTTGGGCATCAAAAGCGGTTTGCACCCGCGCAAACAGCAGGTTCAATTCATCGACCAGCGGCAAGACTTCATCGGGCAGCCCCACTTGAGACAGGGAAGAGAGGTCGTCTGCCGCACGGCTGGCGACTTGCTGGCGGGTTCGCTCCAGCGGCAGCAAGGAGCGGCGAATCACCCACCAAAGGATGAGCAACAACAGTGGCGCCATCAAGGCCATGGGCAGCATGGCGCGAAATGCCAGGGCACGGGCGCGGGCCGTTCGGGCGCTCATGTCCTGGGCGATCTGGATGGTTTGGTAGGCCGTTTGCAGCGAGTACACCCGGTACTGAGTTCCCTGCAATTGCACGTCTGAAAATCCGAGCACCGCACGGGGGGGCAGCGCCGAGTGGCCAGAGCGAAACAGCTGCACGCCGTTGGGGCCCCAGATTTGAATCACATAGCCTGAAGCCGTGTCGCGCGGATCTTCCAGAAAAGGGGTGCCCAGCGCGGGGCCACCGCGCAGCGAATAGGCCATTTGCTGCAGGTGGTAGTCGAACATCTCGTCCGCTTGCTGCAAAGCACCCCGGTAGGCTGAAAGGGCTTGCAGCAAAGCAGCCAGCACCACGGCGGTCATGGTAGAGACCAGCAGGCGGCGCCGCAGGGAGTGGCCCGTTTTGATCTTAGTGGAGGCGCTTGTCATGTGGATGCCAGGGCGTAGCCCAGACCGCGCACGGTTTGAATCAGCTCACTGCCCAGTTTTTTGCGCAAACCATGCACATAGACTTCAACGGCATTGCTGCTGATGTCGTCTTTCCAGCTGTACAGCTTCTCCTCTAGTTGGGCGCGCGACAAAACGATGCCGGGGCGCGCCATGAGCGCTTCCAGCACCGCCCACTCACGGGCAGACAGCGTCACGGGTAGGCCGTCACGCTGGGCTTCGTGCGTGATGGGGTTCAATCGAATGTTGTTGATCTCCAGCACGGGGTCCGGGCGACCCGCGCCACGGCGAATGAGGGCACGAATACGGGCCAGCAGTTCATCCAGGTCATACGGTTTCAACACATAGTCATCGGCACCGGCATCCAGACCAGCAATGCGGTCGGCAACCGCATCGCGCGCGGTGACGACGATCACCGGGGTGCGGTCCTGCCGCTGTCTCAGGCCCTTTAAAACGTCCAGGCCGTCGCGTTTGGGCAAGCCCAAGTCGAGCAGCATCAAGTCGTAGTGCTGGGTGCGCGACGCGGTGTCGGCCATGGCTCCGTCCTTCACCCAATCGACGGCAAAATGTTCAGCGCGCAGCACATCCAGCACGGTCTCGCCAATCATGATGTCGTCTTCAACCAGAAGCAGTCGCATGTTTCCCTTCCTTTGATCAAGAAACATGATGCCTCAAGCTGCTTAAGCCCGCCTTAAGGGGGGGCAGGTCAGCGCGCCCGGCGGGCCAGGTGAATGCCAGCCAGCATGCAGCGCACCGAGCCGCCTGCCAATTCAATGGTGGGAACGTCCAGCGGCAGCAATTGAACAGACTGCTCGATGGTCGCAATCTGCGCGGGCTGCAAACTGTTTAGAGCCCGCGTCGAGAGGGCCAGCAGGCGGCGTTCTCGGCCGGTCAGCTCCAGCGCATTGCCGGCAAACTCGGCGATCTGTTCAGTGCTGAGGTCGATGATGGCGCGACCGGATTCCGCTAGGCGGGCCCGGATTTCTTCGCGTCGGGCGGGGTTCTGAATCATGGAGAACCCGACCAAGGCGAATTCAGTGGCCACGCACATGAGCACATTGGTGTGGTACAGCGCTTGGCCATGGGAGTCAGCCGCGTCAAACACCATCGGCTCGAAATTGAAATGGGTGGCAAACCGCTCCAGCGCCACGGCATTGGCCCGGTTGGAACGAGCGGTGTACGCCACGCGGTCCACATGGTCGAGCACCATGGCGCCGGTGCCTTCCAGAAACAGGTCGTCGTATTCCAGACCGGAGTAATCGATGACGTCTTGCACCCGGTAGTTGGCCTTCAGCATCTCGACCACATCCACGCGCCGCTCGCGGCGGCGGTTGGGCGAGTACATGGGGTACAGCGCAATGCGCCCGCCCGCGTGGGTGGAGAACCAGTTGTTGGGGAACACCGAGTCCGGCGTGTTGTGTGTGCCGGTGTCGTCAAACAAATGCACCGTCACGCCATTGGCCTCCAGCTTCGCCGCGGCCGCCGTCACCTCCGCATAGGCCGCAACTGCAGTGCTACTAGCCGCCTCCAGAGCGGCCGTGCGCTGGAAGGCGTTGTCGGCGGCGGTTTCGGGGTTGGGTGAAAAGGTGTGTGGGCGAACCATGACCACCGCGCTGGGGGCCTGAATGGAGCGAATAGGGCGCATGAACGTGTCCTGGTGAAGGGGGGTGTGCCCGTTCACTTGAGCGGGCATGGCGGTGATTGTTCTTTGAAGCTCAGCTATACGGAAGCGGCCAAAATGTCACAATTAGTTTTGTAATTTGTCTATTTGATAATATTAAATGGGCGTTTTGTATCTTTTGACGCGTTGAGGTGCATGATGGACGATCTGGATCGGGAGTTATTGGGGCTGTTGCGCGACGACGCGCGCTTGCCGGTTGCCACCTTGGCCAAAAAGCTGCGGGTGGCACGCGCTACCGTGCAAAACCGGCTGGCCAAGATGGAGAGCGACGGCACCGTGCAGGGCTATACCGTGCGCTTGAAAGCCGCCACCGACGGGCACCGGGTGCGCGCCATGATGACGATTGCGGTGGAGGGGAGCCGCGCCACCGACATCATGGTCAAGCTGCGCGGTCACCCCAGCGTGTATTCCCTGCACAGCACCAATGGGCGCTGGGACATCGTGGCCGAGCTACGCGCTGACACGCTGGAGGCGTTTGACCGGGTGCTCAACACCATTCGTCAGATCGAAGGTATTGCCACCACTGAGACCAGCATCCTGCTGTCAACTTTCAAGGCTTGAGGCAAGTTAACTGTTGGCGCGCTTTTTGAGCCAGCGCATCAAGCCGCCCACCAACGGGAATTTTTCGTACAGCTCTTCGGCTGCATCCCAGTAGTCGCGGTGCAGGGTGATCAAACCTTGCTCATCAAGAATCAAATGCGTGGCGCCTCGCACGGTTTGCAGGGTGGCTTGTTGAAAACCCTTGAAGCGAAACAGGAAATCCCAGGTCAGGAAACACTGCTGACCTTGCACCACACGAGCCGTGACGACAAAGCGTGGCTCGTGCAAGGCCTCAAACATGTGCGCAAAAATGCGCTGAATTTCAACCAACCCCTGCACTTCGTTGAACGGGTCTTTGAATCGGGCCTGTGCTGCGTAATACGTGCCAAACCGGGTCAGGTCGGCTGGTGAAATTTGCTCAAACCAGGCCACCATGCCGGTGACGGCCTGTTCAGTAGGGTGTTCAAAAGCGGGGGTCATGGCTTATAGCCCGGTGAAACGGCGCACCGCCGGAAAGTAGCCGCTGTAGGGCAGCAAGTTCAGAAACTTCATCATGCGAGTGAAGCGTTTGGGGAAGTGAATTTCAAAGTCACCCCGCGTCCAGCCGCGCAGAATGGCCTGGGCGGCGTCTTCGGGAGCCATCAGCGCGGGCATGGTGAAGTCGTTGCCGGCGGTCAGCGGCGTGGCCACAAAACCGGGGTTGACCAGGCTGATGCCCACGCCCAAATCATGCAAGTCCAGGTACAAGGTCTCGGCCAGGTTGATCAGCGCCGCCTTGGTGGGGCCATAAGCCAGGCTTTTGGGCAGGCCACCAAAGCCGGCCACGCTGCTGATGACGCTGAAGTGGGCGGGCGCACCTTTTTTCGCTGCTGCCAGTAGGGTCGGCAGCACCGCGTCGAGCACCCGCAAGGCGCCGGTGTAGTTCACGTCTTGGTGGTTCAGCATCACGCCCATATCAAACTCGGTGGCGCGCATATCTTGGTAAGTGCCGGCGCAATAAAACACCAAATCCAACGCTCCGCTGGCCAGCAGTTGTGCCGCGGCGGCCTTGACCTCGTCGTCCTGAGTCACGTCCAGCGCTACAGCGAGGCTGCCAGGGTGCTCGGCCACAAAGTCGGCGAGCGACTGTGCGTTGCGGGCAGACACCACTACTTGGGCGCCCTGCGCATGCAGTGCTGATGCAGTGGCCCGGCCAATGCCGCTGGAGGCGCCCAGCAGCCAGACGCGCCGGCCGGTCCAGCTGGGTATTTTGGGGTTCAGACTCATGGGTGGCGACTTTAACGTTTGGTGAATGACAGCGTGAGATCGCCCAGGCGCACGCCAAACTTGCTCATGGTGGCACGGTTTAGCATGGTGCGCTCATCGATCAAATACATCCAGTCGTCCAATTGAACTTCCCAGGTCTTGCCGTCCACTGGCAGGTTCAGGGTGTAGTTCCAATGGAATGCGTTGCCGGATGTTTGGCCACGCGCCACGCCCACTACATCGCCTGCTGTGCCGGTGTAGGTGCCGCCCTCGCCACGGATCAGGGTCCAGACGCGGCGCTCGGTGGTGCCGTCTGAATAGGTGAATGCTTCGTCCAGAACGCCTTTGTTGCCCTGCCAGCTGCAGTCCATGACCACGGTGAATCGTTTGACGACGTGCCCGCTGCGGTCTTGAAACATGCCGTAGCCATCAATGCGGCCATTGAAATACTCGGCCAGGTCGAGCGTGGGTTTTTCACCCAGGAAGTCAGACATTTTGGGGCCGGCGCAACCGGCCAGTACCAGGGGTGCTGCGACAGCGCTGGAGAGAAGAAGACGTCTTTGCATCAGGAATTCCCTTTCGGTAACAGGTGCCGGCCCGGCTGGGGCTGGCGAATCAACAAAAAATACAGGGCCAAAGCGGCTGCCAGTTTGAGCGCGCAGGGCAGCACGGCATAGGCCAGACCCAGGGTGCGAAGTGCCTCCGGGTCGCGACCACCAGGCGTGTAGCCCAGGGCGTCGAGCAGCGGCAGGGCCAACCCCGCTGCCAGTGCCAGATTGAGCTTGGTGGCCAGGTTCCACCAACCGAAGTACGCGCCTTCCAGGCGACCTTGGTCACCTTGCTTCGCAATCACGCCCGCAAGCAAGGCGCTGGGCAGAGCCAGGTCGGTGCCCAGAGCCACCCCCGAGAGGGCGCAAACGATCAAGAAGGCGGTGATATCACCCTGTCCCAGTCCCGCCGCCCACGCAAACACCGCAATGGCCAACAGCATGCCTGCCAGCCAGGTGCGCGCCAGGCCCCAACGAGCCACGGCCTTGATCCACAGCGGGATCGACAGTGCGGCGGATAAAAAGTAGGCGCCCAAAAACAGGGGTTCCTGAGCGGCGGGTGCCTGCAGGCGGTCTTGAATGAAGAACAGCACCAGCGTGGCAGGAATCGCGCTGGCAATGCCATTGAGCATGAAGACGGTCAGTAAACGCCGAAAGCCCGACTGCCGCCACGGGTGCCACAGGCTGGCGCGCGGTGCACTTGTCAAAGAAGGGGTCTCACTGCGCTGCGGTTCAGGCGCTTGGGACCACGCGAGCCAGCCCACCGCCAGCGCCACAGCCAGCACGCCGATCATCACCGGCAAGCCAAAGACCGAGGGCAGCACAGCGGCCAGCAGCACGCCCACTAACCCCAACCCTTCCCGCCAAGCCACGATGCGGCCTTGGTGCAGCTCGCCGCCCCCTAAGCGAGCGCCCCAGGATTGGTGGGAAATACTGAGTTGGCTATAGGCGGTGTAGACGACCAACAAACAAGCCAGCGCCCAGTACTGAAGCGCTTCAGGCGTGCTTACTCGGGGGAAGAAAAGGGCCTGCATGCCCAGCGCCAGAATCAGCGCTGAAATACCGCCCATCATGAGCACGGCGCGCCGTGAACGGGCAAACAGGCGGTCGCTCAGGCGACCCAGCAACGGGTCGGTGAAGGCATCGAACAAGCGGGCCAGAAGCAGCACGGCACCCAGCGTAGCCAGCGGCATGCCGAATTCGCGTGCGTAATGGTTGGGCAGCAACACATACAGTGGCAGCGCTACAAACGCCAGAGGCAGGCCCAGCAAGCCATAGCTCAGGCCATGGCGCAAGGTGACGGTGGCGGCTTGGGTCACTGGGGTGCTCCGGGCAGGGCCAGCAGGGCCTCGCGCAAACGGGGCTCGGAGGTGCGCGGCGACAACCAGATACCGAAGAACAGGGGGCCAAAGGCGGGGTCGCTCACCTCGCCCACGGTTTTCCCCTTCAGTTGAAACACGGCCGGCCCGCCCGGCTGGAACAAGCCGGTGAGGTGGTCGCCCGCCTTGATTTCGGGCAGGGCAGCTTGCAGGGCTTGACGCCAGCGCGTGCCTTGCGCTGGGCTGAAGTCGCCAACGCGCTGCATCTCGGTCAAGGAGCGCTCGGCAATGGATTGCGCGCTGAAATCACGCTGATAAGCGAGCGTCAAGGCGAGCGGGAGGGCTGCGTAGCGGTCGGCCTGAAAACCGGGACTGACCCACAGTCGAGCGCTGTAGATGTCAAAGCCCCAAAACCGCAACGTGCCTTGTCCGGCGGCTCGAAGGCCGGGCAATGGGGGTGCTGCGTCCGGCGCCATGCTGGCCCAAGTTCTTAAGCAAAAAGTGGTTGTAGTCCCCGCAATTAAAGCGAGAGCAGCTCTCTTTTTCATAGCGATGGCCGAACCAAGGTGTACTGCACCAGATCGGTGTTTTTCATGGTGAAGGCGGCTTCGCAGTAGCAGAGGTAGAACTCCCAGATGCGCATGAAGCGTTCATCAAAGCCCTGTTGAAGAATTTCGGCGCGGTGCGCCAAAAACCGCTCGCGCCAGTGCCGCAGAGTCAGTGCGTAGTCTTGACCAAAAGAAAACTCTTCGACCACCTCCAAGCCAGCTGCTTGCGCCTGGCGGCGGATCTCACTGGGGCAGGGCAGGCAGCCACCGGGAAAGATGTACTGCTGGATGAAGTCTGTGGAGCCGATGTAGCGGTCAAACAGGCTGTCATCAATCACGATGCTTTGAATGCAGGCTTTTCCTCCGGGTTTTAACAGCTTTTTAACCGCCTGAAAGTAGGTCGGCCAGTACTCGCGACCCACGGCCTCGACCATTTCAATGGAGCAAATGGCATCAAACGGCCCGTCCTGAATGTCGCGGTAGTCCTGTAAGCGCAGGTCGTGACTGACGGCAGCACCACTGCCAGCAGGCGCCACGCCCAGTTTCGCCATGCGGTCTTGGGCAAAACTGAGTTGTTCGGTGGACAGAGTCACCCCTGCCACGGATGCGCCGAACTCGGTGGTTGCCATTTCAGCCAATGCGCCCCAGCCACAACCGATTTCCAGCACCCTGTCGCCCGCCTTCACGCCGGCTTGTTTCAGGGCGCGGCGTACCTTGGCGTTTTGGGCGGTGATCAGGTCCCCGTCAGCGTGCCCTTCAAACCAGGCGGACGAGTAGTTCATGGTCTCGTCCAGCCAGAGTTTGTAAAAGGCATTGCCCAGGTCGTAATGCGCGTGGATGTTTTTCTGGCTGTTGGCGCGGGTGTTGCGGTTCATCAGGTGCTTGAGCCGGTACAACAGTCGCCCGGCCCAGCTGCCGTAAATGGCTTCTTCAATGTGCACCCGGTTGGCCACAAACAGTGCCAGCAAGTCGGTGAGGTGGCTGGTGCTCCAGTCGCCGGCAATGTAGCTCTCTGCAAAGCCAATGTCGCCTGACTTGAGTGAGGCGCTGAAAACCTGCCAGTTGTGCAGACAAATGCTAGCCGCCGGCCCTTCATGCTGGCCGAAGTGTTGCAGCGAGCCGTCAGGCAGTTGCACGGTCAGTGAGCCGACCTGAATGCGCTGAAGTAATTTCAGTCCGGTTCGGGCGGCGGCTGGAATATTCGCCGGCCAGGTGCGAGGAGCGTGGGTGGCAGTGGTGGTGTTCATGGAAGTCTCCTTGAGCGGGGAATGAATCTATCGGGGCCTATCGGCTCACGGGGGTAACGGGTGGGGTGGGCTTGCTGTGAAAGCGCACCCGTTTGAACCACAGGCGAAGTGCCTGCCAGTGAATGCGGGCCATCACGGCCAACGTCAGGGCCGGGTAGCCCCACAAGGCGCGGCGCAAGGTCGCGGGTGTCACCGGCAGCAAGGTGCCGCTGACACTGGTTTGCAGCAGAGGGCCGTCGGCGTTGTCATGGTCAATGCGCACCACGGTTCGGTCTTCGTCGCCGTGTTGGGTGCGAAGAAAGCGAAACCGGTAGTCGCCGGTGACGGCGCAGAACGGCGACACGTGAAACACCTTGCGGGCTTGTAGTTCCTGGCCGTAACGCGGCTCGTCCAACAGGTAGCAGTGGCGCTCGCCAAAGGTGTTGTTGACCTCGACCACAATCGCGCGCAACTCGCCGTCAGCGCGGTGGCAGTACCAAAAGCTCACCGGGTTGAAGGTGTAGCCCAGCACGCGGGGGTAGCAGTGCAGCCAGATTTCGCCTTTCGCGTCGCCAACGCCTTCGGATTGCAGCAAGCCCTCGACCCAGGCCAGGGCTCCGCCTTCGGCCGCGCTGCGACCGTCGCCATGGTCACGGTCATGAAAGCTGATTAAGCCTGTCCGGTTCACCGCCAACGCCGATGGGTTGGCCTGCAGATGGCGCAGGGGCAACATCAAAAAGCAGGTGGGGTAGGCGAACGCATGGTGGCGTGGGCGCAGCCGGGTGTGGCGCACCTGCCCAAACCCAATCAAGGGGCCGGCCATGGTGGCGGTTGGGGTGGTCATGCCGCGTTCGCCCAAGGCGCCCGAACCTCGGACAATAATTGCTGCGCCACGGAGAGGCCGGACTTGAGGCCGTCTTCGTGAAAACCATAGCCTGTCCATGCGCCACAGAACCAGGTGTGCTGCTGGCCTTGCAACTCACCTAGCGCCTGTTGCGCGCGCAGGGCGGGCAGGTCAAAGACCGGGTGGTCGTAAAAGTATTCACCCAGCACAAAACGTTTCTCGATGGGACGCACAGGGTTGAGCGACACCACAACGGGCTGGCTGAAGGGCAGTGGTTGCAGCTGGTTGATGAGGTAGTGCAGGCACACTTGGGCCGACTCTTGGTCCGACTGGGCCGCCCGCTCGTAGTTCCAGGCTGCCCAAGCGCTGCGCCGTGTCGGCAGCACCGAGGAGTCGGTGTGCAGTACCGCATGGTTGGGCTGGTAGCGTATGGCGCCCAGAATTTCACGCTCTTGCAACGAGGGGCTGCCCAACAAGGCCAGAGCCTGATCAGAGTGCGTCGCCAGCACCAGACGGTCAAAGTGCTCGGTGCCCGCGTCAGTCATGACCCGTACGCCAGCGGCGTCGCGTTCGATACATCGAACGGGGGTGTTCAATCGTTTGTCGGCAATAGGCGCCACGATCTTGTTCACATAGTGCTTGGCGCCGCCGCGCACGGTGTGCCATTGCGGGCGATTGCTGACCTGCAGCAGCCCGTGGTTGTGACAAAAGCGGATGAGTGTCGCCACCGGGAACTTCAGCATCTGGTCCGTCGGGCAGCTCCAGATGCAGCCCAACATGGGCAAAAAGTACCAGTCTCTAAAGGCTTGTCCAAACTTGTGGGTGCTCAAAAACTCCCCCAGGGGCTGCATCAGTGCGGCCTCTTCCTGAGCCAGGGCGATACGGGTGGTGAGTGCGTTGAAGCGAACCAAGTCGGCCAGCATGCGCAAAAAACGCGGGTTCAGCAGATTGCGCCGCTGAGAGAACACCGTTGACAAGTTGGCGCCGCTCCACTCCAGCGTGCGACCCTTCAAAGCACCCGGTACTTTGACCGAGAACGACATCTCGGACGGAGCGGTGGCCACGCCCAACTCGGCAAACAAAGCGATCAACTGCGGATAGGTGCGTTCGTTAAACACCAGGAAGCCGGTGTCCACGCCATGCGTCACCTCGCTTTGTGGCGTGGGCAACGTGACGTCCACCGTGTGGGTGTGGCCGCCAAAGTAATCGCCGGCCTCGAACAAGGTGATGTTGGCCTCTGCGTTCAACCGGTGCGCAGCGGCCAAACCGGAGATGCCGGACCCGACGATGGCGATTTTCATGGCTGCTTCCTGCGCTGACGGTTGTTGCAATGGCTGTCTGGTAGTTGATTCTTCATTAGACATTCTCTTTATTTGTCTAGGACAATGTTATCATTTAAACATATTTTGTCTAACTGAATTTTAGTGAGGTCTATGTTGAATACGTCTTTCAATAGGTTTTGGATTCACTTTTTTCGGGAAAAGAAATGACTGAGCGCGTGCTGGATACCGTTCCCCACAGCTCCATCGCGGCAGTGGAGCGGGCCACAGGGCTGTCCAAAGACACACTGCGCGTCTGGGAGCGTCGTTATGGGTTCCCGCAGCCCGAGCGAGACACGGCGGGGGACCGGGCTTACCCGTCGGATCAAGTGGAGCGCTTGCGTGTTATTCGGCGTCTGATGGATGCCGGACACCGCCCGGGCGGCATCGTGGCGCTGGACATGAGTGCGTTGCAGGCTTTGGCTGTGCCGCCTGAGGCGCAGACATTGCCTGCGCGGGGAAATTCCCATACCTCAGATCTATTGGCGTGCCTTGATCTCATTCAGACGCACGACGCGCCCGCTTTGAGGCAACTGCTAAGCCAGGCGGCGGCGCGTTCAGGGCTGGTCAGTTTTGTCACCCAGTTGGTCGCACCGCTGACCACCGCCGTGGGCGAGGCCTGGATGAACGGCCGCTTTCAGGTGTTTGAAGAGCATATTTACACCGAGTGCGTCTCCCGCGTGCTGCGCCAGGCGATGTCGGGTATTCCAGTCGCCGTTGCGTCTGGGATGCCCAGGGTTTTGCTGACCAGTTTCCCGGGTGAACCCCATGCGCTGGGCTTGTTGATGGCAGAAACCCTGCTGACCTTGGAAGGCTGCCAGTGCCTGTCTTTGGGGCCACAAACACCGATTGCCGACATTGCCAAAGCCGCAGCCGCGCACCGTGCAGACATCGTGGCCCTGAGCTTCACGCCCGTGTTTGCGGCGCGCGCGTTAACGTCAGGTTTGAGTGAACTGCGCGCGTTGTTGTCGCCCGCGACCGTCATTTGGGCAGGTGGGAGTCACCCGTCTCTCACCCAGCGGGCGCTGTCCGGGGTAAAGGTGATTCAGTCGCTGGAGTCACTGCCCCAGCATTTGTCACTCTGGCAGCAGGGCAATTACTCGCGCGGGTAAAGCCGGTCCAAGATCGCCAACGCCATGGCGTTCAGGACCTCCGTCAGTGGCACGAGAGATTCAGTGGTGCTGGGGTTAGGCGCACTGTCCAACACGTCGGCCAGCGCTTCCTCATGCGTCAGTACGGCGGCCTCCACTTCAGCTTGCCAGAAGGCTGGCGCGTCAGATTCAATGAACTTGCCACGGCCGCGTCCGTGGTGGGTAACGGCGAGGTAGCGCAGCAGGCCGGCGACCACTTGGGTGCGCAAAAACTCGGATGAGAATCGCACGTTGGGGTCGTTCCGGTCGGTGCTGGCGTTGAAGGCCCACGCGGCCCCCGCTGCCGTCATGGCGCCCACAATGCCGCCAATCAAGGCGCCTGCGCCAACGGTGAGGCCCCCACTCATGATGTCGGCCGACAGCCCGGTGGCTGCGCCTGAAATCAGGCCACCCAGCAAGCCGGCTTGTGTGGTGTCCAACGCCTCTCGCACCACAAAGACTTCTTGCACGCGCTCATTGATCTCGCGAGTATCGCCCGCGTCAAGGCGGTAGAGCTTGAGCAGGCTGGCGGTGGTGGCGGTAATGTTCTGGTTCAGTCGCAGCATCAGGGCATCCATGGCCTTGAGTTGGCGCTTGTGTTCACGCCGCTTGCCCAGGCCTATGGCGCTCAGCACGGTTCCCAACATCGCACTGTCTTTCTCAGCAAAGCGCTCTTTGTCGTGAGCCGCGGCCATGATTTGGCCCGCAATCAACGCCATGGCGGCTTGCAGGCGAGTCTCGTTGGTTTCTGTCCAAGTGGCGTAGAGGCGGGCGTAGGCGTTTTGCTTGTCCGGGGCAACCCATTGGGAAATGGCCTCGTAGAAAACACGTTCGTGCACCCAACAGCGGGCAAAGGCGTCAAGGGGCAGCACGGTTTTCACCACTGGGTAGACCGAAAGATGTGTGGCCCAACGTGCGATTTCCGCCGCTTCTTCGTCGTGCGGGCGGGGTGCGCCCATCTGGTTGAGCAAAATGACCACCGGTTTGCCGAGCCACTGCAGAATTTTCATTTCGGACGCCAGGTAACCGGCATCCTGCGGGTCTTCAGACGAGTTCACCAGGTACAGCACGATGTCCGCTGCTTCCTTGGCGGTGCGAATGGCTTGCTGGCTGAGCCAGAAAGGCCGGTCAGCGTAGCGGTCCACAACTTCGCGCATGAACCAGCCAATCGGATTGCCAGAGGCGTTGAGCCGTTTGAATAGCCGAACCGAATCACCAAAGCCAGGCGTGTCCCACAGCTGCAGCGAATCACCCGTGGGGGTCGACAGCAGGGTGTGGGACTCGGACAGCGTGGTGACATGGGGGGCATCACGGACCTCGCCTACGTCCAAGCCCATCAGCGTACGGGCCAATGTGGTCTTGCCCGCATTGGTGTGGGAGATCAGGGCCAGCTGGATTTGAACGGCTTCAGTGGTTATGGTGATAGCCGTGATACGGCACCCGGTTCAATGGGGTGGTGAGTCGGTTGCAGGAGGTTGACGATGGTAACCGGTAACTGGTGAAGCTCACCAAATTGACGCCATAGTGCGACCCGCTCACCCACCCGAGCAGCGCCGCCAGCTTGCCGGCCCACTCGTTCACGGTAGGCCGATTCGTCCACCCAAAGGGCCATTTTTCGCCCGTGAGCGATGGCCAGTTGATCCAAGAATTCCCCATGGTTTTCCCGCTCGGGGGTGGCGCTGAGGTTGAATAGTGCGACCGTAAGTGCTGGTGCCGCAGCAGCGTTATTAATTGGGGGCGCCACGTCGTCCCCATAGGCCGTGCTGGCCTGGCACTGGACCTGAGCGTTGTCACCCCAATGCACCTTTGCCAGCTGTGAAAGCCCTTGTTGGTGGGCGGCATCAACGGCAAAGCTATAGGGAAACACCTGTACCCAAGCCGTCGCTGCGCCATCCAGATGGGCGGTGAGCTTACGGAAATACGGCTGTGTCAAATCAACCGGCAGGTGCTGGCGCAGGCGGCGCTCCGACATCCAGGACATGGCGGCCAGCGCCATCCGGGGCAGTACCACCATCAAAAACAGTGTGGCGGCATAGAGCACCACCCATTGCGCGCCCGTGTCGGGCGAGGCAGACGCCGTATTGCGCAGGGCTTGCACGTCTGCCAGTGAAAAACCGGGTAGTGAAAACAGGGCCATCGCCGGAGTGAATAAAGCGTCAAGCAGGGCGTGCACCTGCTCGGCACCCAAAAATGTGCTTTCCCAGCCCGCCCGGTATTGCGTGAACAGCCCGCGAAGCGCCAGCGAGCCAATGGCGCCCACGGCGAACAGGGCAGCGCTCAAATGAATGGCGCGCGAGATGCGTGCTTGCATCAGTGGCGCGCTCAAGCGCAGCCATTCAGCGGCGAATTGGCGGACAGCCTTGGCAAGCGGCGGTGGCAATTTCGACAGGCCTGTGGTCTTGGGGCGCCAGTTTCCCGTCCATCTCCAAGGAGAGCGCGGCGAGTCTCTCACCAGCCCGGCCAACCACCAAGCCAACAGCCAGAGGTACACCACGAGATTCCAGAGAAGAATCAGGATCAGGGGCGCTGACAGCAGGTCCACCCGGTGCGGGTTGGTCACGCGATCCACCAACACCCCGGTCAATAGCGCCAGAGTCGGCAGCATTGCCATCACCAGACTGGTCCAGCCGCGAGGTGTTGTGAGACGGGCAAAAGCAGGGTGCCGTTCCACAAGCTTGATCACAACCTGCTCGGCCCGCTTTTGCAGGAACAGCGCTGGTGTGAAGTCTGACTTGGTGTCAGCGACCTCCCAACGCGCCAGCTCCTGGGCGCTGCGTGTGGCGTACAAACGGTCGTCGTCGCTCAGGATCTGGCGTTCCGAATCGGCCTCTTCCACGGCGCGAACCAGCGTGATTTGGCTGGCCGCCAGTTCGTTCATGGCCGGTTCGAGCTCAACAGGGGGCCCGCGCGGTGGCTGCGCTCAAGCGCTTCAGGCCAGCCGCGCACGGTGGCGTGCAATTTGCGCATGCACTTGCACCGGCGCGGTGCCGCCCAAAATGTTGCGGGCATTCAAGGAGCCGCGCAGGCTGAGCACGTCGTACACGTCTTTCTCAATGTTGGCATTAAACCCCTGCAGTACTTGTAGTGGCAACTCGGACAAATCTACCTGGTGAGCGATGGCTGCCTTCACGGCATGCGCCACTGTTTCGTGGGCGTCGCGGAAGGGAAGGCCTTTCTTGACCAGGTAGTCCGCCAAATCGGTGGCGGTAGCGTAGCCTTTGAGAGCGGCGCTTTCCATGGCTTCGGGCTTGACGGTGATGCCGCCTTCTTTGATACCGGTGCTGGCGTTCAACTGGCCGCCCACCATTTCGGCAAAGATGCGCAAGGTGTCTTTGAGTGTGTCCACGGTGTCAAACAGGGGTTCTTTGTCTTCCTGGTTGTCCTTGTTGTAGGCCAGAGGCTGGCCCTTCATCAAGGTGATCAGGCCCATCAAGTGGCCCACCACGCGACCGGTCTTGCCGCGGGCCAGCTCGGGCACGTCGGGGTTCTTCTTCTGCGGCATGATGGAACTGCCAGTGGTGAAGCGGTCGGCAATCTGCACAAAGCCGAAGTTCTGGCTCATCCACAAAATCAATTCTTCGCTGAAGCGGCTGATGTGCACCATGCACAGCGAGGCGGCTGCGGTGAATTCAATGGCAAAGTCACGGTCGCTCACGGCGTCCAACGAGTTTTGGCAAACCTGTGCGACACCTTGTGCGTCGACCATGCCCAGTGTTTTGGCCACGCGTTCCCGGTCCAATGGGTAGCTCGTGCCAGCCAAAGCGGCGGCGCCCAGGGGCAGGCGGTTGGTGCGGCGACGCACATCGGCCATGCGCTCGGCATCCCGGCTGAACATTTCTACATAGGCCAGCATGTGGTGCCCAAAGCTGATGGGTTGGGCCACTTGCAGGTGAGTGAAGCCGGGCAGGATCACCTCAACGTTCTTTTCTGCCACTTCGATCAAGGCGATTTGCAGGTCAGACAGCAAGCCGCTGATCAGGTCAATTTCGCTGCGCAACCACAGGCGCACATCGGTGGCGACCTGGTCATTGCGGCTGCGCCCGGTGTGCAGGCGCTTGCCGGCGATGCCTACCAACTCAGTCAAACGGGCCTCGATGTTGAGGTGCACGTCTTCCAGGTCCAGCTTCCATTCGAACTGATCGGCTTCAATCTCTTTGGCGATGGTGCTCAAGCCGTCCTGGATAGCGCTGTGATCTTCTGCGCTGATGATGTTTTGGGCTGCCAGCATTTCGGCATGGGCCAGCGAGCCGGTGACGTCGGCCTGCCACAGGCGTTTGTCAAAGAAAACGCTGGAGGTATAGCGCTTGACCAGGTCGCTCATGGGCTCTGAGAATAGAGCCGACCAGGCTTCGGATTTCTTTTCAAATTGGTTGTTTGACATAGGTATTGGGTCGGGCGCGCTGAACGGGCCGATGTTTGGGGTTGAGCTTGCAGCAACAGTTCATCAATAATCGGATTCGCGCAGCCTGCGCGCATGTCCGGTGAACACCTACTGATTATTGATGAAAGACACCCAAATTTTATCGGCCTTCCATGAACTGGCCCCGGCGCCTGCCGAGCCGGGGTTGGGGCAGGTGCTTGTTTTTGACGCCTGCCATGTGGGGGTGGTCCTGCGAGCGGTGCTGTTTGTCGAAGCCGTCGTTGCCGTCGGAGCCATGTTTGGCACCACGACGGCCTTTGGCTGGCTGACGCAAGTTTCGCTGCTCACGGGGGGGGCCTTGCCGGCCACTTTGCTGTGGTTGATCATCGCTTGCAGTTTGAAAAAAGGCCTCGCGCGACTGAATACGCCGCTGCAGCATTTGGCCGGTGTGCTGCTGGGCGCCTTGGCCGGGCTCTATGGTTGCGGGGTGTTGTCGATGGTGGGGGTGCTGGACCCCGTGCCCTGGCTGGCCAGTGCGTTCATGGGTGCGTTGCTGTCTGCTGTGCTCGTGGCCGCATTGGTGCTACGCGCCAAGGGGAAAACACCGGCCGCAACGGCTGCCAGGTTGACTGAACTACAGGCCCGAATTCGCCCTCATTTTCTATTTAATACTTTAAATAGCGCCATTTCGCTGGTTCGGGCTGAGCCTGCCAAGGCCGAGGCGATGTTGGAGGATTTGAGTGACCTGTTTCGTCATGCCTTGGTGGAGCAGGGCGAGTCCGTGACGCTGGCCAACGAAATTGCCTTGGCGCAGCGCTACCTGGCTATCGAACAGGTGCGATTCGGCGACAGAATTCAGCTGGAATGGGCGTTGGACCCCAGGGCGTCGAGCGCCCGATTGCCTCCCTTGTTGCTGCAACCGCTGGTTGAAAACGCGGTCAAGCATGGCGTAGAACCCAGCGCAAACGGCGCTCATATTCGTATTTCTACGGAATGCCGTGGCTCGATGGTGGTCATCAAAGTCACGAACACAGTGCCGGCCGGTCAGGGGGAGCGCGGCCATGGCGTCGCCTTGGCCAATGTGCGTGACCGCCTGAGCTTGCTGCACGATGTGCAGGGGCAGTTCCAAAGCGGCTGTAAAGACGGTGTCTTTCAGGTTCGAATTCAGGTGCCGCGGTGAGGACGATAAGGGGAAAGTCATGGTGATGACGGTATTGATTGTGGACGACGAGTTGCTGGCCCGTTCCCGACTTCGGACGTTGTTGGGTGACTGCATCCAGCCTGCAACCCGTGTCGAGGCCGAGGCGGCCAACGCAGGGCAGGCCTTGGCCTGGTTGTCCCATCATTCGGTAGACGTCGCGCTGATTGATATCAACATGCCGGGAGCCAATGGAATGGCCTTGGTGACCAGTCTGCGCACCTTGCCTAATCCACCGGCGATTCTGTTCGTAACCGCGCACTCGGAGCATGCCCTGCAGGCGTTTGAGCTGGATGCCGTGGACTATTTGACCAAACCGGTGCGCTTGGAGCGCCTGCAGGTGGCGCTGCAAAAAGTGGAGCGTCTTACGCAATCTGTTCGGGCGGTAGAGTCTGATTTAGTGGATGATTTCCTGCTGATTCAAGAGCGGGGTCGCACTGAGCGGGTGAAGGTCTCGGACGTGTTGTACTTCAAAGCAGAGTTGAAATACTTGACCGTTCGCACGTTGACTCAGACCTATTTACTGGAAGCCGCTTTGAACGAGTTGGAGGAGAAGTACCAGGACCGCTTCATGCGCATCCACCGCAATGCCCTGATTGCACGCCGTGCCGTTCGAGCGCTTGAAATGCACCATGACGCTGACGAAGGAGAAGGCTGGGCCGTCCGACTACATGGAGTGGAGGAGTTGCTGTTCGTGTCCCGCCGGCAGCTGGCTGCCGTTAGGGAGATGGTTGCAGGCGCGGCGTAAGTTGCTATTGAAATTATAGCTACTCACGCCGGTTGACAAAGGAGTCACCCCCTCTTTGATGTCTAGCCGGTGTTGCGCAGACCGGCTGCAATACCGTTGATCGAGATGTGAATACCGCGCTGGATGCGGTCATCTTCCTGTCCGCCGGCACGGTAGCGTCGAACCAACTCCACCTGCAGGTGATGCAAGGGGTCAATGTACGGGAAGCGGTGACGGATGGAGCGCTGCAATGCCGAATTGTTCGTGAGACGGTGCTTGTCCCCCGTAATTTGGGTGAGCGCAGCCGCTGTACGGTGCCACTCCGCCTCAATTGCCGAGAAGATTTTCTTGCGTTGACGGGTGTTGGTCACCAACTCCGAATACAAAGAAGCCAAAGCCAGGTCGCTCTTGGCCAACACCATGTCAATGTTGGACAACAGTGTCTTGAAGAACGGCCATTGTTTGTTCATTTGCTGCAGCAGGGCCAGCTTTTCCTTGCGGGCCGCTGGACCGCCTTCACTCAAGAACTGCTCAATGGCCGATCCGAAACCAAACCAGCCTGGCAACAGCAGGCGGCACTGGCCCCAGCTAAATCCCCAGGGAATGGCGCGCAGGTCCTCAATTTGTAATGAGGCTTTGCGGGATGCCGGGCGTGAACCAATGTTTAGCTGTGCAATCTCGCGCAATGGGGTCGCGGCAAAGAAGTAATCGGTGAAGCCTGGAGTTTCGTAAACCAAGGCACGGTAGGCCGCCATGCTGCGCGTAGACAGGTCTGCGGCGGTGTCCAGGAAGGGCTGGGTCGCCGACTTGGTCGGTTGCAAAAGGGTTGCTTCCAGCGTGGCTGCGACCAGGGTTTCCAGGTTACGCCGGCCAATCTCTGGGTTAGCGTACTTGGAACCAATAACTTCTCCCTGCTCGGTTAGGCGAATCTGCCCGCGCACGGTGCCGGGAGGTTGCGCCAAAATGGCCTGGTAGCTGGGGCCGCCGCCCCGGCCAACCGTGCCGCCCCGGCCATGGAACATGCGCAGTTGAATGCGTTTGGTGCCTGTTCCACTGAGGTTTTCAGCCAGCTGATCGAACAACTCCACCAGCGCGATCTCGGCGCGGTAGAGTTCCCAGTTGCTGGTGAAAATGCCGCCGTCTTTGTTGCTGTCAGAGTAGCCCAGCATGATGTCCTGCTCGGCGCCGCTGCGCTGGACCAGTTCGGTGATGCCTGGCAGGGCGTAAAAGTCACCCATGATGGGAGACGCATTGCGCAAGTCTTCGATGGTCTCGAACAAGGGCACAACAATCAGGTCGCAGATGGCGTTGGCATCGAGTGTGCCGCGCATCAAGCCCACTTCTTTTTGCAGCAAGAGCACTTCTAGCAAGTCGCTGACGGTCTCGGTGTGGCTGATGATGTAGTGGCGAATCGCCTCAACGCCATACTTCTCACGCATGACCTTGGCGGTTTCGAAAATCAGCAACTCGCTCTGGGCGTGTTCCGAATACTCGGCGCCCATGACGCGCAAGGGGCGAGCCTCATTGAGCAGCTTCAGCAGCAAAGTCCGCTTGGCCATTTCGTCCAAATCGGAGTAGGCCGGTTCAATGCGGGCGAAGGCGAACAACTCGGCCACCACGGCTTCGTGCTTGTCAGAGCTTTGGCGCAGGTCGACGGTGGCCAGGTGAAAGCCAAAAACTTCAACCGCACGAATCAGCGGACGCAGACGTTGGCCGACCAGCGCAGCGCCGTGGTGCGCCAGCAGGGACGCCTCAATGGTGCGCAAGTCCGCCAAAAACTCCGCCGCTGACAGGTAGGGGTTCTGAGGGGCCACCGCATGGCGGGCTGCCTCGCCGCCGGTCAAGGCTTTGAGCGTTGCCGCAAGTCGTGCATAAACCCCGATCAAGGCCCGGCGGTAGGGCTCGTCTTGCCGGTGGGCGTTTGTGTCTGGCGACGCTTCCGCGAGGGCCTGCATTGCCGGGGAGTAGTCGACCAGGATGGCGGACAGCGACAGCTCGCCGCCTAGGTAGTGCACCTCGGTCAGGAAGTGGCGCAATGCGACGTCTGATTGGCGCTTCAACGCATGCATCAGGGTGCTGGCATTGACGTTGGGGTTGCCATCGCGGTCACCGCCAATCCACTGGCCCATGCGCAAAAAGTTGTGGACGGGCTGTTCGCCAAGCTCTCGCTCCAAATTGGCATAGAGCTTGGGAATCTCGCGCAGGAAGGTCGACTCGTAATAGCTCAGGGCGTTCTCCACCTCATCGGCCACGGTGAGTTTGCTGTAGCGCAGCAAACGGGTTTGCCACAGTTGCAGCACGCGAGCCCGCATTTGCAACTCATTGGCGGCCAGCTCTCTGGGAGTGAGGGCGTCTTTGTTGATGTTGACGGACGCCGCACGGACCTTGATGTCGTCGCGAGCGACCAGCAACTGGGCGATGAAACGCTCCGCGTCCAGGATGCTCTTGCGCTGGACCTCGGTGGGGTGAGCGGTCAGTACGGGTGACACAAAGCTATTGGCCAGCGTGTCAGAAATCGTCTTTTGTGAAATACCCGCCCAGCGCAGGCGCGACAAGGCGACATCGACGCTACCTTCCTGGGTGTCGCCCGCACGCTCGTGCAGAGCGCGGCGGCGAATGTGGTGGCGGTCCTCTGCCAGATTGGCCAGATGACTGAAATAGGTGAAGGCGCGGATCACACTCACGGTCTGATCACCAGTGAGCCCTTTAAGCAGCTTTTTCAGCGCCTTGTCGGCCTCGTGGTCAGCGTCCCGGCGGAAGGCCACGGAGAGTTGACGAATCTGTTCAATCAATTCAAAGGCGGCAACGCCCTCTTGCTCCCGAATCACATCTCCCAAGATTCGCCCCAGCAGGCGAATGTCCTCAACCAGTGGGCGTTCGTTGTCTTTGGTGCGGGGCGCAGCTTCAGTTTTCGGCGATTTGGTCATGGTGGGTTGGATTAGGAGCTGAACAGAGGACAAATCTGGCATGCTAGCATTCCATGCACTCCCTTGTTACATACTGGTTACGACCTTCAACGTAGAGAATTATGAGCAGTTTGACGATAGCAACCCGAGAAAGTCGCCTTGCCATGTGGCAGGCCGAGCATGTGATGGCCCT
The DNA here is from genome assembly GCF_017948265.1 of Rhodoferax sp. PAMC 29310. Classification (NCBI taxonomy): domain Bacteria; kingdom Pseudomonadati; phylum Pseudomonadota; class Betaproteobacteria; order Burkholderiales; family Comamonadaceae; genus Rhodoferax; species Rhodoferax sp. PAMC 29310. The sequence goes on along the minus strand of NZ_CP072852.1, from coordinate 2,023,762 downwards.
ATTGGCGCAACGAGGCCATTCAGTCAACTTGTTGGGCATGACCACCAAGGGCGATCAAATCCTGGATCGCTCTTTGAGCAAGGTCGGCGGCAAAGGGCTTTTTGTCAAAGAGCTGGAGGTGGCGATTGAGGAAGGGCGCGCCGACTTGGCGGTGCACTCTCTCAAGGATGTTCCCATGGAACTGCCTGACGGGTTCGTTTTGGCCTGTGTGATGGAGCGCGAGGACCCGCGTGATGCGTTTGTGTCCAATAAATACGCCTCTTTGGCGAGTCTGCCCCAAGGCGCGGTGGTGGGAACATCCAGTCTGCGTCGCATGGCTTTGTTACACGCATTGCGCCCTGATTTGGTCATCGAACCCCTGCGGGGCAACCTGGACACGCGACTGCGCAAGCTTGACGAAGGCCTGTATGAAGGCATCGTATTGGCCGCCGCCGGGCTGAAGCGTCTGGGCTTGAGCGAGCGCATCAGGGTGTGTTTTGAGCCCCATGAAATGTTGCCAGCCGCAGGGCAGGGCGCCCTGGGCATCGAGGTGCGGGCCAACCGGCAAGACGTCGTGGACGCATTGGCCCCACTGGCACACCAGACCACCTGGCTGGCGGTGTCCGCCGAGCGTGCGGTGAGCCGTGCGATGGGAGGCAGTTGCTCCATGCCTTTGGCCGCCTACGCCACCTTGAGTGGCGATGTGTTGACCATTGACGCAGCTTGGGGGGATTCAGAAGGAAAGTTGCCCCTGGAAAGCGTGCGTCTGAGCGGGACGGTGACTGATTTGGCCAGTGCCACGGCCTTGGGCGCTACAGCGGCAGTCGAGCTGCGTGCTCGCGTTGTCGCCAAAGGCGGTGTCGTCCCCAAGTCTGGCGAGTCTCTGGACGCCAGTTAGCCATGCGGGTGATCGTGACCCGGCCCGATCGTGATGCCCGAGTATGGGTCAGAGATCTATTGGCGTCGGGGTATGAAGCCGCGGCCCTGCCATTGATTCAAATTGGGGCCATTGCGGATGTGTCGCCCGTGGTTAACGCATGGGGCAGGCTCCACGACTATGTGGGTGTGATGTTTGTCAGCGGCAACGCAGTAGACTATTTTTTTTCGGCGAAGCCCAGTTCTGCAAAGGGCTTTAAGCATGGTTCTACCTCCAAAACAAGAGCATGGGCGACGGGGCCAGGCACCAGCCGAGCATTGTTGCGTGCCGGGCTTGAGTCCGACTGCGTGGATGCGCCTGATCTGGCCTCGGCGCAGTTTGATTCAGAAAATTTGTGGCTTCGGGTGAGCCATCAAGTCCATGCCGGTGACCGCGTGCTGATAGTGCGAGGCAGCGACGGGACCGGTGGAAACCATTCCATTGCAGGATCAGGCCGGGATTGGTTTGCCAATCGGCTGTCCAGCGTGGGTGCAGCGGCTGATTTTGTGGCCACTTACCAACGAAGTTCACCCCAGTTCTCGCCCGCAGATGTCGCAATGGCCCGTCATGCTGCAGAGGACGGGGCGGTTTGGTTATTGAGCAGTACCGAGGCCGTGGCGAACCTGAAAGCCTGGTTGCCCCAGCAAAGCTGGGGCCACGCCCGGGCATTGGCGACACATCCCCGCATTGCAGCCGCCGCAAAAGCGGCTGGGTTCGGTGTTGTGCAGGAATCACGCCCAACACTCGCGGCTGTGGTTGCCTCGATAGAATCCATGACATGAACGCAGACGCCCGCGACGAACCCCCAATTCCCTCAGTCGATGGGCCGCTTGTCGCGCCTGTTCAGTCGGGTGCCTACTTGGGGCCCGCTGGTCGAACCGCGATCGTATTGGCGGGTCTTTCTCTGGTGGCTTTGTTGGCAAGTGGCCTGCTGTGGCAAAAGCTGACCACGATTCAAGAGTTGCTGGCGCGTCAGAGCGCTGACACCGGCGCGCTGTCGGTTGAGGCCAGGGCCATGGCCAAGCAATCCATGGAGCTAAGCCAAGACGCGGCTGCGCGAACTGCTTTGTTCGAAGCCCGGCTTGCTGAGGTCACCCTTCAGCGCACTCAGCTGGAAGAGTTGATCCAAAGTTTGTCGCGCTCCCGCGATGAAAACTTGGTGGTTGATATTGAGTCATCCATTCGGCTCGCCCAACAACAAACCCAGTTGACAGGCAGTGCGGAGCCATTGCTGGCAGCGCTGCGAAGCGCGGATCAACGCGTCACAAGAGCGGCCCAGCCCCGACTGTCGGCCCTTCAGCGTGCCATTGTCAAGGATATCGACCGAATCAAGGCAGCTGCCATTAGCGACACGCCGGGTTTGCTGGTTAAGCTTGATGAACTGATTCGGATGACCGACGACCTGGTGATAGCCAATGCCGTTGGCCCGAAACGACCAACGGAGTCGATAAAGCCGACATCCCCTGCGGTCGCGCCGGTTTGGTGGAAAACGGGCTTGGATGTGGTGGTACATGAGCTGCGTGGCTTGGTTCGGGTCAACCGGTTGGAGAATGCAGAGGCCGCACTGCTATCGCCGGAGCAGTCCTTTTTTCTGCGAGAGAACCTCAAACTCAAATTATTGAACGCGCGCCTCGGGCTGTTGGCCCGACAACTGGAATCCTCTCGTGCAGATTTGGCTGCGGCGTCCGTTACTTTGAGTAAATACTTTGATGCATCTTCTCGCCGAACTCAGGGCGCTGCGGCATTGTTGAAAGATGTTCAATCCCAAATGCGCAACCTCGATGTGCCGCACGTCAACGACACCTATGCTGCGCTCAATACAGCGGCAGCGGGCCGGTAATCATGCGGGCTGCACTTTGGTTATTGGGCCTGTTTGGTGTGGCCGTCGCTACGGCCCTTATTGCCGGAAACAATCCTGGCACGGTGACCGTTTTCTGGCCTCCTTACCGAGTCGACCTCTCTCTCAATTTGGTGATCGTCGTTTTGACGGTTCTTTTCATCGTCCTGCACCTCGCATTGCGCGCGCTGGCAGCCCTGTTTGCCATGCCAGGTCATGCAAGGTCCTGGCGGCTGCAGCATCAGGAGCGGGCGCTGCATGTGTCGCTGCTGGATGCGTTGTCTCATTTACTTGCGGGGCGCTTTATTCGCGCTAGAAAGTCGGCAGAGGCCGTGCTGGTTCGAGAGGCTGCGGTGAGCCGTGGCCATGACGAGCTCTCCTATTCAGGACGTTTGCGAGCACTCTCCCATTTGCTGGCAGCGGAAAGCGCCCATACCCTTCAGGATACAAACGCAAGAGACGACCATTTTTCCAAAGCCCTCGAACAGGCGTCTCGCACTGACGCACAAGGCGTGTCGGAAGCATTGCAATTGCGCGCCGCCAAGTGGTCGCTGGAGGATCACGATGCATTGCGAGCACTGCAGTGGTTGGACGAAATGCCCGTTGGCACATCGCGCCGCACGATTGCGCTGCGTTTGCGCCTCGATGCTGCCCGTATGGCTCGGCATACTGCACCGGCGTTAGAGACGGCTCGTTTGTTGAGTAAGCACCGTGCGTTCTCTCCGTTGGCGTCTGAAAGAATTTTGCGGAGTTTGGCGCAGGAACTAGTGTCATCGGCACATGATTCAGATCAGCTGATGCGTGTCTGGAGCAGGCTGGATGGGGCTGAGCGTACTATTCCAGAGGTGGCGATAGCCGCGGCACAGCGGATGTTGGAGTTGGACGGTGACGTTAGCGTAGCGCGTACCTGGTTGTTGCCACTCTGGGAGCGCATGGTCGCTCACGCCGAAGACTTGACCCTGGTACAGCGAACCAGCTTGGTCCAGGTGTTGGAACAAGGGTTCTCTCTGGCGACTGGCGCCCCTGATCCGAGTTGGTTGACCCGAATTGAGACTGCTCAAAACGGCCGTCCTGGCGACTCATTGCTCCAATACCTGGCTGGGATTGCTTGCATGCGCCTTCAGCTTTGGGGCAAGGCGCAACAGCTTTTGATGCAGTCACTTCCCCGCCTGAAAGGGTCCAGGCTCGAAGCCAACGCCTGGCAGGCCCTGGCCTTGTTGGCAGAGCAAAAAGACGACTCGGATGCGGCCGCCCGTGCCTGGAAAAAAGCGGCAACTTTAACGAGGACGTGACGGTTTGGATGTTCGGGGCTATAGTTTGCTCACTATGAGCACCTTGATCGAACATATTCTCAAACTGACCGATCACCGTGATCGGGATCTGCTAGAACTCACACTGTCCAAGGCGCTGATTGACCTATTGCCCGTTCAGCGCATCACGATTGCACGCTTGATGAGCGAGGAGTGAGAGAAGCGGTGGTTGGAAGTTGCCCGCATGGATGCCAAGGGCGGTGGAAAGGTCGTTGACCCCCTGAGGGTTGACTTTCATACTTTGCCTCGCATGAGTGATGCTCCGGATCGAGTGAAGTGCTTGATGACACGGGAGATTGTTGAAATCGCCTGGGCAGGCGAACAGGGGCCGCGGATCTACATGCTCCCTCTTTTTTCAGATTCACGAAAAGACGACGCGGGCGTGATCGAGGTTCACTGTGAAAACACGCTGACTTCAGAGTCTCTTTTGACGATTGATCAATTGCGGAGAATTTACCGGAATATGTATGCGTTGCTCGAATACAGCGACCGTGATGCATTGACGGGGCTGTTGAATCGCAAGTCTTTGGACGACGCTTTTTACAGTGCGGTCTTGGAGGAGTTGGACGGCGTGACCGGAAATATTGTTGTGTCCGCCAAGCTGCAGGGCCTGGACCAAGATCGTCGCCACCGTGTTCCGGCCAACTATTGGCTGGGTTCGGCCTGCATTGATGATTTTGGTGCAATTAATGATGCCCACGGGCATTTGATTGCAGAGGAAGTACTGCTTTTGGTTGGACGAGTGATGAGCAATACCTTTCGCACCTATGACCGGATATACCGCTTTGGTGGCGACCACTTTGGTGTCTTGATGCACTGCCCTGATGAGGCGCTGGTATTGGCTGCCTTTGAACGTTTTCGCACCAACGTGGAGAAGTTCAATTTCCCTCAGGTCGGCAAGGTGACTGTCAGTTGCGGCTTTACCAGTGTCTTGGCCGATGACTCACCCAGCAGCGCATTGGAAAAAACTGAGCGCGCCGTTGACTTTGCCCAGCGAAGTGGGCGCAACAGAGCTTGTAGTCATTTGGGCTTGGTGCGGCGGGGTTTTTTTGGAGGGGCTCCACAAGTTGCTGCAGTTGAGTTGTTCTGATTGAAGGAGCAATCGAAAAAAAGGGCACTCTAGGTGCCCTTTTTTTATTAGCCCCCAAAAGGGGGCATCAGTTTCGTTACTGCGGGCTCTTCTCTTCGAAGGGCAGTGTCATGTCCCGCAAGTCGCGTTTGGTCTCCACCATAACCAGTGACCCGGTGTCAATTTGAACTGGAGCCGGGCGTTGGCGGGGCACGTGAACCGGCTTGGACTCGGCTGCGATAGCCGCTTGAACGGCTGCAATCTTCTCGCTGTCAGAATTTACCCAGTTCAGGCCACTGCTTTGAGCGATATCTGCCAATTCGGCCATTGGCAATTCAAAGGACTCCAGTTTTGGCATGCCAACGGGTTCAGCTGGCGTTGGCGTGGCAGTCGAGGCAACCACTTTAGCAGGCGCTGCCGGCACGGGTGTCGGCTCGGCAATGACAGCCATTGGCGTTGGAGTTTCCAGTGCGGGTGCTTGTGTGTCCACCGGCAATGCCGCTTCGACTGACGGGGTCTCTGTGCTTGCGCCGATTGGCGAGGCGCTGGCTACAGGGGCCGAGAAGTACGATTTGCGCGGCTCCTCTTGGGCGGGCTCAGTGACAACGGCTGCATCGACAACCGATTCTTCGGCGCGATTCACGGCTTCTCCGCGGTCACCACGTGGGCCACGCTCTCGTCCGTATCGGTCACGAGACCGCTTTTCACGCGGCGAACCGCCTTCAGTGCGAGCCGGGGCATCCGCGACGACCATCGGGGCCGCATCAGCACCCAGGTCCCGCTCAGTGTTCAGCGGCTTGGACTCAAGTTCGTTGGAGGCAAAGGATTGATCTTGGTCCAAGCTACCTGTCGGGGCACCTTCTTCATTTCGGCGGCTGCGGTCTGGTCGGCGTTCACGGCCTTCTGGTCGGGCGCCGGTGCGCTCCGACGCAGGCTGACGTTCGCCGTTGGCATTGCGATCAGAACGGTTGCGTTCACCACGGCCACCTCGCTCTGAATTGCGAGCAGGGCGATCCTGCTTCGCGTCAGATTTTGCGCCATCTGGAGAGGCCTGGGTAGGGACTCCTGCCTCGGCATTAGGCGCCATCGTTTTTCCATCGGCATCAAGTCGATCACGCTGTCCGCCGGCAGGGCGGTCACCACGACCTCCACGCCCGCCACGACCGCCGCGGCCATCGCCTCGGCCTTCACCGCGACCACCGCGACCATCTTCACGGCCTTCACGACGTGGTTCGCCACGGCGTGCGCCGTCTCTGCCAGACCGAGATTCCCGCTTCTCGTCTTTAGCGACTTCGGCTTGAGGTTGCACCGATCGTGCAGCCACTGGTGCAGGGAAGAACAGGTTTTTGAGCCATCCCAGAATGCCGGCAGCAGTGGGCTGAGCCAGTGAAGTCGTGGGTTGCGCTGGCGTCGCTGCCGGGGTGGCCTGAGCTGCCACCGGCTTGGGTGGGGCCAACGGTGCGGGTGCGTCTGGCAGAACTCCCTTGATAACAGGCGTCTGCTTGTTAGTAGGTTCCTGCGAACGGCGGGTCACCGAGGTGGGATCTTCAACTTCGTCAGCCATTTTGTAGCTGGCCTCAATGTTGTCCAAGCGAGGATCGTCGTGCTTCAGGCGCTCCAAACGGTAGTTCGGGGTCTCCAGCGTCTTGTTGGGCACCATCAGGACATTGATGCGTTGCTTCAGCTCGATCTTGGCAATCTCTGTCCGCTTCTCATTCAGCAAGAAGGAGGCAACGTCCACTGGAACCTGGCACAAGACGGATGCCGTGTTGTCTTTCAGTGATTCTTCCTGAATGATTCGCAGAATTTGGAGGGCCGAACTCTCCGTGTCACGGATATGCCCTGAGCCACCGCAGCGGGGGCATGGGATGGAGGCGCCTTCGCTCAGCGCCGGACGCAGACGCTGGCGGCTCATTTCCATCAAGCCGAATTTGCTGATGGTGCCAAATTGAACCCGAGCGCGGTCTTGCCGCAAAGCATCACGCAGACGGTTTTCCACGTCACGGCGATTGCGGCTCTCCTCCATGTCAATGAAGTCGATCACGATCAGGCCACCCAAATCGCGCAGACGCATCTGGCGAGCGACTTCGTCAGCGGCTTCCAGGTTGGTGCGCGTTGCTGTTTCCTCAATGTCGCCGCCTTTGATAGCGCGCGCCGAGTTGACGTCCACCGAAACCAAGGCCTCGGTATGGTCAATGACAATGGCGCCACCACTTGGGAGCTGCACCGTGCGTGCATACGCCGATTCAATTTGATGCTCAATCTGAAAGCGGCTGAACAGCGGCGCGTCATCGCGGTAACGCTTGACGCGAGCAGCGTGCTCAGGCATCACATGGGCCATGAACTGCTGGGCCTGCTCGTAAACATCATCGGTGTCGATCAGGATGTCGCCAATGTCGTTGTTGAAGTAGTCACGAATGGCGCGAATGACCAAGCTGGATTCCTGATAAATCAGGAAAGCACCTTTGCCACCTTTGGATGCGCCGTCAATGGCAGTCCAAAGTTTGAGCAGGTAATTCAAGTCCCATTGGAGTTCAGGTGCGCTGCGGCCAATGCCGGCGGTGCGCGCAATGATGCTCATGCCATTGGGGTACTCGAGCTGGTCGAGCGCCTCTTTGAGTTCGGCGCGGTCTTCGCCTTCGATGCGTCGCGACACCCCACCACCGCGTGGGTTATTTGGCATCAGGACGACATAGCGGCCAGCCAGTGAGATGAAAGTCGTCAGTGCGGCACCTTTGTTGCCCCGCTCTTCCTTTTCAACCTGAACCAGCAGTTCCTGGCCTTCACGAATCACATCCTGAATGCGGGCTTGGCCAACGGAAACACCTTCCTTGAAGTACTGGCGAGATATTTCTTTGAATGGGAGAAAACCATGGCGGTCCTCGCCGTAATCTACAAAACAAGCTTCCAGCGAGGGCTCAACTCGCGTGACGACCGCCTTGTAAATGTTGCCCTTGCGTTGTTCGCGTCCGTCAACTTCAATTTCGTAGTCGAGGAGTTTTTGTCCATCAACAATCGCCAAGCGGCGTTCTTCAGCCTGGGTGGCGTTAATCAGCATCCGTTTCATGGGAGACAGTCCTTCAATTCAATAACAAACATGCTCTTGACGAGCAATTGATACCGGAACGAACGCTTTGAATTGAGGAGGAATTGCCTGGGACAAGAACTTAGATAACAAGTCCTGGCGTTGGCGCGTGGAGGAGAGCGGGTAGGTTGTGTTGTGGAAGTGCTATCAACTTCATTGCAGGTTGCGCCCGGTAGACGGGCACGGATGACCGATTGATGCCAAAAAACGGCGCGACAGCGCACCGCAGGCAGTTACAAATCTGGTTCATCAACACAAACATATCGCTTCGTTCCGATCACAGACCTCAGGTCTGTGAACTTGGGGTATTCCATTTCAGAGTTTCAATGCGTCGTCTTGACCCTTCGCTGACACAGACCACCCAAGCAACTGGCTTGTGGTTTGAGTGTGCGGCGACTGGCGGTACCGACTTACTAGCGGCGCCGGGGTGGGTGAACTAAACTTCACCCCAATTACGAATTAACCTTCAGTCAAATCAACAACTTACAGCAGATCGCTAGTGGAACAAATTATAGTGGGCAATCCCGTGTCTCCGGCACCCCAAGTTAAAACCGTTTTGGTGGATGAAGATTCCGCCGGACAGCGTCTGGATAACTTCTTGATGCGTCACCTCAAAGGCGTACCCAAATCTCATGTGTATCGCATCATTCGCAGTGGTGAGGTTCGAGTTAACAAGGGCAGAGCTTCGGCGGACGATCGTGTCGAGACGGGCGATTTGGTTCGTTTGCCCCCGGTTAGGATTTCTGAAAGAGTGGCAGAGAAGGCGAGTGCTATGGCTGCGACGGTGGCCAGTGGCGCACCAGCACGCCAATTTTCAATTTTGTTTGAAGACGAACATCTTTTGGCCATCGACAAACCGGCAGGCGTTGCCGTTCACGGCGGATCAGGTGTCAGTTTTGGAGTGATTGAACAGCTGCGCATGGCGCGCCCGCAAGCCTTGTTTCTTGAGTTGATTCACCGACTGGACCGTGAAACCAGCGGCGTTTTGCTGATTGCCAAGAAAAGAAGCGCGCTCAAGCACTTGCAAAATCAATTCCGAGAGCGCGAAACAGGTAAGACTTATCTGGCGCTGGTGCTCGGGCAGTGGCCTGGTAGCAAAAAGGTGCTGGACAAGCCTTTGCACAAATACTTGTTGGTGGATGGTGAGCGTCGGGTCAAAGTGGTCTCCAAAGATGATCCGGACGGCATGCCGTCGGTGACTTTGGTGAAGCCCCGATCCACATCAACCCTTGATTACACCTTGCTGGAGGTGACGATCAAGACAGGCCGCACCCACCAGATCAGGGTCCACTTGGCCAGCGAGGGTTATCCCATTGCGGGTGATGACAAATACGGCGACTTCGATCGGAACAAGCAGTTGATGCGAATGGTGGATTCCCCTGCGCTCAAAAGAATGTATTTGCATGCTTGGCGCCTGCAGTTCAGTCACCCTGCGAGCGGCAAGCGCATTGAACTTTTGGCATCATTACCAAGTGAACTTGAACAATTCTCTGACCATGTCGCACCCACAATTGATTGACTCGCCCAATGCAAGGCGTTTTGATCTGATCGCATTTGATTGGGACGGCACCTTGTTCGACTCGACTGCCATCATCACCCGTTGCATTCAAAATGCGGTCCAGGATGTCGGCGGAGCCGTGCCGTCCGACAAAGACGCGTCCTACGTGATTGGAATGGGCCTGATGGAAGCCTTGGCGCATGCAGCGCCTGACGTGCCTGTTGACCGCTACCTTGAGCTGGGGGCGCGCTATCAACACCACTACAAAATTCACCAAGCTGACATCAGCTTGTTCCATGGAGTGTTGGATATGCTATCGGACTTAAAGGCGCGCCAGCACCATTTGACCGTGGCGACAGGGAAAAGTCGGCGAGGATTGGACGAAGTTTTGCAGACAGTAGAGTTGAAAAACATGTTCAATGGCTCCCGCACGGCCGATGAAACGGCCGGAAAGCCACACCCTCGAATGCTGAATGAGCTGATGGACCAATTTGGCACCACGCCCGAACGGACGCTGATGATTGGAGACACCACACACGACCTGCAAATGGCGCTCAATGCCGGCTGTGCCCGAGTAGGTGTGAGCTACGGCGCCCATGAACCGGACGCTTTCCATGAGCTGTCTCCACTATTCATTGCGCATTCAGTTGGCGAGCTGCATGAGTGGCTTCGAATTAACGCCTGAATCACGGTTGCCTCGGTATGACAGAGTCCATTCCACTGTGTCCATCAGCTGACTTGGTGGACAGTTCAACCGCGGTTTCCTTTGACGTGACCTATATCGGTCAGCCATGCCGTGCGTTTGCCGTTCGCTATCAAGGGCAGGTCCATGCGTATTTGAACCGCTGCAGCCACGTGCCCATGGAAATGGACTACCAGCCCAATCAATTGTTCGATATGACTGGCCACTGGCTGATGTGTGCGACCCATGGTGCAACCTATCACCCTCAAACGGGCCAATGCCGAATGGGGCCGTGTCGAGGTGCCTTGATCAAGGTCGAGATGTCAGAGTTCGGCGACGTCGTGCACTGGCATACTGCCCAGAATCTCCAACCCGTAGAGTTTTGAATGACTGAACCTGACACGCCTGAAAACAGACGGCCGACCCTTGATGCTGATCCAGCAATAAATAGTGACTTTCACCCTATACACAACGCCCGTGATGCTATGAAAAATGACTCAAAAAACGATGTGGCGAATGACAACTGGGAACGAAAAACCCTTGAGAAGTTGGTTTTTGCGACTCTCGGTGAGCAGCGCTCGGTTCGACGTTGGCGCACATTCTTTCGTCTGATGTGGGTGGCGTTTTTTGGATTTTTGGTTTGGATGTGGTTCGCCCAAAGTCACCCCACACCCGACGCGTCCACACCTCACACCGCCGTGGTTGAGATCAAAGGTGAAATTGCCTCCGGTGCTGAGGCCAGCGCAGACTTGATCAATGCAGCCTTGCGAAGCGCGTTTGAGGACAACGGCGCCCAGGCGGTGGTGCTGTTGATCAACTCGCCGGGGGGAAGTCCTGTGCAGGCCGGCATCATCAATGATGAGATTCGCCGTCTAAAAGCACTTCATCTTAAGCCGGTCTACGCGGTGGTGGAGGAAACCTGCGCTTCGGCGGCCTATTACATTGCCGTGGCTGCTGATCAAATCTATGTTGACAAAGCCAGTATCGTTGGCAGCATTGGCGTGCTGATGGATGGCTTTGGCTTCACCGGATTGATGGAAAAGCTGGGCGTAGAGCGACGTTTGATGACGGCGGGCGAAAACAAGGGGTTTTTGGACCCCTTTAGCCCTCAGACTGACAAGCAGCGCGTTTTTGCCCAAGCCATGCTGAATCAAATTCATCAGCAGTTCATTGATGTGGTGAAGGCCGGCCGGGGTAACCGCTTGAAGGAAACGCCAGAAACTTTCAGTGGGCTGTTTTGGAGTGGCCAGCAAGCCATTGAGCTGGGCCTGGCCGATCACTTGGGCAGCTTGGACTTTGTGGCGCGAGAGGTTGTCAAGTCAGAAGACATCATTGACTACACCCGCCGGGACAATGTGGCTGAACGGTTGTTCAAGCGTTTTGGCGTCGCAATGGGTGAGGGCGCGGCCCGCACCCTGTCTTTTCATCCTTCGTTGCGTTGATTGGAGCAGTCAGGCTGCTGATAGCGACTTTATCGACCCAATGCAAAAACTGCTGGGGTCGAATTGTCGGTTGCCGAGGCTTTTTGCCGCCAGTTTTTAACGGTCTCGCTGACACACAACCCGCGGCGCAAGGTCAATCCGCTGCTAACGGCCAGTCGGGTGTTGGGCTGCAGCGTCTGCAACAATGATTGCATCAGGGCCGCGTTGCGATAGGGCGTCTCGATAAATAACTGGGCCTGCCCGGTTTTTAGAGCCAATGATTCCAAATCCCGTATACGTTTTGCACGTTCGACGGGTTCCTGGGGCAAGTAGCCAACAAAGGCAAAATTTTGACCGTTGAGTCCACTGGCCGCCAACGCCAGCAGCAGTGATACGGGCCCGGTCAGCGGAATCACTTCAATTCCCAAGTCGTGGGCGGCGCGAACCACAGAGGAGCCAGGGTCGGCGACCGCAGGCATGCCTGCCTCGCTCCCCAGCCCGATGTCACGCCCCTGCAACGCGGCCCCCAAAAGAGGCCGTGCATCAAAATTGCCAGTATGATCCCCTTTTTTATGGACCTCCCGCGGCAATTCGGTGATGTTTAGTGCCTGCAATGGATGGCTCAACGGAACCACTTCTCCAACGCGTTTTAGATAGGCTCGGGTGGTCTTGGCGTTTTCGCAGATCCAGTGCTCTAGTCTGGCCGCCACCGTGAGTGTTCCCAGCGGCATGGTGTCACTGAGTGTCATGGGTTCATTGCAGCCAAAGTCCAGTGGCGCGGGCACGAGGTAGAGTTTTCCCTTTGGAGGGCTGGGATTTTGTGATGCAAGCGTCATGGATTTACAGAAGTTGGAGACCCGCAGCCTCAAGCATTTGACAAGTTCGAATCAAGGGCAGGCCGATCAGCGCGGTGGGGTCATCATTGTCAATCGATGAAAGCAAAGCAATACCAAGGCCTTCGCTTTTGGCGCTTCCCGCGCAGTCATAGGGCGTCTCGGCTCTCAAATAGGCATCAATCTGTGCGTCGCTCAGGTCCCGGAAGGTCACTTTGACTTGAGCTAAGTCCATTTGCGCAAACCCACTTCGCTGGCAGACGACGGCGACTGCCGTTTGAAAGATCACAACTTTGCCGCGCATTTTTTGAAGTTGTGCAACGGCACGGGGGTAGTCCCCCGGTTTGCCGAGTGCCTCGCCTTCTAGGTCGGCTACCTGGTCAGAGCCAATGACAATGCAGTCAGGAAACTTTGCCGCCACTGCGCGGGCTTTGCTCATCGCCAGGCGACATGCGAGTTGTTGGGGTGTTTCTTTGGGGTGTGGGGTTTCGTCAACCTCTGGCGCCGCCACGGTGAACGGAATGCGCAATCGCTCAAGCAACTCGCGCCGGTAGGGTGAGGTCGAACCCAGGATGAGTTTTTTGGGTGTTATTTCTGACATAGGGCGATTCTCTTACACTCGATGCATGAATACTGAGTCTCTTGCCCCCCGTCTCGACGTCAAATCCTTTGCCCAATCGTCGCGTGAAATATCGGGCCACGATGCGCTGTCGAACTATGAGCGCCTATTGGTTGAAACCCATGGCATGGGTGCCGATCGTTTTTTGAATTGGTCTGCCCAAGGCGAGATCAAGACCGATGAGGCAGGTGCGGATCAGATTTGGCTCCACATGCAAGCCGCAGTGACATTACACCTGACCTGCCAACGTTGCCTGGCGCCGGTGGACAGTGTTGTGAGTGTGAGTCGGTCTTTCAGATTTGTCGCCTCGGAAGAAGATGCGGAGCAGCAGGACGATGATTGTGAGGAGGACGTCCTTGCGTTGACTTCGGAATTCAAGCTCTCAGAATTGATAGAAGATGAGATCCTGATGGAGTTGCCATTGGTGCCGCGGCACGATGAGTGCCCAAGTGAGGTCATCATGGCCGCTGAGGACGCCAATTTTGAAGTCGCTTCCGCTGAAAAGCGAAACCCGTTCGCAGTTCTCGCCAAGCTTCAAGACGCCAAGTTGAAGTGAGACTTCAGGTTAGGCTATAATTTAAGGCTTCGCACCGCACTAGTGGCTGTGTATTTCACTAATCCCAGATGTTGCGGGCGTCGCAACACAGACGTAAGGAGCCATCATGGCCGTCCAGCAGAATAAAAAATCACCTTCCAAGCGCGGTATGCACCGTTCGCACAATGCTTTGGTTGTTCCTGGCATTGCAGTTGAGCCAACAACTGGCGAAATCCATTTGCGTCACCACATCAGCGCTACTGGTTTTTACCGCGGTCGCAAGGTTTTGAAAACCAAATCTGAAGCCTGATTTTTTTAATCACGCCAAGGCCCGGGGCTACTTTACTTGTAGCCCCGGGCCTTTGTTTTTGATGTGTTCGAAACCCGGTTTTTTTTGGCCGCGGTGTACTAGATTTCCATCATGATCACTATTGCTGTCGACTGTATGGGAGGCGATCACGGTACGTCTGTCACGCTTCCTGCTTGTCTCGCCTTTCTAAATCAGCACTCTGATGCGCGTTTGATCCTGGTCGGCTTACCTGATGCGCTTGCTTCTTTCTCCCATTCGCGCGTGAATACAGTTCTTGCCAGCGAGGTGGTTGGCATGGATGACCCACTGGAGGTGGCGTTGCGCCGCAAGAAGGATTCGTCCATGCGCGTAGCGATCCAGCAAGTCAAAGACGGCGCAGCGCAAGCCGTAGTCTCTGCGGGGAATACCGCCGCCCTGATGGCGATTTCCCGCTATGTTCTGAAAACGTTGGATGGCATTGATCGCCCGGCCATTGCAGGTCAAATCCCCAATGCCAAAGGCCATGGAACAACTGTCTTGGACATGGGCGCCAATGTGGACTGCACCGCGGAGCACCTGCTCCAGTTTGCCGTCATGGGGGCTGCCCTAGTGTCTGCGCTGGACAACCGAGAGAATCCCACCGTTGGCCTGCTCAATATCGGTGAAGAGGCCATCAAAGGCAACGAGGTCATCAAGAAGGCTGGCGAGCTTTTGCGAGCAGCTTCAAAAGCGGGTGACTTAAATTTCTACGGCAACGTGGAAGGAAACGATATTTTTAAAGGCACCGCCGACATCGTTGTGTGTGATGGATTCGTTGGGAACGTCGCGTTGAAGGCCAGCGAAGGCTTGGCCACCATGATCGTCAATTTTTTGAAAATTGAGTTTTCTCGAAATATCTTGACCAAGATGGCCGCAATTGCGGCTTATCCCATAATATCGGCGCTCAAAAACAGAATGGATCACCGTCGCTACAACGGCGGGGCATTGCTGGGTCTTCGTGGCCTGGTATTTAAAAGTCACGGGTCTGCGGACGCAGTAGCATTCGAGTTTGCTTTGGCGCGCGCGTATGATGCAGCCCGAAACAACTTGCTTGACCGTGTGCAAGCCCGAATCGCTCATGCGGCACCTTTGTTGGTGGCGACCGAGGCGTCGGCGCTTTCCCGTGCGGTCGCTCCAACCTGAACCATGAGACTTTATTCACGTATCACAGGCACTGGCAGCTACTTGCCTCCCCGGCGGCTTTCCAATGCTGATTTGGTCTCCGAATTGGCGGCTCAAGGTGTCGAAACCTCGGATGAGTGGATTGTTGAGCGCACCGGTATCAAAGCGCGCCACTTTGCCGCGCCTGATGTCTGCAGCAGCGACTTAGGCTTGGAAGCCGCCCAGCGCGCACTGGCAGCGGCGGGTTTGTCGGCGCAGGACATTGATCTCATCATTGTCGCCACGTCAACGCCAGACATGGTTTTCCCGTCGACCGCCTGCATTTTGCAAAATAAACTGGGTGCCAATGGTGGCGCCGCGTTCGACGTTCAAGCGGTTTGCAGTGGTTTTGTGTATGCGCTGACCGTGGCAGATGCGCTGATCAAGACCGGCACGGCGACCAAGGCTTTGGTGGTTGGCGCCGAAGTTTTTTCCCGAATTCTGGATTTTAGAGATCGAACAACCTGCGTTTTGTTTGGTGACGGTGCGGGTGCTGTTGTGCTTGAAGCCTCGGAAACGCCGGGTATTTTGGCCAGTGACTTGCATGCCGACGGCAAACATGTCGGCATCCTGTGTGTGCCGGGCCAAGTGTCGGGTGGACAGGTGATTGGCGATCCGCTGTTGAAAATGGATGGACAAGCCGTATTCAAGCTGGCCGTTGGTGTGCTTGAGCAAGCCGCCCGTGCGACATTGACGAAAGCGGGTAAGACCGAGGCTGATATTGACTGGCTCATTCCGCATCAAGCGAACATTCGCATCATGCAGGCGACTGCCAGAAAATTGAAAATGTCCATGGACAAAGTCATTGTGACGGTGGATCAGCATGGCAACACCTCTGCAGCGTCGATTCCCCTTGCACTGGATTCCGCCGTGCGCAGCGGCAAAATCAAACCCCGTCAGCTACTGATGCTGGAAGGGGTTGGCGGTGGATTTACCTGGGGTGCAGTGCTATTACAAATGTAGCTGTCTGCGCAAGTCCTATTAGGGCTTGATCGGTATTTGAATAGATTTTTGAGGCAAATTAATGAATCCTTTTGCTTTTGTTTTTCCTGGCCAAGGCTCTCAGTCGGTTGGCATGTTGGATGCTTGGGGAGATCACCCGGTTGTTCGGGATACCCTAAGTGAGGCCTCCGAGGCCTTGGGCGAGGATGTCGGTCAGCTTATCAAAGAAGGCCCCAAAGAGGCGTTGGCACTGACTAGCAACACGCAGCCAGTTATGTTGGTTGCGGCGATCGCGGCGTACCGTGTCTGGATGAGTGAGGTCGGTCTGGCCCCTGCCGCAGTCGCCGGCCACTCATTGGGCGAATACTCTGCCTTGGTGGCGGCTGGCTCATTGACACTGGCTCAGGCGGCGCCACTGGTGCGCTTCCGGGCCAAAGCTATGCAGGAAGCTGTGCCAGTTGGTGTCGGAGCCATGGCCGCCATTCTGGGTATGGATGCTGCAAGAGTAGTCGCCGGGTGTGATGAGGTGATGGTGACCCTGGGTGCAGATTCGTCAGAGGTCGTGGCGGCCGTGAACTTCAATGACCCAATGCAAACGGTCATTGCGGGCAGTAAAGCGGCTGTTGACAGAGCATGTGAGGTGCTGAAAGCCAATGGAGCCAAGCGTGCTTTGCTGCTCCCGGTGTCGGCGCCTTTTCATTCGGCGCTGATGAAGCCCGCTGCGGAAAAACTGCGCGTTCAGCTTGAGAGTGTGGAGATCCTGGCCCCCCAAATTCCGTTGATCAACAACATCGACGTGACCATCCATTCAGACGTCAGCGCGATACGGGACGCCTTGTACCGTCAGGCTTTTGGCCCTGTGCGCTGGGTGGAGTGTGTACAGGCCATCAAGTCACGCGGCGTGAGGAGCGTCGTCGAGTGCGGTCCGGGCAAAGTGCTGGCCGGCATGGTCAAGCGTATCGACCCTGAACTGAACGGATTCGCGCTGTTCGACCCGGCCACCTTGGCCGACGTTAAAAATGTACTGTTGAGTGAACCAAATGAGTGAAGTTAAATTTGACGGTCAAGTGGCTCTGGTGACAGGCGCGTCCCGAGGTATTGGTGCGGCCATTGCATTGACGCTGGCCAAGCGAGGCCTGAAAGTCATCGGTACGGCCACCACCGATGCGGGTGCCGAGAAAATCTCCGACGCCTTGGCGCAGTTCCCCGGCTGTGGTGGGCGGACGCTGGATGTGAATGATGCCAAGTCATCTGAAGCCCTCATCGACGCGATCGTGAAAGAGCACGGCGGTTTGCAAGTGCTCGTGAACAATGCAGGCATCACCCGTGACAACCTCGCCATGCGCATGAAGGATGACGAGTGGGATGCGGTACTTGATACGAATTTGAAGGCAGTCTTTCGCATGAGTCGCGCGGTGATGCGCACCATGATGAAGCAGCGCTACGGCCGCATTATCAGTATTACCTCAGTGGTGGGGGCGTCCGGCAACGCTGGACAAGCGAATTACGCTGCAGCCAAGGCTGGCGTTGCCGGGATGACTCGGGCGCTGGCGCGCGAGTTGGGGTCGCGAAATATCACGGTCAATTGCGTAGCGCCCGGTTTTATTGAAACTGACATGACTGCCGGCCTCTTGGAAGACCAGCAGAAAGCGCTGTTGAGCCAGATTCCGCTGGGACACCTGGGCAAGCCCACTGACATTGCGCACGCGGTGGCCTATTTGGCATCGCCTGAAGCCGCTTATGTGACAGGGCAAGAGTTGAATGTCAACGGCGGCATGTATATGTCCTGATGACCTCTGGTGCTGTGGCGTTAAATTTCGCGCCTCAGCACCCAATTGATTACTACGAAGCAAGCCGATTTATCCGTGCGGCAGTTAGATTGGAGGTAACTCTCCAAGCCCGGCTAAAATCACGGATCCATTCACAACCCTTTGAGGGAACCCATGAGCGATATCGAAGCACGCGTCAAAAAAATTATTGCCGAACAACTCGGTGTGGAAGAGTCACAAGTCACCAGCGAAAAAGCCTTTGTGGCTGATTTGGGTGCAGACTCTCTCGATACTGTAGAGTTGGTCATGGCACTGGAAGATGAGTTCGGAATTGAAATTCCTGACGAAGATGCAGAGAAAATCACCACCGTGCAAAACGCCATTGATTACGCCAATACGCACAAGAAAGCGTAATTTGTAATTCAAGTAGCGTGTAAGCGCTGCTTTAGCTGGCTGCGAGGCGTGTTTCTCCCTTAAGGGTGCGTCCCAGTCAGCGAATCTGGTTTCATGCCGTCACTGACGGTTTTCTTCAGACGAACTATTGACTAAAAATTCTATGTCCCGTCGTCGCGTTGTTGTAACTGGTTTAGGTTGTATCAGTCCCGTGGGCAACACGGTCACTGACGCTTGGACTAACTTGCTGGCCGGTCAATCCGGCATAGATTTCATAACCAAATTTGACGCCTCGAATTTCTCTTGCAAAATTGCGGGAGAAGTCAAAGGCTTTGATTTGGACTCCTATATCAGTGCCAAAGAAGCGCGCACCATGGATAGGTTCATCCATTTCGGTGTCGCCGCAGCTGCGCAAGCGATTGCTGACGCTGGTCTCCCCCAGGGTGACGCATTGGATGACGACCTTGCCACCCGGATTGGGTGCGTTGTCGGCTCTGGAATCGGTGGTTTGCCCATGATCGAGAGCGTACAAACGGAGTATGCGCAGCGAGGCCCACGTCGAATTTCTCCCTTTTTTGTTCCTTCCACCATTGTCAATATGGTGGCCGGTCACATTTCCATGCGATTCGGCTTCAAAGGACCCAATATTTCTATCGTGACGGCTTGCACGACCGGATTGCATTGCATCGGCGAGGCTGGGCGCATGATTGAATATGGCGATGCCGATGTAATGATTGCGGGTGGTTCTGAGTCCACGGTGTCGCCCTTGGGTGTTGGCGGCTTTGCTGCGATGCGGGCTTTGAGTACACGCAATGACGATCCTAAAACCGCCTCTCGACCTTGGGACAAAGACCGTGATGGGTTTGTTCTGGGTGAAGGCGCTGGTGTAATGGTGCTGGAGGAGTACGAACACGCCAAAGCACGCGGCGCCAAAATTTACGCAGAACTGGCGGGTTTTGGAATGAGCGGCGACGCAGGTCACATGACTGCCCCCAATATGGATGGGCCTCGACGCGCGATGTTGAGTGCCATGCGCAATGCCGGTGTCAATGCTGATCAAATTGATTATCTTAATGCACACGGAACATCCACCCCCTTGGGTGATTTGAACGAGAGCAATGCGATTAAGGCTGCATTGGGCGATCACGCCAAAAAGGTGGTGGTGAATTCCACCAAGTCCATGACTGGCCACCTATTGGGTGGTGCCGGTGGCATTGAGTCGATTTTCACTGTGTTGGCGCTTCACCATCAGAAGAGTCCTCCGACCATCAATATTTTCAATCAGGATCCAGCGTGCGATTTGGACTATTGCGCCAATACGGCTCGCGACATGAAGATTGACGTCGCCTTGAAGAATAATTTTGGATTTGGTGGCACCAACGGATCACTGGTCTTCAAGCGGGCACCTTGAGTTTTCTGTTTGAAAGTCAGTATCAATAAGCAAATCACCTTTCCCGTGAATAGCGCCCCAGCGGTTCAATATCCGGTGGGGCGTTCCGTTTTTCAGGGCTACTTTTTGCTGACTTGCAGCCTTGCCGGATTTCTGGTGGGAGGAATGTGGGCGAGCGCCACTGGTGCGTTTTTGGGCCCTCAGATTTTCTTTTTCATCGTCTTGAGCGCTGTTTTGTCGCTGGCTGGTCTCGCCTGGCACCAGACCGAGGCCGGCCATTTAGTGTGGGGGGGCGAGAGTTGGACATGGACTGTGGATCGCCAGTCCACTGCTGGCGCCGTGGCAGTTCATTTTGACAGTCAGATGTTGATGGTGATGACTCTGCAGCCTGAAAAGGGCGGGCCGGTGTGGCTTTGGGCCGAGCGCAATTCTGATCCCGTTCGCTGGCGGGCCCTGCGCCGGGCGGTCTATGCCGATCATGGGACAACCGTGCACGCCAAGTCTGAGGGGTCCCCGTGAGCACTGAATCGGAAGGTGCGCCTGTGCCAGTCGACCAAGCAGATAGCGATGCCATGCTGGTTCAACGCGCTGCCGCAGGTGATCAGTCCGCCTTTGAGCTGTTGGTGATCAAGTATCAACGGCGAATACAACGACTGATTGGACGAATGGTTCGAGATGTGGATCTTGTCGAGGACATTGCGCAAGAGACCTTCATCCGGGCCTATCGGGCACTGCATCAATTCCGGGGAGATGCACAGTTTTACACTTGGCTCTACCGCATCGCCGTCAACACAGCCAAAAAATTTCTGCTCGACTTGAAGCGTGACCCCACTGTGTCTGAGGCCGCGTTCAGATCAAATGATGAGGATGATGAAACTTCTTGGGTCAAACACGAACCAATAGCAGACGAGACCCCCGAAACTGCATTGGCTGCGAAGGAGATCGCTGCTGCTGTCAACGCCGCGTTGATGGCGTTGCCGGACGATTTGCAACAGGCGTTGACATTGCGGGAAATCGAAGGATTGAGCTATGAGGAGATTAGTGAGGTGATGAATTGTCCGATCGGTACCGTCCGCTCACGGATATTCAGAGCCCGGGAGGCGATTTCTAGCAAGGTTAAACCGATGCTGGAGATACAAACAAGCAAGCGTTGGTAGGGGTTGTTGGGGTAAGAGTCATGGCACAAGAAAATATGAATGATCACGAAGTCATATCGGCGATGGCCGACGGGCAGTTGCGCGGCGATGCGTTCGCTCGCGCCATGAAGTTGCTTGAAACGCCCGACAGTCGCTCCACCTGGCACACCTATCATGTTGTAGGCGATCTCATGAGAATGGGCGAGCTGCAGTTCGTCGACAGGGATCGAGCGTTTTTGCAGAGATTGAAGTCCAACCTGGCCCAAGAGGTGACACCAGTCAACAACAAGGAGATCTCTGTGTCCGGGCCCGATGTGCGTCGTCTGGAGCGGCAGATTGAGTCAATGCCTGCCGGAAACGAAGCCCAGTTTCGCTGGAAAGCCTGGGGCGGCATTGCCTCCCTTTGCGCCGTTTCATTCGTCGTTTGGCAAATGTCCGCCAATTTTGATAAACAGGTTGAATTCGCACAAGTGACACCCATCTCAACGCCCGATTTGACTGTAGCCCCCCCCCGAATTGCGGCGGGCGCTGGCAATACATTGGTCATTGACAACCAAGGCGTCATGATTCGAGATCCCCGGTTGGACGCGTTGTTGGCAGCGCACCAGCAATCGGGTGGCGCTTCTGCGTTTCAAAATCCAACTGGATTTGTGCGCAGTGCGACTTTCACCGGGGTGGGGCGTTGAGGGTGTTTGTGATGAGATGCGCTCAGGTGCTGCGGATCGGTGCGCTGGCGATCGCAAGCTTGGGCGCTGCGTCGCTGACTTCTATGGCTATCGCTCAATCCCGACCGTCAGCGTCAAGCGCCAGCCCTGAACAAGCCGAGATTAGTGTCAGTGAGTGGCTGTTGCATGTACATGAGGGGTCCCGACGCCGCGCCTATATTGGAACGTTTGTTGTGTCGGTCGGGGACTATATGTCCAGTGCCCGTATCTGGCATGTTTGCGATGGTGCCCAGCAACTGGAGCGGGTCGACACGCTCACAGGTGTACCCCGATCCACACTGCGCCGGGATGACGAGGTGACGACGTTTTGGCCCGTCACTCGAGTTGCGGTTGCTGAACGTCGAGGGGGCATGGGGGCCTTCCCCAATTGGTTGGAATCCGTGAGTTCGGACATCGAACAGTTCTACAAAGTTAGGCGCCTGGGCAACGAGCGAGTGGCCGGATACGACGCCGAGGTCGTATTGATGCGGTCATTGGATAAACACCGGTTTGGTTATCGAGTCTGGACTGAAAAGAAGAGTGGGTTGATTGTCAAACTGCAGACGCTGGATACCGCAGGCAGCGTCCTAGAGCAGTCCGCGTTTTCTGAGTTAACGCTCAATGCCTCCGTCAGTGCCCGCGAGTTGGTCCAGTTGATGGGCAATACTGAAGGCTACGACGTTCGGAAGCCGTCATTGGTCAAAACAACAGATGTCGCTGAAGGTTGGGCAATGAGTAAAGTGGTTCCTGGCTTCAAGTCCATTCGCTGCTTTAGGCGGATGTTGCTGGCCGGAGCAGGGGTCGACGCCAGTCAGGAACAGGTGTTTCAGTGGGTGTTTTCAGACGGGCTTGCGACGGTGTCTTTGTTTGTTGGGGTTTTCGACCCGAACCGGCATAGCCAATCAGGTGCCTACGCAATGGGTGCGACTCATACGCTAACCAGACGCATCGGAAAATGGTGGGTGACTGCCGTTGGCGAGGTGCCCCAGACGACGCTGAACAGTTTTGTCAGTGGTTTGGAACGGCGTAAATAAGCAATGTTTTTGACGTCAAAATATCTAGTATTTGAGAGGGATAAGTTGTGAATCAATTCAAATGGACGTCACTGAATGCAGGCGTGGTCGCCAGCGTGCTGGCGATGACTGTCACCGCAGGAATTTTGCCTGTGACCTCTGCGCACGCACAGGTCGTCAACTTGCCAGATTTCACCCAATTGGTGGAGCAGGTGGGCCCGTCGGTAGTCAATATTCGCACACTGGAAAAGGTCGCAGCCCGCACGGCAGCGGGTAGCCCTGGCGAGGAAGAAATGCTGGAGTTCTTCCGGCGTTTTGGACTTCCCATTCCCAATGTGCCGCGCCAGGCTCCTCGTCAAAACAACCCGCAGCAAGAGGAGCAACCTCGTGGCGTGGGTTCGGGCTTCATTTTGTCTTCGGACGGCTTCATCATGACAAATGCCCATGTGGTGGAGGATGCAGACGAAGTCATCGTCACGTTGACTGACAAGCGAGAGTTCAAAGCCAAAATAGTTGGTGCTGACAAGCGCAGCGACGTTGCTGTCGTGAAAATTGAGGCGACTGGGTTGCCCGCGGTCAGGATTGGTGATGTGAACCGCCTGAAAGTCGGAGAGTGGGTCATGGCGATTGGATCGCCGTTTGGTCTGGAAAATACGGTGACGGCAGGCATTGTGAGCGCGAAGCAGCGCGACACAGGTGACTACCTGCCTTTTATTCAAACCGATGTCGCGATTAACCCAGGTAACTCTGGCGGCCCACTGATCAATATGCGCGGCGAAGTAGTTGGCATTAACAGCCAAATCTACTCACGCTCGGGTGGCTCTATGGGTATTTCTTTTTCGATACCGATGGACGAGGCAACACGGGTTAGCGAACAACTCCGCGCATCTGGAAGGGTGACCAGAGGTCGGATCGGGGTGCAGATTGATCAGGTGACCAAAGAGATTGCCGAATCGATCGGGCTGGGAGAAGCCACGGGCGCATTGGTGCGCGGGGTTGAAACAGGCGCACCGGCAGACAAAGGAGGCATAGAGGCGGGAGACATCATTACCCGCTTTGAAGGCAAAGCGGTTGAAAAAGCCAGCGATCTGCCGCGTATGGTTGGCAACACCAAACCAGGATCCAAAAGTGTCGTCACAGTGTTTCGCCGTGGTACCTACAACGATCTGATAGTCACCATTGGCGAACTCGAAGCAGACACACCTGTCAAGAAAGCGAAGGGCAAAGAGGAGAAGCCAAAAACTTCTTCTGCGGGGCAGGTACTTGGCTTGGCTGTGTCGGAGCTGTCGGAGATGCAAATGAAGGAGTTGAGTCTAAAGGGCGGCGTCAAAGTTGACGCCGCGAACGAGGCGGCAGCCCGGGCCGGCCTGCGTGAAGGTGACATCATCGTGTCGATTGCCAACACAGAGGTGCTGAACATGAAGCAGTTTGAAGCAGCTGTATTTAAAGCGGCCAAGGAGAAAACGGTCAATGTATTGTTTCGCCGTGGAGAGTGGGCGCAATACGCACTGATACGTTTGGCGCCTTAATGTTGCGAGCTTGGCGACTTTTGCCTGTCCCTGAGCGGTGAATAGCCGGGGGCCCAATGGCGCCCTTGGTTAGAATGCAACACGACCCAACTGGATCATCGTTTGGCGGCATTGACAGCGCACCCCATGAAAGGGGTGAGTCTGTGTGTTTCATCTGCCGTTTGCACACAGGGTCTTCTTCGGGTCTTTTCCGGAAATTGTTGATAAGTTGTGTATAAAATGCTTGTTGCTGCGCTGCAACGACTCAAGGTCACGGATGCCTCGGCTGTCAGGTTTTGGCTTTTTGCCTACAATGACTATCCAGCTATCGCAGTTGCCAAAGATTGTTGGTTCAGGGCGCGTCAGATTTCGATGCGCCCTTTTTTCATGTCCGGCCGTTTTAATTCAATCCTTTAAGTGTTCCCGTTGATGAATCACATCCGAAATTTTTCGATCATTGCGCATATTGACCACGGCAAGTCCACCTTGGCAGACCGTTTGATTCAGCGTTGTGGCGGACTTCAGGCCCGTGAGATGGAAGCCCAAGTTCTGGATTCGATGGACATCGAGAAAGAGCGCGGAATTACCATCAAGGCGCAAACAGCGGCATTGAAATACAAAGCGCTGGACGGCAAGGTTTACAACCTCAATCTGATCGACACGCCAGGACACGTCGACTTTTCCTATGAGGTGAGTCGATCACTCTCCGCTTGTGAAGGCGCCTTGCTGGTGGTTGATGCCAGCCAGGGCGTTGAAGCGCAAACCGTTGCCAACTGCTACACAGCGCTGGAGCTGGGTGTCGAGGTAGTGCCTGTCCTCAATAAAATGGACTTGCCCAACGCGGACCCTGACAACGCCAAGTTGGAAATTGAAGATGTCATCGGCATTGACGCGACCCATGCCATCCCTTGTTCGGCCAAGTCCGGCATGGGCATCGACGACATTCTGGAAGCCGTCGTTGCCCGGATTCCCGCGCCCAAGGGAAATGCTACTGGCCCGCTACGAGCCATGATTGTGGACAGCTGGTTCGACACCTATGTCGGTGTCGTCATGTTGGTGCGGGTGGTCGATGGTCGCCTTGGCAAAGGCGAACGGTTCAAGATGATGGCGACCGGCACGAGCTACAACGCTGATAATCTCGGCGTGTTCACGCCCGGCAACGAGCCACGGGATTCGTTGGAGGCGGGCGAGGTGGGCTACATCATCGCGGGCATCCGCGAATTGCAGGCGGCCAAGGTGGGGGACACGATTACCTTGATCAAGGCTGGAACAGGCGGAGCGGCCTTTACCGCGACTGAGCCGCTACCTGGATTCAAGGAGATTCAACCGCAAGTGTTTGCTGGTTTGTATCCCACCGAAGCCAATCAATACGAAGGGCTGCGTGACAGTCTCGAAAAGCTGAAGCTCAACGACTCGTCCCTCCACTACGAACCAGAGGTGTCACAGGCGCTTGGGTTTGGTTTTCGTTGCGGTTTCCTGGGCTTGCTGCACATGGAGATTGTTCAGGAGCGTCTGGAGCGCGAGTTTGACCAAGACCTGATCACGACGGCGCCTAGCGTGGTCTATCAGGTTGTGTCCGCGGATGGCGAGGTGAGGATGGTCGAAAACCCCTCCAAGATGCCTGACCAAGGGCGAATGGACGAGATTCGGGAGCCGATTGTTACCGTGCATCTCTACATGCCACAGGACTATGTCGGCGCCGTCATGACTTTGGCGAACCAAAAGCGCGGCGTGCAAATGAATATGGCCTATCACGGCCGCCAGGTGATGCTCACCTATGAAATGCCTTTGGCAGAAATCGTGTTGGATTTCTTTGACAAACTCAAATCGGTTTCTCGAGGTTACGCCTCAATGGACTACGAGTTCAAGGAGTACCGCGCTGCGGACGTCGTGAAAGTGGACATTTTGCTTAATGGTGAAAAGGTTGATGCGCTGTCCATCATCGTTCACCGCTCGCAATCCTTGTATCGGGGTCGAGCCGTTGTCGCCAAGATGCGGGAAACTATCTCGCGCCAAATGTATGACGTGGCCATTCAGGCTGCCATTGGCTCCAACATTATTGCCCGCGAATCGATCAAGGCCATGCGCAAGAACGTGATCGCCAAATGCTACGGCGGCGACATTTCTCGCAAACGAAAACTGCTGGACAAACAAAAAGAGGGCAAAAAGCGTATGAAACAGATCGGATCCGTCGAAGTGCCGCAAGAGGCATTTCTGGCCATTTTGCAGGTGGACGGCTAATGCAGGCGCTTACTTCTTTGATCCTCGCGTCCTTTGTGGGTTATGTGAGTACATGGTATTTCGGCAGAGTTGAGGGGAATTTCGCGCTGTTGCTGCTTCTGGCAAGCGTGGTGACCGGTATCTATTGGCTGGCAGAACGGTTCCATTTTTTGCCTGAACGGCAAAAGGCGGCTGACTTGCTGGAGGCTGAGGTGACACGCCGACGCGCTGAACTGGGTCAGATGGGCATCAGTCAAGTCGACGGCGATGTCGCGGCAGGTCGAGAACGAATTCTCGCGCAGCCTTGGTGGTTGGACTGGACTGCAGGGCTTTTCCCCGTGATCATTGCGGTGTTCGTGCTGCGTTCGTTCTTTTTTGAGCCTTTCAAGATTCCGTCGGGCTCGATGATTCCAACCCTGCATATTGGCGACTTGATCTTGGTGAATAAATTTCACTACGGTGTGCGATTGCCAGTCATCAATACCAAGATCACCGACGGAACAGCGCCCAAACGGGGCGATGTCATGGTATTTCGCTACCCCCCCAAACCCAGTCTGGACTACATCAAGCGTGTGGTGGGCGTGCCTGGGGATGAAGTGGCTTACCTCAACAAGCGACTGACCATCAACGGCGCTGTCATCGACACAAAAGCTCTGCCCGAGTTCTTTGACGATGATGTGATGCGTTACTTCAAGCAATACCAAGAGGTACTTGGTGACAAGACCCATGGCATTCTGAACGATGACAGTCGCCCGGCTTTCATTCCGGGCGTTGACGACTTTGCGTTCAAAGACAACTGTCGATACAGTGTTGAAGGTGTTGTTTGCAAGGTTCCGCAAGGTCACTACTTCATGATGGGTGACAACCGCGACAACTCGCTTGACTCCCGATATTGGGGTTTTGTTCCCGATAAAAATATCGTGGGCAAAGCCTTTTTTGTCTGGATGAATTTCGGCGATCTCAAACGCATTGGCTCTTTCGATTGACCTTTGTTTTTTGTGCAATGGAGACAGGTATGACCCTTTCATCTAAGAGCCGCCAAGGTGGCATGACCTTCATCGGTTTGCTTTTTGTCGCCGGATTGGTGGCTGTGACAGTGGCGGTGGGCATGCAAGTGGTGCCCACCTACACCGAGTTCCGCACTGTACAGAAAGCCGTCAACAAGGCGGCGACGGATGGCGATACCGTCGCTGCCATACGAAGCGTGTTCGATAAGGCCGCGAATATTGAGTACATCTCCAGCATCACGGGTAAAGACTTGGAGATTACCAAAGTCAATGACAAGGTGGTCGTCAGTTTTGCCTATGAACGGGAAATCCATTTGACCGGCCCGGCGTACCTGACACTTAAATACAGCGGGCGATCCAAGTAGGACGCCCTGACCGAGGTAATTGATTGATTGATGGTTTGAATGCGCTGCAAACACGATTGCAGCATGAGTTTAAGAACAGTGGATTGTTGCGGCAGGCGCTGACCCACCGCAGCTTTTCGGCGGATCACAACGAGCGGCTGGAGTTTCTGGGAGATTCAGTATTGAATCTCGCCGTGGCTGATTTGCTCTACGAGCGTCTGAGCGACTTGCCTGAAGGTGACTTGTCCCGTGTACGCGCCAATCTGGTGAAGCAAGATACCTTGCACCGTTTGGCGGTGGACATTGGCCTACCCATTCTGCTTCGACTGGGAGAAGGCGAGATGCGCTCAGGTGGGCAGAAGCGGCCTTCTATTTTGGCCGATGCGCTGGAAGCGGTGATTGGTGCGGTGTACCTCGATGCCGGCTTTGTTGCCGCGCAGCAGTTGGTGCATCGACTTTTCCAATCCGTGGAGATCAACGCGAATATGGACGCCATCGGGAAGGATCCCAAGACGGAACTGCAGGAATGGCTTCAGGGCCGAAAAATGAAAGTACCACTCTATAAAGTGGTTGCTACGCTCGGCGCGGCGCACAAGCAGACATTCGATGTCGAATGCGAAGTTGTGGAATTTAACTTGACAGAGCGCGGCATCGGGATTTCCCGCCGCGCTGGTGAACAGGCCGCAGCGGCCGTGATGCTGCAAACACTCAAGGCAAAAGCAAAATGACGAAAACCCCTAAAAACCCAGCTACCGCTGCAGAAGACACCGGGGTCGACATCCAGGTTGACCTGGAAAGCATGTTGCAAGGCATGCTCAAAACCACCAAGCCCGTCGGTGCCGCTGGTGCGCCGGTCGAGGGCCAGCGCTGCGGTCTGGTCGCCATTGTGGGCAAACCCAATGTGGGCAAGTCCACCCTGATGAATGCATTGGTGGGACAAAAGATCAGCATCACCTCGCGCAAGGCGCAAACCACGCGGCATCGTATTACCGGCATGCACACCAAGGGCGCGACACAGTTTGTTTTTGTCGACACTCCTGGATTTCAGACCCGACACAACAATGCGCTGAACCGCTCGCTGAACAAAACCGTCATGGGCGCTGTGGGCGACGTGGACCTGATTTTGTTTGTCGTCGAAGCGGGTATGTTTAACCAGGCCGATGCGAAAGTTCTGGCCTTGCTGAGCAAAGAGGTACCCACTCTGTTGGTGGCCAACAAGCTGGACCAAGTCAACCGCCGGGCCGATATTGCACCCTGGTTGCAGGAGATGCAGCAACGCCATGCATTTGCGGAGTTTGTACCGATGTCGGCCAAAAATGCCAAAGACATTGACCGCATGTTAGGTATTTGCGAGAAATACCTGCCTGAGCAAGCCTGGTGGTACGCCGCTGACGAGTTAACCGACCGCAGTGAGAAGTTTCTCGCCAGCGAAACGGTGCGTGAAAAGCTGTTCCGTTTGACGGGTGATGAGCTGCCTTACACCTCCACAGTGATCATCGACAAGTTCGAGGAAGAACCAGGGCGCGGCAAGCAAAAGCGCTTACTCAAGATCGCGGCCACGATTGTCGTCGAGCGCGACACTCATAAAGCCATGGTCATTGGTGACAAGGGTGAGCGAATCAAGCGCATAGGCATGGAGACCCGCGTCGAGTTGGAAAAAGCACTCGATTGCAAAGTCTTCATCGAAATGTGGGTCAAGGTTCGCTCCGGCTGGGCCGATGATGAAGCCCGCGTTCGCTCCTTCGGATACGAGTGATCTGTTGATCGCCCGTGGCCACGCAGCGCATCTCTGAGGAGCCGGCCTTTGTCCTGCACCGCTATGACTGGAGCGAGTCCAGCCTGATTGTGGAAGTTTTCACGCGCCATCATGGTCGCGTGGCACTGGTGGCCAAAGGGGCCAAGCGTCCAAGTTCCAGCTTTCGGCCGATCTTGCTGCCGCTGCAGCCTTTGCAACTGGCATTTGGCGGTGACGCCGAGATACGCACGCTAAGGAGTGCCGAGTGGCAGGGCGGTCACGTCATGCCTACGGGTGATGCGCTCATGTCAGGCTACTACCTCAATGAGTTGCTGCTTAAATTGCTGGCGCGCGACGACCCCCATCCAGCGTTGTTCGATGTGTATGCCAGCGTCGTGCAGGTGATTGCCTCCCGCCATGTGGCTTTGCTGGAAGCTGCCCTGCGTACCTTTGAGTTGCTGCTGCTGCGCGAGATTGGCTTCTTGCCGCTGCTGGATGCCCAGACCACAACCCTGCTGGCCCTTGACCCCGACACCCGGTATCACCTGGTGGCCGAGGGCGGTTTGCGTCTAGCGGGAATGGAAGATCGCGCCAGTCTGACCGGCGCCCAGTGGCTGGCGCTGCAAAAGGCAGTGTTGCCCGGCGCGCCTTTCACGGCGACCTTGCGGGCCTGCTCGGCGGTGACGCTGGAGCTGAAACCACAGCTGCGCACGCTGCTCAATTACCATTGCGGGGTGAGCACTTTGCGCACGCGGCAAATCATGATCGATCTACAGTCCCTATGAACCACACTGCGCTTTCCGTCAATTTGAATAAAGTCGCCCTGGTGCGCAACACCCGGCATTTGGGGATTCCCAGTGTGACCCGTGCCGCCATCTTGTGCCTGGAGGCCGGCGCCCACGGCATTACCGTTCACCCCCGCCCCGACGAGCGTCATATTCGCGCCGACGATGTGAGTGACTTGGCGCAGCTGATGAAAACCTGGCCTCAGCGCGAACTCAATATCGAAGGCAACCCGTTTCAAAACCTGATGGCGTTTGTGCGGGAATTTCGTCCCCAGCAATGCACCTTCGTGCCGGATTCGGAAGGCCAATTCACCAGCGACCATGGCTGGAATCTGGCGCAGGATGGCGAGCGTCTGCGCCCCTTGATTGCCGAGGCCCAGAGTCTGGGCGTGCGGGTCAGTTTGTTCATGGACGCGGACGCTTCCGCGATGGCTGCAGTCAAAACCATTGGTGCCGATCGTGTCGAGCTGTACACCGAACCCTTTGCGGCCGCCTGGGGCACCCCGCAGCAAGAGGCTGAGTTGCTGCGCTTTGCCTTGGCCGCCCAGGCGGCGCTGGACGCAGGGTTGGGTGTTAATGCTGGCCATGACTTGAATCGTGACAACCTCGCCGCCTTTGTTCAGCGCGTTCCCGGCGTGAGCGAAGTGTCCATTGGTCACGCCTTGATTGCCGATGCCCTGGAGATGGGCTACCGGGATACCGTGCTCGCCTATTTGGCGTGCGTTGGCATCGCCACGGAGGTTTGAATTGATTTACGGCATCGGCACTGACATTTGTGACGTGCGGCGCATTCGGGCCAGCTTCGAGCGCCATGGCGACCGTTTTGCGCACAAGATTTTGAGCGAGGCCGAATTCACCACCTGGAAAGAGCGCAGCGCGCGCTGGCCAGAGCGGGGTATTCGTTACCTGGCCACGCGTTTCAGTGCCAAAGAAGCCTTCAGCAAAGCCATCGGACTGGGCATGACCATGCCCATGACCTGGCGCCTGTGTGAAATTGGCAAGCTGCCCAGCGGCAAGCCCACCATCGTGCTCCACGGCGGCTTGAAAGACTGGTTTGAGTCCCGCAACCTGACTGCCTTGGTCACCGTCACCGATGAAACCGACTATGCAGCCAGTTTTTGTGTGGTCGAAGTAAAGAGTCAAAAGACGCCCTAGCCATTTGTTGGTGAGCGCAAGCCGCTATGCTAATCGTAGCGGCTCAGCCCTCACCGCCTCATTAACCTGACACAACCCCCATCACCATGACTCCTCACGCCCCCCTGATTATTGATGTCGAAGGCCTGTCGCTCACCGCCGTGGACCGTCGGCGTTTGAAGCACCCACTGGTGGGCGGGGTCACCCTGTTTGGGCGCAACTGGCAAGACCGCGAGCAATTGACGAAACTGTGCCGTGCCATCAAAAAGGTGCGACGTGACCTGCTGATTTGTGTGGACCACGAGGGCGGGCGGGTACAGCGCTTCAGAACCGACGGTTTCACCCACATTCCCGCCATGCGGGCGCTGGGCGAGTTGTGGCTGAACGACGGCAAACGGGGCGAGGGCGCCGGTGCCATGCAGGCCACTAACGCGGCCACCGCCTGTGGCTTTGTGCTGGGGGCCGAGCTGCGCGCTTGTGGCGTGGACTTCAGCTTCACCCCGGTGCTAGATCTGGATTTTGGCGAAAGCAGTGTCATTGGTGACCGTGCCTTCGCCCGCGACCCGCGTGTGGTCAGTCTGCTGGCCAAGAGCCTGATGCACGGCTTGATGCAAAGCGGCATGGCCAACTGCGGCAAACATTTTCCTGGCCATGGCTATGTCAAGGCCGACTCCCATGTCGATATTCCGGTGGACAAGCGCAGCCTGAAAGCCATTCTGGCCGACGACTCAGCGCCTTATGACTGGCTTAGCACGACCCTGTGCAGCGTCATGCCGGCTCATGTGATTTACCCCAAGGTTGATGCGCGCCCGGCCGGATTTTCGTCCAAATGGCTGAATGACATCCTTCGCACGCAACTGGGTTTCAACGGCGCGATTTTCAGTGATGATCTGTCGATGGCCGGCGCCCGCCTGTTGGACGGCAAAGAGGTCAGCTTCACCGAGGCGGCCATGGCCGCATTGCGCGCGGGCTGCGACATGGTGCTTTTGTGCAACCAGTCGCTTGATGGCGGACAAGCGGTGGATGCCTTGATTGACGGCATGACCGAGGCTCAACTCAAAGGGGATTGGGCACCGCAGGAGGTGAGCGAGGAGCGCCGGTTGGCACTGCTGCCGCGCGTCGCTGCCCCGGACTGGGACAGCCTGATGGTGCAGCCGGAGTACATGCACGCCTTGGATCAGCTGCCCTAGACCGCCCGCTGTGCCGCCGCTTGATTAGGGTGAGCGGTGCAAGCGCGGTGCGGCCAGTGCGTCGATCATGTCCTGAGTGGCGGTGTCAATGGCGGGGTGTCTGGCGAGCAGCTTGGCCGCTTGTAGCAGGGTTCGAAGGTCTTTGAGGTCTTTGACCGTGGGCGCGACTTTGATTTGCGCCAGTGCCGCAGCGCTGTTGCCACCCTGAATCAGGGCACACACTTTGGTGGCCCACACAGTCTGACGTGACATGAAATGACTCCTGTTTGAAACTTGAATGCCATTTTGGCACATGGCCCCCGTCTATATTGCGGGTGCAGCTATTATTTTTATAGCATTAACTTTTGAGTGACTCGGTAAATCAATGCAAGACTCCCTTTTGATCGTCGTACTGGCCATGTTATCCATGGTCGGGCCGATTGGTATCGACACCTACTTGCCTTCGCTTCCGGCCATTGGCAGCACCTTTCGCGCGTCGGCCGCGGCGGTGCAGCAAACGCTCAGTATTTACATCCTGTGCATGGCCGTGATGATGCTGTTTTTTGGCACCTTGTCAGACTCGTTCGGCCGGCGCCGGGTGTTGGTGGTGGCCATGGCGGTGTTCACTGTGACTTCTTTCGCCGCGGCCTGGGCGCCGACTTTGGGGGCCTTGGTGGTTTTGCGCGCCCTGCAGGGCTTGGCCTCGGGCGCGGGTGGCATTGTGGGGCGTGCCATGGTGCAGGATCATTTCAAGGGGCATGACGCCCAGCGGGCCACGGCTGTGGTCATGATGGTCTTTGGCGTGGCCCCAGCCCTGGCGCCGATCATCGGGGGTTGGATGCAGACCACCTGGGGCTGGCGCTCCACCTTCGTCTTCATGGGGGGCTTTAGTGCGCTCATGTGGTTGATCTGTGTTCGGTTTTTGCCCGAAACCCTGCCGCCCGCCAAACGCTCGCCCTTCGTTTGGGGACCGATCGGCCGCAACTACCTGCGCTGTGTGCGCGACCGGCAGTTTGTGTTGCTTTCCCTGAGCCTGGCCTTTGTCTTTGGCGGGGTCGCCCTTTACGTCGGGTCGGCGGCGGCCTTTGTAATGACCATCCTGCATCAGTCCGAAACCGCCTTTGGTTGGCTGTTCGTGCCCATGATTGGCGGCATGGTGATGGGTTCGGGTGTGAGCGGTCGCCTGGCCCACCGGGTTGATCCGGGGCGCCTGATTGGAGTGGGGTTTGCGGTCATGGTGGTCGCCGTGGCTGCCAACCTGATCTACACCGCCGTCTGGGTGGCGCGCGTGCCTTTCGCGGTGATGCCGATATTTGTTTACACCTTTGGCTTGGCGCTGGCCATGCCGGGCCTGTCGGTGCGGGCGCTGGCTCGCTTCCCGAGCATGACTGGCCTGGCGGCCTCCATGCAGGGCTTTATTCAGATGTTTTTGTTTGCCATGATCTCCGGTTTGGTGGCGCCACTGTTGTTTGACAGTGCGTTCAAATTGGCCGCAGCTCACGGGGTGACGGTGTTGGTGGGCTTGGCCTTGTGGGCGTTGGCAATACGGGGCGGTCAAACTTTGGATAATGCAATGATGTTGCAAGGACGAGTTGATTCATGAAACCCAGATCCACCCAGGGCGGCCTGGTTTACTCCACCGACAGCGGGTGCATGTGCCCCACCTGCCGACAGGCGACGGCGGACTGCCGCTGCAGCGCCGCGAAACCCACACCGGCTGGCGACGGCATTGTGCGGGTATCGCGCGAAACCAAAGGGCGCGCCGGCAAGGGTGTGACGCTGGTGCGTGGTTTGACGTTGGACCCATTGGCCTTGATGACCTTGGGCAAGCAACTGAAAACGGCCTGCGGGTCGGGTGGCACGGTCAAAGACGGCGTCATTGAGGTGCAGGGTGATCACTGCGATCGTGTCATCGAGGCGTTGAAAGGGCAAGGCTTCACCGTCAAGCGCGCGGGCGGATGACCATGAACCCAGAAGACTTGCAACTGCTCGTCACCCGCACCATGCCGTTTGGCAAGTACAAGGGCCGCATCATGGCCGACTTGCCGGGAGACTACCTGCGCTGGTTTGTGCGGGAAGGGGTGCCCAAAGGCGAGATCGGGCGCCTACTGGGCCTCATGCATGAGATTGATCACAACGGCCTGTCCGACTTGCTCAAGCCCCTGCGTGGTGGCTAAATGGCGTCGCGTGGCGTGCGGTGTTTGACAGGGACGCGCAAGTCATCGAGGTAGTCGCGTTTGATGTCCACGGTGCAGCGCACGCCCAGGTCGTTGAAATGCCGGGCCAGCCAATCGCGGCCATGGACCTGCCCCAAATCACGCAAGGCGTGAATCAGCTTGCCACCGGTGGAGGCCTTGGTAGACGCCGCATAAGCCTCCAGCGCCTCGCCGCCATCAATGCGGTGTAGCAAGACGTCTTTGTAATGGGCTGGGTCCAGTCGGCCTTCTGCGAGCAGGCGCTTCACGAAATCAATGGCGCGCATTTCGGCGATCAGGCCGGCATTAAACGTGACCTCATTGATGCGGTCCATGATCTCGGCGCTGTTGGTGGGTAGCTTGTCGCGTTTGATCGGGTTGATCTGCACCAGCACAATGTCGCGCCCGGTGCAGTTGTAAATCAAGGGGTGAATGGCCGGGTTGCCGGAGTAGCCGCCATCCCAAAAATGGTCGCCTTCAATCTCCACCGCTTGAAACATCGTGGGCAGGCAGGCCGATGCCATGACCGCATCCACCGTCAGTCGCTCGCCTGAGAACACCTCGGCCTGCCCAGTGGACACCCGGGTAGCGACCACAAACAACTTCAGCGCTTTCATGCCTTGAATGGCTTCGAAATCAACATGGCTGTCCAGAAACTGGCGCAAGGGGTTGATGTCAAAGGGGTTGCTCTGGTACGGGGACACGGCGCTGGACCAGAACGCCGTCATGGCCTGTCCCCAAACGGCTGCCGGGGAGTTGTTGGTGTTGATGTGACCAAACAAGAGGTCAAACGGCGCTTGCTGCGCGGGCGACAGGCCGCCCAGACTGGCCACGCCATTCCAGAAGTGGGCCAGGGATTCACGCGCGGCGTCACGCGGGTCTTTGTAGGCCGGTGTTTGGGCGAAGCCATGTGCCAGCGCCACGGCATTCATAGCGCCGGCGCTGGTGCCACTGATGCCCTCAAAGCCAACGCGGCCGTCCTCCAACAAGGCATCCAGCACGCCCCAAGTGAACGCACCGTGCGAGCCCCCGCCCTGAAGCGCGAGGCTGACGCGCGGCGTCGAAGGGGTGGAGGGGGTGGAGGGGGTGGAGGGGGTGGAGGGGGTGGTGTTGGCCGGCAGGGAGTGATGCATCATGGCTCAAGGTTAACCACAAAAACCAATTGCAAAGGGCTGGACCGGAATCGGATGTGAAGTTGCCCTCTCACGCCGTCACAGTTTGTGCAGCAGGGTCTTTACAAGCGTTTCAAACTGCGCCACGGGTGAGGGGCGGTGAATCAAGTAGCCCTGGCAGGTCGGGCAGTCGGATGCGGCCAGAAAGTTGCGTTGGCCTTCGGTCTCAACGCCTTCCGCAATCACGGCGAGTCCCAGGCTTTTGGCGAGCGCAATAATCGTCTTGACGAAGGCCGCATCATTGGGATCGATGAGCAGGTCACGAACAAAGGACTGGTCGATTTTCAATTGATCCAGTGGAAGGCGCTTGAGATAGGTGAGTGATGAAAATCCGGTGCCGAAGTCGTCCAGTGAGAATGTGACGCCTGCTTCTTTCAGGATGAGCATTTTTTGAATCACCTCATCGACATCAGAGACCAGCAGGCTCTCGGTCAGCTCCAGCTTCAGCAGTTTTGAATTGGCGCCCGTCGCGTTGAGAATTTCCAGCACCTGCTCCACAAAGTCGGGTTCCCGGAATTGTTGGGCGCTGACATTGACTGCGACAGCAAGTGCCGCCATGTCGTCCTGCTTGGCCCAGTCCGCCAGCTGCCGACAGGCAGTTTCCATCACCCAATGCCCGATGGCTTTGATGATTCCAGTCTCCTCTGCCAGCGGAATGAATTCACCCGGTGACACCATGCCACGAACGGGATGCGCCCAACGCACCAGCACTTCAGCGCCCGTGACATGGCCTGACTGCGTGGCCTGCGCCTGGTAGTGAAGGAAAAACTGTGACTCTGAAACCGCCACGCGAAGGTCGGCTTCCAATGCGGCATGCCGCATCACGACGGCCTGCATCTCCGGGTCAAAAAAGCGCACGGTATTGCGACCTGCCGCTTTGGCTTTGTCCATGGCCAAGTGCGCTTGTTTCAGCAGTTCCTCGGTGTCCGTCCCCATGCTGTCAAAGAGGGTGACACCAATGCTGGCCGAACTGTGGCGAACAATGTCATTGAGCAGATAGGGCTCGCTGAGTGCCATTCGAATCTTCTCCGCGAGCAACTCAGCGCTCGCGAGTGCCATTTTTGAGTCGCTGCCAAGCCCGGTCATGAGCACCACAAACTCATCGCCACCCAAGCGCGCCACGGTGTCTCCATCGCGGATGCAGCTCTTCAGGCGAGCACTCACTTCCTGAAGCAACAAGTCGCCCGTGCCATGGCCTAGGGTGTCATTGACGAGTTTGAAGGTGTCGATGTCAATAAATAGCAGCCCGTGCAAGCCACGGTCTCGCGTACCCAGGGCGACGCGTTGCTCCAGGCGGTCCAACAGCAGGGTCCGATTGGGCAGGCCCGTTAATTGGTCATAAAAAGCCAATTCGTCAATTCGTCCCGCGGCACGCTTGCGATCGGTGATGTCCTGGTGGGTGCAAACATAGTGAGTGATTGACCCGGCCTCGTCTTTGACTGCTTTGATCGAGAGCCATTTGGGGTGAATCTCATTATTTTTTCGACGGTCCCAAACTTCCCCTTGCCAACTCCCATTGCGGTTGACCTCTTCCCACATGGATTTGGAGAACTCTGCGCTTTGACGGCCGGACGCAAGCAACAAACGCTGAGTCTGGCCGACGGCTTCTTCGGATGTGTACCCGGTACTGTCGGTGAATGCCCGGTTGATCTTCAAAATAATTCGGTCGGCATCGGTGACCACCATTCCATCCATGGACTCGAAGGCGGCCGCAGCGATGCGGTCTTGCTCCTGTGCCAGTCGCCGCGCGGTGATGTCCCGCGCAACTCCCAAAATGCCAATCAACCTACCGTCGTTGTCGTAGGCTGGCGTTTTAATGGTCTCGAAGAGACCTCGGTAGCCACCGACTGCAAAGTTGAGCCAGACTTCATTGGTGGTATGAACGCCTGGGGTGGCAATGGCGTTCATGTCGATTTCACGCCAAACGTCCGCCAGCGATTGGTCAACGAAGTCGTAGTCGGTTTTGCCCAAAATGGCCTTTTCGCTGGCGCCCAGATAGTTTTCAAACATGGGGTTGCAACTCAGGTATTGGCCCGCTTGATCCTTCAGCCATACAAGGTCAGGTATCGCGCCAATCAACGACTTGAGCAAACTCTGCTCTTGGGCCAGTGCGCGTTGGATCGTCAGCAGCGCATCTTTGGTCTCCAAAAGCTGGTCCCTCTCTTTGAGCATGGCGCCTTGCCGGAGGATGGCGAGAACAATGACGACAGCACACCCCAGATCTGCAATGAATAATGCCACTGGCGGAAGTAGGGCGAGTGCGTGATTTACTGCGATGGCCAACGATGCCCCGACAACGGCCGCAATAGGCAGTTGCCGCAGCGCACCCTCGCATTGGCGGTCCCATTTTGGGTCCGAATTTTTTTTCCAGGCGCCATTGGGTCAGGGCATAGCCGATCATCAATGCGGCAGCAGAAAATGGCAGGTTGAGCCTCGCGTTATAGGTGTTGGAGCCGTCCAGGGCCATCATTTTCCACCACAGCCAGGAGAATGCTGTGATCGCTAGCCCGGCCGTAAAAAATATCAGACTCCTGGTCAAATGCAGCCGAAGGGTTGGAATCATGACGAGCGTTATGCCAAATGCGGCAAACAGCGTGACGGGATAGGAGACCATGGTGCCCAACGCCAGTAGGCTGAAATCACCACGCTTGGGGACATAAAGTGTCAGGGTGAGGGTGAGGATCGCGACGGTCAGCAAGCCGCTGTCAAGCCATGCCAGTCGACGTTGATGGGGTGTTGTTCCCTTCTTGATCTGCATCGCCTGCGCTGTGAAGATGCAGGGCCCCAACAGCAGATAAAACAAGTCGGCTGGAGCAGGAAAGGGCGTGTACCACGAGGCCACCTGGAAGTCCCATATGTATTGACCCTGACCTTGCCCTCGAAAAACGTATCTCTTGCTGAGTGTTTAAATTCACGCAAGGAGAACGGAAATGACGAAGACAGCAAGAGCGCGCTACACGCTCGAATTCAAGCAAGAAGCAGTTCGACTGGTCGAAGGTGGCCAGAGCATTGCAGCCGCGGCACGCAAGCTGGGAGTGGTCGACCAGACGTTGTTCAATTGGGTCAAGGCGCAGCGCCAGGGCCAGCTCAAGGGAGCTGATAGCAAGGTATTGGTCAGCGCCGAGCAGATGGAAATCAGCCGACTGCGAGCCGAGCTGGCGCGTGTGAAGATGGAGCGCGACATTCTGGGAAAAGCGACGGCGTACTTCGCAAAGGGATCGATTTGAAGTACGCCTTCATCCAGCGCCACCGCAGCACATGGCCGATCTCGGTACAGTGCCGCGTACTGGGGGTGAGCATCGCCGGGGAGGGTGTCCCGAATTTTGTGTAAACGGCGGTTAAGTTAGACGCGCGGCATGCGCTCGTCAAACTGAATGGTAAAGCGGTTCAGAGCAGCCTTCCAATCCCGAATCGGCATCGTCCATTTCTGGCTGATGTTGTTCAGTGCCAGATAGAACAGCTTGAACACTGCGTCCTCAGTTGGGAACGAGCCGCGGGTCTTGGTTATTTTGCGCAGGCTCATGTTCACGGACTCAATGGCGTTGGTCGTGTAAATCACTTTTCGGATGTCTGGCGGGTATTCAAAGAACGGTATCAAGCGTGTCCAGTTGCGCCGCCAGGAGCGCCCAATCGGAGCGAAGGAATCGTCCCATTTGACCTCGAATGCCGTGAGTTGTCGCTCAGCTTCGGATTCAGTGGGCGCAGCGTAAATCAGCCGCAAATCCGCGGCGACTTCCTTGCGCTGTTTCCACCCCACGAAGTTCAGGCTGTGACGCACCATGTGAACAATGCAAAGCTGCACCGTCGCCTTGGGGAAGACTGCCTCAATGGCGTCAGGGAAACCTTTGAGCCCATCTACGCAGGCGATAAAGATGTCAGCCACGCCCCGATTCTTCAGTTCAGTCACCACCTGCAGCCAGAACTTGGCCCCTTCGGTTTGGGCCATCCACAGGCCCAGTACCTCTTTGAGGCCGTCCAGGTTGACGCCAATGGCCAAGTACAGGGCCTTGACCCGCACAGTACCGTTGTCGCGCACCTTGACGTGAATGCAGTCCATGTAGACGATGGGGTACAGCGCCTCCAAGGGGCGCGACTGCCAGGCTTTGACCTCGTCCATGACGGCGTCGGTCACGGATGAAATCAGGGTAGGAGACACTTCGGCGCCGTACATCTCCTGCAGATGGCCTTGAATCTCGCGTACCGTCATGCCTCGGGCATACAGCGACAGTATCTTGTCGTCAAAGCCGCTCCAGCGGGTCTGGTGTTTGCCAATCAGTTGGGGCTCGAAGGTGCCGGCGCGGTCACGGGGGATTTCTATGGGTAGCTGGCCAAAATCGCCTTTGAGCGTTTTCTTGCTGCACCCGTTGCGGGTGTTGCCCGCTTCATTGGCAACCAACTGGTTCTTGCCGTGACCCAGGTGGCC
Source organism: Rhodoferax sp. PAMC 29310 (assembly GCF_017948265.1). Taxonomy (NCBI): domain Bacteria; kingdom Pseudomonadati; phylum Pseudomonadota; class Betaproteobacteria; order Burkholderiales; family Comamonadaceae; genus Rhodoferax; species Rhodoferax sp. PAMC 29310. The sequence goes on along the minus strand of NZ_CP072852.1, from coordinate 1,983,450 downwards.
GGTCAATTCGGCTTGCAAAGCTCGCTCGACCAAGGCTTTGGTGAGCTGCGTCAAGAGGCCATTCTGGCCAATCAGGTCTTCGGGCTTTTTGTAGTCGGCCAACAGGGCGTCAATCAGCTCGGCGGGTAAGGGTTTCATCTCTACGGTCATCTCGGCTCCATGCAAGACAGCAGTTTGCTGCCAAATAACCGTTTACACAAAACTTCTTACACCCTCTCGCCGGGTACCACGAACACTTTGTGCGACTGGCCAGTCCGGCCCAGCTCCGCCACCTGAGCGATGACGCCTTGCTGGTGCACATCAAGGCCATCCATGCCGAGACGCGAGGCGGCTACGGCTGGCCACGCACCTGGAAGGAGCTGCTTGCCCGTGGCATCCGTGTGGGCAAAGAGCGCGTGCAAAAGCTCATGCAGTTGCACGGCATCCGTGCCAAGGGAAAGCGACGCTTCAAGGTCACCACCGATAGCAATCACGATCTAGCGATCTCACCCAACCTGCTCAACCGGGAGTTCGATGTGGCAGCACCCGACAAGGTCTGGGTGGGTGACATCACGTACATCGCCACGGACGAAGGCTGGTTGTTTCTGGCCGTGGTGATTGACCTGTTCAGCCGCCAAGTAGTGGGCTGGTCGTTACGAGAGGAAATGACGCGGGACATCGTCATTGATGCGCTGCGCATGGCATGGTTCAAGCGGCATCCGGGCAAGCAGGCTGGCCTGATGTTCCATAGCGACCGCGGCAGTCAGTACGCCAGCAAGGACTTCCGGGAAGTGCTCAAGGAGTACGACATCACCAGTTCAATGAGCCGGCGCGGCAACTGTTGGGACAACGCCTGCAGCGAGACGCTGTTTGGATCATTGAAGGTGGAACGGTTATACGGACAGAAGTTCAAGACTCAGCGGGAGGCAAAGGATGAAACGATTGCTTGGATGCTTTGGTATAACCGGACTCGACTGCATTCGACACTGGCCTACGTCAGCCCGGTGCGGTTCGAGCAAAACTGGCTTGCTAATCAGCCCAAGCAAGCCAACTCATGATCTCGGTTATGGGATACGGATTCCAGGGGCATGGTCACCCAAGGCATAGGCGATCAACCCGTAGGCCATCCAGCGCGAGTCAATATGGTCGTTGTTTTTATCGTGGCGTTGATGCCGCCAAGCCAGAATGGCCGCGACTGTAAAGCTGATAGTCCAATGGAAATTGTCGAAAAAAAGATGCCACGCTGGGTCATTCGTCACGCTAATTCCCACGGCGCTGACGGCAATGGCCGCAGCACCAGCACTTAAAAGCGCTTTGGTGGAAGCGCTCATTGGTGAACCGACCTCTGCTTCGGCAATGGTCGGCCGCGAGACGCTAGTTGGCATTTGAGTGTGATCCGCGTTGAGAGTGGTCCAGGCGCCATGCAATAACAATGATCGCATTATGGGCGGGAGTTCGCTCGAGCTGCTTAGGGTGGTTGAACGGCCTCGTTGATTTCAGACAGTGGTTGATCAGTCTTCCCGCTTTGGCGCTGTGCTCCAAAGCTTTGGGCCCTGGTTTTCCAGGTGGGTGAGGTAGACGCGCACCTCAAATTCAAGCTGGTGGTAGCGGGGCTCCATGTAGGTGCACAGCTGGTAGAAGGCCTTGTCATGGCCGCGCTCTTTGATGTGGGCCAGTTCGTGCACGGCAATCATCCGCAAAAACTCATCCGGCACGTCTTTGAACAGGGTGGCAATGCGAATCTCGCGCTTGGCTTTCAGTTTGTTGCCCTGCACGCGGGAAATGGTGGTGTGGGTGCCCAGCGCGTGCTGCACCACATGCAGCTTGCTGTCATAGGCCACCTTGTTCAGCGGGTCGGCGCCGCGCAGGTGCTCTTGTTTGAGCGACTGCACGTACTCAAACAAGGCCTTGTCTGTGCGCACGCCGTGCGCTGCGGGGTAGCGGTTTTTCAGCCAATCCCCCAAGCGCTGCTCCTCCCGCATCTTCTCAATCTGCGCCAGCGTCTCCAATGGATAGCCTTGCAGGTAGCGAAAGGGTTGGGTTGCTATTGTTGTCATAGCTGCTTGTGCAGGTGGAGCGGAGGCTTGAGGCCTATTTCTCTTAAGATTCCCGGCGCAAGGCGGGGAAAAGGATCACGTCCCGAATGCTGCTGCTGTCTGTCAACAACATCATCAAGCGGTCCAGACCCACGCCGCAACCGCCGGTGGGGGGCATGCCGTATTCCAGGGCGCGAATGAAGTCGTGGTCGTAGTACATGGCTTCGTCGTCGCCATCGTCCTTGGCGGCCACCTGGGCGTGAAACCGCGCGGCTTGCTCTTCAGCGTCGTTCAGCTCTGAGAAGCCGTTGCCGAATTCACGGCCGGTGATGTACAGCTCAAAACGCTCGGTCACGCCAGGTTTGTGGTCACTGGCACGCGCCAATGGGGAAATTTCGACCGGGTGCTCGCAGATGAAGGTGGGTTGCCACAGCTTGTCTTCCACGGTTTCTTCAAAGTACATCACCTGCAGGCTGGCCAGCGAGCGGGTGGAGAGCTTGTTTTTGGCCTCAGACAACCCCAGCTTGCGCAGTGCGTTGATCAGCCAAGCTGGGTTGTCGACCATGAGACCGGTGCCGTCTTCCAGCGGCTGGCCGGCGTCGGTGTATTTGCAAATGGCTTCGTGAATGGTCAAGCGCTCAAATGGCTGAGCCAGGTCCACTGCCTTGCCGCCGTAGGTCAGTTGAAGAGTGCCGACGGCTTTTTGCGCCGCGTCCCGAATCAGGGCCTCGGTGAAGGTCATCAGGTCCTGGTAGTCCCAGTACGCCGCATAGAACTCCATCATGGTGAATTCGGGGTTGTGACGCACCGAAATGCCTTCGTTGCGGAAGCTGCGGTTGATCTCGAACACGCGGTCAAAGCCACCCACGATCAGGCGCTTCAGGTACAGCTCCGGCGCAATGCGCAAGAACATCTGCTGGTCCAGCGCGTTGTGGTGGGTGGTGAAAGGCTTGGCGTTGGCGCCACCGGGAATCGGGTGGAGCATGGGGGTCTCGACTTCCAGGAAGTTGTGCGCCACCATGAATTCGCGAATGCCGCTGACCGCCTTGCTGCGGGCTGTAAAGCGCTTGCGGGCATCTTCGTCGGTCATCAGATCGACGTAGCGCTGGCGGTATTTCACCTCTTGGTCGTTCATGCCATGAAACTTGTCCGGCATGGGGCGCAGACTCTTGGTCAGCAGGCGAATGCTGGTGGCGTGAATCGATAGTTCACCCGTTTTGGTCTTGAACACCCGGCCTTCAGCGCCCACGATGTCGCCCAAGTCCCAGTGCTTGAAGCTGGCGTACAACTCTTCGCCAATTTCTTCGCCTTTGATATAGACCTGAATGCGCCCGGTGCTGTCTTGCAGGGTGGCGAAGCTGGCTTTGCCCATGACGCGTTTGAGCATCATGCGCCCGGCCACTTTGGCGATGCTGCCCTGCTCCAGCAGGCCTTCAGCGGTTTGCCCGGCATGAGCGGCGAATAAGGTGTCGGCGTGGTCGGCGGGCTTGAAGTCATTGGGGAAGGCGACGCCCTTGCCCTCGGCTTGCTGTTGACGGATGGCTTTGAGCTTTTCCCGGCGCTCCAGGATCAACTGGTTTTCGTCAATCGGGGCGGCGGCGGTTTGGATGTCAGACATGAGGGCGCAATCGAGTGGTCAAGGGTAAGCAGATACCAGCCAGTGACTGGCCGAAAAACGTTGATTTTAGTTGGCCGCGCGGAGTGGCTATCATTGAATGTGAAATTCACACCCACACCATGCTTTATCAAATCTTTTCTCTCCTGCTGGAAGTCGCTGTCAGTGTGCTGGCGGGCGCCTGCTTGCTGCGCCTGTACATGCAGCATCAGCGTATTCCCATGTCGGCCCGGTCCGGCAATCCATTGGGTCGTTTTGTCTTTGCCTTGACCGACTGGCTGGTGCTGCCGCTGCGCCGCGTGGTGCCATCCCTCGGCCGCTGGGACACGGCCAGTCTGGTGGCGGCCTATCTGCTGGAGTTGGGCCAGTTTGCGTTGCTCTGGTTGATGGCCGGCGCCGGTGGAGGCCTGTTTGCGGTGCCGATCTTGGCCGCCTTTGGTTTGCTTAGACTGTTTATCTCCGGCATGACCGGGCTGATCATCGTCTACGCGATCCTGTCCTGGGTGCAAGCGCGATCGGTCATGTCCGATGTGATTGAGCGCTTGGTGGCGCCTGCGCTGATGCCGATTCGCCGGGTGCTGCCGCTGATTGGGGGCATTGACCTGTCCCCGCTGGTGCTTTTGCTATTGTTGCAAATCGCCTCCATCGTGCTGGGTAATCTGCAGGGCATGGCGCTGCTGGCGTAAACGATCCTTCCATGAAAAAAGGCGCCACTTGGGCGCCTTCTTTCATGGGGAGGTGAATCAGATCACCGCATCGGCCGGTTGGCGTTGCAGCATGGCCAGAGTGTTGGCGATGGTTTTTTTCAACTCGCGGCGATCACAAATGAAGTCAATCGCCCCTTTGGTCTGCAAGAACTCCGCACGTTGAAAACCCTCTGGCAACTTCACTCGCACGGTGGATTCAATCACGCGGGGGCCGGCAAAGCCGATCAAGGCTTTGGGTTCAGCAATGACCACATCGCCCAGGAAAGCAAAGCCGGCGCTGACGCCGCCCATGGTCGGGTCGGTCAACACGCTGATGTAGGGAAGGCCTTTCTTGGCCAACCGTGTCAGGGAGGCATTGGTTTTGGCCATTTGCATCAGGCTGAGCAAGCCTTCCTGCATGCGGGCACCGCCGGTGGAGGTAAAGCAGATGAAAGGCACCTTTTGCTCAATGGCGGCATGAACACCGCGCACAAAGCGTTCACCCACGACCGAGCCCATGCTGCCGCCCATGAATTCAAATTCAAAGCAGGCCGCGACGACGCCAATGCCATGCACGGCACCGCCCATCACGATCAATGCATCGGTTTCACCCGTGTTTTCCAGAGCTTCCTTCAAACGCTCGGGGTACTTGCGGCTGTCCTTGAACTTCAGGGCGTCGACTGGCAGCACCTCTTGACCGATCTCATAGCGCCCTTCGTTGTCCAGAAAGGTGTTGAGCCGGGAGCGCGCGCCAATGCGGTGGTGGTGGCTGCAGGTCGGGCAGACGTTCTGGTTCTGTTCCAGATCGGCCTTGTACAAAACTGCTTCACAGCTGGGGCACTTGCTCCAGACGCCTTCCGGGACGGTACGTCGGTCTGCCGGGTTGGTTTGCTGGATTTTCGAGGGGAGTAATTTTTCTAGCCAACTCATAGGATCACCTTCATTAGTTGAGGACGCCACGGGTGCGCTGTTTGCCACGCCACGCTGTCTCGCGAAGTCGGAGTTTAGTTCACGACTGCCGCTGATTGCAAAGCGGCCCCGCCCCGCGGCTGGACCTGCCGGGCGGGATACAGAGCAAAATCAGGCATCCAGCGCGGTGCGAATTTCACGGAGGAACTGCTGCGCCACTGGCGCGACCTGGTCGCGAGGCTGTTCATCAATCAGTTGAATGATCTTGCTGCCAATGACCACGGCATCGGCCACTTTGCCAATGAGGCGGGCTGTTTCGGCATCACGGATGCCAAAACCGACACCCACTGGAACCGACACATGCTCGCGAATGCGCGGCAGCATGGCCTCCACCGCCGCCGTGTCCAAGGTGCCAGACCCTGTCACGCCCTTGAGCGAGACGTAGTAGACATAGCCACTGGCTACGCGGGCCACTTGCTGCATGCGCTCGGTGGTGGATGTGGGGGCCAGCAAAAAGATCAGGTCCATGCCGGCGGACTTCAGTTCAGCGGCGAACTCCTCGCACTCTTCGGGCGGGTAGTCCACAATCAACATGCCGTCCACACCGGCAGCAGCAGCGTCTTGCACAAACGCACTTTGACTGGTTTTGCTGGCGTGTTTTTGGTTGTAGCGCTCAACCGGGTTGGCGTAGCCCATCAGCACCACGGGGGTTGTGGTGTCTTTCGTGCGAAAAGCGCGCACCATGTCCAGCACCCGCACCATGCCAATGCCTTGGGCCAAGGCTTTGTCACCAGCCTTCTGGATCACCGGACCATCGGCGCTGGGGTCGGAAAAGGGAACACCGAGTTCAATGACATCGGCACCACCCGCCACCATGGCGTGCATCAGCTCGGGGGTGACATCGGCAAAAGGAAAACCGGCTGTCACGTAGGGAATCAGCGCCTTGCGGCCCTGTGCTTTGAGTTGCGCGAATGTTGTGGTGATGCGGCTCATTTGACAACTTTCATGACGTGGGTGTCATTGCTGACATCACCGCCTTTGACCGATTGGCCGGTGCAGCTGGGGCGACAGAAGAAGTCTGCCTGGCTCAGATCAGCGACTGTGCCAATGTCCTTGTCACCACGGCCTGACAAATTGATCAAAATCGATTGATCAGGGCGCATGGTCTTGGCTAGTTTCATGCCGTAGGCCACGGCGTGGCTGGATTCCAGTGCAGGAATGATGCCCTCGGTTCGGCACAGGTAATGAAAGGCCTCCAGCGCTTCTTTGTCGGTGATGCCAACATATTCGGCGCGACCGATGTCTTTCAGGAAAGCATGCTCAGGGCCCACGCCGGGGTAGTCCAGCCCGGCGCTGATGCTGTGTGTTTCAGTGACTTGTCCGTTGTCGTCCTGCAGCACGTAGGTGCGGTTGCCGTGCAATACGCCGGGGCTGCCACGTTGCAGTGACGCCGAATGACGGGCGGTGTCCATGCCTTCACCCGCTGCTTCCACTCCAATCAACCGAGTGTTGGCGTGGGAAATATAGGGGTAGAAGATGCCCATCGCATTGCTGCCACCGCCGACACACGCCATGACCACATCAGGCTGTGGGTTGGCACAACCCGCCTTGGCCAGCATCTCAGGCATTTGCACCAGGCATTCATTGCCAATCACGCTTTGGAAGTCGCGCACCATCATGGGGTATGGGTGTGGCCCAGCCACAGTGCCAATGATGTAAAACGTGTTGTCCACGTTGGCAACCCAGTCGCGCATGGCTTCGTTCAGGGCATCTTTCAGCGTCTTGCTGCCGCTTTCAACGGGCACCACCGTGGCGCCCAGCAGTTTCATGCGGTAAACATTGGGGCTCTGGCGCTTGACGTCTTCACTGCCCATGTAGACCACACACTCCAGGCCGTAGCGCGCGCAAATCGTCGCCGTCGCAACGCCGTGTTGGCCCGCACCGGTTTCGGCAATCACGCGAGGTTTACCCATGCGCTTGGCGAGCATGGCCTGACCAATGGTGTTGTTGATCTTGTGCGCGCCGGTGTGGTTCAGGTCTTCACGCTTGAGAAATATCTGGGCACCACCTTGTTCACGGCTCATGCGGGCGGCATGGTAGACCGGGGAAGGTCGGCCAACAAAGTGGGCCAGCTCATCGTTGAACTCGGCAACAAACGCCGGGTCGTTCTGGTACTTGGCGTAAGCGTCTGTGAGTTCGTTGACGGCGTGGGTCAGCGTCTCCGAGATGAAACGGCCGCCATAAATGCCGAAGTGACCACGCAGGTCAGGTTGTTGGTAGGTCGTCATAGTGGGTCTACTGGGGGCCGCACCAGTATCTGATGACTGGTGTTACCCCGCAAGGTCCTTGAGTTGTTGGTCCGCCGCCCGAACGGCAGCGACAAATTGATTGATTTTTCCGGGGTCTTTGAGGCCCTTGTTACCAGGGCCTGAGAGTTCGACACCCGAGCTCACATCGACAGCCAGCGATTTACAGCGCGGGCGTACCTGCAGAATGCCGTCGGTGACGTTGGCAGCGTCGAGCCCACCACTCAAGACGAGGTGAGCGTTGACGCTTGGAGGCAGAAGTGACCAATGGAATGTTTGCCCCCCGCCACCGTACCCGTCGACATGGGCGTCGAGCAAGATGGCTTGGGATTGAGAGTAGTCGGAAGCATATTTTACGAGATCAAACCGGGCGCCCGCTTCGCCCAAGGGAATGCGCGCTGCTCGCAGGAACGGGCGCGCACCTTGATGCGTGGCGGCAAGGCAGTCTTCGGGCGTTTCATCACCATGAAATTGGGCTGTTGCGCCCGCGATATGGGCACAAGTCGCTATGACTTTTGAAACGCTCTCGTTCACGAACAAAAGCACCGGCGTGATGAAAGGCGGGAGGCGTTTCGCCAATTCAGCGGCGCGAGTCGGCGACACATAGCGTGGGCTTTTCTCGTACATGACAAACCCAATTGCATCGACCCCTGCCGCAACGGCAGCATCCAAGTCTTGCTCACGGGTGAGTCCACAAATTTTGATGCGGGTACGTTGGGAAAAAAGGGCGTCAGAGGTCATGGCAATCCATCAAAAGCAGGGGTGCGCTCGGGAAGACCCCAGTGCGGGGCATAGCGTGGGCCCAAAAAGTAAAGCCCGTTGGGGGAGAAGGTCGGCGCGGCCACCGTGCGGTCTCGTGCCAGCAGAATCTTTTTCATCCATTCAGCGGGATGTTTATGTTGCCCCACCGCAATCAAGCCGCCCATGATGTTGCGGATCATATGGTGCAGAAACGCATTGGCTTCGAATTCAAAGCGCCAATAGGCGCCGCGCTGGGAGATTTCGATGCGTTGCAGAGTTTTGACCGGTGTCAATGCCTGACAGGCGGCCGCCCTAAAGGAGCTAAAGTCGTGTTCGCCGATTAAATAAGCGGCCGCCTGGCGCATGGCTTGGCCATCGAGGGGGCGGTAGACCCAGCCCACGCGCCCGGCATCAATGCTGGGCCGAACCGTGGACTCAATCAAGATATAAGCGTAGCGACGGGACTGCGCACAGGCACGGCAGTGAAATTCAGTGGGCACGACTTGAGCCCACTCAACGGCTATATCGGGTGGCAAAAATGCGTTAGTGCCGCGAACCCATGAGGCGGTGGGCCGCACTAAGTCGGTGTCGAAGTGGATCACTTGCATGAGCCCGTGAACGCCGGCATCTGTCCTCCCAGCGCACAGCGTTGATACCTTTTGCGCCGTGAACTTTCCCAGAGCCGCTTCCAACTGGTCCTGAACGGTTTGACGGGAGAGTTGGCTTTGCCATCCCTGATAAGCCTGCCCGTTGTAGCTGATGCCGAGTGCTAGCCTCAAGATAAATTCAAGTCACCCTCGTCTTTGAGCGACGAAGGTGGGTCTTTTTACAAGTTGCCCAAGGCGCGCTGCGCCTTGGCTTTCATGTCGCCAGTGGCTTCGGAGAGAACTTCCTCAATCAAAGCGCGAGCACCGTCGTCGTCACCGATGGCGCTGAACTCCTCGGCCAGCGCCAGTTTGGTCATCAAGGGATCTTCGTGCTCGACTGGTGCCGCGTTGGCGTCGCTGGACTCGGGTGTATTCAAGTCAAGCGATAAGCCGTCTAAATCAAAGTCCAACATGCTGAGATCCGAGTTCGGGCCGTCCTCCGGCTCATCGGTCGTCAGCGCGCCTGGCTCTGTGGTGCCGAAACTGGTGGCGGCTTGAACTTTGAATTCTTCCGTGTCAATTTTGCCGTCCAGTGCCGCTGGCTCAGACGTCAGATCGTCCAGGGCAGACAAATCAAAGTTGATGTCATTGAGCTTGTCCGTTGGTGCGGGCGCCGGAAGAGGGACTTCGGTGGGGGGCTCAAATTCAAGCGTCATTGCCACTGAGTCGAGTGCACTGGCGTCGTCGTCAATCGACGGTAGCTCAGCAACGGGCGCCATGTCACTTGGCAGCGCTTCGGTGATTTGGCTGGATGGCTGTTCTTCGAACGAAAAATCAAGGTCGAGGTCCAGATCAACACCACCCGCATCAGACGGGTTTTCTTCAGCTGCATCGGGTGTCAATGTCGCTCTGGCACTGTCAAGATCTTCGCTGTTGTCGTCGGCGTCGCGATCAACTTGTGGTTCATTCTCAGGAGTGGGCAGTTCACTTGCTGGAAGCGGCTCGCCACCCGGTTGATAGAGGGAGTTGCTCGGGTCGATCCCCAGTCCCAACTCACAAATTCGTGCCCATTCGGCACCCGTGCCGCCGGTGAGCTTGAATGCAAGAGCGGCCACCTCTTCAAGCCCATGTGCGTCATTGCGCTTGGCAAAAATATCAACCAGTTTTTGATGAATTGCAATGCGTCCCGGTTGGGTGCGCAGGGCTTCCCTCAAAATTTCCTCAGCTTGAAGGTCCCGGCCATAGGCCAGGTAAACATCAGCCTCGGCCAAGGGATCCACGTCGTCGGCCACCAACTGGCTGGGCGAGTAGACCATGGAAGAACCCGAAGTTCCGCTGTCGCTGGTGTCCACGCTTTGGCCGCCGCTGGCGCCAAAAAATGATTCCGGCTTCAAGTGGCTTTCCATGAAGGAGCTGTCCACATGCGCCTTGTTCTTGCGCTGGCGCATGCGGTAGATGCCCAGAGCTGCCAACAGGACAACCAAGCCCGCCGCACCAGCGGGTACCAGCGGATTTTCGATCAGGTCGTCAACAAACCCTGGCTCAGCTGCTGGTGTCGCAGAGGGGGCCGGAGCAGCCACTGGCGCGGCGGGTTCAACCGCCGGGGCAACTACTGGCGCTGGCTCTTTTGGAGGCGCGTCTGGCAAGGCTGCTGGAACCGCAAGCGCAGCAGGGGCAGGTTCTGCTGCTGATGCGGTTCGCTGCGCAGAGGTGGAAGAGCTGTTGGCGGAAACGCCAAGCTTGCCCAAATCGTTGATGTTCTTGGTCAGTTCCGCGGCACGGCTGGCTGCATCGGCCGCTGCACGGTCTTTGGCAAGCTGATCTTCAGCAATTTTGGTTTCGACGGACCCCTTGGAGAGGGTCAATTTGTCTGGCGCAGGGGTCTCGGTCTTTTTGTCATCGACCTGGGCTTGGAGGCGGCCACTGGCCTGGCGGTCGGCCGCCGCCTGCTCTACGTCAGGTGCGTTACTGGCCAATTTCCTTCGGAAATCATTGAAGTCACGGCTCTGCGCAACAATCATCTGGCTTGCCTCGGACTCCGGTGTGGCATTTGCCTGCGCCTCAGTCGGCACCTCAAGCACGGCTCCGGCCTTCATCCGATTGACGTTGTCACGGATAAAAGCGTCCGGATTGGCGCGCAACATGGCCACTAACATTTGATCGAGCGACACATTGGCGGGCAGGATGGTCGCAGCAATGCCGCTTGCAGTGTCCCCCGCCTTGATCTTGATTTTCTGAACGCGCTCTTGCGGCTTGGATGTTACCGGGGCGGGTTGGGTTGGGGTGGGGCGCTCCGCAGGCCGCGATTCAGCCTTGGCTGGGGCCACTACATTGGGCCGCGGAGCTGGAGCGGATGAGGTCGCCGCCGGTGCTTGAGTTGGCGCCTGGACAGGACTTGGCGCAGTCGGCGGCGCTTTCTTCAGCGGCGCCGGGTCGAATAGCATGGTGTAGTCACGCACGATGCGCCCTGACGCCCAGGTGGCCTCCAGAATCATGTCGACAAACGGTTCATTGATCGCGCGATCACTGCTTAGCCGGATGAAGGCTCTGCCATTGGGGCGGGTTTGAAGCGAAGTTTTTAAGCTGCCCATGGCAGGGTTGTATTCCATGCCTGCAGCCTGGAAGGCTGCTGGTTGAGCCACCGCTGCTTTTAACGACGCTGCTTCCTCTGCATTTATTTCCGGAATGTCGATCTCGGCCCGAAGGGGCTCACCCAAGGCAGACTGGACCGTGATGCGACCCAAGGACAGCGCGGAAGCATTGGAGCCCGCCAACCCTAGAAGGGCAGATGCCGCCGCCGCCAGAACGGTCTTTTGCCAACGATGTGACTTTGCATTCAATTTGAGAACTCCGGTATTCTGGCGACAGTAAAACAGGCGCGTAGGAACTACACCATGTCATACGACTTTTTTGTTGAAAAGCACAATAACATCAATACCTTACGAAGACAAGATGACTATGCTTCTAACAGTGAGTCGTCTCGCTTGCTGGGCGAATCATGAGATTCTATGATGTTAAACAACAACGCCCCTCTTGCGCGAGGTGACAGCAAGAGGGGCGCTTGAGGTGGTGCGAAATCGATTCGCACCAAATGTTGCTATGCCGCCAGCAATATCCGCAGCATGCGGCGCAAGGGCTCAGCGGCTCCCCAAAGAAGCTGATCGCCGATCGTGAATGCACCCACGTACTCGGGTCCCATGGCGAGTTTGCGAATTCGTCCGACTGGAATAGTCATTGTTCCGGTGACAGCTACGGGGGTGAGGTCCTGAATCGTCGCTTCTCTGGTGTTGGGCACTACTTTGACCCAAGCGTTGTCGGCGGCAATCATGGCTTCAATGTCAGCAGTCGGGACGTCCTTTTTGAGCTTGAAAGTCAGTGCCTGACTGTGGCAGCGCATGGCGCCCACGCGCACGCAAAATCCGTCCACTGGAATCTCTGAGCTTCCAAACCCTTCGCCGAGGCCTAAGATTTTATTAGTTTCGGCCATGCCTTTCCACTCTTCCTTGGACTGTCCGTTCCCGAGGTCTTTGTCAATCCAGGGAATGAGGGAGCCGCCCAGGGGGACGCCGAAATTGGCAGTTTCGGCGGACGACATCGCACGTTGCTTGGCGATGATTTTCCGATCGATCTCGAGAATCGCGCTTTTCGGGTCGTCCAGCAGTGCTTTAACTTCTGCGTTCAACGTCCCGTATTGGGTCAGAAGTTCACGCATGTGTTGAGCGCCACCACCCGAAGCGGCCTGGTAGGTTTGGGTGCTCATCCACTCCACCAATCCGGCCTTGAACAAGGCGCCAACGCCCATCAGCATGCAGCTGACGGTGCAATTTCCGCCGACCCAATTCTTGCCACCCTTGCTGAGTGCGTTCTGGATGACAGAGATGTTGACCGGGTCCAACACAATAACGGAATCACCGTTCATCCGCAGTGTGGACGCCGCGTCAATCCAGTGACCCGCCCAACCGGCAGCGCGAAGTTTGGGGAAAACCTCGCTGGTGTAATCGCCGCCTTGCGCGGTGATGATGATGTCGCAACGCTTTAGCTCGTTGATGTCAAACGCATCTTTAAGTGTGGTTTCGTTTTTCGCCTGTGCGGGGGCGGCACCACCCGAGTTGGAGGTCGAGAAAAACAGGGGTTCAATGAGGTCGAAGTCGCCTTCAGTCTGCATGCGATCCATCAGGACCGAACCCACCATGCCGCGCCAGCCAACCAGGCCGACCAAATTACCAGTTTTCATCATGTTGCCCTTCCAGATCGTCGAAATTGAGGAATTCCATCTGCCCGGCTCGTCTGGCCGGGAGGGCACGACGAACCTGGCAGTTTCAGCCTTTAGTGGTTGTCGTTTTTGTGGTCGCTACGCATGCAGAAACACCTAACTCACCTGCGCCGCTCGGAGAGGGAGCTGGAAATCGAGGGTGGATCAACATGGCTGACATACGAGAATTGTATTCGGCTTTACTTCAAGGCCTTGACGACAGCCGCACCCATTTCGGAGGTGCTCACCCGTGTGGTTCCGGCACTGTAGATGTCGGCGGTGCGCAGCCCCTCGGTCAGCACTGATTGAACCGCAGCTTCGATCCGCAGGGCGGCCTCTTCCTGGTTCAGGCTGAATCGCAGCATCATGGCAGCACTCAAAATCGTTGCCAATGGGTTGGCAATGCCTTTGCCAGCGATATCTGGTGCACTTCCGTGGCTGGGTTCATACAAACCTTGGTTGCTGGAATTCAAAGACGCAGATGGCAACATGCCAATGGAGCCCGTCAGCATGGACGCTTCGTCGCTCAATATGTCGCCAAACATGTTGCCGGTGACGACGACGTCAAACTTCTTGGGTGCGCGTACCAGTTGCATGGCCGCGTTGTCGACATACATGTGGTCCAGTTCGACGTCCGGGTACTCTTTGCCAACCTCTGACACCACGTCTTTCCAGAACTGAAAGGTTTCCAGTACGTTGGCTTTGTCCACGCTGGTAACCCGTTTGCTGCGTTTGCGGGCAGCCTGAAAGGCGACATGAGCAATACGCTCAATTTCCGGGCGGCTGTAGCGCATGGTGTCAAAGGCTTCTTCAGCGCCAGGAAAGTGCCCGTCGGTTGCAATGCGGCGCCCACGGGGTTGGCCAAAGTAAATGTCACCTGTCAGTTCCCTGATGATCAGGATGTCCAGGCCAGCAATCAATTCAGGCTTGAGGCTGGAGGCGTCCACCAATTCGTTGTAGCAAATGGCAGGACGGAAGTTGGCAAAAAGGCCCAGGTTCTTGCGCAAGCCGAGAATGGCCTGCTCAGGACGCAGTGGACGATCCAGCTTGTCGTATTTCCAGTCGCCTACGGCGCCAAAGAGAATCGCGTCAGCATTCTTGGCCAGTTGAAGCGTGGATTCAGGGAGGGGGTGACCAAACGCCTCATAGGCGGCGCCCCCGACCAAGGCGGATTCCATTTCGAACTTCAGGTCCAAGGCCTTGAGCACGCTCACGGCTTCGGCAACAATCTCGGTTCCAATGCCATCGCCTGGCAATACTGCAATCTTCATGGTATATCTGACTCGCTATTTAATTGATAGCTGCTTATGCAGGCAGTGTGTGGGCTAGCCACGGCTTTTTAGCCAAACGCTCAGCCTCGAAGGCTTTGATCTTTTCGGACTGACGCAAGGTCAGTCCGATATCGTCGAAGCCATTCAGCAAGCAGTACTTGCGAAACGCTTGAACATCAAAAGGTAACTCGTCGCCATTGGGTTTGACGATGACTTGACGCTCCAAATCAATGGTCAGGGAGTAGCCTGGAAAAGCGGCTGATTCGTCAAACAACTGGCCCACCTGGGCCTCACTCAACACGATGGGCAACATGCCATTCTTGAAGCTGTTGTTGAAGAAAATATCCGCATAGCTGGGGGCAATGATGGCGCGAAAACCGTATTGGTCCAATGCCCAGGGCGCGTGCTCACGCGAAGAGCCACAGCCAAAGTTCTTGCGCGCCAGCAAAATAGACGCGCCTTGGTAGCGAGACTGATTGAGCACAAAGTCCGGATTGGGCCTGCGGCTGGCACTGTCCTGGCCGGGGTAGCCG